>NZ_JBITHK010000016.1:0-120298 GCF_044457925.1 Nocardiopsis sp. NPDC050513 | reverse complement strand
CCCGCCGCCAGCGGCGCCCGCCGCCGTGGTCTTTGTGGTCGGGCCGCCCGACCGGGCCGCACAGGGGCCCCCCCCCGCGCGGCCCCCTTGGGGGGGGGGGGGGGGGGGGGGCGCGCTGGAGGGACGGGGGGCGCGCCCGCCCTGTTCGGGGGCCGGGGGCGATCCGGTGCGGTACCGCGTCGGCCTCAGGCCTGCCCGGAGCCCGTGGCCCGGTAGCGGTAGAGCGTGGTGGCGTCGGCGCTGAACTGGGAGAAGGGGAAGGGCTCGGCGGAGACCCCGGCGACGCCGTGCCCGAGGAAGGCGCGGGCGACGGCGCTCGCGCTCTGGGCATAGACGTACAGCGGGATGCCGCGCTTTCGGCAGCGTTCGAGGAGTTCGTCGAAGGTGCCGTTGCCGAGGGTCATGCCGGTGGCCACGACCGCGTCGGCGGCGTCGACCACCTCCGCCATCGACTCCGCGACCGGGTCGCCCCACCGCGTGGTGCGCAGGTTGAGGTCGCAGGGCAGGCACTCGCCGCCGCGCTCGCGAATCGCGGCGACGAGGGGGTTGACCACGCCGATCAGCGCGATCTTCGCGCCCTCGGCGACGGGGGCGAGCCCGGCGACGGCGGCGTCGCGGGCGGCGGCGCGCTGTTCGGGAGTCCCCGCGGGCAGGGTGACCGGCTCGGCGCGGGGGTCGTCGCGGTGCGGGGAGGAGTGCCCGAGGTAGGCGTCGAGGGCGGCGATCCGCAGGGGGAGCGGGCCGTCGGCCAGCAGTTCGGCCAGGCGCGCGCCGGAGGCCTCGCGGCACAGGTCCGGCGCGATCTGCCCGTCCTCGAACGCGCAGGCCCCGAAGGCCCCGCCGACGCGGACGGCGACGTACTGGTTGAGGTAGGTGGTGCCGCTCCCGGCCAGCCGGGTTCCGTGGTGCAGCCAGAACACGCTGGTGGCCACGGTGTCGCCGACCTGGTCGAGGGCGTCGCGGAAGAGGTCGTCGAGGGTCACGGTCATGCGGCCTTCTGGAATCGGAAGAGGTAGGTCAGGACGCCGTCCCCCCAGTCGTGGCGGTGGTGGACCGCGCCCGTGAAGCCGGAGTCCTCGGCGTGGGCGGCGATGCGGCGCAGGTCGGCGGTGTTGGAGACGATGAGGTAGACGTCGGCGCCGGGGGCGAGCAGGGGGCGCTCGCGGAGTTGGGTGAAGAACGCTGCGGTGATCGGCGCGCCGACGCACACGTTGCGCACGACGTCGGGGTCGGTGCTGGTGGACTGGCTGACGGCGGGAGGGTTGAAGGTGACCACGTCGAGACGGGTGTGGTCGGGCAGGCCCGCGAACACGTCACTGACCCAGGGGACGAGCCGGGTGGGGGTGCGACGATCGGGCTCCTCCGGCGCGGCGTCCCCGCCCAGGAGGCGGTCGAAGTTGCGGACGGCGGCCTCGACGCTGGGGGCGTGCACGTCGATCGCGTGTACCTCGGCGGCCCCGCGCGCCCCCGCGGCGACGGCCTCCACGCCCAGGCCGACGCCCATCGCCGCGTAGCGCCGCCCCCGCACGTCGATGTCGTCGTCGAGGATGCGCTGGTGGATCATCCGGCTGGTCCCGCCGGGCAGGAACACGCCGGGCGGGACGTCGAAGTCCCAGCCGTTCCAGGTGTAGGAGCGGGTGGTGTGCAGGTCGTTCCGCGGCGGGTTGACCGCGAGGATCTGCTCGGCGGGCAGGGGCGGAGGCAGCTCGTCCACGAGGGAGCGGTCCACGGGAGTCCTTCCATGGAGCGGGTGATGGGGCGGGTGCGACGGCGGGACGTGAGCGGGGACGGGACGTCCGGGTGGCCAAGGCCGTGCGCTATCTTAGTGAAAACGATAACCGTTGTCATTAGAGGGTGTCAGGGAACACCGTTCGGAGCCCCGTCGACCGAACCGCCGCGGAGGCACACCGCCCCGGGAGCGGCGCACGGTTCCGGCTCCGCTCGGGGTCCGGTCCGGCGCACGGCGCGGGGCCGTCCGCCCGGCGCGGCCGTCCCGGTGGGGCCGCACCGGCTCCTCCCTCACTGACCGCCCACGGAAAGGACGTCGAGCGCCCGTGACCCACCTCCAGGAGACCGAGACCGACACCCCCGCCCCACCGCGCACGTCCGTGCTGCTGGACCCGGCCTTCCTCAGGCTGTGGACGGGCAGCACCGCCTCCGGCCTGGCCACGTGGGCGATGCCGTTCGTCCTCGGCCTGGCCGTGCTGGACGGATCGCTCACCGCCGTGGGGCTCGGCCTGACCCTGGCCACCCGTACCGCCGGGTTCCTCGTCGCCCTCCCCCTCGGCGGACTGATCGCCGACCGTTTCTCGCGCAGGTCGGTGGTGCTGTGGGCGGGGCTCACGGCCGCGGTGGCCACACCGGTGGTCGCCGTGGGCGTGAGCACGTCGGCGATCGTGCTCGCGGCGGCCGCGGCCGCGTTCGTCGGCGCCGGTCAGGGCGCGTGCCGACCCGCGTTCCAGGCACTGACCGCCGAGGTGGTCGACGAACCCCGGCGCCAGCGGGCCAACGCGGCGCTCACCATCTCCGTCCGCGTGACGACGCTGGTCGCCCCCGCGCTGACGGCTCTGCTGTCGACGTTCCTGGGGACGAGCGCCCTGCTACTGGTCACGGCCGCGACGTGGGCGGTCGCGGCGCTGACACCGCCCAGGGGGACGGACGTCCCACCGGTCGCGACGGGGTCGGAGCGGCGGTGGTCGCCGGTCGCCGACTTCGCCGAGGGACTGCGCGAGGCCCGGCGGCACACCTGGTTCCTCGCCGGGCTGGGCGCGCTGACCGCCGTGATCGCCGCCGGGTACTCCGCGACCAACGTCCTCCTGCCGGTGGTCAGCCGCGACACGTTCGGCACCGAGGCGGTGCTGGCGGGCGCGATGACCGCCTACACGGGCGGCGCCCTGGTCGGGGCGGTGCTCATCGGGCGCTGGCGGCCGGCCGCCCGGGGCTGGGCGGCGCTGGCGGGTCTGGCACTGTACGGATTCGCGCCGCTGAGCCTGCTGTTCCCGGTGAGCCCGTGGACGGTGGCCGCGGCCTACGCCCTGGCGGGCATCGGCATCGAGCTGTTCAACGTGCCGTGGTTCACCGCCGCGCAACGGGAGGTCGCGCCGGACAAGCTCGCCCGGGTCTCCTCGCTCGACTTCCTGTTCTCCTACGGCCTGGCGCCGGTCGGACTGGCGCTGATCGCCCCCGCGACGCAGGCGTTCGGCACCGAGGCGGTGCTGGTCGCGTGCGCGGCGCTGTGCTTCCTCGGCCCGGGCGCCGCAGCGCTCGCACCCGGAGCCAAACACTTCGGCGCGGGAACCGGACAGCCTTCGCGAACGACCTGAACAGGGAGAACGGCACCACCACCGGCGCGACGCGCCGACGACGAGGAGAGCGCCTCCATGGCACACGACAGAGACACACCCCCCGAGGGAGCGGCGGGCCGGACGCGGCCGGGGGCGTGGACGGCGCTCCGGCCGCTGGTACTGCGGCTGCACTTCTACGCCGGGGTGTTCGTCGCCCCGTTCATCCTGGTCGCGGCGGTCACCGGGCTGCTGTACGTGTGGACGCCGCAGATCGAGGACGCGGTCCACGCCGACCTGCTGCGCGTCGAACCCGCCGGCGAGACCCTGCCGCTGCACGAACAGGTACGGGTGGCTCGGGAGGAGGTGCCGGACGCCGAACTCGACGCGGTGCGTCCGCCCACGACCGAGGAGGACGCCACCCGGGTGCTGTTCAACGTGCCGGGGTTGGAGCCGGGGCAGCGGGCCGCGGTGTTCGTCGACCCCCACGACGGCGACGTGCTCGGGGTGACCGAGTCGTACGGCACGAGCGGCGCGCTGCCCGTGCGCACGTGGATCGAGGTGTTCCACCGGAACCTGCACCTGGGCGACGTCGGACGCCTGTACAGCGAGCTCGCGGCGAGCTGGCTGTGGGTGGTCGCGCTGGGCGGCGTCGCGCTCTGGACCGCCCGCGTGCGGAGGTCGCGGGCCGGGGTGCGGCGTGCGTTGACGCCGGGCTCGGCGTCCCCGGGGCGGGCGCGGTCGGTCTCTCTGCACGGCGCCACCGGCCTGTGGATCACGGTCGGCCTGCTGTTCCTGTCGGCGACCGGGATGACGTGGTCGCAGTACGCGGGCGGGAACATCGCCGACCTGCGGGAGCGGATGTCCTGGACGACCCCGGCGGTGTCCGCCGAGACCCCGCCCGCCTCGCCCGGTGTGGACGTGGGCGTGGACGCCGTGCTGGCCAGCGCACGGGACGCCGGTCTGGACGGCCCGGTCGAGGTCGCCTACCCGGAGACGCCCGCCTCGCCCTACGTGGTGAGCCAGCTCGACCGGCTCTGGCCGACGCGGGCGGACAGCGCGGCGATCGCGCCGGACACGGCCGAGGTCACCGACGTGGTGCGGTTCGCCGACTACCCGCTGATGGCCAAGTTCACCCGGTGGGGGATCGACGCCCACATGGGACTGCTGTTCGGGGTGGTCAACCAGGTCGTGCTGACCGCGCTGGCCCTGGGGCTGCTGGCCGTGGTCCTGTGGGGCTACCGGATGTGGTGGCAGCGGCGGCCCACGCGGTCGCGGACTCTGGGCGTCGGCCGCCCCTACCCGCGCGGCGCGTTCCGCGCCCTGCCGCTTCCGCTCAGGGCGGCGGTCGTGCTCGTGCTGCTGGCCGTCGGCTGGGCGGCGCCGCTGGTCGGTGTGTCGCTGCTGGTGTTCCTGGCCGTGGACGTCGCCCTGGGATGGCGCGCGCGCAGGTCCGGGCGTGCGCCGGGCGAGGCGCCGGACGCCTCGGCCGAGGGCGCGGTGGAGCGGCCGCGTGCGACGGATGAGACACTGACCGGGACCGCGAATACCCCCTGACCGTATCGGAGTCCCCATGAACCGCGGCCGTCCGGTGGACACGACGACGCGTGAGCGCGTGGGCGGCATGACCGTCCTGCTGACCCTGGTCATGGCGTGGTCGATGCTGCCGCTGTTCACCGTCGCGGCGCTGGCGCCGAGGCTCCGGCCCGACCTGGGCGCGGGACCCGCGGAGCTCGGGATCGCGGTCGGGGCGGGGTTCGCCGTGGCCGCCGCGCTGTCCCCGTTGGCCGGTCGGCTGACCGACCGATGGGGGCCGCGGCGGTGCACGGTCGGGCTGCTGGTCCTGGCGGCGGCCGGGCTGGGGTTGCTCTCGGTGTCCCAGGAGCTGGTCACGCTGTGTCTGGCTCTGGCGCTGTCCGGGCTGCCGCAGGCGTTCGCCAACCCGGTGACCAACAAGGCGGTCCTGCGGTCGGTGCCCGCCGAGCGGCGGGGCGGCGTGACCGGGTGGAAGCAGTCCGGGGTGCAGTTGGGCGCGCTGGTGGCGGGGGTGCCCCTGTCACTGGTCGCGGCGTGGTCGGGGTGGCGGGAGGCGGTCGCGCTGGCCGCCGCGGTCGCGCTGCTGCTCGCGGTGTGGGCTCTGCTCGCGCTCGCGCCCGACGCGCCGGTCGGCGGTGTGCGCGGCGCGGACGCCGAGCCGCCGCCGCGCGGGCTGGTGGCCCGGTTGGCGGTGTTCTCGCTCTTCCTGGGTGCGGGAGTGTCGTCGATGAACGCGCACGTGGGGCTGTTCGCCGCCGACGAGCTGGGGTTGGCCCCGGTGGCGGCGGGTCTGGTGGTGGCGGTCCTGGGCGTCGCCGGGGTCCTGGGGCGGGTGCTGTGGGCGGCGAGGGCCGGGCGGCGGGGAGCGTTCGGGCTGCTGGCGCCGCTGGCGGGCGGAGCCGTCCTGGGTCCCGCGCTGCTGGCGGCGGCCTCGTGGGTTCCGGAGCTGGTGTACCCGGCGGCGGTCGCGGTCGGGGGGTTGGCGGTGGCGGCGAACGCGGTGTCGATGATCGCGGTGATGAGCGCCGTGCCGGGGCCTCGGGCCGGGCGGGCGACCGCGCTGGTGTCCGCGGGGTTCTTCGCCGGATTCGCGGTGGGGCCGGGGGTGCTGGGCGCGCTCGCCGAGACCGCCGGATACACGTACGCGTGGGGATGGCCCGCGCTCGCGCTGCTGGCGGCGGGCGCGACGGCGACCCCGTGGCTGCGTGGGGAGGAGCGGGCGTGACCGCTGACGACGCCGTGACGTCCAGGACCGCCAGGCGGATCCTCGATGCCCTCCTCGACGGCGTCGACGAGCTGCATCCGGGGCTCGCGGGCCGGTATCCCCTGTTCCGACGCCCCGACGACGCGTGGGTCACAAGTCGGCGCGGGTCGTGGACCGGCGGGCTCTGGGCGGGGCTGTTGTGGCTGCGGGCGCTGGAGCGACGCGAGTCGACGTACACGGACGCCGCCCGAACGGCCAGCGACGGGCTCGCGGTGTGGGCCGAGGCGGACACGGCCGCGCGCGGACTGGTGTTCTGGTACCCGCTCGCACTCTCCCGACGCGTGGTCCCGGGCGGTGCGGCCCCGCTGGAGGCGGCGGCCGGACGGGCGGCGCGGTCGCTGGGCGCACGCTTCTCACGTGCGGCCGGAGTGATCCCGTGGGGTGAGGCCTTCGGGGGCTCGGGCGATCTCGTGCGGGTGGACGGTGCGCCGGGTGCGGCGCCGTTGATGTGTGCCGCGCAGGGGGTGTCGGAGGCGGTCGCGGCGGCCGGGGCGGCGCACCTGGAGCGGCATCTACGGCTGTGCTGGGACGGGTCGGCCGTGGTGCCCGTGTGGCGGTTGGACGGAGGCGGTGTCGTGCGCGGCGCCGCGTCGACGCGGTACTGGTCACGAGGACGGGCGTGGCTGCTGACGGCGTTCGCCGACGCGGTGCGGCTGGGCCTCGTGGCGCCCGACGACCCGGCGCTGGGGACCGTGCTGGACGCGGACGCGCCGCTGGCGCCTCCGGCCGACACCGACCGTCCCCGGGGGCCCGTGGACACGGGGGCGGCGGCGATCGAGGCGGCCGCGCTGCTGCGCCTGGGGCACGCTCTGGAGACGCCCGCGTACCCGGTCGCGGAGGACCGGGAGGGATCGGCGCGGGTCGTGGACGGAGGAGCTCCGGTCGCCGACGCGGTCCACGGCCCCGCGCACCGGACGGGGACCGCCTGGTCTCAGGGCGGCGTCTCCACCGGTGACCGCGCGCGCCGTGCCACGGCCGCACGGGCGCGGGCGCACGCGATCGTGTGCGCACTGGACCGCCACCACATGGGCCCGCGTGGACTCGGGCAGGGGTCCTACGAGGTCGCCGACGGTCTGGTCACCGGCATCGAGTCCGTCTGGGGGAACTTCTTCCTCGCGCTCGCCGCCGCGATGGTGCTGGGCGTCGTGCCCGCAGACCTCATCTGACACCTCAGCCTCAAAACCATCGCCGTTCCACAGACACAGCACGGGGCACACGCGTCACTACGGAACCGCACGCCGCGCAACGCCGGTCTCCCCGGACGGCGAGCACTGCCTCGACCAGCCCGCCGCCGGTGGGCGGCCTCAGCCCCGGAGCAGGCGGCGCGCCACCTCGGACACATGCAGCTCGTCCGGCCCGTCCAGCACCCGCGCCTGGCGCGCCACCCGCTGCAACCGCGGCAACGGCGTGTCCGGCCCCAACCCCTCCGCCCCATACACCTGCGCCGCGGCGTCGGCCACCGTCGACAGCGCCCGCGCGGCCGCCACCTTCGCCGTCGCCACCGCCGTGCGCCCCGGGTCCGAGGCCGGGTCCTCCACCGCCGCCACCGCCGCCCGTGCCAGGGACCGCGCCGAGGTCAGGGCCAGGTGCGCCTCGAACACCGCACCCCGCACCAACTGGTACTCCCCCAGCGCGGGCGTCCCCCGCCCGGTGTCGCGGGCCCGGTCGAGCATCAGCTCGAACGCCCGCTCCGCCTGTCCCACCCACCGCAGGCTCCGCAGTGTCCGCCCCAGGCCCACCCGGGAACCGGCCACACGCAGCCCTCCGCCGACCTCACCCAGCACGTGGTCGGCGTCGACCTGCACATCGTCGAAGGCGAGCTCGTACTGCCCGCCGACGCCCCACACCGGCAACTCCCGAACCACCCGCACCCCTGGCGCATCAGCGGGCACCGCCAGGACGGTGAGTCCGTCGCGACCGCGCGGTCCGGGCGGGCCGGTACGCGCCACCACGACGACCAGATCAGCCTCCCCGGCCCCGGTCACGAACCACTTCGCCCCGCGTATCCGGAAACCCCGGGGATCCGGGGTCGCGGTGGTCGCGACCGCGGCCGGATCCGACCCCCGCGCTCCCGGTTCGGTCATCGCGAAGCACGCCCGCAGCCGCCCCGACACCAACCCCTCCAGGTAGCGCTCGCGCAGGGCGGGCGTCGCGTGCGCGTCGAGGGTCCGCACGTCGAGCAGCGCCGCCGACCCGAGGGCCGACGGCCCGTGGTCGCTGCGTCCCTCGGCCTCGGCCACGGGCGCGTACCGGGCCAGCCCGACACCGCCCCCACCGAGCCCCTCGGGCAACGGCAGCGCCCACAGCCCCTCTCGTACCGCGAGCTCCCTCAGCTCCTCGCGCCGCTCCCGCGCCCGGTCTCCGCCCGCGTCCAGGACGTCCTCCCAGGGCTCGACCTCGCGCACCACGAAGTCGCGCACCCTCCCGGCCAGCGCCGACTCACCGTCCGGACACTCCCGTCCCACGGGCACCGCCTCCTCCTCCACCGGCCGCGCGGGAACCACCCGGCCCCGGACGGCGACTGCTTGTGCGACAGAAAGGTCGAAGCGGACGATCGACGAGTTCCCCCACTCCCTCCCCCACCCACAACCCCCGGACAGAATTCGCGAGGCGCACCCATGACCTCCACTGTTCCCCTCACCCCACCGCCCCTGGCGGGCACGGACCTGGCCTGCTACGGAGGCGGCGATCCGCACCGCCACACCGCACGCCAGCTCCGTGCCCTCGGCGCCGGCCTGCCGGACACCCCGGTCGGCGGCGCCCCCGGCCCCTCCCGACTCCGGTTCCCCCACGGCGCCGGCGCGGTCCTGGACTGGCCCGTGCACGACGACGGCGAGACCGACCTCCAGGCCCGCGCCGGGCTGACGGCCGTCCACGGCCGCCGCCACGGCGCCCCCGAACCCCTGCCCTTCGCCTACGTCGGCACGGTCGCCGCCACCGCGCACGTCACCGGCCTCCTGGCCGCCGAACTCCTGCGTCTGCGCACCGGCCGCACCGGTACCGTCCACACCAGCGCCGAGGCGTGCGCCCTGACCACCGTCTCCCAGTACCTGGCCGCCGAGGCCGCCGACGACGGCGAGGCCGTCACCCCGCGTCCGGGCACCGCCACGTTCACCAGCGGCGACGGCGTGGACTTCGAGATCGAGGCACTGGCCCCCGAACCCTGGGGCCGTTTCTGGACCGAACTGGACGCCCCGCGGCGCGCGGTCGGCGCGGGCTGGACCCCCTTCCAGTTCCGCTACGCGACCGCGTGCGCCCCCCTGCCCGAGGAGCTGCGGTCGGCCGCCGCCGCACACTCCTGGGCGAACGTCCTCGCCGCGGCCGAGCGCGCCGGCGTCGGTCTCGTCCGCCTGACGGGCGCCCCCCGGCGCTCACGGGAGCAGGCCGGGCGGAGACCGCCGTGGATGCTGCGCCCGGCGCCCGTCGGCGCCCCGCGTCCGGCCACCCGCTCCGGCCCCACGGCGCACCCCGGCGACCTGCCCCTCACCGGGGTGCGCGTCCTGGAGGCGGGCCGCCGCATCCAGGCGCCGCTCGCCGCCCGCCTCCTGCGCGCGCTCGGCGCGACGGTCGTCCGGATCGAACCGCCCGGCGGCGACCCGCTGCGCGGCATGCCGCCCGTCTGCCGGGGCCTGTCGGCACGGTGGCTCGCGCTCAACCGCGGCAAGGACGCCGTCGAGGTGGACATCAAGAGCGATCGGGGCCGCCGGGACCTGCGCGACCTGGCCCGCGGCGCCGACGTCTTCCTGCACAACTGGGCCCCGGGCAACGCCGAACGGCTCGGACTGGACGCGGAGTCCCTGACCGAGGCCAACCCGCGCCTGGTGTACGCCTACACGTCCGGGTGGGGCCGCCCCGCCGACGGACTGCCCCCGGGGACGGACTTCATGGTCCAGGCGCACGAGGGCCTCACCGCCCCCGCCCCGGTCCCCGGGCGGACGACGGTCGCCTCCCTGATGACCGTGCTCGACGTCCTCGGCGGCTTCCTGGGCGCCCAGGCCGTCACCGCCGCCCTGCTGACCCGCGAGCGCCTGGGGTCGGCTGTGTCCGTGGAGAGTTCCCTGCGCGCGGCGGCCGACCTGCTGCGCGGGGCGCGCCGGTCCGGGCCCCCCGGTCTGGACTGCCACACGGTCACCGCGGACCTGCCCGGCCTCGAACACGACCCGCGCCTGGGCCCGCTGCTCTCCCGCACCGCCGAGGGCCTCCTGGCGGTCGACTCCCCGTGGAGGATCTCATGACGACGCCCCACACTCCCGTCCCGGCCGCCGCCCGCGAACCGGCCCGGTTCCCCGACCTGGTCCCCGCCCGGCTGCGCGCACGGTGGCGGAACGAGGGCCACTACCTCGGCATGGGCCTGTACCAGCTGTTCCGCACCGTGGCCCGGGCCCACCCCGACCGGGACGCCGTCGTCGACGACCACGGGCGGGTCCCGTACGCGGCCCTGCACCGCGAGGTCCTGCGTGTGGCCGGAGCCCTGATGGGCCTGGGTGTGCGCCCCGGCGAGGTGGTCGCCGTCCAGCTCCCCAACCAGGCCGCGGCCGTGGCCACCGAACTGGCGGTCGCGGCGGTCGGCGCGGTCGCGCTCCCGTTCCCGGTGGGGCGCGGCGCGTCGGAGGTCGAGGCGCTGCTGCGCGGCGGCCGGGCGGCGGTCCTCGTGGCCGCCACCGAGTTCCGGGGCCGCTCCCCCGTGCGGACCGCGGAGACGCTGCGCTCCCGCCTGCCCGACCTGCGGTGGGTGGTGGGAGTGGACGCCAGGGGACGGTTCCCGTCGGCGAGCGACGGCCCGGCCGGGGAGTCCGACCTGCCTCCGGTGGACGCCTCCGGCGCGGCCCGGATCCTGGTCTCCTCCGGCTCGGAGGCCCTGCCCAAGATGGTGGCGTACTCCCACGACGCCCTCGCGGGCGGTCGCGGCAACGTCATGGCCTCCCTACGACTGGGCGCCGACCCCTTCCGCGCGCACTTCCTGGTCCCCCTGGGGACGGCGTTCGGCAGCAACGCCACGTCGGTGGTCCTGGCCCGGCACGGCGGAACACTCCTGCTCAACGACCGCTTCGAGGCGGAACGCGCACTGGCCACGATCAGCGAGCACCGCCCGACCCACGTGCTCGGCGTGCCCACGATGATCCGCATGATGCTCGATCTGGACCGGTGTCCCCCCGGGGACGGCGCGGTCCTGGTGCTCGGCGGCGCGCCGTTGGAGGCCGACACGGCACGGCGGGCGCGCGAGGTGTTCGGCGGGCCGGTGGTCAACCTCTACGGGTCGGCGGACGGCGTCAACTGCCACACGGGCCTGGACGGCGACCCGTGCGACGAGTCGGGGCCGGGCCGACCGGCGGGGCGGCCCGATCCCGGCGTCGTGGCCATCCGCGTGGTGGACGCCGAGGGACGGGACGCGGCCACGGGCGAGACCGGTGAGATCATCGCGCTGGGACCGATGTCCCCGCTGTGCCACGTCGGCGAGGAGGGCGCCGACGGGCGCCACCGCACCGCCGAGGGCTGGGTACGCACGGGTGACCTGGGGGTCCTCGACCACCGGGGCATGCTGAGGGTGGTCGGCCGGCTCAAGGACGTGGTGATCCGGGGCGGCGCCAACATCAGCCCGGTCGAGGTCGAGGCCGCCGTGCGCGCCCACCCGGACGTGGCTGACGCCTGCTGCTTCGGGATCCCCGACCCGCTCATGGGCGAGCGGCTGGTCGCGGCCCTGGTGCCGTACGGCGGCCAGGAGCCGCCCGACGCCGCCGCCCTCGCCGCGCACCTCACGAAGGCGGGACTCGACGCCTTCAAGTGCCCGGAGCGGGTGGTGGGGGTCGACCGGCTGCCCCTCACGGCGGCGGGGAAGGTGGACCGCGACGCCCTGCGCGCGCTCGTCGACTGACCGCGCGGCGCCCGCACGCCGACGGACGCCTCCGTGGGGCGGAGAGCCCCCGTGCCGCCCCACGGGCCGGAGAACTCAGTCGGCGCCGCTCGGAGCCGGAACGACGTCGAGCACGTGCCGCGCGACACCGGCCAGCGTGCGGGGGCAGCGCCACTCCTCCGGGGTGTGGCCCTCCGCGTCCGGCTCCGCGTCGGTCTCCCCGGCCAGGTCGTCCCCGGGACCGGCCCCGGCGAGCTGTTCGAGGCGCTGGGGGATGAAGGAGGTGACGTCCCCGTGTTCCCCGTCGGCGGGATGGGAGGCGTGGTCGCAGTCCGCGTCGGCCCAGGCGCGCTCGGCCTCCTCCGCGGTCGCCCGGATCCTCCTGACCAGCGCGCGGTCGTCGTTCAGATCGGCCCAGACCCCGGTGCCGAGCAGACTGAGCAGCACCTCGACGCTCTCCGGCCCCGGGCCCAGGAGCGCGTCCTCGGACACACGCGCCGTCAGCCCCAGGATCGTCTCCCGCGGATCGCGGTACGGGTACCCCTCGATGAGGTTGAGCGCCTCCCCCACGAGATCGCGGAGGTCGGAGAAGGGCGGGGGCTCCGTCGCCGTCGCCGCGCGGGGGAAGTCCGGCTCGGCGCTCGGGGGGAGGGGCGTGCCCTCGGCTCGGTCGTCGGTCATGGGCGGTGGGACGCGCCCGTCGGCCGAACGGTTCCGTGGTCGCGCCGACGACCGCCCCGGCGCCCGTCGCCGACGCCGCTAGTGGTCGCCGTGGCCTCCGGTCCCGGGCTCGGCCTCCCGGCCCGCGAACGCCTCCGCGATGGTGTGTGCGTTCGCCTCGTACAGCGCGACCAGGTCCAGGTCCTCGCCCGGGTAGTTGACCACGCCGATCTGGAGCGCGTCGGAGTCCGGCAGCACCCGGCCCGCCGACATGTGCGTGTTCTCGAACACGAACGCGGGCTCGGCCCCTGCCAGCCCCGCCACGTCGGACGCGCCCAGCTGCTCGGGGCCGTAGGTCTCGACGAGTTCCGCTCCCGCCAGTTCCGCGGCCCAGGCGGCGTAGACCTGCGCGACGGCGCGCGGGGCCTCGCCGTCCGGCCACTGCCCGGCGAGCTCCCCGGCGATCCGCTGGCGCTCCTCGTCGAAGTCCGCCAGCCACGCCTCGGCGGCCCCGGCGGTGCCGAACAGCTCGCCCAGGCGGATGACCTCGGCGGAGATGGTCTCCGGGGTGTTGTCCAGGTCCACCTCGACCGTCTCGGCGTCGCCCCCGGCGGCGTCGGTGATCTGCTGCGCGAACGGTTCGAAGGGGCTGTACAGCACGTAGTCCGCCCCGGCGACGGCGGCCAGGTCGGAGGGGGAGGGCTCGTACTCGGGGGCGTGCTGGACGTCGGCGGGCACGATCACCGTGACGTCCTCGGCCCCGGCGGCGGTCGCGAAGGCGCCCTGCCAGGTGGTGGTCGCCACGACCACGGGCCCCTCGGCGGCGGTGTCGTCCGCGCTCTCCGCCTGGCCGCCGGGGTCGGCGCCGGCCGCGCAGCCGGTGAGCAGCAGCGCGGCGGAGGCCAGGGCGGCCGGAGTCAGTGCGAGGGGTCGGGGGTGGGCGGTGTGCGGTGCCATGCTCGGCGGTTCCTTTCGGGGAGGAGGTGGGCGGCCACGGCGAGGAGCCCGGCCGTCAGGACCAGGACCGGTCCGGGGGGAAGGTCGAGGAGGAGGGCCAGGGCGAAGCCGGCGACGGTGCTGACCAGACCGCACAGCACGGCCCAGACCGCGATCGAGGTGAGCGAGGCGCCCAGACGGCGGGCCGCGAGGGCGGGAAGGATGGTGAGCGCGTCGACCAGGAGCGCGCCGGTGAGCCGGATCGCTCCGGCCACGGCGACGGCGACGACCACGAGCAGGACGAGGGTGAACCAGCGGACGGGTACGCCGCTGACCAGGGCGAGCTCTCGGTCGTGCAGGAGCAGGGCGAGCTGGCGGCGGAAGAGGACGAGGAGTCCGGGCACGACCACGGCCAGGCAGCCGAGGATGACCAGGTCGACGGTGCGCACCGACAGGATGGAGCCCCACAGCAGGGCGAAGGCGCTGGCGGCGTTGGCCCCCGAGACCGCGATGAGCAGCAGGGCCGCGGCCATGGCCAGGCTCATGAGCAGCCCCATGCCGCCGGAGAGCCCGCCCGGACGGTCGGCCAGGGGGCTGACCGCCGCCCCGGCGCAGGCGCACGCCACCAGGGCGCACAGGGTGGGGTCGGCCCCGGTGAGCAGTCCGACGGCGATGCCCAGCAGGGCGACGTGCATCATCGCGAAGCGGACCGGGAGGATGTCCAGTCCGACGATGACCACCCCGACCAGGGGGAGTCCGACCGCGCCCAGGAGCAGGCCCAGCCCGGCGCGTTGGACGGCGGGCATGGCCAGGAGGGCGGCCAGGGTGTCCGCGTCGATCACGCGACCTCCCGGATCCGGCCCGCGGCCATCTCCAGCCGCCGGTCGCAGTCGGCCGCCAGGTCCGGGTCGTGGGTGACGACGAGGGTCGTGACGCCCAGGGAGAGCAGGTGGCGGGCGGCACCGCGGCGGGCGTCGAAGTCGAGCGCGGCGGTCGGCTCGTCGGCCAGGACCACGCGGGCCCCGGCGCCGACCCGCCCGATCACGCGCGCCAGGTGCACGCGCTGGAGCTGTCCGCCGGAGAGGGTGGCGACCGGTCGGCCCAGGAGGTGGCCGACGCCGAGGTCGTCGGCGGCGGCGCGGGCGCGGTCCGTCCCGGGTCCGCCGCCGTCCAGGAGCTCGCGGACCAGGAGCGGGAAGGATCCGGCCGACTGGCGCTGCGGGATCCACGCGCACTCGCGTCGGCGTCGGGCCCAGTCCCGGGAGGTGCGGGCGACGTGCCCGTCGACGGCGACGGTCCCGGAGGAGGGCCGGTGCAGTCCGAGGACCGCGCGGACCAGGGTGGACTTGCCGGAGCCGTTCGTGCCGACCAGGGCGACCCGGCTGCCCGCCCGGATGTCCAGATCGACCTCGCGCACGGCCCTGACGGGCCCGTGCTCACAGGTCAGCGACTCGATCCGGATACTGGCTCCCGGTGGTGGCACGCGGCACCTGCCTTCCGCTGGACGGTTCCTTCCCGACAGGAGTCGTCGGGACACCGCGCGGAGTTCCCGAATCCCGACTTCGCGGGATCCGCTCCGGTTCGCCCGCCGGGTCCGGGTCGCCCGCCGTGGCGTGCCGCGACGTCCGGAAGGCCGAGGCCCGGACGAGCGGGCGCCCCGGGCGGCGGTGCGGCCGCCCGGGGCGCGCGTGGGCGACCCCGCGGACGGGACGGGCCCGTCTGCGCGGTGCGCTCCGCGTGGCGCGTCCGCGGTGGCCGAGGCGACCGGGGACGCGGCACGGCGGGCGCCGGTGTCGCCCCGCCACCGCTCCGGACGGGGCGGCGGCGAACCCGGGGTGCTTCTAGTGGTGGCCCTCGTGCCCGTCCTCCCCGCCGCCTCCGGCGGCCATCGGCTGGACGGGGACGGCGACCTCCACCTCCTGCCCGCTGGCGAAGGTCAGGGTGAGCGTGACCTCGTCGCCGACGGCGAGCGGCTCGGCCAGGGCGTTGACCATGACGTGGTACCCGCCCTCCATCAGCTCGGTCGATCCACCGCCCGGCACCGGGATCTCCTCGACGGAGCGCATCGTCGAGGCCCCGGAGCCGGTGGTCTCGGTGGCGTACAGGTCCGCGTCGTCGGAGGCGTCGGCGGACACCGCCGTGATCGCGTCGTCGGCCTCGGCGCCGTTCTCCACGCGCAGGTAGACCGCGCCCACCTCCGGGTTGGCGGGCTCGGGCATCCAGGCGCCGGAGACCACCAGATCCGCGCCCCGGGCCGCGCCCCGCTCGGCCTCGTACGCGTCGGCCGCCGCGTCCTGACCGGCGGGCTCCCCTTCCGCGCAGGCGGCCACGGTCAGCAGCGCGGCCAGTCCCACCGCCGCCGCGCCCGACGTGCGACGTCTCGGCCCTGTGGACATGCTTCCTCGTCCCCCTCGTTGTCCGGTGTCCGCCGGGAGCCGGTGCGCTCCGACGCTCGGATACGGAGTCGTCGCAGCCCTCGCGCCGGTTCCCGGCCTGTCCCGTCGGCGGCTCACAGAAGTGTTCCGGCCAGCCCGGATCCGCTCTCGGGAACGGGCGGAACCGCGAACACGGCGCTGCCCTCGTGCCGGACGAAGGCGTTCAGCGCGTCCGCCCCCCGGTCGAGGTTGGTCTGCACGGCCGTGAAGCCGGACCGCGGGTCGGCCTGCCACGCGGTGAAGAGCAGCCCCGCCTGCCTGCGGCCCCCGGCGTCCCAGCCCAGGTCGTAGTTGAACCCCCGCCGGAGCATCCGCGCACCCAGCGTGCTCTCCGGGCTGGCGAGGCGGATGTGGGCGTCGCGCGGGATGACGGGCTCCCCGTCGTCGCCGCGCGCCGCCAGGTCGGGCCGGTCGTCCTCCCGGTCGCCGCCGAGCGGAGCCCCGTCGGACAGGCGGCGGCCGATCACCGCCTCCCGCTCCCCGGTCCCCAACGCGAACCAGTCGTCGAGCAGCATGCGGATGCGGCGCACGACGACGTAGGAGCCGCCGTCCATCCAGGCCAGCGCCTCCTCGGGGTGCGCGGCCAGGACCTGGGAGTCGAACAGGGGCTCGGCGGGCTCCGGGTTGACCGTGCCGTCGACGCTGCCCATGAGGTTGCGCGGGGTCGCGGTGTGGTCCTCGGCGGTCACCGGCGAACGCTGGAAACCGGGCAGGGCCCAACGCACCCGGACCCGGTCCCCCGCCCGGCGCAGCAGGTACGCGACGGCCGAGCTGACCACCACGGGATCCTCGGCTCCCACGTGCAGCATCAGGTCACCGCCGCACCAGGCCGGGTCGAGGTCGTCGGCGCCGAACGCGGGAAGGTCCTCCAGGTGGGGCGGGCGCCGGTCGGGCAGGCCCGCCCGGTCCAGGAGCGATCCGCCCAGGCCGACGGTGACGCCCAGGGAGGCGGGGCGCAGCCCCTGGGAGGGCGCGCCCTCGTCGATCGCGGCCAGCCCCCGTGCGTGGAGGGCCGCCGCCTCCCCGGTCCACACGTCCAGCACCTCGCGGGCGGACGTGCGCACGGTCCCGGCCGCGTCGCCCCGGACGTCGACGCCGAGCACCTGGACGTGCGCGGGGGTGGGCACGCGCAGAGCCGGGGGCCGTCCCGACGCGGGGCCGCTCCGGGCGTGCACGGTGGCGAGCGCGGAGCCGTCGTCGGCGCCCGAGCCGACCGCGACGGCGGTGGCGTACCCGCCCAGACCGCCCGCGCCGAGCCCGGTGAGGCCCGCCGCGCCCGCGGCGGAGAGCAGGCCGCGCCGGGAGACGCGCCGGCGGGCCCCGCGCGAGGTCCCGCTCACAGCAGGTCGTCCCGCAGGGTCGGCAGGAGCCCTGCGATCTGGTCGGCCTCGGCGCCCTCGTCGAACATGCCCGCCGCCTCGCCCGTGGGCAGCAGGACGACGATCCGTCCGCCGTGGGTGACCAGGTACTCGCCCTCGGTCTCCCGCGGGGCCTCGATCGCGATGCCGTAGTCGGCGGCGGCCCCGACCGTCGTGTCGATGTCGCCGCGCACGCCCTGGAACCCGGGGTCGAAGCGGTCGAGCCACGTCCTCAGCTGCTCGTCGGTGTCCCGTGCGGGGTCGGTCGAGACCATGACGACGTCGAAGTCCTCGGCGGTCTCTCCCGCCTGGTCGAGTGCCACGTCGATGTCGGCCATGGTCATCGGGCACACGTCGGGGCAGCTGGTGTAGCCGAAGAAGAGCAGCGTCAGGCGGTCGTCGGCGACGTCGGCGAAGGTCCAGGCGTCGCCGTCGACCGTGGTCAGCTCCGCGGTGGACGCGGCCATCGGGTCATCGGACAGGTCGAGGTAGTACTCGGCGTCCGCCACCGGGGCGCCAGCGGAGCAGGCGGTGGTGAGGGCGAGCAGCGCCGCCGCGGCGGCGGCGCGCCGACGCGCGGATCGGAGGGGTCGGGGTGTCATCTGTCTCCTCGGTGGTGGGGCCGCGCGCGGCGTGCGCGCGGCCCTCGGTCGGTCACGGGCCGCGGCACGGCCCGGGGTGCCGGGGTCAGGCGGCCTCGCGGAACAGGCGCAGCAGGTCGCGGCGCCCGCGCGCCACCCGGGACCGGACGGTGCCGATGGGCACGCCGATCGCCCGGGCCGCCTCGGCGTAGGGCATCCCCTCGATCTGCGTGAGGACGAACGCCGTGCGCCGGTCCACGGGCAGCGCGTTCAGCAGGTCCAGGAGGGCCAGGTACTCGTCGAAGCGTCCGGGGGCCGCTCCGGGGGTGACCCGCGACCAGTCGTCCACGGGCTCGTGGCGCGGGGCGCGGCCGTGGGACCGGTAGCGGTCGGCGACGGTGTGCCGGGCGACGGACAACAGCCAGGAGCGGACCGGGGCCCGGCCCTCGTAGCGCGCCAGGCCGTGCATCGCGCGGGAGAAGGTCTCCTGGGTGAGGTCGTCGACCCAGGAGGGGTCCACGCGCCGTGCGATGAACCGCGCGACGTGGTCCCGGGTCTGGGAGAAGAGGGCGTTCATCTCCTCCATGCCGCCCTCCTTGGCCCGCAGCGCCAGGAGGGTCAGTTCCTCCCGGTCCGGGCGGTCGTCGGAGGACGGGCGCGGTCGTGGTTCGGTCGGCGGGGGGGCGGGTCTGTCCAGGGGAACGGGGGGCCGTGTCTCGACGAGCGCGGGCACGCGTGCTCCTTCGGTCACCGCGCGCGGTCGACGGACCGGCGGACGGCGAGGGGCCGTCCGCGGGCTCGACCGCGGGCGCGGGGGATGTCTGGTCCGTGGTGTCCGGTGGAGGGCCACCGGGGTGACAGCGCACGGCCTGGGCCCCGGAAACGACCGGGACACGGGGTCACGGCGCACGGCGGACGGACGCGGTGCCGGGGGCAGCGCGGTCAGGGCCGTGTGCGGTGGGACGCCGGGTACTCAGGCGGTGCGCGGCGCCAGGGGCGGGCCGCGCAGGATCCGGGTGTGCCGAAGGTAGGGCAGGAGGGGCTGGGAACGCTCCTCGCCGCCCCAGGGTCCCCGGCCGAGGGTCGGCTCGGGGAGGATCCGCACCCGCCCGAGGACGAGCAGGAGCGGGAGGAGGGTGAGCGCCATGAAGCGCAGGAAGGCGAAGAGGGCGTTCTCGCCGCGGTGCAGCCACCACGCGCTGATCAGGGCGGCCACGACGTGCACGGCCAGCATCTGCCAGGTCGACAGCGCGCCGTTGGCCGCCGTGTCGGCGACGCTGGCCGCGTAGGCGGCGGTGTCGGTGGCCAGCGAGGGGTTCTGGGCCGAAGCGGTGTGCGCGCCGTGTCCGCCGCCCCACAGCTGCGTGTAGCTGAACGCGAGGTGCAGGGCGAACTGGCCCCACAGCATCCACCCGGCCAGGACCAGCGGGCCGTGGCGGCGCCGGGCGGCGACCCACGCCACGGCCATGACCACCACCGCGCCGAACAGCAGACCGGCGACGGGGACGTCGTGTCCTGAGGTCAGCGCGTGCCCGTGCGCGGACAGGCTCGCGCACACCAGGGTGAACACCCCGGCGCGCAGCGGTCGGCACGGCTGGCTCTCGGACATCTCCGCCCCATCGTCTCACCCTCCTCGGGCGCCCCCGGACCGGGATGCCCTCTTCGCCGCGGTCCCGCGTCTGGGGCGTCAGGGGTCGGGATCCGCCGGGGGCCAGTCGATCCCGCGCGGGATGTCAAACCCCTTGACCAGCGATTTCTCCGCTCCGAGGCCGGATGTGACCCCGCGCACGAGCGCGTCGGCGGTGCGGATCCGCGCGTCGGCCCGGACGTGTTGGCGCTGTGTTCGGTCGTCGGCGTGGGGCACGCCCGCTCCCTCGGTCGGTGGACACGGCCACGGGTCGGCATGCCCGCTTCCGCGGCCACCTGCCCCTTACCTGAGCGCGACAGTCCTGTCACCGAGAGGCGACCGTGTCGGGGTCGCCCGCGCCGATCCGGTGCGTCGGCCGAACCGCCTCAGTCCTCGCCGGAGTCGCAGTCGCACACCGTCGACCGCGCGTCCTCCAGCTCCTGGTCTGGTCTGCGCCGTTCCAGCATGACGGTGTCGCGCCACACCCCGTGGTGCCGGCCGATCCGCTCGCGCACGCCGAGGGTGCGGAAGCCCGCCAGGTGGTGCAGGGACAGGCTCGCCTTGTTCTCCGGGAAGACCGAGGTCTGGAGCGTCCACAGACCTCCGGCGTCGGCCGCGGTGACCTGACGGTGGATCAGCGCCTTGCCGACCCCGCGCCCGCGTGCGTCCTCGGCGACGTAGACGGAGGTCTCGGCGACCCCCGCGTACACCTCGCGGGCGGAGACGCGGGAGGCCGCCGCCCAGCCGACCACCCGGCCGTCCGCCTCGGCCACCCAGCGGTGTCCGGGCAGCCACCGGGCGTCCAGGTCACGGGCGTCGGGCACCTCGGTCTCGAAGGTGGCGTGCCCCGTGGCGATCCCCTCGGCGTAGATCCGCAGCACGTCGTCGAGGTCGTCTTCGCCCATGGCCCGGACGGTCACGCCGTCGGGGAGGCCGGTGGGGCAGCAGGGGCGCGTGGACAGCAGGCCCATGACGGCGTCGGCGGCGTGCGGAAGGCCGGTGCAGCAGGCCGGATTGACCGCCACATGGGTGGACGTGCCCACCTTGGTCAGGGTCACGAAGCCGACGTCGGCCAGTTTGCGCAGGTGGTGGGAGACGGTGGGCTGGCGGAGGCCGACCGCCTCGGCGAGCGCGCCCACGCCGAGCGAACCCGGCGCGGTGGCGATGGCGTGCAGGAGGCGCACGCGCGCGGGCTCCGCCAGGCAGGCGAACCAGGAGGCGTAGGTCTCGGCGTCCTCGGGGCGCAGGGGCGCGGCGGTCGTCCGCGCGGGTGTCGTGGCGGTCATGGCATTCATTATCAACGATGATCTATATCGATTGCCATCTATGTTGATTTCATCGACAGACATCTATACAGTCTCCTTCATAGACAGCAGTCGATGAAAGGGAGCGTGTCATGGAGAACCACCCCGTCGTGGTGATCGGAGCCGGTCCGGTGGGCCTGGCGGCAGCGGCGGAACTCGCCGAGCGAGGGCTGCCGACCGTGGTCCTGGAGAAGGGGGGCTCCCCGGGCGCGGCGGTCGCGGAATGGGGCCACGTGCGGCTGTTCTCGCCCTGGCGCGACCTCGTCGCCCCGGCCGCCGCCAGGCTGCTCGCCGCCACCGGATGGCACCGCCCCGACGACGGTGACCACCCGACCGGCCGTGCGTGGGTCGACGCCTACCTGACGCCCCTGGCCACCGCCCTCGGTGACCGCGTGCGTCTGAACACCGAGGTCACCGGCGTCACCCGCCGGGGCCGCGACCGCGTGGTCGACACCGACCGCGAGGACCGGCCGTTCACCGTCCGCGTGCGCACGGCCGACGGTGAGGAGCGCCTGACGGCCCGCGCCGTCGTGGACGCCTCCGGCACCTGGGGCGCCCCCAACCCGCTGGGCGGGGACGGCCTGCCCGCCCTGGGCGAGGAGGCCCTGGCCGACCGGATCGCGCACCGCGTCCCCGACCTCGCCGACCCGGCCGTCCGGGACCGGTACGCGGGCCGCACCACCGCCGTCGTGGGACGCGGACACTCGGCGCTGACCGCGCTCGTCGCCCTGGCCGCGCTCGCGGAGGAGGCCCCGGACACCCGGGCCGTGTGGGTCCTGCGGCGCGGAGGGGTCGGGGACGCCTTCGGCGGGGGCGAGGCGGACCGGCTCCCGGCGCGCGGAGCCCTCGGCGAGCGGGCGCGCCGGGCCGTCGACGCCGGCCACGTCCGCGTGGTGACGGGCTTCCGCACCGCCGAGGTCCGCGAACGGGACGGCCGCCTCGTCCTGGTCGACGACGACGGCCGGGAACTGGAGCCGGTCGACGGGGTCCTGGCCCTCACCGGGTTCCGGCCCGACCTGTCCTTCCTCTCCGAGATCCGGCTGTCGCTGGACCCCGTGCTCCAGGCCCCCGTGGAGCTGGCGCCGCTGATCGACCCCAACGTCCACTCCTGCGGAACCGTCTACCCGCACGGGGTGCGCGAGCTGTCCCACCCCGAGACCGGCTTCCACCTCGCGGGGATGAAGTCCTACGGCCGCGCGCCCACCTTCCTCGCCCTGACCGGCTACGAGCAGGTCCGGAGCATCGCCGCGCGGATCGCGGGCGACCACGCGGCGGCCGACCGGGTGGAGCTGACGCTGCCCGAGACCGGCGTGTGCGGCGGATCGGGGCTGTTCGACGAGCCCGAGGCGGCCGACGAGGGCGGTTGCTGCGGCGGCCCCGGGCCGGAGGCGGTGGAGCTCACCGGAACCGCCCGGGTGCGCTGACGCCCCCTCCCCCACGAAGGAACACGCCCATGGAACACGTCCCCCTCGTGATCGTCGGCGCCGGTCAGGCGGGACTCGCCGCCGCACACGCCGCCAACCGGCGGCGCGTGCGCCCGCTCGTCCTGGAGGCCGCCGACCGCCCCGGCGGCTCCTGGCCGCACTACTACGACAGCCTGACGCTGTTCTCCCCGGCCCGCTTCGCCGCGCTGCCGGGTCGACCGATGCCCGGTGACGGGAACCGCTACCCCTCCCGTGACGACGTGGCGGCCTACCTGAGCGACTACGCGTCCCGTCTGGACGCCGACCTCCGCTGCGGCCACCGCGTCACCGGGGTCGGGACCGAGGACGGCGCGTTCACCCTCACCACGGCCGACGGCTCACGGGTGCGGACCGACGCGGTGGTCGCGGCCACCGGGAGCTTCGGCCGGCCGCACCGCCCCGATCTGCCCGGCCTGACGGAGTTCGGCGGCGCCGTGCCGCACTCCGCCGAGTACCGCGCCCCGGAGGCCTTCGCGGGACAGCGCGTCGTGGTGGTCGGCGGCGGCAACTCGGGGGTGCAGATCGCCACGGAACTCGCGCGGGTGGCCCGGGTCAGTCTGGCCACCCGAAGCCCCGTGGCGTGGGTGCCGCAACGCCCTCTGGGGCGTGACGTCCACTGGTGGGCCACGCGCAGCGGACTGGACACGGCGCCGCTCGGCCACCTGTGGCGGGGAAGGGCGACCCCCGTCCTCGACGACGGGCGCCACCAGTCGGCGTTCGCGACCGGCAACCCCGACCAGCGCGCGATGTTCGCCCGCCTCCACGCGACGGGTGTGGAATGGTCCGACGGCACCACCGAGGAGGTCGACACCGTACTCCTGGCCACCGGTTACCGCCCCGACCTCGGCTTCCTGCACGGGACCGGGGCGCTGGACGGCGACGGCCGCCCGCGGCACCGGGCCGGTGTCTCCACCACCGTCCCCGGGTTGGGCTACGTGGGGTTGGAGTTCCAACGCACCTTCGGCTCCGCCACCCTGCGCGGCGTCGGCCGGGACGCCCGGCACGTCCTGCGACGCCTCCTGCGCGGGCGCGGGAGCCGTTAGCGGCGGGGAACCGGACCCGCGTGCGCGACCGGAGCCTCCTGGGCGCGGAGGGTCCGGGGAGCCCTGGAGCGCCCGTCGGGACTCCCTGGCGCTGGACCCTCACGGACGTCGTTCCTCCGCGCCCGGGGGGCGGAAGGGAGGTCTCGGAGCGCGCCGTCACGCCTCGGGCGGCGGACCTCCCCCGCCGTGGCCCGACCGCGGCGGTCCTCCGTCGTAGGGCACTCCGGCCCGGGCCGCGAGCCCGGCGATCAGCAGCTCGATCCCGTACGCGAACTCGACGTCGTGGTCGCTGGTGGCCAGATGGGCCGCCACCGAGGTGAGCAGGGGGTCCCCGGCCGCCTCGATCTCGCCGATCCGGTGGAGCTCGCGCTCCCGGCCCATCGTGCCCGGGGTGATCGCGGATCCGAGTTCCCGCAGGATCGAACCCGCGACGAACGCGACGTAGGCGCGCAGCACGTGGACGAGCTCCCGGGGAGGGAGCCGGAGGTCGGCGGCGGCAGCGAGCGCGGAGCGGATCGCCCCCAGCGCCGCCGAGGACCGCGGGGGCCTGGTGAGGACCAGCGGGAACGACCCCGGGTGCCGTAGCGCGGCGGCGCGGAAGGCGGCGGCGTGCGCCCGGATCCGGTCCTGCCATGAGCCCGTGTCCGCCCCCGAGAAGTCGATCCCGGCCAACAGCGCCTCGGCGACACCGTCCAGCAGGGCGTCCCTGTTGGGCACGTGGTTGTAGAGCGACATCGTCTCGACGTCGAGTTCGGCGGCCAGTCGGCGCAGCGAGAAGGAGTCGAGTCCGTCGCGGTCGATCAGCTCCGTCGCCGCCGCGACCACCCTGTCCCGCGTCAGGCCGAGCCTCCGGCCGCGGCCGACCCCCCGTGCCCCCATGCGACCGGCCCCCGGACGGAGCGGACGGTGACCGCGCGCACACCCCTTGACGTCACTTACGCCATAAGTCTAACCTCCCGGACGAGACCGCCGCCCCGCCCGCTCGCACCCAGGGCGGTTCCGCCGACCGGCGGGCCGCGGCACCGCCCCACCCCCCAGCCGCACCGGAGAGCCCGTGATCACCGACGACGTCCGCCGCGCACGTCAGAAGCTCGTCCTCGACCACTTCCGCGACGAGGTCCGCCAGGAGTGGGACGACGTGCTCGCGACGTTCCCGCATCCCCGCTACGAGCTCATCCCGACCATGACCGTCCACGACGGCGACCGCGCGGTCCGCGACTACTACGACGAGACCCGCGCCGCCTTCCCCGACCAGGACCACGAGATCATCGCGCTGCGGCACAGCGACGACGCGGTGATCGTGGAGTTCTGGCTCACGGGCACCCACCGCGGCCCGCTCGGCGCCATCCCGCCGACCGGCAGCCGGTTCCGCGTGCGCATGACGGCCTACTTCGTCTTCGACGAGAAGGAGGAGCTCGTCTGCGAACGCGTCTACTACGACTCGCTCACCATGCTCAGGCAGGTCCTCGGCGGCCTCGACATGAGGAGGCCCAGGAACTGGATCCTGGCCGTGCGCTGTCTCCGCGGGCTCCTGGCGATGTCCGGCGGCGAACCCCACCCCGCGCTCGTCGACACCACGCCGCCGACCTTCGGGTAGCCCGGCGGCCGCCGCCGTGGCCGGCCCCGGCCGCTACTTGTGCCGCCGCTTCCGGATCGACGGCACCAGGAGCAGACCGACGATCAGTCCGGCCACAGCGGCGCCCGTGAGGGTGACCCACAGGGGCGCCACGACCGAGACGAGCAGGATGTGGATCTGCGTCGACTGCCGGTTCTGGACCACGAAGACGATGACACCGATCAGGATGACGAGCCCCGCCCAGACCCGGCCGGGGATCCGCGCGAGCACACTCCTCCGCTCGTAGGGACCTTCACCAGCCATCCCGGCCTCCCCTCCTCCGACGGCGGAGGGGCCCGGCGCCGGGCCCCTCCGCACGCACGGGCCCTTCCTCCGGAACGTGCCCGGCCCGCCGCCTCCCGCAGGTCAGCGGACGGCCAAGTCTTGGCCGCCGAGCACCGCCGCCGTGCTCGCCTCGGGACGCAGGTCCAGTCGGCGCAGCAGCTGGGCGTTGAGGGCGACGACCACGGTGGACAGCGACATCAGCACCGCGCCCACCGCCATGGGCATCACGAACCCCACGGGCGCCAGCACCCCGGCCGCCAGCGGTACCGAGACCAGGTTGTAGCCCGCCGCCCACCACAGATTCTGCTTCATCTTCCGGTAGCCGGCCCGGGACAGCTCGATGACCGACAGCACCGACCGGGGATCGTCACTGGCCAGGATCACCCCGGCCGAGGCGATGGCCACATCCGTGCCCGCCCCGATCGCCAGCCCCACGTCGGCCCGTGCCAGGGCCGGGGCGTCGTTGACGCCGTCCCCGACCATGACGACCCTGCGGCCCCGCCTCTGGAGGTCGGCGACCCGGGATCCCTTGTCCTCGGGGCGCACCTGGGCGAAGACCCGGTCGATGCCCAGGTCGTCCGCGACGGACCGGGCGACCGCCTCGGCGTCGCCCGTCACCATGACGACCTCCATTCCGAGGGCGTGCAGCGCGCGGACGGCCTGGCGCGACTCCTCGCGGACCTCGTCGGCCAGCGCGACGGCGCCGATGACCGCGCCGTCGGAGAGCACGTGCAGGACGATCGCGCCCTCGGCCTTCCAGGGCTCGGTGGCGGGCAGTTCGTCGGCGCCGTGGGAGCTCAGCATCCCGGGCCCTCCGACGCTGATCCGCGCGTCCGCGACCGTCGCGGTGACGCCGACCGCGGTGGACGCCCGGAAGTCGGCGGACTCGGGGACGTCGAGGCCGCGGTCGCGTGCCGCGGCCACGACGGCCCGCGCCAGCGGGTGTTCGCTGTCCGCCTCGGCCGCCGCGGCCAGGGCCAGCACCTCGTCCTCACCGCGTCCGCCGACCGAGGTCACGCGGGTCACCACCGGCTCGCCCTTGGTCAGGGTGCCGGTCTTGTCGAACAGAACGGTGTCGGCGGTGCGCATGCTCTCCAGGGCCATGCGGTCCTTGACCAGGACGCCGCCGCGCGCGGCGCGCTCGGTGGCGATGGAGACCACCAGCGGGATCGCCAGGCCCAGGGCGTGGGGGCAGGCGATGACCAGCACGGTGATGGTCCGTTCCAGGGCGCTGTCGGGCATTCCGAGCAGCGACCACACGGTCAGGGTGAGGGCTCCGGAGACCAGGGCGAACCAGAACAGCCAGGCGGCGGCCCGGTCGGCCAGGCGCTGGGCGCGTGAGGACGAGCTCTGTGCGTCGGCGACCAACCGCTGGATGCCCGCCAGGGCGGTGTCGTCGCCGACCGCCGTGATCCGCACCCGCAGCGCGGTGTCGGTCGAGACCGTCCCGGCCACCACCCGGTCGCCCGGCCCCCGGGTGACCGGGCGCGACTCGCCGGTGATCATCGACTCGTCCATGTCCGCGGTTCCCTCGGCGACCTCGCCGTCCGCGGGCACGCGACCGCCGGGGCGGACCACGACCAGGTCTCCGACCGCCAGTTCGGAGGGGGCGACGGTGACCACCGCGTCCCCCTCGACGCGCTCCGCCTCGTCGGGCAGCAGCGCGGCGAGCGACTCCAGGGCCGACGACGTCTGGGCCAGGGAGCGCATCTCGATCCAGTGGCCGAGCAGCATGATGACCACCAGCAGGGCGAGCTCCCACCAGAAGTCCAGGTGGTGGGCGACCAGTCCCAGCTGGGCGCCCCACGAGGCGAGGAAGGCCACGGTGATGGCCAGGGCGATCAGCAGCATCATGCCGGGGCTGCGTTCCCTGAGCTCGGCGACGGCCCCGGAGAGGAAGGGCCAGCCGCCCCAGAGGTACATCGCGGTGCCCAGGACCGGTGAGACCCACGTCAGACCGGGGACGTCCGGGAGCGGGTAGCCGACCAGGCCCGCGAACATGCCGCTGAGCCCGACCGTGGGCACCGCCAGGACCAGCATGATCCAGAACAGGCGGCGGAACCGGCCGACGTGGTCGCCGTGGTCGCCGTGCCCTGTGCGGTCGGTGTGCTGGCCGTGGCCGGCGTGGGCGCCGTGCTCGTGGCGGGCGTGCGGGTCGTGCTGAGGGGATGTCGCGTCCATGCCGCCGAACATATACCCCCTAGGGGTATTTGACAAGCACGGTCCTCCCGACGTGCGGGAGACGGCCCACGAGGCGGACCGCCCCCAGGGGGTATGTGCGCCGTCACGGGCGGCCGAGCACCGCCGTCGGACGCGGTGCATCCCGTGCGGCCGTCGCGAGGCCGGCGAAGGACGTCCCCTCCCGTGCCCTGCTCCGCACGCCGCGCGGTGTCGCCCGGCGCGGGTCAGACGGGGTGGGCGCCACCGGCCTCAGTGGTCACTACGCCTGGCCCCGGGCCTGCTGGACGAGGAAGTACTCGTTGCCGAAGGGGTCGGTGAACCAGGTCGCCCGGTCGCCCCACGGCATGTCCTCGGGCGGTTGCTTGACGTTCACGCCCTTGGCCGTCAACGCCTCGTACGCGGCGTCGATGTCGTCGGTGAGGAGGGAGATGCCGCAGAGCCGGGTCGCGGCCGGATCGGGCGCCTCCCGCTCGTAGACCTCAGGCTGGCCCAACACCAATTCGGTCTCGGCGCCGCGCGGCGCCACGGTCAGCCATCGCATCGGACCCATGGTGTGGTCGGCCCGCTTCTCCCAGCCCAGCACACCGACGTAGAAGCGCAGCGCCTCGTCCTGGTCGCCGACCAGGACGGTGGTCGAATGCATCCTGGTGATCATGCGCCCAACCTAATCCGCGCCCCCGCTCCCGCCCCGCACCTTCCGGCGCGGTTGCCGAGCCTTTACCTGCCGACGGGGACGGGGTGCCCGCACGGCGCGGAGCGGCGACATGGGATCATCCCGTGTCGGCCTCGGCCGAGATCGGCCGTGATCGGACGGGGGGAGCGCCATGGTGGAGGCGGGGTTGCCGGAACGGCGATGGCTGTGGCCCCTCCTGGTCAGCGTCGTCTTCGCGCACACCGCCCTGAACGTGGCCCGCCCGCTGATCTCCTACCGGACCATCGCCGTGGGCGGGGACGCCGTCGCGGTCGGTCTGGTCACCGCGGCCTACGCCCTGCTTCCCCTCCTCATCGCCGTCCCGCTGGGACGGGCGACCGACCGCGCGCGGCGGACGGCCTGGATCGTGGGGCTGGGTGCGGCGGTCCTCGCCGCGGGCAGCGTGCTCCTGGCCGCCGCGACCGGACTGGTCTCCCTCGCCCTCGCCAGCACCGTGGTCGGCGCGGGCCACCTGCTGTGCATGATCGCCGGACAGGGGCTGGTCGCCCGGTTCTCACCGCCGGAGCACCTGGACCGCGACTTCGGCTGGTACACCGCCGCGGCCTCCCTCGGCCAGCTCGCGGGTCCGCTGATCTCCGGAGCCGTGCTCGCCGACGCCTCCGGACCGGACCTCCTCCCGGCGACCTCGACGGCGCTGTGGGTCGCGTGCGCCACGGCGGTCCTGGGGGCCGTGGGGATCCTCCCCCTTCTGACGCTGCGCTCGCCGGTCCCGGCCGAACGGGGCTCCGGCACGTCCGTCGGGGCCCGGGAGATCCTGCGCGGACGCCGGATGACCGCGGCGCTCCTGGCCAGCCTGTCGCTGCTCTCCGCGGTGGACGTCCTCACCGCCTACCTGCCGCTGATCGCCGAGAGCCGGGGGATCTCCCCCCTGTACGTGGGCGTCCTGCTGAGCGTGCGCGCCGCGGCCTCCCTGGTCTCGCGCCTGTGCCTGCCGTGGCTGCTGGTGCGCTGGTCCCGCCGGAGCCTGATCGTGGCGAGCACGGCGGTGGCCGGGCTGTCGATGGCGCTGGTGGCCGTGCCGGTCGGGGGCCCGCTGGCGCTCGGGGCGGTGCTGGCGGCCGGTGGCTTCCTGCTCGGTCTGGGGCAGCCGCTGACCATGGCGGAGGTCGCCACGGCGGCTCCGGAGGGGGCGCGCGGATCGGCGCTGGCCCTGCGCATCTGGGGCAACCGGCTCGGACAGGTCGCCATCCCCGCGGCCGCCGCGGGCGTGGCCGGGGCGGTCGGGGCGCCGGGAGCACTGCTGGTCTCGGCCGCCGTGCTGTTCGCGGCCGCCCTCACCGCGCGGTAGCCGTTCGGAACCGGGACCGGCCGCAGCGAACGCTCCGCCCGGCCCCGAGGACGGACCGCCCGACCGTGCCGTCGGCTCAACCGCGCCGCCACACGACGCGCAGGCCCTCCGCTGCCGCGAACCGTTCGAGATGCCCGCCGACGACGAGCTGGACCTGGGACAACGTGTCCTCGTCCGGTCCCGTCGCGGCCAGGCGCAGAGCCGTGGCGTCACAGGTCATGGCGCACGAGCCGCCGGCGAGCAGCAGCAGCGTCGTGTCGCCGTCCCGCTGGACCTCGCACTTGCGGCCCAGGTGGGAGGCGAGCTGCTTGAGCCACCGCTCGCCGCGCCCCGTGGGCACGTCGGCGTGGGACCGTACACTCTTCTGGTGCGTCGTCATGGTGGTGTCTCCGTCCGGTGTCGTCATGGTGTTCTGGCTGTCGTGTCGCGGTCCGGTGGCCGATGACCGGGCCGGACCGGGAAGGCGCGGAGGTGCTGCGGCTGGCCCGGCAGCTGCCGCTGCTGGGAGCCGTGTCGCGGGTCGCCCGCCGCGCCGTGCGCCGACACGCGGCGCTGGAGCGGCTTCCCGACGCGCAGGTCGAGGTCCTGCGCACGGTGGAGGCGCATCCGGGCATCGGCACGCGGGGCGTCGCCGATCGGCTCCAGCTGGTGCCGAACACGGTGTCGACCACCGTCGGCGAACTCGTCCGCGCGGGTCTGCTGAAGCGCGCCCGTGACCCCTCCGACCGGCGGGCCGCGCGGCTGCACCTCACCGACGAGGGCGCGCACCGCCTGGCGGCCTGGGGCGCCGCCGGTGACGAGGTGCTGTCGGCGGCGCTCCTGCGCCTGGACGAGGACGACCGCCGGGCGATCGGCCGGGCGCTGCCCGCTCTGCGCCGACTCGCGGCGGTCCTCGACGAGGAGGACGCGGGTCACGAGGCCGCTCCCCCGCGCACGACCACCGGGCGGTCGGTGACGGGGTCACCCGACACGTCCGACTCCACGCCGTAGCCGCGGCGGGGCGACGGACCGGTCGCGGTCACTCACCAGCACATGTCCTCCGTCGGGTCGCGCGCGCGAACGAGCGCCTGCGTAATAAGGCAAGCCTCACTCTACCTCTGAGACAGAGGTTTATCCAGCGCCCGCGCCCCGCCTCCGCCCCCGCCCCCGCGTCGCACCGGGGCGCGCACCGCTCGGCGGCCGTCCTCCTACCCGGTCCCCGGAGCGCCCGCCCCGACCGCGAACTTGCCCGCGGCCACCGTCCGCGCGGCGTCCTCCAGTTCCGCCACGAGCGACGCGGTCCGCAGTCCCCCGGTGAGCGGTCCCACCCTGCGGGCCAGCACGTCGAACGCCGCCGCGCGCAACTCGGTGTTGACGTTCACCTTGGCCGCGCCGCACCGGACGGCGTCGGCCAGGACCGCGTCGGGCACACCCGAGGCCCCGTGCAGCGCCAGCGGCACGCCGGCCGCGGCGGCGACGTCGGCGAGCCGGTCCAGGTCGAGGCGGACCTCGCCCCGGTAGGAGCCGTGCACGTTGCCGACCGCGACCGCGAGGCAGTCGACCCCGGTCCGCGCGACGAAGTCCACCGCCTGGCCCGGGTCGGTCATCGCCTCCGACACCGCGGCCGCCCGGTCGACGTCCTCGTCCCCCTCGATCCGGCCCAACTCGGCCTCCACGCACACGCCCCGGTCCGCGACCAGTTCCACCGCGCGCCGGGTGAAGGCGACGTTGTCCTCGTACGGCAGCGTCGACCCGTCCGCCATGACGGCGTGCGCCCCCGCGTCCACCGCGGCGGCGATCCGACCCAGATCAGAGCAGTGGTCGAGCTGGACGAACACCGGGACCGGAGCGGGGTCGGCCACCGCCCGCAGTGCCCGCACGAGCGAGGGCCCCGACGGTGCGGCGAACACGGAGTCGGCGACCAGCAGGATGACCGGGCGGTGCGCGTCAACGGCCGCCGCGACGACGCCCGTGGCCGTCTCCAGCGTGTAGCACGTGAACGCGAACACCGGCGCGGCCGAGCGCAGCACGTCCCCCGGACCAGACGGCGCCGAGGCGCCCATCAGACCCCCCTCTCCTCGTACCAGCGGATCACACCGGAGTCGTCCTGGCGCCCCCAGCCGCGCTCCGACGCCTCCTCGAACACGCGCCGCGCGGTGGAGGCCAGGACCGCGTCCAGTCCGGAACGCTCCGCCGCGTCCGCGACCAGACCCATGTCCTTGACGAAGATGTCGAGCGCGCTGCGGACGTCGTCGAAGGACCGCGTGACCATCCGGCCGCCCCGGTCGTCGAGCATGAACGACGCCGCCGCGCCCGGACGGATCGTCTCCCACGTCTCGGCCACGTCCACGCCCATGCTGGCGGCCAGCGCCAGCGCCTCGGCCGCCGCCGCGATGTGCACCCCGCACAGGAGCTGGTTGACGAGCTTGACGACCTGTCCCTGGCCGGGCTCGCCGCCGACCCGGCGGACCGGGTCGCCCAGGGCGTCCAGCACGGGCCACGCCCCGGCCCACGACGCGTCGTCACCGGATCCCATGATCAGCAGTTCGCCCCTGCCCGCGCGGACGACCCCGCCGCTGACCGGGGCGTCCACGAAACCGACCCCCTTGTCCGCCGCGGCCGCGGCCAGCTCCCTCACCGGCTCGCGACCCAGCGTCCCCATGACCACGAGGACCGAGCCCGAACGCATCGAGTCCAGGGCTCCCGGGGAGTCCCCGGCGCCCAGCAGCGCGCCGCGCGCCTGGGCGGGCGTGGCCACCATGCACACGAGGACGTCCGCCGCGGCGGCGACGGCCGCTCCGTCTCCGACCAGGGTCACGCCGCTGCCCTCGACCGCGCGCGCCGCGGAGGGCGCCGGGTCGTACGCGGTCACCCGGGTGCCGGTGGAGGCCAGGTGGCGGGCCATCGGGGCGCCCATCACACCGAGGCCGATCACTCCCGCGCGGGGGGTGTCGGCGGTGTTCACCGTTGTCCTGGACATGGTCACTCTCCTGTTTCGGTCTCGGCCGTCAGACGGCGCACCACCGTCAGCAGCGACTGATCGTCCCCGACGTTGCCGGGAAAGACGGTGTAGGGAGGCCCGTCGGGCTCGCCCTCGGCGTCCACCGGTTGGAGCAGGGACACCTGGCCGGGCAGCACCGAGCCGAGCACGCGCGCGCGGCGCACACCGAGCCCCTTCACCGCGACCTCGTGCGACGTGATCCCGCCCTTGGCCACCACGGCGCGCGGTGCGCGGTCGCGCAGGACCCGCCGCACGGTCTCCACCACCGCGTCCGACACCTCCCGGGCGATGCGCAGGCTGTCGGCGCCGTCGAGACCGCGCCGCAGCGCCCGCGACGTCTGGACGAGGACGTCCCCCTCCGCGAGTCCGGCGACCGCGCGGGCCGCGACGTCGGCGACCACCGGACCGGGGGCGTCGAGGAGCGCGGGCACGTCGAGGGTGAGCCGCAGGAGCGGACGTCCGGCCTCCAGCGCCGCGACCTGGCGGGTGGTCAACTCAGTGTGCGAGCCCACGACGACGAGCACGCCCGACGCCGCGGAGCCTTCGACCGCCTCCGCGGTCGGCGCTCCCGCCGGCCGGACCGGCTCAGCCGGGGGCATCCCCGCCCGGACGCGCACGAAGGTGGGGCCGGTGCGGTAGAGGAACCTGCGGCCCTCCTCCTCGAGCTCGGCCAGGGCCAGCGCCGCGACCTCCAGGTCGTGCTGGTCGGCGGCGTCGAGCGCGACGACCGGGGGGGCCGAGGCCACCGCGGCGCCGACGTGCCGCTCCACCAGCGCCCTGACCCCGCGCACCCCCTCGGTGCGGATGGTTCGCAGGTCGACCGTCAGAACGTCGGCGGCGCGCACGGCGCCGCCGCTCCGCTCGGCCACCCAGCCGGACAGGTCGTCGGCCCGGTATCCGAAGGTCGCGTCGCGCGCGAACTCGGTCCGTCCCGCGGGCACCCACGCGTCGCCGACACGGACGAGGTGGACTCCGTCGACCGTGGCCCGTCCCGCCTCCAGGTAGGCGGGACAGAGCACGACGGCGTCCAGGGCCTCGCCGGTCTCCGCGCGCCACGCGTCGGCGAGCGCGTCGGTCTCGGCCGGGTAGTGGCCGCGCAGCGTGGAGTCGCTCCGGCTCAGGAGCAGCACGCGGATCCCGGTGCGCCGCGACGCCTCGGCGAGCGCGGTCGCCACTTCGCGGGCGGTGCGGCGGGCCGCGGACTCGTCCATCGCGCGGGAGTTGGTGAGCACGAACAGGAGTCCGCGGTCGGCGGCGCGCAGCCCCCACTCCAGGTCGGCGACCTCCCAACGGGTGACCAGCGGGACGTCGCGCACGGTCTGCGCTCCGGTCGGGTCGTCGTCCACGGCCACCAGGACGGTGCCGGAGCCGCCCAGGCCGCGGGCGATCCGGTCGAGCGCCCCGTCGACGGTGAGCGGCGGCGGGAAGGCGTCGGCCTCCGGCGGGCGAGCGGGAGTGCGCGCGGGGGTCCGCGCCGGGGTCTGTGCGGTCCGCGTGTTCATCGCACCACCAGGGAGAGCAGGAACGTGATCACGAACGCGGCGACCCCCATCGCGGAGACCGCCACCGTCCACGACCTCAGCGAGGTCGCGACGTCCATCCCGAGCAATCGGCTCACCATCCAGAATCCGGAGTCGTTGACGTGTGAGAACGCGGCGGCGCCCGCGCCGACGGCGACGACCACGAGGGCCGCGGCGGACGCGCCCACGTCCTGTTGGAGGAGGACGGGGCCGACGATCCCCGCGGTGGTCACCATGGCGACGGTGGCGGACCCCTGGGCGAGACGCAGTGCGGCGGAGACGATGAACCCGAGGACGACGAGGGACACCCCGAGCCCGCCGAGCACACCGGACAGCGCGTCGCCGACCCCGGACGCCACGAGCACGGCGCCGAACGCGCCGCCCGCTCCGGTGACGAGGATGACCACGGCGGCGGAGCTCATGGCGGAGGTCGCCATCGTCTCGATCCGGGACATCGACGCTCCGCGACGCAGGCCCAGGAAGTAGAACGCCAGCAGCGCGGTGATCATCAGGGCCACCGCCGGGTCGCCGACGAAGCTGAGGGCCGTGCGCGCGGTTCCGCCCTCGGGCAGGACCGCCGCCGACAGGGTGTTACCGAGAATGAGCAGGATCGGCAGCACGATGAGCCCACCGACCAGCGCGAACGAGGGGGCGGGCCGCGCGTCCGCCCCGGGGGCGTCCGTGTGCGCCGGCTCGATCCGATGGCCCGCCGGGATGGGGAGCGGGATCCGGCGGCCGATGCGGACGCCGATCGGGTACCCGGCGACGATCCACGCGGCGAACCCGATGACGGCGCCCCAGAGGGCGACGAGTCCCAGGTCCGCGCCCAGCTGCGCGGCCACGGCCACGGGGCCGGGGTGCGGCGGCAGCATCGTGTGGACGGCCATGAGGGCGGTGGCGGTCGGCAGCGCGACCGCGAGGGTGTGTCCGCGCAGGGCCGGGACGCGCGCGGCCACGCCCAGGACGAGCGGCATGAGGATGATCAGGCCGACGTCGAAGAAGACGGGGATGCCGAAGACGAATCCGGTGAGGCCCATGGCCAGCGGCGCCCTGCGCTCACCCGTCCAGCGGACGAGGCGGGACGCGAGGACCCGCGCTCCCCCGCTCTCCTCCAGGACCTTCGACAGCATCGCGCCGAGCGCCACGACGATCGCGATCGAGCCGAGCGTGGCGCCGAGCCCGGACTTGATCGTCGGCAAGACCTCGGCGAGCGGGATGCCCGCCCCGAGCGCGACGAGCAGGCTGACGATCAGCAGCGCGAGGAACGGCTGGAGTTTCGCCTTGATGACCAACACGAGAAGCAGTCCGATGCCGCCCGCGACGATGAGGAGCAGGGCCCACGTCGGTAGGTCCTGCGCCCATGTGGATGTTCCCATCGCTTCACCCTTCCCACCACCGGATCACGTCCGGCTGACCTGCCACTTCGAGAACCAATTGGCCAGAGGTCTGACCACTTGAACTCTACGGAGCCGTGTGACGAAGATCAACCGGTTCGCGCGTGAACTTCACAGGAGATTCACACGGTCACTCTGTGCGCCTGGTAGGGGGCGGAGGTGGGAGGGCGTTCGGGCCCGGTGATGAGGCACGGTTCGCCGACGGATCCCCCGAGGCCGGGATCAGGCTTCGGCGGTGCTGGGGGCCAGCTCGTCCTCGGCGTTGCGCCGAGCGGTGCGGATGTGGTCGGTCGCGGCCTGACGGGCCTCGTCCGGGTCGCGGGCCAGCACCGCGTCGAGAATACGCCGGTGCGCGCGCCTGGTCGTGGGCAGGTGGGTCGCCTTGCGCATGGTCGGGCCCATGGTGTCGACCTGGAGGCGGCGCAGCGTGCTCATCCCGGCGAGCATGAACCGGTTGCCGCAGGCGCTCACGATCGCCTCGTGGAAGGCCACGTCGAGCGCGAACAACTCCTGGTCGGACAGCTCCCCCGCGTCCACGGCGCTCTCCCAGCGCTGGTGCGCCTCGGCGATCGCCGCCAGGTCCTCGTCATCGGCCCGCTCAGCGGCCCAGGCCGTGGCCGGGGCCTCCAGCACCTCGCGCATGTCGAAGAACTCGCGGATGTCGGACGGGGAGAGCCGCTGGTCGCGGCTGAGGCGTTCGACCGGGTCGACGTCGAGCACGAACACACCGGCCCCGTGCCGGATCTCGACCACCCTGCGGGCCGCCAGCAGTTGCAGGGCTTCGCGCAGGGAGGGCCTGCTCACGCCCAGCGCGGCGGCGAGGTCCCGCTCTGAGGGGAGCCGGGTGCCGCCCTCCCACATCTCGTCGTCGATCTTGGCCTGGATCTCGGCGGCGATGCGGTCGGCCAGCCGGGGACGGCCCGGAATGGCGGACCACTGCCCGCCGCCCGGGGCCCGCCCGTCGGAGTCGGTTCCTCTTCGCCTCGCCACGCGCCCCATCGTAGTGCGCCGTGCCCGCGCCACGGCCGCCGCCGGTCATCGGGTTCCCGCGCACCCACCCGGTCACGGCGGTGGCCGCCCCATGGCCGGGCCCCGCTCAGACCGGGGTCCCGAACCGCGGCTGGAGTGCTAGAACCCCTTCTCCCTCAGCCACGCGAGCAGGTCGTCCTCGCGCCGCGCCGACTGCTCCCCGGTCCAGGGCCCCATCTCGCGGGAGTCGACCAGCAGGCCGTCCCGGAGGTAGATCACGCGGTCCGCCCGAACGGCGCAAGCGGGGTCGTGTGTCACCATGACGAGCGTCGTTCCCTCACTGTGCACGTCCGTCAGCGCGTCCATGACCTCGGTCGTCATGCTGCTGTTCAACGCTCCCGTCGGCTCGTCCGCGAACAGGATGGACAGCTCGCACGCGAGGGCCCGGCAGATCGAGGCCCGCTGCAGCTGGCCTCCTGAGACCTGGGTGATGCCGTGCCGCCTGACATGCGCGATGCCGAATCGCTCCATGAGCGCGTCGACGCGGGCGATCGCGGCGTTCTTCTCCTTGGGCGCCGCCTTGAGGGCGGGCAGGAGAATGTTGTCCCGCACGTCCAGGTTGCTCAGAAAATACGCCTGCTGGAAGATCAGTCCTATCCTCCTCAACCGGACGCGGCTCATCTCCGCGTCGCTCAGAGAGGTCTGATCCCGCCCTTCCAGCAGCACCTTCCCGCTCGTCGGACGATCCATTCCACTGAGGTTGTGGAGCAGAGTCGACTTCCCGGAGCCGGAGGCTCCCATCACGACGACGAACTCGCCTTTCCGGACGGTCAGGTCGATCCCGTTGATGACCTGGGTCGGCGGATCGGTGGAGTAGAACGACTTGGTCAGGTTCCGGCATTCCAGCGTCACGTGAGAGTTCTGCGACATGGTTTCTCCTATCACCCTTCAAGCCACGTGCTCTTGTTCGCACCGCGAAGCCGGGCGGTCAGAACCACAACCGCGAGGTATCCGGCACCGATCAGAAGCAGCGGATACGCCACATAGGCGAGCAGTGGGTTCGGAATGAACGTGAGATCCACGATTCCCAGTCCCGCCAATGAGATGAGGGCGCCGACGAGGGGCTCTCCGAGCGCAACCGCGCACACACCGCCCAGCGATGTTCCGACGACCACCGTGATGAGGGTCTTGGTCCTGATCTGGCCGGTGATCTCACTCACCGAGAAGCCGATGGCGGACAGAACACCCATCTTCCTCCGGTCCCTCGACAGGACCAGTTTGAGGAACAGGCTCGTGATGAGTACCGCGACACCGATTCCGAAGACGAAGGACAGGACGGCAGCGCCCTGAAAGGCACTGACGACGTAGGACATCGTCTGCTGGACGTACTCCCGCATCGGGATCACGTTGGCCGTCGGGAATCGCTCGCCGTAGTCGGCCGCGACGGCGGCGGGGTCCGTTCCCTCGGCCACGTTCGCGTAGATCACGTAGCCGGACGCGCCGGTCGTCACCTCACCCTGCATCTTGGCGGTGTACCCACCACTGGTGACGTCCTGATAGATACCGCTGACGACGAGTGCGGTCGGCTCTCCGCCGTCGTGGAGGGTCAGCTCGTCTCCGGTCGAAACCTGGTACCTGTCCGCGTTCAGGACGGAAAGTGCGATCTGCCCCGGCCCCGGACGCTCGCCCTCCAGGAAATCGACCGTGCCACCGGAGTAGTCACCCACTTCGACGCGGAATGTGGCCAGCCCCTCGTCTCCTTCGGCCTCGCTCAGCACGTTGGCGAAGGCGCGCACATCCGTCAGCCGGTCATCGTTCCGCATCCTCGAGAGCACGTCCTCGCGGACGTCGTCGACATCATCCGAGAATTGCAGATCAGCGCGCAGGTCGCTCTCCGCGGCCCCCATGTACGTGACGAAGCGAGGGCTTTCGAACGTGCTGAGCAGATTCAGCGGGATCGTCATGAGGACGGAGACGAGGAAGAAGACGATGGGGATCAGGAGCCACTGTCCGCTCTCCGCCCGAAGGTCCAGAAGGGCGAGGCGTCCGTTGACGCTTCCGCCGCGAGGGGAGACGAGGCCGGTCCGCCGAACTCGCCTGGCCTGCCGTTCGGCGCGGCGCGCGGTCCGCCGATCGTCGAGCGTGCTGCCGTGGACCAGAGCGTTGACCACCTGGATCTTCCTGACCCTGCCGAGGACGCCTCGGCAGATGCCGATGACGAACAGGTAGACGAGCGCGAGCGAGATCAGGGGCACCAGGATCGTCGTGAGGCCCAACGGCGCCTCGGCGTAGTTCACCTGGATGCTCCGCGTCAGCAGATCGGTCGCGAAGACGGCCAGGACTCCACCGATGACGCAGGCGAGGAAGGCCATGACGCTGTACTTCGACAGGTACAGGCCGGCGATCGCCCTGTCGGAAAGGCCGACGGCCTTCATCGCGCCGATCTCGCGGACCTCGTCCTCCAATGTCCCGCGGATCACGAAGCGCAGGCTGAGAAGCGCGATCGCGATGAGGAGAAGGCTCGCGAACACCAGTGCCAGCGCCAGCAGGCCGTCACTGAACGAATTGAGCAGCCGGATCAACTCGTAGGTGACCGCCTGGCCGTTCTTCGGCAGGGTCTCGTCGGACTCGTACGCACGCTGGAACTCGGACGTCGAGGATGGATCGGTCAGCCGATACTCGACGATGATCTCGGGGACGCCGCCTCCGGAACGGTCCAGTTCCGCGAAGTCTGCTTCGGAGACCAGGAACCGTGTGGCGGAGGACAGCGACGACGCCATCTGCGCATCGCGCACGAACCCTTGGACGCGCAGATCGTGGGCTCCGGCGTCTGTCATGACGCTGAGTTCGTCGCCGACCCGGAGGTCGTATCTCCGCTGGTAATCCACCGGGACGTAGACCTCGCCCCGGGAAGGCCGTGGAATCGCCCCGGACTCGTCGATCAGGAAGTCGAATTCCCGGTTCTGCGTCACGAAGAGGTTGTCGATCAGGCTGTCGGAAAGACCGCCCGACTCGCCGGTCGAGGGACGCTGCCAGCCGATGGCCGCGCCGTCGAAGCCGAGCATCTCCTCCACGAGCCACGCATCGACCTCCGGATGCTCCGAAGCGAACCGGTGCAGCGCGCCCTGGTCGTAGTCGCCCTTGTGCATCTGCAGGAAATGCGGCGGCTCCGCCTCGTCGAAGATCTGGTCGACCGATCCGACCAGGCGCTCCATGACCATGGACCCGGTGGCCATCAAGAATGCGCTGAGGATCAGAATCACGGCGAGCGCGATGTTGACGCCCCTGTTCTTGACCAGGTCATTGCGCGCGTACCGGAGGTAGAGAGACCCTCTCCTGTTCATCCGAAGCTCCCAAGGCCTGGCATCCGCACGGGCGTTCCCGCGTCTACGCACGGGCGCGTGTCCGCGGACACGTCCACCCCCGCGCACGGCTCGACGTGTTCTCGAAGTGCTGGACCACCGGTACCTCCTACGGCCGAGGGCGCCACGGCGCCCTCCGACGGCTACTCGAACGGGAGCCCCTGGCGGAAGGCTTGGCGCAGGGCGGCTCACGACCCGATCCTGTCGGCCGCGGACCCTGACCCACCTCCGGCGCCGACCCTGAGCCCACCCTGAACCACGGATCCGGGCGGACGGGATCGAGCGGAACTACGCGCGCGCCGCCCACGGGCGAGGTGGATCGTCAGCGACGACGGTTCAGCCGGGTGGCCGCGGCCAGGAGGGGGGTGACCGCGGCGGTGGCGGCGGCGCCGAAGGGAGTGCCGGTGGCGTGGAACAGGCGGACCGTCCTCATGGCCAGGGTGAGCAGCTCGGCGCCGCGCTGACGCATGTCCGCCTCGAATCCGCTGACGGCCGCGCCGAGCCCGGTGTCGCCGTCCCTCACGTCACGCAGCCGTTCGAGCAGGCTGGCGGCGTCGATGATCGCCGCCCCGGCACCCATGCCGGCGGTCGGCGGCGTCGCGTGGACGGCGTCACCGAGCGCGGTGATCCGGCCCGCGGGCCACGGAGCGAGATCCCGGGCCCGCGTCGAGGCGGCGTTGAAGCGGTACGGGGCCACGCTGCCCGGGTCCGTGCGGGCGACGACCTCCAACGTCCGCTCGGCCCAGCCCCGCTCGCGGAATCGGGCCAGGAGCGCGTCCCTCAACGCGTCTGCGCGCAGTGCGCGCAGCGCCTCGGTGGCCGCGGACTCGGGGAGCATCGCTCCCCAGATGTAGGTGGGACCGGTCGTGATCGCCGACCGCAGTTCGGGGGCGTCGATCACCGCGTTGCCCACCGGATCGAGGAAGCCGACGTAGAGCGCCGCGCCCCGGGGAGCGATCGCCAACCCGGATCGGGGCCCGAGTCGCTCCCGCTCGTGAGGACTCAGGTCGCCGAGGCGGGTCCGGCCGGAGAACCCGATGTAGCCCGCCGGGGCGTGGGTCGGGCCTCCCGCCAGATGGCGCGCGACGAGGGAGTGGGTGCCGTCCGCGCCCACCACCAGATCAGCCGAGACGGGTTCGGCGTCGGCGAACCGCACCAGCGGAGACCCGTCCTCACCGCGGCCGACACCGGTCACCGCCCGTCCCAGGCGGAGGTCGTCGCCGACCGCCTCGGCCAGCAGCGTCCGAAGGGTGACGCGGTCCACGTCCACCCCGGAATCGCCGCTGAGGTCCGGCCCCCGCCCGAGCAGCCGCCCGTGCCGGTCCCAGAACGCGTCGCGGTCGCGCAGCCGCAGCGCCGAGGCCGACGCGAGCAGCCGCTCCATGATCGGCGGATCGACCAGCTCCCGCAGAGCCGACTGTGCCCGCTCGTGCAGGGTGATGTGGTAACCGCCGGTCACCGCCACATCGGTGTCGCGTTCGAACACCGATACCTCGAACCCCCGACGACGCAGCCCAGCACCCAACGCGAGACCACCGATCCCGCCACCGACAACGACGACGCGCATGTTCATGCATCCCCTCACTGACCGTTTGCCGTTCGGATCCGACAATGGCATCAGTAGTGGACGCCCAGTGGCCAGTACCCACCTAGGATGGCGTGATGGCGACCACCTCACAGCGCGCGCTGCGCCTGCTCTCACTCCTCGGAGCGCGCGGGCAATGGCCGCTCGGCGAGCTCGCCGACCGGCTCGGGGTCAGCGAACGCACGGTCCGCCGCGACATCGAGACCCTGCGCCTGCTCGACTACCCGATCACCACGGTCCACGGGCCGGGCGGCGGCTACCGGCTCGGCACCGGCCACACCCTTCCGCCGCTGCTGTTCGACCACGACCAGGCCCTCGCTGTGGCGGTCGCCCTCCAGACCGCGCCCAGCACGGTGTTCGGCCTCGGAGACGACGCGGCACGGGCGCTGACGGCCCTCGTACAGGTGATGCCCCCTCCGCTGCGGGCGTCCATGGAATCCCTGCGTCTGACCAGGCTGCGGAACTACTGGGAGTTCCCGGCTCCACCCATCGACCCCGCCGCGCTCACGACCGTGGGCGCCGCGGTCCGCCACCGCCGCGTGCTCGTCGTCGAAACCCTGCGCGCCGACGGCTCACGCCCGGTGCCCGGCGAGGACGGGTTCCTGCCCGCCCGCCGTGTCGAGCCCCACCACCTGGCCGTCTGGGCCGCCCGGTGGTACCTGGTCGCCTATGACGTCACGGACGGCGACTGGCGGGTGCATCGTGTCGACCGCCTCCGCACCCGCCCGACGACGGACCGGTTCGCCCCCCGGGAGGTTCCTGGAGGCGATCTCGCGCAGTACGTCATGGGCAGCCACGATCGGGGCGACACACCGGACACGTGGGAGTGCACCGGCAGCGCCCGGCTCGACCTGCCCGCCGGTACCGTCGCCCGTTGGGCGCCGGGCGGCTCGGTCGTCGAACACCTCGACGCCGACCACTGCCGACTCACGCTCGGAGCGTGGTCCTGGGCGGGCGTCGCCGGTATCCTCGCCACCTTCGACGCCGACCTCACCGACGTCCGCCCTCCGGAACTCGTCCGCGCCTTCCACCGCATCGCGCGCCGCTGGGCCACCGTCCCGGACGCCCGCGATGGGAGCGGGACGGCGTCGTCCCCGTGACGGTCGGTCGTGGGAGAGCCCCGTGTGTGCGTGTCCGGGACGGAAGGACGGCCTGCCCCGGACCGGCCGTTCCCCGGGCGTACCCGTGTGCGCGGGCGTACTACTCGACCGAGGATCCGGAGGGAGGCTCGTCCGAGGTGGCGACGCCGATCGGGCAACTGGCGCCGGTTCCGCCGATCCCGCAGTAGCCGTTGGGATTCTTGTCCAGGTACTGCTGGTGGTAGCGCACAATCGGGCATTTCCGTGCGATGAGGAAGATGGTCAGCTTACGGCGACGATCTGGCAGGGCTCCTGGCCAGCCTCAGCCCACCTGCCGCTGACCAGTGGCAACGCCACCGCCGAGAGAAACGCCCTCCAGGCCGCCGAATGGTGTCGAACCCCGGCCGCTGAGAGCACGGACGGCGAAACACCGCTGGTGCCACATCCCCGGTCTCGCGTCCCACTGCTGCGCCAAGGTGGACCATGCTGGTTCGGGAGCGTTCCACCCTGTACCAGGATCGAACCACGGTTCGAGGCCTCGCCCCACTCCCTACCCACCCTGTGCCCACGGCGGGACGAGGCCCCATGGCAGGAGTCTCGGGAGATCATGGGCGAAGCCACCGGGTATCAGTGACCGCCGAGGCGGTCCAGGATGTGCTGGGTGTGGACCCGCAACACGGGAAGGGCCCTCTCAGCCACCTCCTCGGCGCCCGGGGCGACATCGGCAAGTCCTTCCAGTACTTCCTCGAACGCCTTCGGGAACGCCTCAGCCACCATCGCCACGCGCCCGATCAGGAGTTCCGGATCCAGTCCGAGGGTTTCAGCGGCCTTCCTCAGTTGGTGGCGCCTGATCCGTGACGCGATGCGTTCGCCGCCGATGGATAGGGCCACCGACCTGTCGACCTTCCGAGCGTCGTAGGCCAGACCCGTGGCCAGGTCGTAGAGCGGAGCCACACGGGTCAGCCCTGGTGCGCGCAGGAGAGAGACGTTCTTCGCGTGTCCGTCGGGAGCACCGGCCACCAGGTTGACGAGCAGGAAGTCCGCGAGGGCGAGCCGGTCGTCGAACAGGCCGGTCGACTCGCGGGTGAGGACCCGCATCATGTCCCTCAGCCCCGGACCGTCGCGGGACTCGTACTTGTGCGCGGGCATGCGCCCGCACGCCTGCGCGAAGTCCTCCTGGTGCGTGCGCAGGACGCGGCCGGCTTCCAGGGACCGGTCGAAGCGGTCGATCACGATGGCCCACTGGTCATCGAACCGGGCGAGGGTACTCTTGGCGACGACCACACCCACGGCCGAGGCCGCCTCCATGGTGACGTGCTCGACCAGGGCCTGGTGGTGCAGCTGCCTGATCCCCGGCTTGACGATGTGCGTGGTGGCGGCGCTGCCGTGGGCCGTGTGCCAGCGCCCGTCGATCCTCGCAAGTGCGAACTTCTCCTGCTGCCCACCCAACGACCAGTGTTCACCGGGCATCGTCCAGGACGGCTCATCACCGGCGAGTGCGCGGATCCGCGCGGCGATCTCGGTGTCGCTGGTCGGTTGGTGTTCGCCCTCGCGTGTCCGAAGCTCCTCCAGGTCCTCCTCGCGACAGAACTGGACGGCTCCCGGACAGTCCCAGCCCATCGCCGCGAGGATGCCGAACGCGTCGTCCACGGCGACCCCGAGCTGGTCGGACCACGCGGCACGGGCGTCCTCGTTCTCGGGAAGCAGCCCGAACAGGTACGGCTTGACTCTCGTCGCCGGGTGGGCGCCTCGTTGGATGGGCAGGCGCGCGGACAGTGCCACCTCGCCGTTTCGCACGTACTCGGCCGTGTAGGAGAACGTGGGATCGTCGCCGGAGGCCGCGCGCTCCAGGTGTCCCGCCACGTGGCCTGACAGCAGGACGGCCAGGCGCTCAGTCATCGCGGTTGTCCCTGCCTCCGGCGCCCGGAAGACCCCAGGAGGCCCGACGCGCCTGTGAGGCCGCGCGCAGACCAGCGCCGACTTCGTCCGGCGGGTCCTGGTGGGTTCTCGGCTTCCGCGCGGACACGGCACGGCTCCGATCGGGGCTCGGTCGTGCCTGTGGCGCGTCGCTGTTCGATCGCAGAGTCAGGGTGAGGCCCAGGGCGGCGAGCAGCCGAAGGAGGGGCTCCAGTTCGGCGCCGCGGTGACCTGCTTCGACGCGAGCCAGCCAGGAGCGGGCAACGCCCGCCCGGGCTGCCAGGGCCGCCTGACTGAGACCCTGGGAGAGCCGGGTGTCGCGGACCAGGCCACCGAGCTTCGACCACCCCGTCAGGGTGAACTCTTCCGGCATCGCATCTTCTCCGTCCTCGTTCGAGGACATTGTAAGCACGTCCTCGAACGAGGACAACTGCGATTTGTCCTCGAACAGGGACAGCGGAGACGGGTTCTGGCGGTGTGGCGCATACGTGGTGAAGCCCCGTGCATGACCAGGGAATGCCGTCCACTGTGAGCCGCGCGCTCCGAGTGGCGGACAGAGGGCACCTACCGCTGTCGCAACGTCGGTGAGCCGCCCCCACCATCATCGAAGGACGGCTGAGCCATCGTTCAGCCGTCCTTCGGGCGTACCCGTGTGCGCGGGCGTACTACTCGACCGAGGATCCGGAGGGAGGCTCGTCCGAGGTGGCGACGCCGATCGGGCAACTGGCGCCGGTTCCGCCGATCCCGCAGTAGCCGTTGGGATTCTTGTCCAGGTACTGCTGGTGGTAGTCCTCGGCGAAGTAGAACGCCCGCAGCGGAGCGATCTCGGTGGTGATCGGACCGTAGCCCGCCCGGGTCAGGACCGGCTGGAAGGCGTCCCGCGTGGCCTCGGCCGCGGCCCGCTGGGCGTCGCCGTGGTAGAGGATCGCCGACCGGTACTGCGTGCCCACGTCGTTGCCCTGGCGCATCCCCTGGGTGGGGTCGTGGCCCTCCCAGAACACCTTGAGGACCTCGGCGTAGGAGATGCGGGCGGGGTCGAAGACCGCGCGCACCACCTCGGTGTGGCCGGTCCGCCCCGAGCACACCTCCTCGTAGGTGGGGTTGGGCGTGTATCCGCCCGCGTAGCCCACGGCGGTGGTGAGGATCCCGCGCTCCGCGCCCAGCCGCCAGAACATCCGCTCGGCGCCCCAGAAGCAGCCCATGGCGACGTCGGCGATCTCGTGGCCCCCGGGGTAGGGCGGGGCGAGCGGCGTGCCCAGGACGGTGTGCCGCGCGGGCACCGGCATCGGGGTGTCCCGGCCGGGCAGGGCGCGCGCCGGGTCGACCATGGTCGTCTTCGAACCGAACATGCGTCCAGACTAGCCACGGTCGGGCGGGTGCGCACGGGTCGTCCACAGGTGTCCGATATCCCGAAGACACCCAGGTGGCTTCGTCCTACGATGGGATTCGTGCCCGAATCCAACCGCGGCGTCGCCATCGGCGCGAGCGCCTTCGTCCTGTGGGGCTTCGCGGCCCTCTACTGGCCCTTCCTCTCCGCCTCCGAACCCAGCGAGATCCTCGCCCACCGCATGGTGTGGTCTCTCCTCGCGATGTGCGTCTTCCTCCTGCTCGCCCGGCGCGGCTGGGCCTGGCTGCTCCCGGTCCTGCGCAGTCCCCGCCGCTTCCTCCCGGTCGCCGCCGGGGCCGTCCTCATCGGGCTCAACTGGTGGGGGTTCATCTACGCGGTCTCCGTCGCGGAGACCCTCCAGGCATCGCTCGCCTACTTCATCAACCCGATGATGGCGGTCTGCCTCGGTGTGGTCGTCTTCTCCGAACGCCTGCGCCCCACCCAGTGGGTCGCGGTCGGCCTGGGCGTCGCCGCGGTCGGGGTCATGACCGTCGCCTACGGCTCCGCCCCCTGGCTCGCCCTCCTCATGACGGCGTCGTTCGCCGCCTACGGCGCGGTCAAGAAGTACGTCGACCTCGACGGCATGCAGAGCCTGACCGTCGAGACGCTCGTCATGTTCCCGCCCGCGCTCGGCTACGTCGTCTACCTGGAGCTGACCGGGAACGGAACGTTGTTCTCCGTCTCCCCCGGGCACACGGCCCTGCTGGTCGGCGGCGGGTTCGTCACCGCCCTGCCGCTGCTGCTGTTCGGTGTGGCCGTCAGACTCGTGCCGATGAACGTCATCGGCATGCTCCAGTACATCGCGCCGTCGATCATCTTCGTCATCGGCTGGCTGGTCCAGGGCGAGGAGATGCCGGCGAGCCGGTGGTTCGGGTTCGGGTTCGTGTGGCTGGCGGTGCTGGTGTTCGTGGTCGACCAGATTCGCGCCTCCGCCTCCCGTGAACGCCGCGCCAGAGCCACGGCGCCCGCCGACTGATTCCGCTTCCCCGGTTCCGGCAAACCGAAACTACCCTCAGTGACTCTGTGCTAACGTCGGGTCGCGGGTGGGGGTCGACCCACCCCGACCACAGCACACGTCGCGGAGGAACCGCCCATGCCCGCCACCAGCCGAGCCGGACGCGCTGCCCGCGCCGCCTCGGCCGTGTGCACGCTGGCGCCCTCCCTGCTCGGCCTTCCGCTGCTCGTCGGCGCCTTCCTCACCACGCTGTGGCTGTTCGGCGCGGCCCCGGCGCACGCCGACGGGCTCGGTCTCCAGGACACCCGTCCGCTGGCCGACACCGCGCCGCTCACCGAGGTCGTCCGGGTGACCGGCCCGGTCACCTCCACCCTCGGCACCGTCCACCAGGGGCTGGAGGAGCGCGCCGAACGCACCGCCGGGCGGGCCGTCGGCCTGCCCGAACCGGCCCAGGCGGTCGGCGAGGTCAGCGCCGGGGCCCGCCGCGTCGTCGAGGAGATCCGCCCCGAGCGGCTCGACACGCCCGCGACCGACCTCCTCCCCGCTCTGGCGGACCTCGGCGGCGAGGGCGCCACGCGCGCCCCCCGCGCGGAGTCCGCCCCGGCGGTCCCCGCCGAGGAACGCACCGACCGGCCGACCCCCGCGTCGGGCACCGACGCCCCGACCGCCGTCGGCTCCGTGCCGCGGCCCCACTCCGCCGGGACCGCCGCCCCCGCGACACCCCGCCGCTCCGACGAGGGCGCCCCCGCGGCCCAACGCGACGCCGACCGCCTCGGCGGCCACCTGACCACCGGCTCGACGCCCACAGCCGGGGGCTCCTCCCCCGCGCCCGGCGTCGCCGGATACCTCACCTCCACCGCCGTGGCCGCCCCGGCCTCCGCGCCGGTCCGGCCGACCGACACCCGGCTGCACGCCGTGCCGGTCGACCCCGCCGACGACCCCACGGTCTCGCCCGACTAGGGACGGTCCTCCTCAGGCACGCCCGCCGTGCCCCTCGGACCGTTCCCAGCCCGGGCTCCTCGCGCCCACCCACGTTCTGGGAGCTGACCTGAGTCCCGTGGGCTCACTCACGTGATTCATGTCAGCCGGTGGTCCTCAGCTCCTCCGGCTCCGGCCCCGCGCCCCCGTCGCGCGACAGGCCGCCCCGTATCCACGCAACGCAGCTTTGGAAGGTTAACCATGACGCAGGTCAAGCGGACCTCAGCCCGGACCCTCGTCCTCGCCGCCGGGACGGCCGGCTTCGTCGCCCTGGGCGTCGGCATCTCCGGGGCCGACGCACTGGAGTCCCCCACCCGCGAGGTCGCTCCCATCGTCGAGCGGGCCCTCGTCGAGGGCGTCGCCCCGACCATGCGGGGGCTGGCCCCCGACGGCGCCGTCCCGATCGCCGACGCCGCGCTGTCCGAACTCCAGCGGGCCGCGCACGACCCGGCCAAGCCCGCCCCCGACCTGTCCGCGCCGCTGCCCGAGTCCGGCCGCCTGGCCACCCCCGCGGGCGAGTTCGACAGCCCTCTGCCCGCCGTGCGCCACGCCGTCGCCGGGGTGCAGGACGCGACCGGGCTGGACGGGGACCCGCACCACACCGTCGGTCACGCGGCCGGTGACTCCGTGACCGGCACCGCCCAGGACGCCGGGAACTCCCTGGAGGACACCGGGGGCATGGTCGAGGGCACCGCCCGCCACGCGGGCGGCCGGGTCGAGAGGTCGGCGGGCACACTGCTGCCGCACACCGTCCACGCCGCGCACGAGCTCAAGAACGAGCTGGACGTCCCCTCCACCTCCGACCTGGCCCGCATGGCCGCCCCCTCCCAGTTGCCCGAGCCCGCCGACCTGACCAGCGGCGCGAGCCTGCCGCTGGACGTGGACTCCAGCCTGACCGACGGCTCCGGCCTGCCCCAGCCCGCCGACCTGACCGACCTGACCGGTGAGAACACGCTCGCCCTCAGCGACATCGTGGACCTGGGCGAACAGCTGGGCGGCCCGACCGGAACCGTGCACCAGAGCTCGGCCGCCACCGCCGTCCCGAACGTGTGGGACATGGCCTACGTCTTCGGTCTGGAGACCCCCAAGCAGGCCCAGGACCTCGTGGAGTCCACCCCGGTCACCGACGACAACTACGTCGACCTCGGGGAGGGCGAGATCCTCGGGATGGTCGGCCAGCGCAACATGGAGGACCCGCTCGCCATGACCGTCGCCCAGAGCGCCCCCGGTTCCGACGGGGTCGGCGACGGGGGCGGCCTGCTCCCCCAGATGCCCAAGGTGACCGAGATCGCCCCGATGCCGCAGATGCCGCAGGTGACCGAGATCGCCGAGATCCCCGACCTGACCGAGGGCGGGCTGCCGCGCGTGGCCGAGGGCGCCGACACCCAGACCGTCGACGACCTGTTCACCACGCTCGGCCAGGGCCCGTCGGCGCTGGGGGAGCTGGACACCAGCGACCTGGTCTCGATCGAGGGCGGCGGCCCCGTCCAGGCCCCGGCGGCCGACGACGGCATGACCCACCACCCGACCTTCACCGACCTGCCCGGCCACGAGGCCCTGCCCGCGGTGAGCTGACGCGCTCCGGACGCGGCGAAGACCCCGCCACGACGGTGTCCGGGGAACGCCGCGGGACCGGGGCGGTCTGATCAGCCTGTGCGCCGTACGACCGAACGCTCGGCTGGGGTCTCCCAGCCGAGCGTTTCACGTGGGCGGCCGTCGGACACGGCGTCGCGTCATCCGACGGGTGCCGCGGCGCCGACGGCGGGTGGGCGGGGCGCGGCCCGGGATCAGCCGGAGCGCCGCACCACGTAGGCGCACAGGGCCTCGAACGCGCCGCGCGCCGGGCCCTGGGGGAGCGTGGCCAGCTCCTTGCGCGCCAGTTCGGCCCAGCCTTCGAGGGTCGCCTCGGCCTCGGCCATCGCCGGGTGCCGACGCAGCAGCGCCAGGGCCTCCTCGGCCTCCTCGTCGCCGAGCGGGCGGCCGAGCAGCGACCGCAGCCGTTCGTCCTCCGGGGCGGTCGACCGCAGCGCGTAGAACATCGGCAGGGTGAGCACGCCCTCCCGCAGGTCCGTGCCGGGCGTCTTGCCGGAGTCGGCGGTCTCGCTGGCGACGTCGAGCAGGTCGTCGGAGATCTGGAAGGCCATCCCCAGCGCGTCGCTGGCACGGGTCAGGGTGCCCACGGTCTCCGGGTCGACCTTGCCGAACATGCCGCCGAACTCGGCCGAGGACGCGATGAGCGACGCGGTCTTGTCGCTGATCACCTGGAGGTAGTGGTCGAGCGGGTCGGTGCCCTCCGGCGGGCCGGAGGTCTCCAGGATCTGGCCCTGGACGAGGCGGCCGAACGTGGCGGCCTGCAACCGGACCGCCTCGGAGCCGAGGTCGGCGAGCAGCTCGGAGGCCTTGGCGAACACGTAGTCGCCGGTGAGGATGGCGATGTTGTTGCCCCAGCGCTGGTTGGCGCTGGGCTCGCCGCGGCGCAGCTCGGCCTCGTCCATGACGTCGTCGTGGTAGAGCGTCGCCATGTGGGTCAGCTCCACCACGGCCGCGGCCGGGATGAGGTCGGGCACGGTCGGGTCGCCGAACTGCGCGGCGAGCAGCACGAGCGTGGCACGGAACCGCTTGCCCCCGGCGGAGATCAGGTGGGAGGCGGCCTCGGTCAGCATGGGGTTGCTGGACTCCACGGTCGACCTGAGCAGGCTCTCGACCTCCTCAAGGCCGGCCTGGACCTCTCGGGCGAGTGTCGGGTCGACTCTCGGCAGAGCGAGAAACCCGCTCGGGACAGCACCGCTCACCGTAAAGCTCCACCTGTCGAGAGGGCGCGCGGGCGGTCCTCGGACGAGGAGGACCACCCGCGCGCTCAGCACATGAACATGATCCGACTTGCCACGGTATCCGACCCGGATTGAACAGCCAAAGCCACACCCGGGTACACGCTCACTCGCCCCCGATATCCGCTGTGACCTGGTACACCGTCACCGATGCGGGCTGCGAACCCGGTTCCGAGGCCGGCAGGAGGTTCTCCAGCAGCGGCCCCGGGAGGACACCCAGCAGCAACGTGGCGGCCACCCCCAGGGCGATGACGCCGCCGGTGAACACTCCCGCCGGAGCGACCGTCGGCCCCTCGCCCTCCGGGTCCCTGAAGAACATCACGACGATGATCCGGACGTAGAAGAAGGCGGTCACGGCGCTGCTGAGGACGCCCACGACGACGAGCGGCGCGGCGCCCGCCGCGAGGGCCGCCTCGAACACGGCGAACTTGCCGATGAACCCGCTCGTCAGCGGGATCCCCGCGAAGGCGAGCAGGAACAGGCCCAGCGCCCCGGCCAGTGCGGGGGAACGTCGGCCCAGTCCGGCCCAGCGGTCGAGGTCGCCGAGCTCCTGGCCTCCGTCGCGGGTGCGCACCAGTGTCACCACGGCGAACGCGCCCAGCGTCGTGAACCCGTACGCCGCCAGGTAGAACATGGCGCCCGCGAGCCCCTCGACGCTGTTGGCGACCACGGCGGTGAGCACGAACCCGGCGTGCACGACCGACGAGTAGGCCAGCAGCCGCTTGATGTCGCGCTGCGTCACCGCGATGACGGCGGCGGCGACCATCGTGAGAATCGCCACCGTCCACAGCATCGGCTCCCACAGCTCCGCCGACTCCCCGAACGGGACGAAGAACACACGCAGCAGCGCGCCGAACGCCGCGACCAGCGTGCACGAGGCCATCAGCGCGGTGATCGGCGTCGGGGCGCCCTGGTAGACGTCCGGCTTCCAGTTGTGGAAGGGCACCGCGCCGACCTTGAACAGCAGGCCGACCGCGACCAGGCCGATCCCCATGAGCAGCAGCGGTCGCCCGTCTCCGCCCTCGAAGATCGCCGCGCCCCCGTTCGCCACCGCGACGCGGACGTCGGCGAAGTTCACCGAGCCCGCGTATCCGTAGACCATCGCGATGCCGAACAGGAAGAACGCCGACGCGAACGCGCCGAGCAGGAAGTACTTGACCGCGGCCTCCTGCGAGAAGAGACGGCGGCGGCGGGCCAGCCCGCACATCAGGTACAGCGGCAGGCTCATCACCTCCAGGGCGATGAACATGGTGAGGAAGTCGTTGGACGCCGGGAACATGAGCATCCCCAGCACCGCGAACAGCACCAGCGGATAGACCTCGGTGTGCTGGGAGCCCGCCATGATGTGGGCGCGCTCCTCCTCGCTGCCGGGCACGGTGGCCGCCTGCGCCGCGAAGGCGTCGCGGCCGTGGCGGCGCTCGGCGATCAGCATGAGGCTGGCCAGGGCCAGGACCGTGATCGTCCCCTGGAAGAACAGGACGGTGCGGTCCACGGCCAGCACCCCGGCGGCCAGCAGCGCGCCGCCCTCGGGCACGGTGCCCATCTGGACGAGCAGCAGGACGAACGTGGCGAGCAGGGCGACGACGGCCAGCCCGAGCTGGAGCCCCCGTCGCCGCTGACTGGGCACGAACGCCTCGAAGAGCGTGGCGAGCACGCCCGCCGCGAACACGGTGAGCAGCGGCGCGAACAGCCACCAGTCCAGCTCGGGCGCCGCCTCGGTGAGTCCGGGGAGCGTCGGCTCCACCGCCTCGGCGGGGATGAGGGGGATCACTCCTCGTCTCCTTCCTGTGCGCCGCCGTCGGCGACCGCGCCCGCCTCGGAGGTCTCCTCGGCGACGGTGCGTTCGACGGCGGGGTTGATCACGTCCAGCAGCGGCTGCGGGTAGACGCCGAACGCGATGATCAGGGCGACCAGCGGGCTGACCGCCCAGGCCTCACGGCCGGACAGGTCGCGCAGTCCCGACAGCTTCTCCGGGACCGGGCCGGTCATGGTGCGCTGGTACATCCACAGGATGTAGAGGGCGGCCAGGACGACGCCGGCCGTGGCCAGGACCGCCGGGACCGCGTTGAACTCGTACACCCCGACGAACACCAGGAACTCGCTGACGAACGGGGCGAGCCCGGGCAGCGCGAGCCCGGCCAGGCCCACGACCAGGAAGGTCCCGGCGAGCTTCGGGGCGATCTTCTGCACGCCGCCGTAGTCGGCGATGAGCGCCGAGCCCCGGCGGGCGATGAGGAAGCCCACGATGAGGAACAGCGCCCCCGTCGCGAACCCGTGGTTGACCATGTACAGGGTCGCCCCCGCCTGCCCCTCCTGGGTCAGGGCGAAGATGCCCAGGGTGATGAAGCCGAAGTGGGACACGGACGTGTAGGCGACCAGGCGCATCATGTCGGTCTGGCCGACGGCGAGGATCGCCCCGTAGACGATGCTCACCAGACTCAGTCCGACCACCGGCCACACGAACCACGAGATCGCCCCGGGGAACAGCTCCATGCAGTACCGGAGCATCCCGTAGGTGCCGACCTTGTCCAGCACGCCGACCAGCAGGACCGCCGTGCCCGGCCGCGAGGCACCGGCCGCCGACGGCAGCCAGGTGTGCACGGGCCACATCGGCGCCTTGATCGCGAAGGCGATGAAGAAGCCGAGGAACAGCCAGCGCGCGGTGTCGGGCGAGACCGCGCGCAGCGGGCCGCCGTCCGCGACCAGGTCGGTCCACAGGAAGGTGCCGCCGTACACGTACACGCCGATCACCGCGACCAGCATGACCAGGCCGCCCGCGAGGCTGTACAGCAGGAACTTCACGGCCGCGCGCGACCGCTCGCCGCCGCGCCCGTACCGCCCGATCATGAAGTAGACCGGGATGAGCATCGCCTCGAAGAACACGTAGAACAGGAAGACGTCGGTGGCGGCGAAGACGCCGACCATCATCGCCTCCAGCACGAGGACGAGCGCGAGGTACCCGCGCCCGCCGTCCTCGCGGTCGTCGTGTTCGTTCCACGCGGCCAGGACGACCAGCGGCACGAGCACCGCCGACATCAGGACGAGCGCCAGCGCCACGCCGTCGACGCCGACCGCGTAGTGGACCCCGAAGTAGGGGATCCAGGGGTACACCTCCTCGAACTGGAGCCGCCCCGCGGCCGACACGTCGAAGCGCAGCGCCATCGCCGCGACGACGAGCAGCGTGCCCAGGGAGAAGCCCAGGGCGATCCGCTTCGCGGCCTCCGCCGAGCCGCGCGGGGTCGCCCAGAGGACGACCGCGCCGACCGCGGGGAGCGCGATCGCGATGGTGAGCCAGGGGATCATTGTCTACAACCTCACAACCAGCGTCGCGGCGACGATCACGGCGCCGAAGAGCATGGTGAGCGCGTACGTGCGGGCGAACCCGGTCTGGGCCCGGCCCAGCTCCCGGGAGGAGTCGCGCACGCTCATGCCGAGTCCGTCCACGGCCGCGTCGATGACCTTCTCCTCGACCACGACCATGGCCTTGGTGAGGATCTGTCCGGGCTTCATGAACAGCTCCTCGTTGATCTCGTTGCCGTACAGCTCCCTGCTCGCCGCGACGGTGACGAAGTTCCCGGCGGGCGCGGTCCGCGCGACCGGCCTGCGCAGGTACACCGCCCAGGCCGCCGCCACGCCGAGCACGAGCACGCCCAGGGCCGCCAGACCGTAGGGCGAGGTGAAGGCGTGCGCCACGCTGAAGTGGTGCGGCTCGGCGGCCACGGCCGGAGCCAGGAAGGCCGCGAACCGGTCGCCGAACATCAGGAACGCGCCCAGGGCGGTCGAGCCGATCGCCAGCACGACCATCGGCGCGGTCATCACGCCCGGGGACTCGTGCGGGTGCGCGCCCTCGTCCCACCGCTTCTCGCCGAGGAAGGTCATGAAGACCATCCGCGACATGTAGAAGGCGGTCAGTCCGGCGCCCGCGATCACCGCGGTGCCGAGCACCGTGCCCTGCGTGCCGCCGATGTCGAAGGCCGCGGAGATGATGCTCTCCTTGGTCCACCAGCCGGACAGGAACGGGACGCCGATGATGGCGAGGTAGCCGAGGCCGAAGGTGGCGAAGGTGACCGGCATGACCCTCCGCAGCCCGCCGTACCGGCGCATGTCCACCTCGTCGTCCATGGCGTGCATGACCGACCCGGCGCCCAGGAACAGCCCGGCCTTGAAGAAGCCGTGCGTGACCAGGTGGGCGATGGCGGCGACGTAGCCGACCGGGCCGAGCCCGGCGGCCAGGACCATCATCCCGATCTGGCTCATCGTCGACCCGGCCAGGGACTTCTTGATGTCGTCCTTGGCCGAGGCGATGATCCCGCCCGCGATCATCGTCGCCGCGCCGACCACGGCGACGGCGGTCTGGGCGGCGGGCGCGGCCTCGTAGATCGGCCCGGCGCGCACCACGAGGTACACCCCGGCGGTGACCATGGTCGCCGCGTGGATGAGGGCCGACACCGGGGTGGGGCCCTCCATCGCGTCGAGCAACCACGCCTGGAGCGGGAGCTGCGCGGACTTGCCGCACGCGCCCAGCAGCAGGAGGAGGCCGATCGCGAGCAGCAGGCCGTCGCTGAGCCCCGGCACCTGGGCGAACACGTCGCTGAAGCCGACCGCGCCCAGCGTCGTGTACATGACCATGATCGCCACGAGCAGGCCGATGTCGCCGACGCGGTTGATCAGGAACGCCTTCTTGGCGGCGGTGGCCGCGCTCGGCTTGAACTGCCAGAACCCGATGAGCAGGTAGGACGCCAGGCCCACGCCCTCCCAGCCGAGGAAGAGCAGCACGAAGTTGTCCGCGAGCACCAGCACGAGCATGGCGGCCACGAACAGGTTGAGGTAGGCGAAGAAGCGCCGCCGGTCGGGGTCCTCGGCCATGTAGCCGACCGAGTAGACGTGGATGAGCGTGCCCACGAACGTGATGAGCAGGGCGAAGGTGATCGACAGGGGGTCGATCAGCAGGTTGACCTGTGCCGAGACGCCGCCCGCGGCGAACCACTCGTACACCGGCACCGAGACGGCCCGCGCGTCGGCGGCCCGCCCCAGCAGGTCGAACAGGATGAGGACCGCCCAGGCGCAGGCCGCCGCCGGCAGGGCCACGGCCAGCCAGTGCCCCCAGGCGTTGGTGCGCCGCCCGCCCAGCAGCAGGATCGCCGCGCCCGCCAGGGGGAGGGCGATCAGCAGCCAGGCGTACGACAGCACGGTGCTGTCGGCCGCGACCGCCACCGCGGGTTCGGCGGCGAGGTATGCGTGAGATGTCACTGCCACGTCGCCTTCTAGTGCTTGAGCAGGTTCGCGTCATCGAGCGACGCCGACCTGCGGGTTCGGAAGATCTGCATGATGATCGCCAGCCCGACGACCACCTCGGCGGCGGCGACGACCATCACGAAGAAGGCGATGACCTGCCCCTCGATGTCCCCGTGCATCCGGGCGAACGCGACGAACGCCAGGTTGCAGGCGTTGAGCATGAGCTCCACGCACATGAAGACGATGATGGCGTTGCGCCTGACCAGCACTCCGACGGCGCCGATGGTGAAGATCAGCGACGCCAGGACGATGTAGTTCATCGGGTCCACGAGGACTCGACCTCCTGCCCGTTGCCGTTGGGACCGCCGTCCGCGTCGCCCCCGGGGGTCTCCGCGTCCCCGGAGGACTCGGCGGACCCGTCGGTGCGGTTCTCGTCGAGGGTCGGCGTGCCCTCCTTGGACCGCGCCGAGTCCGACGCCCCGCCCGGGAGCGGGGGTCGGCCCGCCCGGACGTCGCCCGGCACGCCCGACTGGAGCTCCGGGTCGCGCGCGGCGAGCACGGGGTTGAGCGAGAGGCGGGCGACCGTGCCGTCCGGCAGCAGCGCGGGCATGTCGATCGCGTTGTGCCGGGCGTAGGTGCCGGGGCCGGGCAGCGGGGTCGGGTGGTCGCCGCGGATCCGGTCCTCGGAGATCTCCCGCTGGGTGCGGCGCTTCTTGGTGCGGGCCGTGTGCGCCAGGACCAGCGCGCCCAGGACCGCGGTGATGAGCAGCGCGCCGGTGGCCTCGAACGCGACCACGTAGCGCAGCAGCAGTTCGTTGGCGATCCACGGGATGCTGCCCCCGGCGGCGGCCGCTCCCCCGGCGATGCCGACCGGGTCACCTACCACGATCCGGGTGATCCCGGTGGTCAGGGCCCCGACGAAGCACAGGGCGACGACGGCGGTGAGGATCCGCTGTCCGCCGAGCGTCTCGGTGAGCGAGTCCGCCGAGCTGACGCCGATGAGCATCAGCACGAAGAGGAACAGCATCAGGACCGCGCCGGTGTAGACGACGATCTGGACGACCATGAGGAACGGCGCCTCGTTGATGCCGTAGAAGACGGCGAGGCCGACCATGGCCAGTGCCATGGACATCGCCGAGTGGACGGCCTTGCGGGAGAAGACCACGCCCAGGGCGCCGAGGACGACGAGCGCCCCCAGGGCCCAGAAGACGCTGGCCTCCAGTCCGCCGACGGGCGCCGCGAGCGCGGGGGCCGACGTGGCGGCGACGACGGTGGCGGGGGTCAACGTACCGCCTCCGTCGTCTCCTGCGACCCGTGCTGGCCGCGCCCGGTGGCGTAGTAGTCCTCCTCGGTCTCGCCGAGCCGCATCGGGTGCGGCGGCGCCTCCATGCCCTCCCTGAGCGGGGCGAGCAGCTGCTCCTTCGTCCAGATCAGGCTCTGCCTGCTGTCGTCGGCCAGCTCGTACTCGTTGGTCATGGTCAGGGCGCGGGTCGGGCAGGCCTCGACGCACAGCCCGCACAGGATGCACCGCAGGTAGTTGATCTGGTAGACCCGCCCGTACCGTTCGCCGGGCGAGTACCGTTCGTCCTCGCTGTTGTCACCGGCCTCCACGTAGATGGCGTCGGCCGGGCAGGCCCAGGCGCACAGTTCGCACCCGATGCACTTCTCCAGCCCGTCGGCCCACCTGTTCAGCTGGTGACGGCCGTGGAAGCGGGGCGCCGTGGGGCGCTTGACCTCCGGGTACTCGACCGTCGGCACCTTGGTGAACATGGTGTGGAAGGTGACGCCGAAACCCTTGACGGGGTTGAGCCACTCAAGCACCGCTGACCTCCTCACGCTTGTCGTTGCGTCCGGCCGCGGCCGTGGCCGTCCGCGGCGGTTCGGCGAGCACGCTGCTGCCGTAGTGCGGGGCGGCGCTCGGGGGCACGGGGAACCCGCCGAACGACGCGTCCTCGTGGGCGCGGCGCGCGTTCTCGGCGCGCTCGCGGGCCGCCTCGGCCCGCTCCCGGCGCGCGTGGCGCGTCCAGGCCCAGAACGCGGCGAGCGTGGCCGCGGTGAACGCCGCCACGACCACGCCGACGACCACCGGGGAGGCGCCGTCGAGGACGAGCATCCGCACGACGGCGACCGCGGTGATCCACACGAGCTGGACGGGGATGAGCACCTTCCAGCCGAACCTCATCAGCTGGTCGTAGCGGACGCGGGGCAGGCTGCCGCGCGCCCAGATGAACAGGAACATGACGGCGACGAACTTGAGCAGCCACCACAGGGCGGGCCACCAGCCCTCGTTGGCGCCGGGCAGGACCGCCTCGACCCCGGGCGGGGCGAGCCAGCCGCCGAGGAAGAGCGTCACGGACACCGCGGCGACCGTGCACATGTTCACGTACTCGGCGAGGAAGAACATCGTGAACTTCATGGACCCGTACTCGGTCATGAAGCCGCCGACGATCTCGCCCTCGCCCTCGGCGAGGTCGAACGGGAGCCGGTTGGTCTCGCCGACCATCGTCACCAGGTAGACGAGGAACGACGGCAGCAGCAGCACCGCGAACCACAGGCCGCGCTGGGACTCGACGATCCCGGACGTGGTGAGCGTCCCGGACATGATGAAGACCGCCACGAACGACATGCCCATGGCGATCTCGTAGCTGATCACCTGCGCCGAGGCCCGCAGGCCGCCGAGCAGCGCGTACGGCGACTGCGAGGCCCAGCCGCCGAGCACGAACCCGTACACGCCCAGGGCGGCGGTGGCCAGGACCACCAGCGCGGCGATCGGCAGGTCGGTGAGCTGGAGCGGCGTGACGACGCCGAACAGGTTCACCTCCGGACCGACGGGGATGACCGAGAAGGCGATGAAGGCGGGCACGGCCGCGATCATCGGCGCGGCGATGTAGACGAACCGGTCCACCCCGCGCGGGATCAGGTCCTCCTTGAGGGAGAGCTTGATGCCGTCGAACAGGGACTGGAGGAGGCCGAAGGGGCCCAGCCGGTTGGGTCCGTGCCGTTGCTGCATCCGGCCCATGACCTTGCGGTCGGCCATGATCATCATCAGCACGCACAGCATGAGGAAGACGAAGATCGCCACGGCCTTGATCGCGGTGATCCACCACGGGTCCTGGCCGAAGGCGTCCAGCGTGGCCTCCGAGGCCGACTGGACCGCGTACGGATCGAGGGCGGCGGGGGTCACTGGTTCCTCCCGGCGTCGTTGGCGGTGGCCAGGATGACCGTCTCGCCCGCGCCGCCGCCGAGGTCGCGCGGGACGTCGCAGCCGTGCGCGTTGGCGGGCAGCCAGACGACGCGGTCGGCGATGTCGGTGACGACGACGGGGACGGTCACGGAGCCGCGGGTCCCGGTGACGCGGAGCGCTCCGCCGTCGGGGACGCCGACCTCGTCGGCCGTGGCCTTGGACAGGTAGGCGCGGGGCGCGCGGGCGGTCCCGGCGAGGAACGGCTCGCCGTCCTCCATCCGGCCGGTGCCGAGCAGCTGGCGCCAGGTCGACAGGACCGCCTGCCCCGGCCCGGCGTCGGGGACCGGTTCGGGGAGGACGGACGGGCCGTCGACGCGCCCACCGGTCCACAGCCCGAGTTCGAGCAGTTCGCGGTAGGCGGTCGCGGAGTCGGGCAGGCCGAGGTGGACGTCCATGCCGTCCGCGACCGCCGCGAGGACCCGCAGGTCGGAGAGGGCCCCGGGCACCCTGAGCGCGTCGCCGAAGGGCCGGTGGCGGCCCTCCCAGTTGACGAAGGTCCCGGACTTCTCGGCGACCGCGGCCACCGGCAGCACCACGTCGGCGCGGTCGGTGACGTCGCTGGCCCGCAGTTCGAGGCTGACGATGAACGGCACCCGGGCCAGCGCGGCGCGGGCGGCGTCGGGGTCGGGCAGGTCGTCGAGCTCCACTCCGGCGATGAGCAGGGCGTCCAGCTCGCCGGCGGCGGCAGCCGCGATGATCCGGGCGGTGTCGCGGCCCGGGGTCTCCGGCAGGGAGCCGACGTTCCAGACGCGGGCCACCTCGGCGCGTGCGGCGGGGTCGGCGACTGGACGGCCGCCGGGCAGCAGGCCCGGCAGCGCTCCGGCGTCGACCGCGCCGCGCTCGCCCGCGCGGCGGGGCACCCACACCAGGCGTGCGCCGGTCCGCTCGGCCAGGTCGGCGGCGGCGGTCAGGGCGCCGGGGACGGCGGCGAGCCGCTCGCCGGCGACGATCACCGCGCCCTCCTGGCGCAGCGCCTCGGCGGCCTCGGGCTCCTCGGTCTCCAGGGCGTTGAGCACGCGCCCCTCGTCGCCGGGGACGGCGCGGAGGAGCCGACCGCTGGTCTTGGTCAGGCCGAGGCTGGCGTGCGGGGCGACCGAGTAGACCCGGACCCCGTTCTTCCGAGCGCCCTTGCGCAGCCGGAGGAACATGCTCGGGGACTCGTCCTCGGGCTCGATCCCGGCCAGGAGCACGGCGGGCGCCTTCTCCAGGGCGGTGAAGTCGACCCCGATCGGGGCGCCCGCGACGTGGGCGGCCAGGAACGCGGCCTCCTCGTCGGAGTGGGCGCGGGCCCGGGCGTCGACGTCGTTGGTGCCCAGGGCGACCCGGGCGAACTTGGCGTAGGCGTAGGCGTCCTCGTAGGTGAGCCGCCCGCCGACCAGGACGCCGACCCGGCCGCGCGCTGCGGCCAGCCCCCGGGCTGCGGTGTCGACCGCCTCGGGCCAGGAGGCGAACTCCAGGGCGCGCGACCGCTCGTCGCGGACGAGCGGGCGGGTGAGCCGGTCGGGCTGGGTGGCGTAGGCGAACGCCCACCGGCCCTTGTCGCAGTTCCACTCCTCGTTGACCTGGGGGTCGTCCCCGGCCAGGCGGCGGGTGACCTTGCCGCGCCGGTGGTCGGTGCGCTGGGCGCAGCCGCCCGCGCAGTGCTCGCACACGCTGGGCGTGGACACCAGGTCGAAGGGGCGGGAGCGGAACCGGTAGGCGGCGCCGGTGAGCGCGCCGACCGGGCAGATCTGCACGGTGTTGCCGGAGAAGTAGGAGTCGAACGCCTCTCCCTCGGCGATGCCGACCTGTTCCTGGGCGCCGCGCTCCATCAGCTCGATGAGCGGGTCACCGGCGATCTGCGCGGCGAAGCGGGTGCAGCGGGCGCACTGGATGCAGCGTTCCCGGTCGAGCAGCACCTGGCTGGACAGCGCGATCGGCTTGGGGAAGGTGCGCTTGACGTCGACGAACCGCGTCTCCCCCTGCCCGTTGGACATCGCCTGGTTCTGGAGCGGGCACTCGCCGCCCTTGTCGCAGACCGGGCAGTCCAGCGGGTGGTTGATCAGGAGGAACTCCATGATCCCCCGCTGGGCCTTCTCCGCCGCCTCGGAGGTCAACTGGGTGTTGACCACCATGCCGTCCATCACGGTGATGGTGCAGGAGGCCTGCGGCTTGGGCATGCCCCGGCCGTTGCCCATGTCGGGGATCTCCACCAGGCACTGGCGGCAGGCGCCGACCGGGTCGAGCAGCGGGTGGTCGCAGAACCGGGGGATCTGGATCCCGAGCAGCTCGGCGGCCCGGATGACCAGCGTGCCCTTGGGCACCTGGATCTGGAAGCCGTCGATGGTGACGGTGATCAGGTCCTCCGGCGGTGCGGGCGCCGCCCCGCCGGAGGAGTTGGACGTGACGGTCACTGGTTCCCTCCCCGTTCCGTGGTGGTCGAGGTCGGCCGGTCCCCCCAGAGGGTGGCTTTGGCATGGTCGAAGGGGCAGCCGCCCTGCTCCACGTGGTCGATGTACTCCTGGCGGAAGTACTTGATGGAGGAGGTGACCGGGCTGGTCGCTCCGTCGCCGAGGGCGCAGAAGGAGCGGCCGAGCAGGTTGTCGCAGATGTCGAGGAGCTTGTCGAGGTCCTCCTCGGTTCCCTGGCCGTTCTCCAGCCGGTCCAGCACCTGGACCATCCAGAAGTTGCCCTCGCGGCAGGGCGTGCACTTGCCGCAGGACTCGTGGGCGTAGAAGGCGATCCACCGGCCGACGGCCCGGACGACGCACGTGGTCTCGTCGAAGATCTGGAGGGCGCGGGTGCCGAGCATGGACCCGGCGGCGCCCACCGACTCGAAGTCGAGCGGTGTGTCGAGGTGCTCGTCGGTGAAGATCGGCGTGGAGGAGCCGCCGGGCGTCCAGAACTTGAGCCGGTGCCCGGAGCGGACCCCGCCCGCCATGTCGAGGAGTTCGCGCAGGGTGATGCCGAGCGGAGCCTCGTACTGGCCGGGCTCGGTGACGTGGCCGGACAGGGAGAAGAAGCCGAACCCGGCGGACTTCTCGGTGCCCATCGAGGTGAACCACTCGGCGCCGTTGGCGACGATGCCGGGGACGCTGGCGATGGACTCGACGTTGTTCACCACGGTCGGCGAGGCGTAGAGCCCGGCGACGGCGGGGAAGGGCGGCTTGAGCCGTGGCTGGCCCCGGTAGCCCTCCAGGGAGTCGAGCAGTGCCGTCTCCTCGCCGCAGATGTAGGCGCCGGCGCCCGCGTGGACGACCACGTCGAGGTCGAAGCCGGTGCCGAGGATGTCCTTCCCGAGCAGCCCGGCGTCGTAGGCCTCCGCGACGGCCCGGCGCAGACGGCGGATGACGTGGACGACCTCGCCGCGCACGTAGACGAACGCCTGGTTCGACCTGATCGCGTACGAGGCGATCGCGATGCCCTCGACCAGCACGTGCGGGTTGGCGAGCAGCAGCGGGATGTCCTTGCAGGTGCCCGGCTCGGACTCGTCGGCGTTGACCACGAGGTAGCGCGGGTTGGGGTTGTCCGGTGGCAGGAAGCCCCACTTCATGCCGGTCGGGAACCCGGCGCCGCCGCGCCCGCGGAGCCCGGACTGCTTGACCGTGTCGACGATGGCGCCGGGCTCCATCGCCAGCGCCTTGCGCAGCGCCTCGTAGCCGCCGGTGGCCCGGTAGCCGTCGAGCGTGTAGGAGTCCGGCCGGTCCCAGTGGGCGGACAGGATCGGGGTCAGGGTGGTCACTTGGCTCCCTCCTCACCCTGGGTGGTGCCGGGGGCGGGCAGGTGCGCCGGGTCGGGAGCCGACCACCCGCGCCGCTGGGCGAGCCTGAGCCCGGCCAGGGAGGGGGCCGCCGCCTGGACGCCCTCGTCCGCGCGGCCGTCCTCGAACCCGGCCAGCACGCGCGAGGCCTGCTTCCAGGTGCACAGGCTCGACGGGCCGCGGGTGGGCGCCACGTCCTTGCCCAGCCGCAGGTCGTCGACCATCCGCTTCGCGCTCTCGGGGGTCTGGTTGTCGAAGAACTCCCAGTTGACCATCACGACCGGCGCGAAGTCGCAGGCCGCGTTGCACTCGACGTGCTCCAGCGTGACCGTGCCGTCCTCGGTGGTCTCTCCGTTGCCCACGCCCAGGTGCTCCTTGAGCGCCGCGAAGATCTCGTCGCCGCCCATCACCGCGCACAGGGTGTTGGTGCACACGCCCACCTGGTAGTCGCCGCCGGGGCGGCGGCGGTACATGGTGTAGAAGGTGGCCACTGCGTTGACCTCGGCGAGCGTGATGCCGAGCTGGTCGGCGCAGAAGCGCATCCCGGCCCGGCTGACGTGGCCCTCCTCCGCCTGCACCAGGTGCAGCAGCGGCAGGAGCGCGGACCGCTCCCTCGGGTAACGGCTGATCAGCTCCTTGGCGTCCTGCTCCAGCCGCGCGACCACCTCGTCGGGGAAGCGGTCGGGCGCGGTGTCCGCGCCGTCGGGTGTACTGTGCTCGCTCACCGGTCCACGCCTCCCATCACCGGGTCGATACTGGCCACGGCCGCGATGACGTCCGCCACCGTGCCGCCCTCGCACATGGCGGCGACGGCCTGGAGGTGGGTGAACGAGGGGTCGCGGAAGTGCACGCGGTAGGGGCGGGTGCCCCCGTCGCTCACCGCGTGGCACCCGAGTTCGCCCTTGGCGCTCTCGACGGCCGCGTACGCCTGGCCCGCGGGCACCCGGAAGCCCTCGGTGACCAGCTTGAAGTGGTGGATGAGCGCCTCCATGGAACCGCTCATGATGTGCGCGATGTGGTCGGGCGAGTTGCCCATCCCGTCCGGGCCGAGCGCCAGCTTGGCGGGCCAGCCGATCTTGGCGTCCTCGATCATCACCGGGCCGGGCTGGAGCCTGTCCAGGCACTGCTCGACGATCTTGAGGCTCTCCGTCATCTCGGCCATGCGGACGCGGTAGCGCGCGTAGACGTCGCCGCCGTCGGAGACGGGGACGTCGAACTCGTAGTCCTCGTAGCCGCAGTAGGGCTTGGCCTTGCGCAGGTCCCAGGCCAGGCCGGAGGCGCGCAGCAGCGGGCCGGTGACGCCCAGCGCCATGCATCCGGGCAGGTTGAGATAGGCCACGTCCCTCGTGCGGGCGAGGTAGACGGGATTCTCGTCCAGGAGCTTGCGCATGGTCGCGATGCGCTTCGGCATCTCCCTGAGGAGTTCGCGGATCTTGCCGATCGCTCCCGGCGGCAGGTCCTGGGCCACGCCTCCGGGGCGCACGTAGGCGTGGTTCATCCGCAGGCCCGTGATGAGCTCCAGGATGTCCAGGATCATCTCGCGCTCGCGGAAGCCGTTGGTCATGACCGTGGTCGCGCCCAGCTCCATGCCGAACGTGGCCAGCGCGACGAAGTGCGAGGCCATCCGGTTGAGCTCCATGACCAGGACGCGGATGACGTTGGCCCGCTCGGGGATCCGGTCGGCGACGTCGAGCAGCCGCTCGACGGCCAGGCAGTACGCGGTCTCGTTGAACAGGGGCGTCAGGTAGTCCATGCGGGTCACGAACGTGGTCCCCTGGGTCCACGTCCGGTACTCCATGTTCTTCTCGATACCGGTGTGCAGGTAACCGATACCGACGCGCGCCTCCGTGCAGGTCTCACCGTCGAGGGTGAGGATCAGGCGCAGGACGCCGTGTGTGGAGGGGTGCTGGGGACCCATGTTGACGACGAGGCGTTCGGCGCTCGTGGCCTGGGCCCGTTCGATGACCTCGTCCCAGTCCCCGCCGGAGGCGTCGATGTAGTCCTCGGTGACGGTCATGCCGGGCCTCCCTTCAGGCCGAACCGTGGTGCGGTGGTCCGCGGGCTCACTTGTAGGACCTCCGTTCGTCCGGCGGGGGCACGGTCGCGCCCCGGTACTCGACCGGGACGCCGCCCAGCGGGTAGTCCTTGCGCTGGGGGTGGCCGTGCCAGTCGTCCGGCATCTGGATCCGGGTGAGCGCGGGGTGCCCGTCGAAGACGATCCCGAAGAAGTCCCAGGCCTCGCGCTCGTGCCAGTCGTTGGTCGGGTAGACCGACACGATCGAGGGGACGTGGGGGTCGGCGTCGGGGCAGGCGGTCTCGACCCGGATCTGGCTGTTGTGGGTGATCGACCGGAGGTGGTACACGGCGTGCAGCTCCCGGCCCGTGTCGCCGGGGTAGTGCACACCGGACACCCCGGTGCAGAGCTCGTAGCGCAGGGCGGGGTCGTCGCGCAGTGCCCGGGCGACGTCGACCAGCGCCTCGCGGCGCACGTGGAAGGTGATCTCGCCGCGGTCGACGACGATCCGCTCGACTGCCTCGGCCTTCTCCCCCAGGGCGGCCTCCAGGTCGTCGGCGACCCGGTCGAAGTCGGCGGTGCGCGGGTCGTCGGGGTCGGTGAACGGGCGGGAGCTGGCCGCGGGAGCGCTCCCCCGCACGCGCAGACCGCCGTAGCCGGAGGTGTCGCCGGTCGTGGTGGCGCCGAACATGCCGGTGCGGACGACGGGCGCGGCCAGGCGCTCGCTGCCCCGGCGCTCCGGGAGGTTCTCGGCGGACGCGCCGCCGTCGCCGTTCTGGTTGGCCTCGTTCTCGGTGCTCATGTCAGTCCTTGCTCACCAGCGGGAGCGAACGGCGCAGCATCCGCTCCTCGGTCTCGGCGATCTCCTGCTCCCGGTGGGCGCCGAGCTTGGTGTTCTGCACCTTGTCGTGCAGCTTGAGCACGGCGTCCAGGAGCATCTCCGGCCGGGGCGGGCAGCCCGGCAGGTAGATGTCGACCGGGACGATGTGGTCCACGCCCTGGACGATCGCGTAGTTGTTGAACATGCCGCCGCTGGAGGCGCACACCCCCATCGCGATGACCCACTTGGGCTCGGGCATCTGGTCGTAGATCTGGCGGAGGACGGGCGCCATCTTCTGGCTGACCCGGCCGGCGACGATCATCAGGTCGGCCTGGCGGGGCGTGGCGCCGAACTTCTCCATGCCGAAGCGGGCGAGGTCGTAGTGCGGGCCGCCGACGGCCATCATCTCGATCGCGCAGCACGCGAGCCCGAAGGTCGCGGGCCACATGGAGCTCTTGCGGGCGAACCCGACGATCTGTTCGACGGTGGTGAGCGCGATGCCGCTCGGCAGTTTCTCCTCGAGTCCCATCAGTGACGGACCTCCTCGGGGCCGTGGTGCGGGGTGGGCCGGGTGCGGGACGGGCGTGCCGCCGTCGGGATCAGTCCCATTCGAGGCCTCCGCGGCGCCACTCGTAGGCGTAGGCGATGGAGACGTTCACCAGGAAGAGGACGATCGCGACCAGTCCGAACCAGCCCAGGGCGTCGAAGTGCACGGCCCAGGGGATGAGGAAGATGATCTCGATGTCGAAGACGATGAACATCATGGCCGTCATGTAGTACTTGACGGTGAAGCGTCCGCCGCCCGCGGGCTGCGGGGTGGGTTCGATGCCGCACTCGTACGCCTGCATCTTGGCTCGGTTGTAGCGCTTGGGGCCCATCACCGCCCCCGCCACCATCGACACCACGACGAACGCGGCGCCGATCCCGCCGAGCACGAAGATCGGTGTGTAGAGCTCCATCGGTCACCCTCCTTCTGGCTGGTCGGGGAGGTCGTGGAACATGCTTGTGATCGCTTTCACTAGCGGCCGCTCATCCTTCTGGGCTTCTCCCCGCGCGGGGGGAGACGGGCGTGTGCGTGGCTACCGTCCGACCGGCCCTAGGCTGCGGGCGCGATGCGCGACAGACCGTTGATCACCCGGTCCATGGCGTCTCCCTGGGTCGGTTCGGTGAGGTTGGCGAGCATCTTCAGCGCGAACTTCATGAGGGTGCGCTGGCGCAGGCCGTAGCGGGTCGCGTACTTCATGAACTCGGGCTGGCCGAGCATCCTCACGAAGTAGCGCCCGAGCGTGTAGTAGCCGCCGTAGGTGTCGGCGAGCACCTGGGGGTAGCGCAGGAGGGCCCGCTCCCGTGTCTGCTGGGTGGGACGCCCGTGCGCCTGCGTGACCACGTCGGCGGCGATGTTCCCGGCCTCCATGGCGTAGGCGATGCCCTCGCCGTTGAAGGGGTTGACCATGCCGCCCGCGTCGCCGACGAGCATGAGGCCGCGGGAGTAGTGGGGGACGCGGTTGAAGCCCATCGGGAGCGCGGCCCCCCGGATGGCGCCCCTCTGGCGGTCCTCGGTGAAGCCCCACTCCTCGGGCATGCTGTCGGTCCACCGGCGCAGGAGCCTGCGGTAGTCGACGTCCTGGAAGGAGGAGGTGGAGTTGAGGATGCCGAGGCCGACGTTGCAGGTGCCGTCGCCGACGCCGAAGATCCAGCCGTAGCCGGGCAGGAGGACGTCGCGGTCACCGGTGCGGTCCCACAGTTCGAGCCAGGACTCCAGGTAGTCCTCGTCGTGGCGGGGGCTCTCGAAGTAGGTGCGCACGGCCACGCCCATGGGTCGGTCGTCGCGCTTGCGGATGCCCATGGCGACCGACAGGCGGGAGGAGTTGCCGTCGGCGGCGACCACGAGCGGGGCGCGGAAGGTGACGGGTTCGCGGTCGGCGTCCTTGGCGCGCACGCCGACGATGCGGTTGCTGCGCTCGTCCATGAGCGGGCCGGTGACGGTGGTGCGCTCCAGGAGCTTGGCCCCGGCGGCGACCGCGCGGTCGACCAGGATCTGGTCGAAGTCGAAGCGGGTGCGGACGAGTCCGAAACCGGGGTAGGCGGCCAGGTCGGGCCACGGCAGGTCGAGGCGGACCCCGGCGCCGACGATGCGCAGGCCGTGGTTGCGGACCCACCCCTCGTCCTCGAAGGTGACCCCCATGGCGGTGAGCTGCTTGACCGCGCGGGGCGTGAGCCCGTCCCCGCAGACCTTCTCACGCGGGAAGGAGGTCTTCTCCAGCAGGAGGACGTCCAACCCCGACTGGGCCAGGTAGTACGCGGTGGTGGAGCCCGCGGGTCCGGCGCCGACGACGATCACGTCGGCGTCGTACTCGATCCGCTCCCGGCGTCTGGGGGAGGAGGTGGCTGTCTCGCTCACGGTGGGTCCTCGACTACTCGCGCGGTGCACCGTGGCGGGCCTGTGCGGGGTCCGACCCGCTCACGGGGTCTGTTGTGCGGCGACCCCAGCCGTCCGGGATGTCCGGTTTGTGGCTTGTGGGATACGCCTCGCGCCCTTGTGAAGCACTTCACAAGGCCACTTTTCCGCAGTCTAGACCCTTCGGGGGCCGATAGGCGAGCCCCGAGGGGGTATTCGGAACGCTCTGGCAATAAACAGGACATACAGTGACAGACAGTGCCATCAGCCCCGCAAGGCCGTCACTCTCCGACAGACACACAGGTCATCGATGGTTTCCAGCACCACATCCGCCACCACGGCCACAGAAAAAACCCCGACGAACACGTAGTTCATCAGGGTTTGAGTGTTTTGAGTTGTATGTGACCAATGTGGTTAAAAGTTCCCCATGTCGGATTTTACTTTTCCCGGAACCCCCGGTGCAGAGCGACCGTTCCCAGGGTCAGGTTGCGCCAGGCCACCCGCGACCAGCCCGCGTCCTGGAGCTCGCGCGCGAGCTCGGGCTGGGTCGGCCACGCCATGATCGACTCCGACAGGTAGTCGTAGGCCTCGCTGCGCCCGGACACCGCGCCCGCGATCCTCGGCAGGGCCGCCATGAGGTAGGTCGAGTAGATCCGGTCCACGGCCTCCACCGGGATGTGGCTGAACTCGCAGATCACCAGCCGCCCGCCGACCTTCGTCACCCGCAGCATCTCGCGCAGGGCCTGGCCCACGTCGTTGACGTTGCGCAGCCCGAAGGAGATGGTCACCGCGTCGAAGGTCCCGTCGGCGAACGGCAGCCGCAGCGCGTCGCCCGCCACGAACGTGACCCCGCCCGTGGACGCGCCCCCGCGCCGCTCGACCCCCGCGCGCAGCATCCCCAGCGAGAAGTCGCAGGCGATGACCCGCGCGCCCTTGCGCACGAAGGACTCCGAGGAGGTGCCCGTCCCCGCCGCCAGGTCCAGGACCAGTTCACCGCTGTGGGCGTCCACCGCGTTCACCACGCCGCGCCGCCAGACGCGGTCCTGGCCGAGGGAGATGACGTCGTTGACGAGGTCGTACCTGGAGGCGATGCCGTCGAACATCGCGGCGACGTCCTGGGGCTTCTTGTCGAGCTTGGCGCGGGTCATGGGACCAGCCTAAGGGGGCCGTCCCGGTCACCGGGCCCCTCCCCCGAATCCGTCGGCCCCGGTGCCCCGGTCCCGGCGAGAGCCGCCCTCCCGATCACCGTCCGCACACACCTCGTGCACAAGTTTTTCCCGGAATCCCCTACACGCCGAAACCTTCGACGGACGACCGGCGTCAGATGTAACGGAAAGTGAGATGTGACGGATCCATCACCGAAGGGAGACCCCGCGTGTCCAGTTGGGACATCCAGCCCGCCGAGGTGGCCGGAGTACTCACCCGGGTCGCCGGGCACTTCGGCGAGGAGGGCGGCGAGGGCCTGATCGGCGCGGCGACCGGTCTCGAGCACTGCGTTGGCCGTTGCGTCGAGATACCCGCCAGCTTTCCCATCGAGGTCGCCTTCGGCGAGTTCGCCGACTTCTACTTCGGCCTGGTCGGCGACATGGCCGCTGTGACGTCCAGCGCGCTCACCGGAGCCGCCGAGGCCACCCTGGCCTACAGGAACGGTCAGGAGGACATGGCCGCCCAGCACCAGGCGGCCGCGGGTCAGGTCCCCGAGCCCGTCGACTACGGCTCCGACTACGCCGCCCCCTAGCGGGAGCGCTCCCGAACCTGTCCCCCGCCTACCCCCGGCCCCGGGTTCCCCACTCTGCGACCCCACTGACGGAGACGGCACTGTGACTGCTGAGACCTGCGCGATCGGCGGCCTGATCAACCCCGACGCGTTTCCCGTACCCGACTTCAACACCGACGTACTGGACTACCAGGCGGGTCGGCTCCGCTCGCTGGGCGCCGACCTCGCCCGGGTGGGCGGCGACATCAAGAGTTCGTGGGCGGGGCTGAGCTCCTGTTACTCCGCGCCCGAGGCCGAGGAGCTGTTCGCCGCGGTCGACCCCGTCGCCGTCGACGGCGAGACCATCGCGGCCGGAACCGACCAGGCCGCGACCGCCCTGGAGACCTTCGCCCAGGACGTCCGGGACCTCAAGGTGGAGTGGAGCGCCCTGAGGAGTGACGCCAACCGCTTCCTGGAGAGCATCGAAGGCGATGAGGACTGGCGGGAGGGCGGGTTCTTCGACGAGGTGAGCGACAAGGTCGCCGAGCACAACGAGCTCATCGGCCGTGCCAACCTTCTGGTGCAGGACTACCAGGCCGCCGAGATGAAGTGCGCCAACGCCGTCACCGCCGGGCTCCCCGGGCGGACCACCTTCAGATTCGCCGACTCGTACACCGACAGCGCGGGCGTGGGCGAGATGCTCTACGGATACGGCGGAAACCCGCGCGGCATGGACACGGCCTGGGGCGGACCGCTGGAGACCGACCACCACTGGGCCATGGACGTGGACCATGCGATCGGGGACTTCCTGGAGACCGGCGGCGAGGACCTGAGCGCCTTGTTCGGCGTGGACACCACCGGGGGCCGTCCCGACTTCTCCTGGGACACGCTGCGGGAAGCCCACTGGGGCAACCTCACGGGCACCGCCTCGCTGTTCGGTGTGTACGACCCCGAGGACGGCGGCTGGGGCTGGCCCGACAAGGACGTGGCGATCGACGCCTGGGCCGGGGTGGCGCACTCGATCGTCCCCTGGACGGAGTGGGACGAACGGCCCGGGTACGTGGTCGGCACGACCGCGATCACCATCATCGGTGGCGGGGGAGCGTTCGCGGCCCTCAAGGTGTTGCGCAAGGGCGACGCCGACACCCCGGGCGGGACCGACGTCGGCCTGCGGATCGACATCCCCTTCCTCGGCAACGTCGGATCCTCGTTGCCCGTCCTCCACCTCGACCTGCCGACGCTCGAGCGGTTCCTGGACGGCTCCGCTCTGTCAGGCGCCCAGGACGCACTGGACCGGCTGATCAGCCGCAACGAGGAAGCGGCGCACTCCGACCCCGCCACCCAGGACCTCGACGACGCCCTGACCGTGGAGGACGTCCTCAACCCCGCCTCGGAGGAGAACACCCGCCTGCGCGACGAGTACGAGGGCGACTTCCTGGAGAACGACGTCCGCTCCGACGGCGAGGTCCCGGACAGCTGGGAGGCGTCGAACACCGGTCTCGGCGACGACACCGACTCCACCCAGGTCCCCGCCCTGGTCGGCCCCCGGTCCGACACGGGCGAGGGGGAGGGCGTCCCCGACACCCCTTCCTCGGACCGCCCCGTCGACCTCACCGGGATCGGAGACCACGATCTGCCCGAGTCCACCGGCGACGGCGTCGACCTGGGCGACCGGACCCCCGACGTCACCGACAGCGTGGACGCGGGGAGCCCCCACGGCACCCCGTCCCACGGGGACGGCACGGGTGACCACCACGACGTCGGACCGGGCGGTGACACACCCGACTACTGGGACGAACTGGGCGGCGGCGCCCCTGACTACGACGCGGAACTGGGCGGCGACGGCCCTGACTACGACGCGGAGCTGGGCGGCGACGGCCCGCTCTCCGAGACGCCCTCGGGCGACATGGCACCGGCGGAGCGAGTGCGGGTCGCCGAGGCCAGGATCTCCGAGGGCGCGGAGACCTTCGCCAGCGACCGGACGGCGATCGAATACGGGAACAGCCATTGGAACGAGTACGTGAACGGCCTCTCCGAAGATCACCAGAGAGCGCTCTCCGGCTACTCCGCCTCGCCGCCGCACAGCCCGAACTACACGGACTACAACGACTACCTGCGCAGCCCCTACGACGACCCTCCCGCATGGCTGGAGGGGGACCTCAGGCTCATCGACGAGGCCCTCGGGGGGAGGCCACTCCCGAACGACGTGGTGGTGAGCCGGGGCACGGGTCTGGGACACCTCGGCGTTGATCCCTGGGAGCTGACCGGCGGGAACTTCACGTACACGAACAAGGGATACCTGTCGACTTCCCTGGGCAGCGTCCCGGGCCTGTACCAGAGCAAGGAGGCCGTTCTCCACCTGCGGGTCCCCGCGGGCACCCCCGCGCTCTGGATGCCGGAGGTCTCGAGATCCGGAGCCGCCGAACGCGAACTCCTCCTGGGAAGAGGAATCGAGTACCGGATCGTCGACGCGATCCTGGACGAGAACGGACAGTGGCAGATCTACGCCGAGGTGGTTCGATGAAACCGGGAGGGCACATGGACGACGGCGAGCGGGACGACGCGAGGCTCACGGACGACCTGCGCTTCACACCGGTGGAGGGGGCGGCCGAGGGGTTCGCCCGGACGACCGCCGGGGCGGTCTCCTACGTACCCGTGGTCAGCACGTCCGGCGTCCTCGGTTACCTGTGGTGGAGCGACGCCGAGAACGCCGCGGGATTCGAACCCCGCCCTTCCGCGGGGAACGCGGCCTTCAACGCCGCCTCCTACTGGATCGCCCGTGTGCGCGGGACGAATGTCCGCGAACGGCTCCCCTCACACGTGGTGACCGAACTCAGAGAGGGAAGCGGTGGGTCGGCCGCGGGTCACATCGCCCCGGACGCGCCCGCTCAGGCTGAGAACCACCAAGCTGTCAGGGCGATCGCGCGAGAGTAGTCACCGGTCCGTCTCCCATGCCATGACTCGCGAACGAGGTGAACCGAACGCGCGCGCGGGCCGTCTCAGCCTTGTGGAAGCGGATCTCCGGAGCGAGGAGGCGGAGCGGGCGTGAAGTTCGAGTTCGTCGAGCCGGGCGAGGAGCAGGCCATGCTCCCCGAGACCGGGCGGGAGCACGCCGCCGAGGAACCGGAGGCGGTCGAGCCCGAGGAGGCGCCTCCCGGCACGCGGCTCACCCGCGCCGCCGCGTCGATGCGCACCCGGGTCAGGGCCGACCTCGTCACCCTCGAATCGTCCCTGAACCGACTCGGGCAGTCCATCGCCGCCGCGCACAGGACCCGACCGCGCCAGTCCGCGGACGCGGCCCCGCCGCGCAACTTCCGCGCCGGTGCCTTCTCCCACCGCGACGACTGAACCCCACGGGAAGGAAACGAGCCACGTGTCCACCTGGGACATCACACCGAGCGACGTCGGCGGCGTCCTGACCGCCGTCGCCGGGCACCTCGGCGAGGAGGGCGGGTCCGACGGTCTCGTCGGATCCATGACCGCGATCGAGGGACGCCTCACCGCCATCAACGAGAAGGCCGGCAGCGTCCCGGTCAGCGTCGCCCTCGGCGAGTTCGCCGAGCACCACTTCGGCCTCCTGAGCGGTATGGCGTCGCTGACCGTCAGCGCCGTCACCGGGACCAGCGAGGCCACCACGGCGTACGTGAACGGCAACCTGGAGATGGCCGCCCAGCACCAGGCCGCCGCCGGAGAGGTCCCCGAACCGGAACCCCGGAACCCCGGCGGCCCGAACGTCCCCCTGTGACCTCGGCCCTCACCCTCACCGCCCCCTGCCCCGGGCTTCCCTCAGCGACACGTCGGCACCGCTTGGAGACACGGCAGTGACCATGGAGATGTGCACGCCCACGGGCGGCGTGATCAACCCCGGCAACTTCCCCGTTCCCACCACGGACCCCGACGAGCTGGAGACGCTCGCCGCCTCCCTCCGGACGGACGGAGAGACGGTGTCCGGCATCGGCGCCGACATCAAGTCCGCGTGGGCGGGCCTGACCTCCTGCTACTCCGCCCCCGAGGCCGCGGAGCTGTACGCGGTGGTGAACCCGGTGGCCACCGACGGAGACGCCGTCGAGAGCGGCATGGACAGCGCGGCGACCGCGCTGGAGACCTTCGCCGGCGAGGTCCGCGACATCAAGGCGCGGTGGGCCGTCCTCACCACGGACGCCAACGGCTTCCTCGCCAGCATCGAGGGCGACGACGACTGGCGCAGCCCCGACACGTGGTCGTGGGAGTGGTGGTCCGGCGGCGAGAGCCCGAAGGTCGCCGAGCACCAAGCGCTGCTGGACCGCGCCGACCAGCTGCGGCAGGACTTCGAAGCCGCCGAGGTGACGTGCGCCAACGCCATCAACGCGGGCATTCCGGGCCGTACCTCGTTCGTGCACAGCGACGGCGGCGAGCCCGGCGCGAACGAGTTCGCGCACGGGTACGACGGATACCTGGGCGATGTCCCCATGGCCTGGGGCGGCCCGGTGGAGACCGACGACGCGTGGTTCGTCGACCTCGGCAACTCGGTCAAGGACTTCGGTGTGGGCGCCCTGGAGGACCTCGGCGGCATGCTCGGCATGCACAGCTCCGAGGGCTGGTTCCAGATGTCCTGGGGCGACGCCCTGTGGGAGAACTACGAGGGGGCCCTCCAGGGCGCGGCCTCGCTCGTCGGCATGTACGACTCCGAGAGCGGCGACTGGGGCTGGGCCGGCTGGGACAACGTGGGCTCGGCCTGGCGCGACGCCGCGCACGCGGTGGTGCCCTGGGAGGAGTGGGGCGAGCGGCCCTGGTACGTGATCGGCACGGCCGCGCTGAACATCGGCGCCACGGTCGGCGGCGCCCTGCTGACCGCCACCGGGGTGGGCGCCGTGGTCGGTGTGCCGCTCATGGCCTGGCGCGGTTCGGCGATCCTCGGCAAGCTGGGCGGCGGCCGCGGTCCGGACGTGGACCTGCCCGACGGGGGCACCCCCGACCTGACCGTCCACCTGAACCTGCCGCGCTTCGCCGGGGGTCCCCGGGAGCTGTTCACCGTCGACCTGTCCCGCCTCGACCTGGCTGGAGTGAGCCCGTCGCGGATGGCGGACATGCGGGGCGCGCTGGAGCGGCTGGTCAACCGGTTCGGTGTCGGCGACGGGCCGACGGACGGCGCCGACGCGCCCCGAAGCGACCGCCGGTACGGTGACGGCGGCGAGGACCCCACCACCCAGGACCTCGCCGACACGGTCACCGTCGAGGACGTGCTCAACCCGGCCTCGCCCGAGGCCACCCGGCTCCGGGACCGGTACCAGGGCGAGTTCCTGGAGAACGACCTGCGGTCGCAGGACGGCTGGGAGGCGTCGCAGACCGGGCGGAACGACGGTCCGGAACCGGACCGCGAACCCGCGCTGATCGGCCCGCGCGCCGACACCGCCGACGCGACCGCGACCCCGGACACGCCCCCGGTCCAGCGCGTCGACCTGACCGGCGACGGCGGCCTCGACGACCTTCCGGACCACCGCCGAGGCGACGTCGACGCGAGCGACCGGAACCCGGACGTCACCAACAGCGTGGACACCGCCGATCTGGCCGGTCCGCGCGACACCGGTGGCGTCGGCCCGTCGAACGGCGCGCACGCGAGCGTCCCGGGCGACGGTTCCCCGGACGGCGACCAGACCGGCGGGCGCGGCCCGACGAGCATGGGCGGCGACCTGACCACGCGCGGGAACGGCGGCGCGAACGGGAGCGGAAACGGGGGCGACGGACAGACACCGCCGCGCAGCGAACCCATCGACCTCGGCGACCCCGACGGCCTCAGCCCCAGGCTCAGGGCGCTGGTCCCGGGCGAGGGGCAGCGGTTCGGCGACGGTGTCCGGCTCGACCCGAACACCCGTTACGAACTGATCGAGGCCGACGGTACGCGGCGCACCGAGTACATCACCGACGACCAGGGGAACATCCGCGAGATCCGGGCCGGCTCCGACGGGTGGAACGCCAACCACCCCGAGTTCAGGAATCCCCGGCCGGACATGACCTACGTGGTCGACGACCGCTACACGTACCGCACTGACGGTCTCGGCCGGACCGAGTCGGCCGAGGGGACCCTGAGGCGCGGCGCGAACGTACGCAACGACGATGAGCAGGGCGTGGTCAACGCGCAGGGCAGGACCTACTTCCAGGAACTGAACGAACAGCTCCGGGACGAGTTCGAGCGGCGCGAGGGGCGTCCGCCCGAGCCCGGGGAGGTGCCGCAGTACCAGGACATCCAGTGGAACGGCGGCCACCTGATCGGGTCGGCGGAGTTCTTCGGCATCGGCGAGCGGTTGAACCAGGTCCCCATGCGGTTCGACGTCAACCAGAACCGCACCGAAACGGCGCTCCCCGACATCCCCGAGGAGGCCCGCGGCGGCATCGACGGGAGCTTCCGCAACCTCGAACGGTCCTGGCGCGGAATCATGCGGGACGGGGCAGGGTGGCACAGGTTCAACGACCCGCGGTTCAACGACGGCACGTGGGGCGCGGCGCTGGACATCGACCGCGCTAACCCGCGAATTGACGTGCGGATCAACGGCGTCTACGACCCGGACCTTCGCCCCGTACCCGACCCGGACAACCCTGGTAGCATGATTCCTCCGCCGCCGAGCAGAATCGAAGTCGAATGGACGCTCAACGGCGTCCGAATGAGAACACAGGAATACAACAACCTGCCGCCGCTCGTCAATCCGGGAGAGTAAGGGAAAGGCATGACGACCCATCATTTCAAACGGGGACACCTGGATCCGGCACAGCAGCAGGAAGTCCTCACCCAGATCGGGATGAGGATTCTTGACAAGGTTCCCGGCGGATGGAGCCGGATCACGTACTCCCGGGAGTCGGTCATCGAGCACTCCGCCTCGCTCCTGGAGGTGGAGTACGGGGACGGCTCGACCTCCAGCGAGTCCGTCGCGGGGCTCGGCGTTCTCGCCGACGACCTCCGGGCGGGAATGTACCGGGAGGGCAAGGGCACCTGGTTCTCGATGAAATACGTCATCACCCCGCCCGGAAAATTCAACGTCGACTTCAACTACGACGAGGACCCTGGGCTGACCTTCCCCACCGCCCACGGTTTCACCGTCGACCTGAAGTACTTCCCCCGCGACGACGAATTCGTCCCCGACTGGCTCCGGGAAAAGCTCCGGGAGGAGTCCGAGGGACGTGCCGCCGAATAACGCGGACCGGGAGCCCGCAGCCCCACGGCCCTCCGGGAACCGCGCGCGATTCGACCAGATCTGGCATACCGACGACCACCGGATCATCCTTGTCGAAATCAAGGGGAATCCGGACGGGGGACACCGCGCCGGCGACGGCTCCGCGGCATGACCGCGCGGTGGGCGGAGGCGTCCGGATCGCGCCTCCCCCGCCGCACCCGGCTCGGCGCCCCTGCGCACGGGGTGGAAGTGAGGGCACACGCGACACAACACCCATAACAGTGTGTGATTAAGGAGCGACTCTTTGCCACAATGTGGTGGCGCCCCAATTCCGTGGCACACCGGCCCCGGCCGACCTCCACGACCGAGGAGAGTCCTCCGTGAAACCCACCCGACTGACCGCGCTCACGATGAGCGCGTTGCTCCTTCTCCCCGTCGGGGTCGCCGTCGCGGCCCCGACCGCCGCGGCGACCGGCACGGGCGTCGTCAGCGACGAACCCGTCCCCTGGACCCCGCACGTCCTGGACGGGCGCGTCAAGGACATCCTGCGCGTCGGCGACGTCGTCGTGGTCGCCGGGGACTTCAACCGCGTGTCGGACAGCGGCCGGCGCCGTACGCACGACCGGCGCAACCTGTTCGCGTTCGAGCACGGCACGGGCCGCCTCGTCGAGGAGTTCGACCCCGACGTCAGCGGCACGGTCAACTCCGTGGTCCCCGGCCCCGACGGCTCCGTGGTCATCGGCGGCGCCTTCGGCGTCGTCAACGGCCAGCGGAGCAGGGGTCTGGCCCGCCTCTCCCTGGCGGACGGCGCCACCGTCCCCGGGTTCGACGCGGCGCTCGACAACGGGTCAGCGACGCGTCTGGCCACGGACGGCACGCACGTCTACGTCGGGGGCGCGTTCCGCGGGATCAACCGCGAGGCACGCGTGGGCATCGCCCGGCTCGACGCCCGCACCGGCGCCGTGGACCCCGACTTCGCGCCCAGGATCTCCCATCCCCGCCGCGGCGGCACCCGCCTCCAGGAACTCGCGCTGAGCCCCGACGGCCGCCGTCTGGTCATCAACGGCACCTTCACCAGGGTCGACGGCGAGGGCCGGTACCAGATCGCCATGATCGACACGGCGGACGGCGCGCTGACACCGTGGTCGACGAGGGCCTTCGAACCCGACTGCGACTACTCCCGCATGCACACCTACATGCGGCAGATGGACTTCTCCCCCGACGGCTCCTTCTTCGCCGTCGCGACCGCGGGCGGGCCCCACATCAAGCCCGGACTGTGCAAGGCGGTCGTGCGCTTCGACGTCACCGACACCCCGGACGCCGACCCCGCCTGGTCCAACAAGACCGGCGGCGACGCCGTGTACTCGGTGGAGATCACGCGCGGCGCGGTGTACGTCGGAGGCCACCAGCGCTGGATGGACAACGAGCTCGGCGCGCACAACGCCGGTCCCGGCGCCGTCCCCCGCGAGGGGATCGCCGCGGTCGACCCGCAGACCGGCCGCGCGCTGCCCTGGAACCCCGGGCGCCCCCGCGGCCACGGAGCCGAGGCCCTGCACGCCACCCCGGACGGCCTGTACGTCGGCAGCGACACCGAGCGGCTGGCGGGCGAGTACCGCGCCCGCCTCGGCATGTTCCCGGCCTCCTGAGGACGCGGCGCGGGAACCCCCGGCCGGGGAGGCCTCATGCGTCCCCGGCCGAGGCGCGCGCCTGGTCCCCGTCCTCGCGCGAGGCCCCGGCCGAGAGGCGCTCGCCCACCCCGGGGTCGCGGCGCCTGTCGAGGCGCGCGATCGTGGCGGCGGACATCTGGTCGCGCAGCCTCGACAGCAGGACGTAGGAGACGAGGCCGCTGATGAGCCAGGCGAGCACCAGAGCGACCCACGATCTGGCGCCGAACAGATAGACGACTCCGAAGGCCGCCGCGAACAACCCGAGGCGGGCGGCGGTATAGGTCAGCCAGCTACGCATGGAAAAGCCTCACAACAGACGATTACCTGGACTAGATTGGTCGCAACACCCATCAGCGCGCGTTTGCGTCCGACCCCCGACGGGCCGGGAGCGTTCCGGGCGGCCGTACCGCCCGTGCGCGCGCTGGCCGGGTGACGCCCCAGAAGCCCTGACCTCAAGGTTAAGGGCGTGCACCGAGGGGCACGCACCAGGGCGGCGTGTGTCGTCTCTCAGGGGTGGCCGGGACGGTCCAGCCATGGGTCCGGATGGTCATGGGATGTTTCAATCCCGACAGCAAGGTCCGAACATCACGTTCCGGTCACATATCCCGTACTCCTCCCCCCAACAACGCAATTTCTCCGAAAACTAGGGAGGAAACGGACCAACTCGTGCACACTAGGGGATCAAACGCCCGCCGCCCCCGCAGCCGAGGCGGGCATGATTGGGGGAATGTGAAGGTGGAACGAGCTAGCGAACGCCTGTTGACCCCCGGGGAAGTGGCCTCACTCTTCCGGGTTGATCCCAAGACCGTCACCCGCTGGGCCGCCTCCGGGCGGATCAGCAGCATCCGCACCCCGGGCGGTCACCGCCGCTTCCGGGAGTCCGAGGTACGCGCGCTCCTGTCCGGGGAACCGGCCGAGAGCGCGCACTGAGGGAGCCTTCCCGACACGGGGCCGCGCCGCTCACCTCCACGGTCCGCAGCACCCCCGTACGGCCTCCCCGAATCCGTGTCCGGTGTCCCAGCTGTGAGGAGTCGACAGCAAGAGTAGGCTGGAAGCATGGTATGGCTCGGTGGCCTGATCACTCTCGCGACGATCGTTCTGTGGGTGTACGCGTTCTGCGACGCGCTCACCACATCGGCCCAGGATGCGCGCAACCTGCCGAAGTTCCTGTGGTTGGTCGTCATCGCGGTGTTCATGCCCGTCGGCGCGATTCTGTGGCTCTTCCTGGGCCGGCCTCGCCAGTCGGCCCCGGCGTCCGGCGGCACGCCCTCTCCGGCCCAGGCCGGGTCGGCCGCCGACGATCTCGACCCGTCCGACTTCACCAAGCCCTCCAGCGGCCCGCACCCGCTCGGGCCCGACGACGACCCCGAGTTCCTGCGACGGCTCAACCGCCGTATCGACCCGGACGAGTAACCGACCGCGCGATCACACGACGGTGGGGCCGCACCCGCGAGGGGTGCGGCCCCACCGTCGTCCCGGGGCCCCGGCGCGCGGGCGCGGCCGGGTCAGGCGTAGGAGTGCAGTCCGCTGAACAGGTAGTTCACCGCGAAGAAGTTGAACATGATGGCCGCGAAGCCCACCAGGTTGATCCAGGTCGCCTTCCGGCCGCGCCAGCCGCCGGTGGCCCGGGCGTGCAGGTAGGCGGCGTAGATCACCCAGGAGATGAACGACCACACCTCCTTGGGGTCCCACCCCCAGAACCGTCCCCACGCCTCGTCCGCCCAGATGGCGCCCGCGATGATGCCGAACGTCCACAGCGGGAACGCGAACAGGACGAAGCGGTGCGACAGCCGGTCGAGCATCTCCGAGCTGGGCAGGCGCCCGGCGATGCCGGCGACCTCCTCGCCCCGTGCCCTCCGGCCCTCGGCCCAGTGCGACACCAGGTACACGATCGCCGCGACACCGGAGACCATGAACGCGCCGCCGGAGATGATCAGCGCGGTGATGTGGATCGGCACCCAGTACGAGTCGAGCGCCGGGATGAGCGGCCCCGGGTCCACGTACAGCCAGCGCACACCGATGCCCAGCAGGACCAGCACCGGAACGAGGACGAACGCGCCGAGGTAGCGCGCCTGGTAGCGGAAGGACGCGAACAGCAGGCCCGCGACGGCCACCAGGCACAGGGCGACGATGAACTCGAACATGTTGCCCCACGGCCACCGGTCCGCGGCCAGACCCCGGGTGGCCACCTGGGCGACGCTGAGCAGGAAGCCGAGCGACGTCACCCCGAGGGCGATCCGGCCCAGCACGCTCTGGGAGGCCCGCGCCTCGCCCTCGCTCGTGCGGACCCGGACCTCGATGCCGTCGTCGGCGCCCCCGGCGTCCGCCGTGGCCCCCGCTCCCACCGGCATGAGCCGGCCGGCCTTCAGCTTGGTGCGGCGCCCGTAGGCGGCCTCGATCGCGAAGAGGAACAGCGCCGCGGCGTACGCGAGGATCATTCCGATGATCAGCGTGTCGCTGGCGGACGCCATCGCCTCGTTCGACAGTGCGGCAATCGTCACCGCTCACTCCGTTCGTCGACTGGGTCGGATGGTCGGTCGGGTCGGTCCGCCGAGCCGGATCCCTGGCGGAGCCGGTCGGCGAGCCTGGTGGTGAGTTCGTGGAACTCGGCGTTGTTCCCCGCGACCTCGGTCTTGCCGAGCCCGGCCACCTCGACCGTGGTCCGGCCGTCCTCCCCCTTCGCCGCGCGCACCCACACGCGGCGCGGACGGACGAACAGGGTGACGAGCAGGCCCCCCACGGCCGCGACGGCGGACCCGAGGGCGAAGGGCCGGGCCCCGTCGCGGTTGGTCTGGAGGCTGACGTACTCCCGGACACCGGTGAAGGTGACGGACCCGGCGCCGTCCGGCAGCTCCCAGGTGTCGCCGACCTCCATCACGGGCGAGGAGCCGAGTTCCTCCATGCCCTCCGTCCGGAGCTGGTACACCGACTGCGGATCGATCAGCCCCAGGTCGCCCCGGTACCCCTCCAGGGTGACGCGCGGGTTCTCCGCCCCGGGGAAGGTCGAGACCATCTGCCCGTCGGCGGTCTCCTCCGCCGTGGGCAGGAAGACGCCGACGAATCCCAGCTGCTCCCCGCCGGTGTCCGGCACCTTGAGGACGCCGTCGGAGGTGAAGGTGGCGGTCTCGCGGAAGAGGAACGGCACCGCCTGGTCGAAGACCACCCCGCCGTCGGCGTCCCGGACCACGAACTCCGGCGCGTACCCGTGCCCGAGCAGGTAGACCTGCACCCCGTCGACGGTCAGCGGGTGGTTGACCTCCAGCCGGTGCCGACCGTCCTCGGCGCCGGGCGACTCCCGGTAGGTGACGTCGGCGACATAGGACGAGGCCTGCCCGCGCAGGTCCCCCTCCTCGATGAAGGTCGCCTCGAAGTCGTCGAGGCGCAGTGTGAACGGCTGGAGGTCGTCGGTGTCGGTCCAGTGGCCGGGGTAGATCGCGTCGTAGGAGGGCAGCGTGTTGGCGAAGCCGTCCCCCTCGACGATGAGCATGTTGCCCCGGTAGCCGAAGAACGCGCCCGCGGCGAGGGCCGCGAGGAGCCCGAGCAGCGCCAGGTGGAACAGCACGTTCCCGGCCTCGCGCAGGTAGCCGGTCTCGCTGGAGAGCGAGTCGCCGTACCGCTCGACCCGGTACCCCCGAAGGATCCGCCGGGCCTGCTCCAGTGCCGTCTCCGGGCTGGCGTCCGTCGTGAAGCGCGCCGCGTAGGGCATGCGGCCCAGGTTGCGCGGGGTGCGCACCGGACGGGCGCGCAGCGCGCGGGCGTGCGCCACGGCGCGCGGGAGGACGCAGCCCGCCAGGGAGACGAACAGCAGCAGGTAGATCGCCGCGTACCACGGCGAGGAGAAGACGTCGAAGAGCGCGAACCGGTCCAGCCACGGGGCCAGGTCGGGGTGCTCCCTGAAGTAGGCGCCGACCTCGTCGACGCTGACCACGTTCTGCGGCAGGACCGACCCCGGGATGGCGCCGACCGCCAGCAGGAACAGCAGGATCAGCGCGGTCCGCATCGAGGTCAGGGTCCGCCACGTCCAGCGCAGCCATCCGAGGGCCCCGATCCCCTTCGGCCGCGGCGCGGCGGTCTCCCCGTCGGCGGCGGGTGTCCCGGTCTCGGTCGTCGTCATCAGATCACCGTCTGGAATCCGGCGGCCCAGCCCTGCATGACGGTGGTCAGCTCGGTCCACAGGCCGGTCACCATGGACAGGCCGACCAGGACGAGCATGACACCTCCGATCACGGTGACCGCCCGGGTGTGGCGTTTGAGCCGGGCGAACGCGCCCAGCGCCTTGCGGTAGAGGAGTGCGGCCAGCACGAACGGCAGGCCCAGGCCGGCGCAGTACAGGAGTGACAGGAGCATGCCGCGCCCCGCGCCGCCCTCGACGAAGGCCAGGGACTGCACGGCGGCCAGGGTCGGCCCGATGCACGGGGTCCACCCGAGCCCGAACAGCACGCCGAGCAGCGGCGCTCCGGCCAGACCCGCGCGCGGCAGTCGGTGGAACCGGAACTCGCGGCCGAACCCGGGCAGGACTCCCGTGAAGGCCAGGCCCAGCACGATGGTGAGCGCGCCGAGCACCCGGGTGATGGCGTCGGTGTGGTCGAGGAGGACGTCGCCGAGCCAGCCGACGAACCCGCCCACCGCCACGAACACCAGGGTGAACCCGGCGATGAACAGCGCGCTGCCCGCGACCATCGTCCAGCGGCGCGAGGCCAGCTCGGTGTCGAGGTCGGTGGCCGTGGCCGTTCGGCCCGCGGACGCCGCCCCGTGCTCGCGCACGGCGGCGCCGCTCATGCCGGTGACGTAGGACAGGTAGCCCGGAACCAGGGGAAGGACGCACGGGGAGAGGAAGGACACGAGTCCGGCGGCCATCGCCAGGGGCGCGGCCAGGAGCAGGGATCCGCTGAGGACGGTGGCGCCGATCGACTCCATCAGTCGGTGTCCTCGTCGGCCGCGTCCCCGGTGGGCTCACCGGCGGACCCGTTCTCCTCGGCGGACGCGTCGGGAGACGCCTCGGCGGACTCCCGTGCCTCCTCGGCCTCCTGTTCGGCGACGCGCGTCCGCTGCTCGGGGTCGCCGAGGTCGAACTCGACCACGACCGGGTCGAGCAGTTCGGTGAGCTGCCCGTAGGTGGTGGGGCCGATGACGCGGGCGGCGATGCGGCCGTCGGGATCGACGACGATGGTGGAGGGGATCGCCCGGGGCGGGACGGTGTCGCGGAAGGCCTGCGCGATCTCGCCGGGTTGGTCGTAGAGGCTGGGGTAGGGGATCTCCTGGGCGGCGACGTAGGCGCTCGCGGCGGTGTCGTCGTCCTTCATGTTGACGCCGAGGAATTCCACGCCCAGGTCGGCGTACTCGGTGTGCACCTCGTCGAGGACGGGCTGCTCGGCCCGGCACGGCCCGCACCAGCTGGCCCACACGTTGAGGACGAGGATGCCGCCCTCGTAGTCGCTGAGCGCGATCTCCTCGCCGTCCAGCGTGGTGCCGGAGACGTCGGGCGCCTCCAGCCGCTCCGCCGCGTCGAACGCGGTCGCGCTGCCGTCACCGGAGATGAAGCGCTGGTCCTCGCTGCTCTGGATCTCGGTCCCGCCGGCGCAGCCGGACAGGACGAGCGCGGCGGCGACGGCGGACGCCGCGAAGCGCGGCGCACGGGGCCGCGCACCGACTCTGGCACTGGGCATCGAGGATCCTCGCGAATGGGGCTGAGCAGGGCGGACTACGACAACGACAAAGTGTAGTAGCTGCCCGGCACCCCACCTCGGCGGCCCGGCGGAACCAGCGTTCGCCCAGCGCAGGGGGAAGGGGGATCCCGAGGGGGGCGGTGGTGGAGGACACACCCGCCCCCGGGATGGTCAGCAGACCGGGGGCCGGGCACTCGGCCCCGCCCCGGTCGGCCGCTCCGCTCGTCAGCCGGCCTCGACGAAGGCCTCGCGGAGATAGTCGTGCACGGCGCGCTCGGGGACCCGGTAGGAACGTCCCACGCGAATCGCGGGGAGAACCCCCGAGTGCACCATTCGGTAAACGGTCATCTTGGACACGCGCATGATCGTGGCGACTTCCGCCACGGTCAAAAACCTGACCTCGTCGAGAGGCGGCTTGCTCCCGTTCATCTTCCGACGCCCTCATTCCCGGACGTGAGCATTGGCTACCGTTCGGCCCGGCGTGGAAGCCCACGGAGGGGCGACCCCGGTATGCGCCCGTCCCACCGCCACGCCGGTGTGTCATACCGTCACTACTGACACGTCCGTTTTCAGAGTAGGACGGAGTTCGCCTGAGCGAAAGGGCGTTGGTCCCCTCTTCTGCGCACCCCCTCTCCGAGCCGCCCAAAGAGGTTTAGCGGTGGGTATAAATGGTCGACCCTGATCACACAAGTCCCGCCCGAGCGAGGACGTAATCACGCAGGGGCGCGTAGTCCTCGGGCGGATATCCGTCGTCCAAAGGCACGGTGACCAGTAGTTTTCCCTCGTGTTCGGCGAGGAACAGGGCGGGGTCGTTACTGTCGGCGAAGCCCATCGCGGGCACCCCGGCCTCACCCGCCGCACCCGCGAATCCGTGATCGGCGATGACCAACTGCGGCCACTCCTCACCGCGGTTCGAGAGGTCGCCGAGGATGGCGCGCATGGCGAAGGGGTGGTGGCTGTGACGGGGGTGATGGCCGTCCGTTACGATGGCGACATCGTCCCTCCAGACCACGGTTCGGCGGCTCGGAGGGCGTTCCGCGGGCACCTCGTAGCTGTATCCCTCGGCCGCGGTCACGACGCGGCATCCCCGAGCGGCGAGGGCGCCCTTCCACGCGGCGTACATCGCCCGGAGTTTGACGGGGTGTCCGGTGGCGAACATGACCGACTCGCGCCGCTCCGCCGCCAGGGCGAGTCGGTCGGCGACCCCCTCCAGGGCGTCGACCGTCAGGTCGGGGTCGATGGTGTCGATGCCCCAGGTGTACTGCTCGTCGGCGACCACGCCGCAGCGCTTGCTCATGAGCGCGAGCACCTCGGGAAACGTCCAGTCGTGGGAGAAGGTCAGACCGAACTGGTGGTAGGGGTCGCCGTCCACGAGCCGCTGGTAGTGCCGAAGATTGTTCTGGCGAGGGGTGTCGACATGTCCCGCGATCCCCTTACGGACCAGATACGTGATGAGTTCAGCGCGTGTCGGCGGCGTCACCAGCGTTCCCCTTCCTCGAATGCGCAGCGAGCGTGCGCCACGCTGTGCGGCCACCACGACGCCCGCTCCTGTTCGCCCGGTATTCAACCTCTTCCTACCCACTGGACGTACGCCACGCCCAATCCTGCCGATTTCGGCCGTGTGCGCACACACGTACGGACTCGCGCGGAAACTCCCGAAGGGTGCCGTCAGAGGCTGGGGTCGATTCCGTGGCTGGGGAAAACCGCGGTACGGGTCGCGTGGATCGCCCGGTCCACCGGGTCTCCGGGGTCGTACCCCTCCTCGAACCGGGCGAAATCCACCTCGCGCCCGTCGGTCATGTAGAGCGGGGCCTGTTCGCCCGTGCGCCGCCGCACGAAGTCGCGCCACGCCTGCGGGGTCTCGGCGTCGGGGTCGACCGGCGCACCGGCGGCCTCGGCCAACAGGTGGGTCCAGGCCCGCGGAACGACGTGCACCAGTCCGTATCCGCCGCCGCCGAAGAGCAGCCACCGGCCGCCCGCCGTCTTCTGCGCGAGTTTGTGCAGCTCGGTGTAGGCGCGGCGCTGTCCGTCGAGGCTCAGGGTGAGGTTGGCGAGCGGGTCCAGGGCGTGGGTGTCGCACCCCTGCTGGGTGACGAGGATCTCGGGCTGGAACTCGTGCAGCAGCGGCGGCACGACCGCGTCGAAGGCCCGGTGCCATCCGGAGTCCCCGGTCCCCGCCGGGAGGGCGACGTTGACCGCGTACCCCTCGGCGCCCGGGCCGCCCGTCTCGAAGGCCTGGCCCGTGCCGGGGAAGAGCGTGGTCGGCGACTCGTGGAGGCTGATCGTGAGCACGCGGGGATCGTCGTAGAAGGCGCGCTGCACCCCGTCGCCGTGGTGCACGTCGACGTCCACGTACGCGATCCGCTTGGCGCCCTGCTCCAGCATCCACGCGATGGCCAGGGCCGGGTCGTTGTAGACGCAGAAGCCCCAGGCGTGCCCGCGCATGGCGTGGTGCAGACCGCCCGCGATGTTGGCGGCGTGCGCGGTCTCGCCGCTCCACACGGCCCTGGCGGCGGCGACCGACGCCCCGGAGATGAGCGCTGCCGCGTCGTGCATGTCCGGGAAGACGGGGTTGTCGGCGGTGCCGAGCATGTGGGCGTCGTCGGCCTCCAGCGTCTTCCCGGCCCGCTTCACCGCCTGGATGTAGGCGGGGTCGTGCACCAGGGACAGCAGCTCGTCGGAGGCGGGTTCCACGTCCAGGAGGCTGACCCCGGGGGCGTCCAGGACCCCCAGCTCACGGCTGAGCGCCATCGTCAGCTCGACGCGGACCGGCGCCAGCGGGTGCTGCGGCCCGAAGTCGTAGGCGGTGAGTCCGTCGTCCCACGCCAGCCGAAGCGAACAGGACGTGCGCCCTCCCATGCCGTGACCCCCGTTCCAGGTGCGCGTGCTCCACTGCACACAGTACGCACCGGGGTCGGTCGGCTGAACCGCGGGGTAGGTCTGGACCAATCGGCCCGCGCGTGGAGCGGCCCGGCCGGACACCGGGTCCGACCGGGCCGCCGGCGCCTCACTCCTCGCGCGTCACGTAGAAGCAGCTCTCGTACCGGTCGCCGCCGCTGAGGTCCAGCGTGCCGTGCAGGGGAATGGACCGGCCCGTGTCGGAGACGAGCAGCATCCGGTACTCCCCCGGATCGAGCTCGACGCGCATGACCTCGCCGCCGCGATCGAAGCACGAGTTGCCCGACGGCGGCGAGGTGTACTCGCCGCAGTCCTCGCACCCGGGCGTGACGACGTCGTCGTGGGCGCCGTCCGGCCCCGTGTAGAGGAACCTCATGTCGTAGGGGCTGTCGTTGGTGATCTCCATGACCACCTGGTCGCCGTCCGCGCTGCCGGTGGGCCGCGCGTCGAAGTCGGAGTCCCCGTAGACGGTGAGGATGTCCATCTCCTCCTCGACGCGCGCGGCTCCCACGAAACGGACCAGGTCCTCGACGTCGTCGGCCTCGTGGTCCGGGTACTGCGCGGCGAGGAAGTCGGTCATCTCCTCCGCGGTGGCGGCCGACCCTCCGTCGACCTCGGCCCAGCCGCACTGGCGGGCCGCCTCGGGGGCCTCGGCGTCGATCCGCTCGGTGACCGCGGGGGCCGCGGACCAGTCGAGGTCGGCGAAGACCTCGATCTGCCGGAAGGCCGCGCACCAGCGCTCCGCCGCGTAGTCGGACGTGCCGAGGTCGTACAGCTCCACCATGGCGTCGGGCACCTGCCCCGCGGCCTCGGTTCCCTCGTAGTCGCCGGGGATGACGCTGTAGATCTCGTGCGCCCGCTGGAATCCGTCGCGGATCTCGTCGGTCACCTCTCCGGTGTAGGCCTCCGAGGTCTCGTTCGCGATGCTCCCCGCGTAGGAGAGGTAGGTGTCGGCCACCTCGCCGTCGGTGTCCTCCCAGCGGGAGGCCGGGTGGGCGAAGTAGTCGCTGTAGGTGTCCAGCGCCGCGTCGTACTCCTCGTCGGACACCTGGTCCTGGGCCTCGGTGAGCAGGCGGCAGGCGTCGACGCCGCCACGCGCCCGGTCCATCAGGGACGGCGACATCGACAGCTGGAAACCGCCCTCGATCCGCGCGTAGGCGTTGGTGGCCGCGTCGCAGTCACCGCGCGCGTGCGTGGCGTCGGCGACGCGCAGTCGCCACTCGCCCGCCTGCCACACCCCGGCCAGGCCCGCCAGGACGGCGACCGCCAGGGCGGCGGCCGTGAGCACGGGCGCGAGCTTCTTCGCGGGCTGTCCCCCGGCGGCCGCGGTGCGCTCGTCTCGGGCACGGCCGGCGAACAGACCGTGCGTGGCCGCGGCGAGGAACCACACCAGGAGGACGGGCACCCAGATCAGCAGGTGGTCCGCGGCCCCGTGGAACGCGGCGCCGACGAGCAGGCCCGCGGTGACGGCCAGCGCGATCCCGAAGAACAGCCACTGGCGCAGGAAGACGTACCCGGCGCCCAGCCCGGAGAGGTTGAGCAGCGCGGCGCGGACACCGGAGGGCGAGGAGAGGAGACCGAGCCGCGGCGGCCGGGGCGGCGGGGGCGGCGGGGGCCCGAACTGCCCGGGAGGCATCCCTCCGGGGGGCATCCCGCCGGGGGGCACGCCCATGGCCGCGCCGAAGGCGCCGGGGGGCGGCGAGCTGAACTGGGGTCCGGAGGGCGGCCCACCGGGAGGAGGCGGGGGAGCGCCGCCGGGCGGCCGCTGTGGCCCGGACGGAGGCTGGTGCGGAGCGTGGGACGGCTGTCGCGGGGGCTGTTGGGGGCCCGGCTGCGGCTGCTGCGGGCCGGAGGGCTGCTGTTGCGGGGGTTGCTGGGGCCCCGGCTGCGGCTGCTGCGGTCCCGAGTGCGGCCGCTGCGGGGGCTGACCGGGCTGGGGCTGACCGGGCTGGGGCTGGCCCGGGGGCTGCTGGGAAGGGTCGAACGGGGGTGGTGAACTCATGGGGGCCCTGGGGTCGGGAGGGGATGGGACGTCCCGCGCACACGGGACCGAGATGGGGAGCGATGTCCCCTTCCTCGCACACTATCCGTGTCTGAGTACGTCCTACCCCGTGGTCAGCGGCCGATCCCGGCCAATCCCCGTCCCCGCTCCCCCGGGCCCGTCCGGGCCCGGATCAGCTCCCGGACAGCGCCTGGCTGCGGTCGCGGGCGGCCTCGATGGCGTCGGTGAAGGCGGTCCGCACACCGTGGCGTTCCAGCTCGCGCAGGGCGGCGGCGGTGGTCCCGCCCGGCGAGGTCACGGCCTCCCGCAGCACCACGGGGTGCTCTCCGGAGTCCGTGAGCATGGCGGCGGCGCCGGTCATGGTCTGCTCGACCAGCTTCTGCGCCGTGGCGCGCGGCATGCCCATCGCCACACCCGCCTCGACCATCGTCTCGGCGATGAAGTAGAAGTAGGCCGGCCCGCTTCCGGAGATCGCGGTCACCGTGTCCATGTGCTGCTCGCCCACCCTGATCACCTCACCGACGGCGCCCAGCAGCTCCTCGGCGCGGTCCAGGTGCTCGGGCTCGGTGTTGGCCCCGCCCGAGACGGCGGTCATGCCGCGCCCCATGAGCGCCGGGGTGTTGGGCATCGCCCGCACCACGGGCACCCCGACCGGCAGGTGGCTCTCCATCACGGACGTGGTGAGACCGGCGGCCACCGAGATGACGAGGCGGTCCGCGGCCAGGTGGGCGGACAGGTCGTCCAGCAGTGCCACCATGTCCTGCGGCTTGAGCGCCAACAGCAGCGTGTCGGCCCGCTTGGCGGCCTCCTCGGCGGGCACCACCTCGACCCCGTACCGCTGGCGGAGCTCGTCCGCGTGCTCCACCCGCGGCTCCGTGACCAGGACGTCCTCCGGCGCGTGGCCCCTGGCCAGCATCCCGGCGAGGAGCGCCTCGCCCATCTTGCCTGCACCGATGATCGCGATCATGAAGGTTCCTCTCCGCGGGTCCCCTCCACGCTAACGGCACGGGAACTCCGGTGTGGACGCGACGTCTCACACCGTGGACGTTCAGTGGCGCTCGGGGCCCTCCGTGCCCGGGTCGCCGTCCTGGTCGTCGACGGTCCCCTGCGGGTCGACGGAGAAGTGGCGGGGCGGCGCGGGCGGCCTGCGGCGCAGCAGGGCGATGCGCTCACGGCGGTCGTGCGGCTGGGCGCCGGCGTCGGCGGTGGGCCTGGCGAAGTGCAGACGCGTGAAGGCGAGCGCCTCGGCCAGTTCGCGCATGCGGGAGGTCCGGTCGGGCGACTTGCGGGTGCTCACCTCCAGAACGAGCTGGCCCTCGTAGCCGTCGGCCGCCAGGTGCTCCAGGAGTTCGCCGACGGGCTGGCGGCCCCGGCCGGGGATGAGGTGCTCGTCGAGGTTCTGGCCGCCGAAGCCGTCGGCGACGTGGACGTGCGAGAGGCGGTCGCCGAGCCGCTTGGCCATGTCCATCGCGTCGGAGCCGGACATGGCGGTGTGCGACAGGTCGAGCGTGACGTCGGGGTAGTCCCGGTCCAGCGGGTTCCAGCTCGGCGCGTAGGGGACGACCTCGCGGTCGCGCACGCGCACCGGGTACATGTTCTCCACGGCGAAGACGACGTCGGTCTCGTCCTGCATGCGCGCGACGCCGGTCTCGAACTCACGGGCGTAGTCGCGCTGCCACCGGAAGGCCGGGTGCACGACGATGGTCTTCGCGCCCAGGGCCTCGGCCATCTCCTTGGACCGGACGAGTTTGCCCCACGGGTCGCGGCCCCACACCCGCTGGGTGAGGACCAGGCAGGGGGAGTGGACGGCGGTGACGGGCATCTGGTGGTAGTCCGAGAGGCGCCGCAGCAGGTCGATGTCCTGGCTGGCGGGGTCGGAGGAGACGAGCACCTCCACGCCGTCGTACCCCAGCTTCGCGGCGATCTCGAAGGCGGCCGGGGTCTTCTCCGGGTAGACCGACGCCGACGAGAGGACGACGGGCGCGTCTGGGACCTGGATAGGGCTCACGAGACCCAGACTATGCGCTCCGCCCCCTCCCGCGGGTTCCGCTCCGGTGAACGCGGCGTGCCGCGTCCGGAGCCGGGGACGGCGGCGGCGCCGCACCGGTCACCGTAGGCTGCGGGAATGATCTCCCGGAGCCCCAGGATTCCCAGGGACGCCATCCCCAGTCCGAACATCTGGAAGCATCCGCGAACCTACGAACTGGAGAACGACGCCGTCGACCCCGACGGGGTGCTCGCTGCCGCCATGGACCGCGTGCGGCCGATCGACGACGCCCTCGTCTTGGACGTCGGCTGCGGTACCGGCTACCACCTGCCCGGCTTCGCGGCGCGGGCGCGTCGGGTCACCGGGGTGGAGCCGCACCCCGCCCTGGCGGAGACGGCCCGGGCGCGCGTCCGGGGGCTGGACCACGTCCGGGTGCTGGACGGGACGGCCCAGGACCTGCCGGTGCCCGACGCCTCGGTCGAGGTCGCGCACGCCCGGTGGGCGTACTTCTTCGGCCCCGGGTGCGAGCCCGGCCTGGCCGAGCTGGCGCGGGTCATGCGGCGCGGCGGGGTCGCGTTCGTCATCGACAACGACGCCACCCGGTCCACGTTCGGCGCGTGGTTCCGACGTTCGCTGCCGGGCTACGACCCGGGCGCGGTCGAGCGGTTCTGGACGGCGCACGGGTTCCACCGCGAGGCCCTCACAACGCGCTGGCGGTTCACCGACCGGAGCGACTTCGAGGCGGTCGTGCGGATCGAGTTCCCCGCCGCTCTGGCCGCGCGGATCATCGGGTCCCACCCGGGACTGACCGTGGACTACGCGGTCAACCTGTGGTGGAAGGAGTACTAGGAAGGGAGGGGGAGGCACCAGGGACACGGGTGCCGGGTCCGGGTCGATCAGGACTGGCGGGCGGCGGACGGGCCGCCGACGGGGTCAGAGCCGTACGGCCCTCGCCCCGGCCATCACGTCGCGCTCGCGCACGTGGTCGCCCCTCTTCGGCGCGTCGATCATGCGCCCGCCGCCGAGGTAGATGCCGACGTGGTAGACGTAGCCGCCGGTGTTGGCCCAGTAGACGAGGTCGCCGCGCCGGGCGTGGGAGTAGGGGATGCGGAATCCGGCCGCCGCCTGGTCGTGGGCGACGCGGGGCAGTGCGACGCCCGCCTGGCGGAAGGACCACTGGACGAGGCCGGAGCAGTCGAAGCCGTTCGGCCCGGTCCCGCCCCACACGTAGGGCGCGCCCTTCTTCGACTCCGCGGCGCGGATCGCCGACTCCACGGCCGACCAGGGAAGTGCCTGGTGGACCCGGTCGGCGGCGGTCCCTCCGGCGGGCGCCGGAGCCGCGTGGGCGGGGGCCGGCGCCGGGGCGAGCGCCGCGGCGATCAGGGACACGGTCGCGGCGGTGACGCAGAGCGCCCGCGCGACGGTCCGCACGGATACGGCCTGCCGCCCGGGGTGGACCGGACGACAGGCCGGGATTTGCTCGTGGTGTCGGGAGTGGGTCATGAGGTTCCCCGTTCGGATGTGCGTGCCCCGTGCCGGGTCGGCCCCGGGGCGTTCCATCCCAACGGATCACCCTTCGTCGCTTTCGTACGGGAGCGAATCACCCTCTGTGATCAATTCCCCGTGCGATGACGGTAAAATCTCGCACGCAAACTGCGCATTTCAGTCACTGAGTGCGAAACCTCCATCACTCCTGACACGTTCAGTGACAGAGATCAGGGCTGGACGCCCACTCCGGCCAGGAGCCGCTCGGAGACGGCCGCCATGCCCGCCTCGTTCGGGTGCACGGGGGCCGCGGTGTTCTCCGGAACCAGCCCCTCGACCCAGCGCCGGGACGAGGACTGGCAGACGTCGTGGCCGCGTTCGAGGACGTCGACGAAGACCGCGCCCGCGGCCCGCGACTCCTCCGCGATCATCTGGTTGAGGGAGGTCTGGACGCCGTCCAGGTAGGCCACGTCGCCCCGGGCGATGGGCGTCGCGGGCCAGCAGCCCCTGTTCTCGGGCAGGATCTGGAGGTACCCGACGCCGACGACGGTCGCCTCCGGGCTGCGGTCGGCGATCTCGGCGTAGACGCCCGACACGTCGTCGCGCAGGTCCTCGACCCGCTGGTCGAGTTCGTCGCCGTAGTGGTCGGCGCACGGGCTCCCGAAGGGGTTGCGCAGGCTCCGTTTGGCGCACTCCATGAGGATGTCGGTGAATCCCAGGTCGTTGCCGCCGATCCCCACCGTCACCAGGTCGGTCTCGGGCGTGAGCGCGTCGAACTGCGGCGGGACATCGGTCAGGTCGGTGTGCTGGGGCTCGCGCAGGTCCCGGATGACCGCGCCGGAGCAACTGACGTCGGTGAACTCGGCGACGCCCAACGCGTCGGCCGCGAGTCGGGCGTAGTTGCTGGACGAGCGGAGGCAGCGCGGGTCGGAGCCCGGGGCGTACGGGGGGATGAGCGGCCCCGAGGTGAACGAGTCCCCGAGGGCGACGTAGTGGCCGAAGGAGGCGGCCTCTTCGGTCGCGGCGGAGGCGGGCGCCGCCGCGGCCAGGCACAGGGCGGCGGCGAGCGGAAGGGCGAGGAGGGGGGTTCGTCGGAGGTCGCGGAGCCGGGAAGCGGACACGGTCGTGCTGGCGTCGGTGCGGGGCACGCGGGGGTTCCTCTCCAGGAGCGGGGGGTTCGGAGGTGTCGGACCCTACGCATTCTGTAACACGACCTACGAACGACGTTGACTAACTCGTAGGTAACTTTCATGTGTCCCGACGTACCGGAGAACTGTCCCGTCAGGCGTGTCCCCGGGAGGCGTTAGCGTGACGGACATGGCCAAAGCAGCGAAGACGACGTTCCGGTGCACCGAGTGCGGGTGGAGCACCCTCAAGTGGGTGGGCCGGTGCGGTGAGTGCCACGCCTGGGGCACGGTCGAGGAGGCCGGGGCCCCCGCGCCGACCGCGGTCGCTCCCGCGCCCGTGACCTCCCGGGCCCGGCCGATCACCGAGATCAGCGTCGAGACCGCCGAGGCCGTGCCGACCGGGGTCGACGAGCTCGACCGGGTCCTCGGCGGCGGCGCCGTCCCCGGCGGGGTCGTCCTGCTCGCGGGCGAGCCGGGCGTGGGCAAGTCGACGCTGCTGCTGGAGGTCGCCGCGATGCGGGCCGCCCAGGGCCCCGTGCTGTACGTGACCGGGGAGGAGTCCGCCGGCCAGGTGCGGCTGCGCGCCGAGCGGCTCGGCGCGCTGTCCGACAAGCTGTACCTGGCCGCGGAGACCTCGATCGCCTCCCTGGTCAGCCATGTCGAGGAGGTCGCACCCCGGCTGCTCATCGTGGACTCGGTGCAGACCATGGTCTCCCCCGACGTGGCGGGGGTGCCCGGCGGCGTCACCCAGGTCCGCCAGGTCACCGGCGCGCTGATCCAGATCGCCAAGGAGCGCGGGATCGCCACCGTGCTGGTCGGCCACGTCACCAAGGACGGCTCCATCGCCGGACCCCGCCTGCTGGAGCACCTGGTGGACGTCGTGCTGCACTTCGAGGGCGAGCGCCACTCCCAGCTGCGGCTGCTGCGCGCGGTCAAGAACCGTTACGGCCCCACCGACGAGATCGGGTGCTTCGAGCTGACCGAGTCCGGCATCGTGGGCCTCCCCGACCCCAGCGGCCTCTTCCTCACCGAGCGCACCGACCCGGTTCCCGGAACGTGCGTGACGGTCACCCTGGAGGGGCGGCGCCCGCTCATCACGGAGGTGCAGGCGCTGGTCGCGCCCACCCCGCTGCCCGCGCCGCGCAGGGCCACGTCCGGTCTGGACACGTCACGGGTGAACATGATCCTGGCGGTCCTGGAGAAGCGCACGGGCATGCGCCTGGCCAACATGGACGTGTACGCGTCCACGGTGGGCGGTGTACGGCTGGGCGAGCCCGCGGTGGACCTGGCCCTGGCGATGGCGGCGGGCAGTTCCAACAACGACGTGGCCCTGCCGCGCGGGTTCATCGCGATCGGCGAGGTGGGACTGGCGGGCGACATCCGCGCCGTGAACGGCGTCCAGCGCAGGATCGCCGAGGCGCAGCGCCTGGGGTTCACGGAGGCGGTCGTGCCCAAGCACAGCGGGGACCCCGTGCCCGGCATCCGCACGCACGAGGTGGAGGAGCTCAGCGAGGCGCTGGCCTGGGTGGCGCGGCGCTCCAAGCGCGGGAGCTGACCGGCGCCGGGGGCCGGAACGGGCACCGCCTAGAAGTCGAACACCGCGCGTTTGGCCGCCCGCAGCAGGCAGCCGTTGCCGTAGGTCTTCTGGAAGGCCTCGGCGCCCAGGGCGGTCGCGGCCACCGGGCGGTACTCCAGTGTGCAGACGGCGGCGGGGTCCGCCGGAACGGCCGCGATCGAACCCGCGCGGGCGATGGCGGAACAGGCCTCGGCGGCACGCGGGTGGGTGCCGCCGCTGCCGTAGGAGGAGCACAGGAGCGAGGCCTCGCGCACCGACTCGTTCCCGAACCCCACGCCGTCGACCACGATCAGCCGGTAGACGGCCCGGCCCCCGGCCTCCCACGCGCGGGACTCGGTCGGGCTCGCGGGATCGGCGGGCGCGCTGGGAACGACGGGCGGCGCCGGAACGGCGGGCGCGGCGGTGGCGAGGACGGCCGCGGCGGCGACGAAGGCGGCCCGGGTGATCGCGACGAGTCTCATGGTGGCCTCCAGTCGGCCGGGCGTCCGGCACGCGGCGGGCCGCCGTGCCGTCACACCAGTCCCTTGGGACACCCCTACCCCGAATGGGGCGGAGTGCGCCGGCCCCGGCCGGCCCGCACCGTGTGGCGCGACGACCGGCCGGGGCCCCGTCCGCACCGGACGGAACGTGGCGACCTACGGGTTACCAGAATCCGTTGAGATCCTTGTGGTCACGCGGCTTCTTCGGGTCCTTGTAGTCGTCGTCGTGGTCACCGTGCCCGTTGTGCCCGTTGTGACCGTTGTGGCCGTGCCCGTTGTGGCCGTTGTGCCCGTTGTCGTAGTAGTAGCCGTCGTCGTCGTGGTGCTTCGGCTTCTTGGGCTTCTTCGGCTTCTTCGAGTCCGCGAAGTCGTCCTGGTGACCGTGGAGACCGTGGTGGCCGTGCAGCCCGCCGTGGAAGCTCGGGTGACCGGCCTCCCCCATCCCACGCTCCGTGGTCATGCCGGGACCCTCGATCATGCCGCCGCCCTCGACCATGCCGGCGGTTCCCCGGTCCTTCTTACCGTTCGAGAAGTCGAAGACCTCGCCCTTGACGTCGAGCAGGACGCACTTGTTCGGGAACGTCTTCTTGAAGTGCTCAGAGCCCTCGGAGCGCGCGACGACCGGGTCCCAGATCATCGGGCAGGCGCTGTCGCCCAGGTCGATCTTCTTGATGGAGCCGAACGCGTAGATGAGGTCACAGGCCTCCTCCGCGTGCGGGTGGTTGCCACCGGGCGGGTCACAGAACAGGAACTTGTGCTCCTTCTTGCCCGAGTGCTTCTTCTCGATCGAGAGGCGGTAGAAGTCCCGCCTCTCCTCCTCCGCCGCCTGCGCCGGAGCCGCCATCGACAGTGCGAAGACGGAGACGGCGATACCCGACAGGACGGTTCCGACAAGCTTCACGACTACTCCAGATGACTGCGAAATCGCTTGACGTCACAGACAGTAACAGAGTCATAACAGAATGTGCTGTACGTCGCCGCGCGTGGCGTGCCCCCGGCGAGCCGCTCCGGTTCCGGGCATGGAAAAGGGCCCGACCGGACGATCCCGGTCGAGCCCCCACGTCGCTCTAACGCAGCTGGAACACGACCTCGCCGGTGTCGCCCGCGTAGTCGCCCCGCAGATGGGCGCGGTACCAGCCCGGGCGCGCCGAGGTGGCGTCGCGGCAGTCGGTGAAGGACCTCTGCCGGTCCCAACCGAACGTGGTCTCGAAGGGCACTCCCCGTCGGAGCTGGCGCTCGTCGGCGGCCTCGCCCTCGACACAGTCGCCCGTGGAGAAGATGCGGTCGTCGCCGGAGTGGATACGGATCTCCATGGCCTCGGGGCCCACGTCCACGGTGCAGGTCTGGTTCGCGGTGTTCACCACGGTGACCCGGAACTCCGGCTCGGCGCCGCTCCCGTAGACCTCGCGGTCCTCGTCGGCCAGTTCGAAGGTCACGACGACGTCCTGCGGGCGGCAGGCGTCCTCCGGGCTCTCGGGCGCGGCGGCTGCGCCCGCGTCCTCACCGGATCCCCCCGCGGCCTCACCGCCCCCGCTCTCGGCCGCGTCGCGGTCGTCCTCGCCGCCCTCGGCGTCCCCTTCGGCCCCTTCCGACGCACCGTCCTCGGGCTCACCGCTCGCGGTCGGGGACGGCGTCTCGGGTGGGACACTGGGAGAGGGGTCGGCGTCCGCCACGCCCGCTTCCGACCGGACCGGATCGGAGTCGTCCTCCGCGGAGGGGCGGCACGCGAACGCGATCAGCGTGAGCACGAGCAGGGCCCCCGCCAACACGAGTGCACGCCGCTTCCAATAGGTCTCGCGGCTGACGGCTCCTGGATGTCCGGTACTTGACGCCATGGCCCGTAGTATTGCGGTTTCGCGTGCCACTCACCTACCCAACCCGCCGATACCCCGTAAAAGATGAGCGATAACCCTTACAGCACAGCGGTTCTGGCGTGGTACGAGGCCAACGCCCGCGACCTTCCCTGGCGCGCCCCGGACGCCACCCCCTGGTCGATCCTGGTCAGCGAGATCATGCTCCAGCAGACGCCCGTCGTGCGTGTGCTGCCCGCCTGGGAGGCGTGGATGAAACGCTGGCCCACCCCCGCTGACCTGGCCGGGGAGCCCTCCGGCGAGGCCGTGCGCATGTGGGACCGCCTCGGCTACCCCCGCCGTGCGCTGCGCCTTCACGCGTGCGCGGTGGCGATCACCGAGCGGCACCGGGGACAGGTGCCGGACGACCACGCGACCCTTCTCGCGCTGCCCGGCGTCGGCGCCTACACCGCGGCGGCCGTGGCCAGCTTCGCCTTCGGTCAGCGGCACGCCATTCTGGACACGAACGTTCGACGTGTCCTCGCTCGGGCCGAAACCGGGATCGAGTACCCGCCGAAATCCCAGACGAAGGCGGAGACCGCGCTCGCCGAGTCGCTGTTGCCGGACCTTCCCTCCGTGGCGGCCCGCTGGGGCGTGGCCGTGATGGAGTTGGGCGCGCTCGTGTGCACCGCGCGGACCCCCGCGTGCGTCGACTGCCCGATCGCCGGCCAGTGCGCCTGGCGGCTGGCGGGCAAGCCCGCGCACGACGGCCCGCCGCGCCGGGGCCAGACCTACGCGGGCACCGACCGACAGGTGCGCGGCCGACTGCTGGCCGTGCTGCGCGACTCCGCGGACCCGGTGTCCAAGGACGCCCTGGACGCGGTGTGGGACGACGGCGTCCAGCGCGAGCGCGCGCTCGACGCCTTGGTCGCGGACGGCCTCGTGGACCCCCTCGACGACGGACGCTACGCGCTGCCGGGCTGAGCCCGTGCGCACGGGGCGCGGCCGGTCAGTCCGTCTCCGCCAGGCCGTCGGAGCCCTCCCCGGCCGTGAGCGGGAAGTCCTCGGCGGTTCCGTCGTAGGCGCCACTGCACGGGGCGCCTGGCTCGGGCGCGTCGGGGCTCTGCTCGTACTGGCGGATGAAGGCGGCCAGGCGCGGATCGTCGGGGCCGTCGAGGAGGATCTGGGCGCCCCACGCGGAGGCCACGACCGGCGCGGGCATCCCCTCCTCCACCGGGCTGACGAGGAGGTAGTCGCCCGTCGAGTAGTGGCTCTCCAGGCTGGCCGCGCCGTCGCCGCCGACGGCCGCGGGGTCGTAGGTCACCCATACGGCACCGTGCTCCAGGGAGTGCACGGCCGTCTCGTTGCGGACCGGCTCGGCGTAGACGCCGCAGTTCTGCCAGGTGTTGTAGTGCTCGCCGCCAGCGGGCGGGAACATCTCGTAGTCGACGGTGACCGTGGACTCCACGTGGTCGGCGGACAGGCCCGGGTACTCGACCACCGCGCCCAGGTCGGCCGGTCCGCCGACCGGCGACGGATCGTCACCGGAGTTCACCGCCCACAGGACGGCGCCCGTCCCGGCGGCCAGGAGGACCACCAGGGCTCCGGCGCCCGCCACCAGTCCGATGACGAGACCTCGGCCCTTCTTCGGCCCCTGGGGCCGGGGGTGCTGGCCCGGCGCGGGACCGTACTGGCCTGGCTGCCCGTACGGGCCGGATTGTCCGTACGGGCCCTGGGCAGTGTGCGGCTGTCCCTGAGGCGCGTACGGCTGACCGTGCGGGCCCTGCTGGCCCTGGGGCGGAAACTGGCCGGGCGGGACGGGGCCGCCGGGCCGCTGGGGATCCTGTGGATGGGTCACGCGCACACCCTAACCACACCCCGCGCGGGGGCGGCAACCCCGGGACGGGCGCCACGGAACCGCACGCACACGGGCGGGGACACCCCCGAAGGGACGCCCCCGCCCGTGATCGGAACCGGTGCGCGACCGGTGCCCGCTACTCGCTCTTGGCGGTCGACTTCTCCACCTCGGGCGTGTCCGGCACCGCGGCGGGCTTCGGCACACCCTTGAAGGTGAACTTGGCTTCGGTCCCCTCGCCCTCGGCGTCGATTACCACGATCTGACCCGACTTGAGGTCGCCGAACAGGATCTTCTCCGAGAGCTGGTCCTCGATCTCGCGCTGGATCGTGCGACGCAGCGGCCGGGCGCCCAGGACCGGGTCGAACCCTCGCTCCGCCAGCACCTTCTTGGCGCCCGGACGCAGCTCGATGCCCATGTCCCGCTCCTTGAGCCGGGAGTCCAGGCTGGAGATCATCAGATCCACGATCTGGAAGATCTCCTTCTCCGTCAGCTGGTGGAAGACGATGACGTCGTCCACGCGGTTGAGGAACTCCGGCCGGAAGTTCTGCTTGAGCTCCTCGCTGACCTTCCCCTTCATCCGCTCGTAGTTGGTCTGGGCGTCGTCCTCCTTGGCGAAGCCCATCGCCACGCCCTTGGAGATGTCCCGCGTACCCAGGTTGGTGGTCATGATGATGACCGTGTTCTTGAAGTCGACGTTGCGACCCTGGGCGTCGGTGAGACGGCCTTCCTCCAGCACCTGCAACAGCGAGTTGAAGATGTCGTTGTGGGCCTTCTCGATCTCGTCGAAGAGCACGACCGAGAACGGCTTGCGGCGCACCTTCTCGGTGAGCTGGCCGCCCTCCTCGTAGCCGACGTATCCGGGCGGGGAGCCGAACAGCCGCGAGACGGTGTGCTTCTCCATGAACTCGGACATGTCCAGCTGGATCAGCGCGTCCTCGTCCCCGAACAGGAACTCGGCCAGCGTCTTGGACAGCTCGGTCTTACCCACACCGGACGGGCCGGCGAAGATGAACGAGCCACCGGGGCGCTTGGGGTCCTTCAGACCGGCGCGCGTGCGGCGGATCGCCTGCGAGAGCGCCTTGATGGCGTCCTCCTGGCCGATGACCCGCTTGTGCAGCTCGTCCTCCATGCGCAGCAGACGCGAGGACTCCTCCTCGGTCAGCTTGAAGACCGGGATGCCGGTGGAGGCGGCCAGGACCTCGGCGATGAGCTCCTCGTCGACCTCGGCCACGACGTCCATGTCGCCGGCCTTCCACTCCTTCTCCCGCTGCGCCTTCTTGTTCAGCAGCTGCTTCTCGTCATCACGCAGCGACGCCGCCTTCTCGAAGTCCTGCGCGTCGATCGCGGACTCCTTGTCCCGGCGGACCTTGGCGATCTTCTCGTCGAACTCGCGCAGGTCCGGCGGAGCGGTCATCCGGCGGATGCGCATCCGCGAGCCCGCCTCGTCGATGAGGTCGATCGCCTTGTCCGGCAGGAACCTGTCGCTGATGTACCGGTCGGCCATGTTGGCGGCGGCCACCAGGGCGCTGTCGGTGATGGACACGCGGTGGTGCGCCTCGTAGCGGTCGCGCAGACCCTTGAGGATCTCGATCGCGTGCGTGATGGTCGGCTCGTCCACCTGGATCGGCTGGAACCGGCGCTCCAGCGCGGCGTCCTTCTCCAGGTACTTGCGGTACTCGTCCAGCGTGGTCGCGCCGATGGTCTGGAGCTCGCCGCGGGCCAGCATGGGCTTGAGGATCGAGGCGGCGTCTATGGCGCCTTCCGCCGCACCCGCGCCGACCAGCGTGTGCAGCTCGTCGATGAACAGGATGATGTCGCCGCGGGTGCGGATCTCCTTGAGCACCTTCTTCAGGCGTTCCTCGAAGTCACCGCGGTAGCGGCTGCCCGCGACCAGGGCGCCCAGGTCGAGGGTGTACAGCTGCTTGTCCTTGAGCGTCTCGGGGATCTCCCCCTTGACGATCTTCTGCGCCAGCCCCTCGACGACCGCCGTCTTGCCGACGCCGGGCTCGCCGATGAGGACCGGGTTGTTCTTGGTACGGCGCGAGAGCACCTGCATCACGCGCTCGATCTCCTTGTCCCGGCCGATGACCGGGTCGAGCTTGCTCTCGCGTGCCGCCTGGGTCAGGTTCCGCCCGAACTGGTCCAGGACCAGGGACGTGGACGGCGCGGACTCGGAGGAGGCGCCCGTCGCCTGGGGCTCCTTGCCGCTCTGGTATCCGTGCAGCAGCTGGATGACCTGCTGGCGGACCCGGTTCAGGTCCGCGCCCAGCTTGACCAGCACCTGCGCGGCCACGCCCTCGCCCTCGCGGATCAGACCCAGGAGGATGTGCTCGGTGCCGATGTAGTTGTGGCCGAGCTGAAGGGCCTCCCGCAGTGACAGCTCCAGGACCTTCTTGGCGCGCGGGGTGAAGGGGATGTGCCCCGAGGGCGCCTGCTGGCCCTGACCGATGATCTCCTCGACCTGCTGCCGAACCGCTTCGAGGCTGATGCCAAGACTCTCCAGGGCCTTGGCGGCGACACCCTCACCCTCGTGGATGAGGCCGAGCAGGATGTGCTCCGTACCGATGTAGTTGTGGTTGAGCATCCTGGCCTCTTCCTGGGCCAGAACCACCACTCGCCGCGCGCGGTCGGTAAACCTCTCGAACATGTCTCGTCGCTCCTCTACAGAGCGGTCAGGCAGGGACGGTACTCGCCGACCCAACTCTTCCGCATATCGGCCCCACAGGGATAACCGCCCCGGGGAGCACTGTCGCACCCGTCCGTCCCAGACGGCTGGCTGCCGACCGGTCGGACGTCTCCGCGCGGCCGGCCGTAGCCGTCCGTGCCAGAGACTTTCCCCGACGATAGGGCGTTCACCCAACATCCAACTACCAATTGGGGCGCCAGATTTCGGTGTACGCCGAAGGCGAACGGCCCGGGGCTCCCATCCATCACGGGAGTCCCCGGGCCGCACGCGCGTAAGCCCGATTATCGGCTCTTAGCGAACACACCGATCGTTGAGTTGTTCTTCGCCGCTCGCTGTGCGAGGGGAAAGCCTCCGCCGGAATTCTCGCGCGGGTGCTCGCGTCCGCCGACCCTCCGCCCTCGGCGGGCGGCGCCGACCGGCGACCGGCCCCGTGGCGGGCGGGTCTTCCGTGCGACCGGCAGCGGGACTCGCACGACGGCGCCGGATCGTGTCCGGGTCCGTACCTCCTCCAACGGCGCGACGGGGTGGGGTGTTCCCCGTCGGGCCCGAAGGTGCGGGCGAGCGGTGCGGTCGTCGTGCCGTCCCCGGCCCCGCGGCCGACAGGCCGCGGGGCGGACGATGCGGGGGCCTCCGCGAGAACGGGGACCGCGGGGCCGTCACCCGTGGCGGACCGTGGCCGCGGCGTACCGCCCCGCCGTCGCGGCTCTCGCCGGGTCGGAGGGTCACGCGGTCCGCAGCGGTCTGTTCACCAGCCCGTGTCGCGGGTGTGGCGGCGGTGGATCCAGTCCACGCCGCCCGGGGCCCAGGAGCCCGTGCTATCCCCTTCATCCCGTGTCACGTCGGACCCTCGTGGGCCCGGGGATGGTCGGGTTCGGGTACGCGCCCCGGGGCGCCGGTCCTGAATCGATCAAGACCTGACAACATTTTGGCGAACCCGGGTGCCTGCGGCAAACCTAGCCCTTGACGGCCTCATATTCGGCGACGATCTTCGCGGGGATACGGCCGCGCTCATTGACCGGCTTGCCAGCGGCCTTCGCCCACGCGCGAATCTCGGCGCTGCGCTCGCGGCTGGGCGCATTCCGGGTTCCGGTCCGGCGGGCGCCGCCGCGACCGGCCGCCTTGGCCGGCGCCTTGCGGGCGGCGTCGACGAAGGGCGTAAGGGCGTCGCGGAGCTTGGCGGCATTACCCGCGCTGAGGTCGATTTCGTACACGGAGCCGTCCAGACCGAACGTCACCGTCTCCTCGGCCTCGCCGCCGTCGAGGTCGTCGACCAGGAAAACCTGGACCTTCTGTGCCATGGATTCAAACCTTTCAGAAGAGCAGTGCCTTCGCACCTGCAATATAAAGCTATCTCGCGCGAACGCGGAAGACAATTCCCGACGTGCCAGTAATCGCCTGGAGTCGACCCGGGGTTTCGGGGGTCGCCGGAGCTGCGCGGGGCCCTGACGGGCCGGCACGCGCGGATGTGCCCTGATCAGGGCCGCTCGGGGCTCGGCTTGGTCAAGTACCGTATCAACGACCGTCGGATTCGGCGCGTTCCCCACCCCGGGTAATCGACGCATCATCGACCGCACCGGTCACGGCCGTCGCGGTGGCATCCGCCCCCGCGGCCCCGGCCGCGTCACCGCTGACCAGGCTGCCGTCCATCCGACGCGGAGCCATCTCCCTGCGCAGCAGCTTGATGACGAAGGCGCAGAAGACGGTCGCGACAACCACCGGCGGGATGAGCGCGGACAATACGTCGACCAGCCCGGCGGGAAGCACCGACGAAAGGTCACCCATCGAAGCCGTCCACCCTTCCTGGTTGTTACTTATCGCAGCAAATACCCGACTCAGCGTCGGGCCAGTCCTGGGGGATGAGCACCGGGAACCCGGGCAATCGCATACCCGACATCATAGACATCGCTTGCCCCCGGTTTGACACCGGACGTACCGAAGCCCTCCCAGGCAAACCGGATCGTGACCAATGTCCGGCCAAGGCGTCGCTGTCCCGTTGGCAGCGGCACCCCCTGAGTGAACTCGATTCGCGACCCTTCGTAACCGTCCCGGGGGAACTCGATCGGCGGGAGGGTCGCCGAGCGCAGCTACACATTACCCGCCGTCTTCCCCTCTCTTACCACCCGGTGGACATAAGCGAGAGGTCAGGACGGCGCACGCGGACACGGCCCGCGCGGACCCAATCGGGCACTCAGTCCCAAGAGCGCCCGAAAGCCTTTAGCGACGGGCGGTTCGGGACTCGGTCCCCAGGTGCACGAGCATCCGCGTGTTCCCGAGAGTGTTGGGTTTGACCCTCTCGAGGTCGAGGAATTCGGCGACGCCCTCGTCATAGGAACGCAGGAGTTCCTCGTAGACCCGGGAGGAGACCGGGGTGCCCTGGATCGGGGCAAAGCCGTGTTTGGCGAAGAAACCGGTCTCGAATGTCAGACAGAACACACGCCGCACGTCCAACTCCCGCGCCGCGTCCAGCAGTTCGGTCACGATGCGGTGTCCCACTCCGAACCCGCGCAGAGAGGGGTCGACCGCGACGGTGCGGACCTCCGCGAGATCCTCCCAGAGGACGTGGAGGGCGCCGCAGCCCACGACGCGGTACTCGGTCTCCCTCTCGGCCCCGACGGAGCCGGAGGGCGCCGTGGCGGGCGGAGCGTCCTCGACGACCTCCACCTCGGCCACCCAGAATTCCTGGATGTCCTCGTAGAGGTTGACGGTGCTCTTGGAGAGGACGCGGCGGTCGACCGTGTAGGTGTCGACCAGGCGGCGGATGTGGACCACGTCGCGCGTCTTGGCGCGACGGACCCGGACATGACGAACGGACATAGCCGGACCAGACTACGCCCACGTACGCGCCCGCACCTACCGGACCGCTCTTCCTCCGGCGGGTGCCGCGTACCCGTGCGTGCTGGGCCGGGTATGCCCGTGGTCTCTCCCGGCTCACTGCGCCGGGACAGCCAGCCTCAGATGAGCTGGCGTCGTGCGGCCCAGACGACCGCTTCGATGGGGGTGTTCACGCCGAGCACGTCGCAGATGTTGCGGATGCGTCGGCGCAGGGTGCGAGCGCTGAGTTCGAGCCGCCGCGCCGCCACCTCGGTGGTGACGCCGGTGGCGATCTCGGCGAGGAGCTCGAGGTCCTCGTGAGCCAGTTCGACCGGGGCGAAGGCGCCTCCCAGCGCCGTGTCACGCGAACGCGGCTGCAGGGGAACCACGTTCTCCCGGTGCTCCCGCGGCTGGAGAGCACTCTGGTCCTCAACGCTACGCCGTACGAGTGTGGCCTGTTCCACTCCGTCCTCCCTCATCCATGTGAGTGCGGAACATCAACTCGTCACCGGGCGAATCGAGCGTGTTCGGGGGTGACCGAGCCCCGCGGGCCCGACGGCCCTCCGAGAGGACCCCTCTGGCACAGGGGTGGAGGGCGTTGGGGGACACGGGTCGCAGCGGGCCCGTTCGCCGTGGTCTGGGACGGTCAGACCACGCCGAGGGCACACGTGCGTGCGGGATGGGTGGGCCGTGGGTCGGCCCTCACACCTCGCTCACGGTCGTACTCGATCCACTTCGGCAATCTCGCGGACCAAGGTCCGCCCTCAGCACGCTAGGCGGCCGAGATGATACCGTCAAGGGCTGTTAAATCACCATGCGTAGCCTTGTGGCACCGTTCGGTGACAGTGTGACGGGTGGGGCGCATTCGCCACTGGATTGACCTGCGTAAACCTTGATCACTCTCGGTCGACGCCCAGAGGAACGGCGTTCCAAGGAAAAACTGCGACCTGTCGCCGACGACACCCGGCTCTCACTGTGATTTGCCGCCATATGCCCCAAGAGTGAGGTCTGTCCAGTGGCGCACGCCACATTCCGAGGGCGAAAACGGGGCCGCCGCGATGAAGCGCGGCAGCCCCGTTCCCGATTTCGGTCCGCCGGTCGCCCGGATTCGGTTCGGAAAAAGGACTCAGTCTCCGGAGGGCTTGACGATCGGGAAGAGCACGGTCTCACGGATGTTCTTTCCGGTGAACGCCATCAGGAGCCGGTCGATACCGACGCCGACGCCGCCCGTGGGCGGCATTCCGTACTCCAGGGCGCGCAGGAAGTCCTCGTCCAGCTGCATCGCCTCGGGGTCGCCCTCGGCGGCCATGAGCGACTGCTCGGTCAGGCGGCGGCGCTGCTCGACCGGGTCCACCAGCTCCGAGTAGCCGGTCCCCAGCTCCATACCGAAGCCGATCAGGTCCCACTTCTCGGTGAGCAGCGGGTCCTCGCGGTGCTGCCGCGTCAGGGGGCTCGTCTCGACGGGGAAGTCGCACACGAACGTCGGCTGGACGAGCGTGTGCTCCACCAGTTCCTCGAAGAGGTGCTCGACGAGCTTGCCCTGGCCCCACGTGTGGTCGAACTCCACCCCCCCGGCCTCGGCCAGGCGCCGGACGTCCTCCAGCGGGGTCCGCGGGGTGACCTCGGTGCCGAGCGCCTCGGAGACCGCCCCGTACAGGGTGATGCGCGGCCACTCCCCGCCCAGGTCGAAGGTCTGGCCGTCGCGCTCGACCACGGTCGAGCCGAAGACCGCCCGCGCCGCGTCCTGGATGATCTCCCGGGTGATCCGCGCCATGTCGTTGTAGTCGGCGTAGGCCTGGTAGAACTCCAGCATCGTGAACTCGGGGTTGTGCGTGGAGTCCGCGCCCTCGTTCCGGAAGTTCCGGTTGATCTCGAAGACCTTCTCCAGACCGCCCACCACGAGCCGCTTGAGCGACAGCTCCGGGGCGATGCGCAGGTACAGGTCCATGTCGTAGGCGTTGATGTGCGTGGTGAACGGACGCGCCGTGGCGCCGCCGTGCACGCGCATCAGCATCGGGGTCTCGACCTCGATGAACTCCCGGGTGCTGAGCCCCTCCCGGATCGCCCGGATGGCGGCCGAACGGCGGCGCACCATCTGCTGGGACTCGGGGTTGACGATGAGGTCGACGTAGCGCTGGCGCACGCGGGCCTCGGGATCGGTGAGCCCCTTGTGCTTCTCCGGCAGGGGGCGCAGGCACTTGGCGGTCAGCGTCCAGGAGCGGACCAGGACCGAGAGCTCACCGCGGCGGGAGGTGATGACCTCGCCCTCGACGCCCACGTGGTCGCCCAGGTCGACGTCGGCCTTCCACGCGTCCAGCCGCTCCTTGCCGACCTGGTCCAGCGACAGCATGATCTGGACGTCCCCGGTCTCGTCGCGCAGCGTGGCGAAGCAGAGCTTGCCGCCGCTGCGGTAGAGCATCACCCGGCCCGCGATCGAGACGTCGACCCCGGTGCTCGTGTCGGGCTCCAGGCCCTGGTGTTTGTCGCGCACGGCACCGATCGACGTGGTCCGCGGGAAGGTCACGGGGAAGGGGTCGATGCCCTCCTCCCGGAGACGGTCCAGCTTCTGGCGCCGGACCCGCATCTGTTCGGGCAGGTCGTCGTAGGAGTCGTGCGCGTCATTCACGGCCCCGATCCTACTCTCACTCGGACACCCGAATGGCGCTGTCCACAGGCCGTCCGGCAGGGAGCCAGCGCAACGATGCGAACGCCTTGCGATCAGATCATCACCGTACGAAACAGGTGTATCCTGGGTGTATGAGTCGCACAAACATGGACATCGACGACGACCTGATCGCGTTCGTGATGGAGCGTTACCAGATCCGGACGAAACGTGAGGCCGTGGACATCGCGCTCCGCCGCATGGCCGGCACACCTCTCTCCAAGGACTTCCTCCTCGGCCTCGAAGGGATGGGCTGGGAGGGCGATCTGGACGAGATGCGCCGCTCTGGCTTCGAGGATGGGGCCGAGGACGTCCACGTATGACCGCGATCTACCTGATCGACAGTTCCGCGTGGGTGGAATACCTCCGTGGCACGAAGTCCGAGACCAACGACTTCGTCCGTGAACTCATCGAGAAGGAGGCGCATCTGGCGACGACCGAACCCATCGCCGCCGAGCTCCTGAGCGGGGTCAGGAACGCGGCCGAATTCCAAGTCATCGAGCGCCTGACCAGCGGGCTCATCCAATTGTCCTTGGAGAACCGTCTCGACTTCACCTATTCGGCGAGCCTGTACCGAGAAGCACGGACCAAGGGCAAGACCATCCGCAAGCTCTACGACTGCCTCATCGCGGCGGTCGCGCTGCGCAATGACGCGGTACTCGTCCACTGCGACCGCGACTTCGACCACCTGGCCGAGGTCTTCCCGCGACTGCGGGTCCACAGGCACAACAAGGACTGACCGGCGGTGCGGGGAGCCCCCGCACCGCACGGCGGCGTTCAGGCGACGTTGCGCTCGAAGACCAGGCGCAGGCCGGTGAGGGTCAGCCACGGGTCGTGCACGTCCACGGTCTCGCACTCGCCGACGACCACGGAGGCCAGCCCGCCGGTGGCGATCACGGTCACGTCGTCCGGGGCGTCCGTGAGCTCGGTGACCATCCGGTCCACGATCCCGTCGACCTGTCCGGCGAACCCGAACACGATCCCCGAGCGCAGCGCCTCCGTGGTGTTCTTCGCGATCGCCGCACGCGGCTTCACGATCTCCACCATGTGCAGCTGGGCGCCCCTGCGCGACAGCGCGTCCACGGAGATGTCGATCCCCGGCGCGATCGCGCCGCCCACGTACTCCCCCTTCGCGCTCACCGCGTCGAACGTGGTCGCCGTGCCGAAGTCGACCACCACCGCCGGACCCCCGTAGATGTGGCTGGCGGCCAGTGCGTTGATGATCCGGTCGCTGCCCACCTCCTTGGGGTTGTCCATCCGGATCGGCACGCCCGTCTTGACGCCCGGTTCGACGATCACGGCGGGCACGTCCCCGAAGTGGCGGCGGAACATGTCGCGCATCTCGTGCTGCACGGACGGCACCGAGCAGCACAGGGCGATGCCGTCCACGTCCGCCGGGGACCCCAGCTCGCTCCCGTCGATGAGCCCGCGCAGCACCACCGCCCACTCGTCGGCGGTGCGGCGCGTGTCGGTGCCCACTCTCCAGTGTTCGAGGAGGTCGTCGGCCTGGAAGAGGCCGAAGACCGTCTCGGAGTTGCCGACGTCGATGGCGAGCAGCATGCTGGGGACCCTCATCCGTGGTCGAAGTGGCGTGTTCTCTGGGAATCTTCCACCAACCGGGCCGTTCACGACAGGTCGAGTGCGATATCCAGTGCCGGACTGGAATGCGTGAGGGCGCCGACCGCGAGGTAGTCGACCCCCGTGGCGGCGACGTCGGCGGCCACGTCGAGCGTCAGCCCCCCGGAGGACTCCAGCCGCGCGCGCCCGGCGACGAGTCCGACGGCGGAGCGCAGCCCCGGCACCGTGAAGTTGTCCAGGAGGATCTCCTCGGCCCCGGCCGCGATCGCCTCCTCGATCTGGTCGATCCGGTCCACCTCGACCTCCAGGGGCAGGTCGGGGAAGCGCTCGCGGATCGCGCGGACGGCCGCGCCGACGCCGCCCGCGGCCACCACGTGGTTGTCCTTGACCAGCCCGGCGTCGCTGAGGCAGTAGCGGTGGTTGACGCCGCCTCCGCAGCGCACCGCGTACTTCTCCAGCGCGCGCAGCCCGGGGCGGGTCTTGCGGCTGTCGCGGATCCGGGCGTCCGTCCCGGCCACCGCCTCCACCCACGCACGGGTCGCGGTCGCGATGCCCGACAGGTGCGTGAGGAGGTTGAGCGCCGTCCGTTCGGCGGTGAGCAGGTCGCGGGTGCGGGCGGTGACGGACATGAGCACGTCCCCGCGCTTGACCGCGTCGCCGTCCCGGGCGGGGCGGGCGATCTCCAGGGCGCCGTCCGTGACCAGCCAGAAGACCAGTTCGGCCAGGGGCAGGCCGCTGACCGTGCCGTCGGCGCGCGCCACGACGTGGGCGGTGCGCACCTGGTCCGCGGGGATGGTGGCCACGGTGGTGACGTCGATGCGCGGACCGGCGGTGAGGTCCTCCGCCAGGGCGCGGCGCACGAGGTCCACATGGGACTGGTGGGGCGCGGTGTAGGGGAGGGTGAACTCGGCCCGGGTGTCCGGGTCCGGGGTCCCCTCCGCGAGCGGGAACGCGATGTCGTCCAGCGCGGCGACGAGCGCGGGCGGCAGGGACGGGGTCCAGTCCTCGTCGGTGGCCACGGGGGTGCTGCCCTCCAGTCGGACGACGACCGGGCGCGCCCGGTACTCGGGGTCGGGTTCGGGGGCGTCGGCGCGCTGGTGCGAGCCGCGGCTCTCGGTGCGGTGCAGCGCGGCGGCGGCGACCAGCCGGGCCACGGTGAGCAGGTTGACGGCCTCCCAGGTGGCGGTGTCAGGGCGGACGTCCGTGCCGTGGGTGGTGAGCGCGTCGAGTTCGGTGACCAGCGCGGCCAGCCCCTCGGCGGTGCGCCGGACCCCGGCGTGGCGGGACATCAGGGCCCGCACGCGGGTGGCGGCGGTCGGGTCGACGAGTCGGGTGACCTCCCCGGTGGACACGCCCCGCGTCGGGATCGGGCGCGCGTCGGCGGCGAGGCGGGCGGCGATCCGGTCCGCGTAGACCAGCCCCTCCAGGAGGGAGTTGGAGGCCAGGCGGTTGGCGCCGTGGACGCCGGTGCGCGCCACCTCGCCGACCGCCCAGAGGCCGGGAACGCTGGTGGCGCCGTCGATGTCGACCTCGGCGCCGCCAGACGCGTAGTGCGCGGCGGGCGACACGGGGATCGGCTCGGTGACGGGGTCGATCCCGTGCGCGCGGCAGGCCGCCAGGATCGTGGGGAAGCGGCGCTCCCAGGTCCGCGCGCCGAAGTGGCGCGCGTCCAGGTGGACGTGGTCGGTGCCCTGCTCGGCCATGACGCGCGCGATGGTCCTGGCCACGACGTCGCGGGGGGCGAGGTCGGCCAGCTCGTGGACGCCCTCCATGATCCGCTTCCCGCGTCGGTCGACCAGGAAGGCGCCCTCGCCGCGCACCGCCTCGGAGACGAGCGGCTGCCTGCCGCGGGCGTCCGGGCCCAGCCAGAGCACGGTGGGGTGGAACTGGATGAACTCCAGGTCGCGCAGGCGCGCCCCGGCGCGCGCCGCGAGCGCGAGGCCGTCCCCGGTGGACACCGGCGGGTTGGTGGTGGCGGCGAAGATCTGGCCCATCCCGCCGGTCGCCAGGACGACGGCGGGAGCCAGCACGGCGCCGACGCCGTCGCGCGCGCCCTCGCCGATCACGTGGAGGGTGGCGCCGACGACGGCGGAGGTGTCGGGGTCGCGCAGGACGTCCAGCGCGAGGGCGTGTTCGATGACCTCGATCCGCTCCTCGGCCATGACGGCGGCCTGGAGCGCGCGCTGGATCTCGGCCCCGGTGGCGTCGCCCCCGGCGTGCGCGACCCGGTCGGCCCGGTGTCCGCCCTCCCGGGTGAGGGCGAGGTCTCCGCCGTCGGTGCGGTCGAACTCGGCGCCGGCCCCGATGAGCCAGCGCAGGGCGTCGGGGCCCTCGGTCGCCAGGACGTGCACGGCGAGGGGGTCGCACAGGCCCGCCCCGGCCAGGTGGGTGTCGACCATGTGCGCGACGGGGTCGTCGCCGGGGGCCATGGCCGCGGCGATGCCGCCCTGGGCGTAGGACGTGGAGCCCGTGGACAGGCGGTCCTTGGTGACGAGCACGACGCGGCCGCGCTCGGTGCGCTGGACGTAGCGCAGGGCCGTGCTCAGCCCGGCGACGCCCGAGCCGATGACGGCGACGTCGGCGCCGACGGTCCACGACGGGGCGGGGGCGTCGATCCGGGTCTGTCTGGATGTGGTCATGTGCGTCTCTTTCGCAGGTGCCGACCGTGGCTGGGCGGTCGTGGGTCGGCTCGGTCCCGAGGGTGGGCCGCCGTCGTGCGGCGACGGCGCCGCGGCGCCCCTAGCGGTGGGGAAGCCGCACCGGCACGTTGTCGATGAGCCGGGTCGTCCCGACGCGGGCGGCGACGGCGAGGACCGCCTCGCCCGCGTATCCGGCGGGGACGTCCGCGAACGTGGCGGGGTCGACCAGGGCGAGGTAGTCGGGTTCGACCGGCGGAGCGGCCTTGGCGGCCTCGTCGAGGACGGCCCGTGCCGCGGCGCGGACGGCGTCGGGCCCGTCGGCGGCGGCGCCGCGCCCGGCATTCAGGGCGCGGGACAGGGCGAGGGCGCTGGCGCGCTCGTCCTGGTCCAGGTAGACGTTCCTGCTCGACGTGGCCAGGCCGTCGGGGTCGCGCAGGGTGGGGGCGCCGACGATCTCCACGGGGAGGTTGAGGTCGGTGACCATCCGGCGGACGACGGCGAGCTGCTGGGCGTCCTTCTGACCGAAGACGGCCACGTCGGGGCCGACCAGGTGCAGGAGCTTGCTGACGACGGTGAGCACCCCGGTGAAGAACCCGGGCCGGGAGGCGCCCTCCAGGCGTTCGCCCATGGGCCCGGCCTGGACGGTGACCATCTGCTCCGACGGGTACATCGTGTTCACGCTCGGGGCGAAGACCACGTCCACGCCCTCCTCCGCGCAGACCGCCGCGTCCGTGTCGAGCGTGCGCGGGTAGCGGTCGAAGTCCTCGTTCGGGCCGAACTGGAGCGGGTTGACGAAGACGCTCACGACGACGGTGTCGGCGTGGGCACGGGCGAGGCGCATGAGGCTGCGGTGGCCCTCGTGCAGGGCGCCCATGGTGGGGACGAGGGCGACGCGCCCGGCGTCGGAGAGGACGCGGCGCAGGTCGTCGGCCGTGTGGACGAGGCGGGGACGGTCGGCGGGCGCGGTCTGGGGCGTGGGTTCGGTCATGGTGGTTTCCCGTGGTGGTGGTGTTCGGCGCGGGCGCCGGTACGCGTCCGGTGTCGTCGAGTGCCGCGGTGGGCCTCAGCGGCGCAGGACGTCGAGCAGGCGCGCGGCGTCGGCGGGGTCGAGCATCCCCGCGTTGATCGCCCGGTCCGCGGTGAGGCGGGCGAGCTCGACGTAGCTGGCGACGCTCTCGGGGGCGTTCTCGCGCAACTGCTCGATGTGTCCGGCGACGGTTCCGGCGTCGCCGCGCAGGACCGGGCCGCTCAGGCCGTGGATGCCGAAGCGCAGTGCGTTGTCCAGGGCGGCGCCGAGCATGGGGGCGAGCATCCGGCCGGGCTCGGGCACCCCGGCGGCGGCGAGCAGGGCGGCGCTGTCGGCCACGAGCGTGACCAGGTGGTTGGCGCCCCCGGCGAGGGCCGCGTGGTAGAGGGTGCGTTTGTCCTCGGTGATCCACACGGGTTCCGCTCCCATCTCGACCACGAGCGCCTCGGCGATGGGGCGCAGCTGGTCGGGGGCGGTGACGCCGAACGCGCAGTTGGCGAGCCGCTCGATGTCCTCGTCGCGTCCGGTGAAGGTCATCGCGGGGTGGAGGGCGAGCGGCAGGGCTCCGGCGATGGTGGCGGGGGCCAGGACCCCGTAGCCGTGCGCCCCGCTGGCGTGGACGAGGAGCTTGCCCCGCAGCGCGGCGCCGGTGGCGGCGAGCCCCTCGACGAGGTCGGGCAGGGCGTCGTCGGGCACCGTGACGAGGACGAGGTCGCTGGCCCCGACGACCTCGGGAGCGTCGAGGACCCGTGCGGTCGGCAGCCGGGAGGCGACGTTGGCCTTGGAGGTCTCGGAGACCGCGGTGGCCGCGACGACCTTGTGCCCGGCCCTGCCCAGGGCCTGGCCGAGGACGGAGCCGACCCGGCCGGGTCCGATGACGCCGACTCGCAGCCGCGCCGGGCGGCCCTGCGTCGTCTCCATGGTCGTGCCCCTTCGTGGTCCCGTGCGTCCGGTCACCCCCCGCACCGTGACGCCTGAGCACACGATAACTCTCCTGGACCGGTGACCCGCCGACCAGCCCCGGACGCGGGGGCGGGCGCCGCGTGGGCGCCCTCCGCGACCGCTCGCGAGGGGTGGGGACAGACGCGAAGGGCGCCACCCCGCCTTCGCGGAATGGCGCCCGAGCGGAACGCTCTGGACCTGGTCGGACCGGATCACCCGGGACGTCTCCCGGCTGGACACCCCCGACCCGACCAGGTGGCCCGGCCCGGCTCCGCCTAGTTGATGACCTTGGCGTCGGAGCCGGTGCAGTTGGCGCCCGCGACGCCGATGACGGCGATCGCGTTGCCGCAGACGTTGATCGGGATGTCGAGGTCGGCCACGAGCTGGTTGCCGCCGAGAATGCTGCCGTTACCCGAAGTGAACACGTTGCTGTTGGCCATGGCCGGAGCGCCGGTGAACAGGACGCTGGCGGCAGCGGCGGTGATGGCGCTGGCGGCGAGAGCCTTCTTCAGCATGGTTTCTCCCGTAGGTCGATCGACAGGGGGTGCCAACCAACCCAAATTATTGACGATGTGTATGACAGTGAACACTCCCCGTGTTCGGACACCATTTAGCCATACTCAACCGCCGCGCACGACCTGATCAGCGAGGCGTGGCGCGGCCAGGACCTGGAGCTATCACGCCGAGTGAGCAGATATGTCGGACATGCCGACCGCAACCACGGAGGCATCAGCCTTCATATGTGACTCATCCCACACTCACTCCCCGGGAGTGTCCACGGCCCCCTCGGCCGGTCCCTCCGTCGACCGCGTCGCCCACCGCTCGGTACCCGCCTCGGGGACCCGTGCCCTGTGCGCGGCCACCACCAGCGCGTCCAGGAGACGGCGGCCCTCCGCCGCCGTCCGCCCCGCGGCCCGACCGTCCGCCGGCCCCGGCGGCGTGTCCACGTCCACGGCCACCCGGCCGGTGAAGCGCGCCAGCGGCCCCGCCGTCAACCTCAGGGTCTGCATCCGCTCCACGGGAACGATGTCCGTCACCCGGCAGAACGGGCCGCGCACGGTGACGAACAGGTGCTCGTCCGCGCCTGTCAGCCGCGGCGCCCACCGTCCGTCCCGAACCAGCGGCACGAACGCCGGGTCCGACCCGACGAACACCTCGTTCACCAGCGAGAACGCCAGACGTCGCGGTGCCACCGGCAGCAGCGTCGCCGAGTCTCCCTGGCGGGCGCCCGCGTACCCGGCCACGTTGGCCTCCACGCGCGCCACCCCGAGGACCCGCCACAGCAGGGGCTCCACGACGCGCACGGCCTGTACCCGCCCCGGCGGGACCGTCTGCATCCGCCGCTGGAACATGCCGTACCGCAGCCGCAGGCCGTCGGAGGACAGCGACGCGTAGTAGTCCGTGTAGCGCGCCAGCGGGCCCCAGAAGTAGCGGATCAGGCCGAGGACCAGCGGGATGAGCGCGCCCGCGACCCCGGCCTCGGCGAACAGCAGTCCGATCAGCGTCAGCAGGAGCACCGCGACGAACGAGAGCAGGATCGGGACCCGGAAGGTCAGTGCCCCGAGCAGCAACGGGAACGGCAGCCGGTAGAAGGGCCACTCGGGCGCTTCGGGCGACCTGCCCGGCAGCCCGGCGGCGTGCGCGAGCACGGCCACCCTGAGGCGTTCGGCCAACGGCTTGTCCAGGCACCGCAGACGGATCGCGGTGCGGTCCCCGCCCGCCAACTCGATGCGCAGCTCGGCCAGCCCGAACACCTGCATCAGCAGCGGCTGGACCACGTCCACCGCCTGGAGGCGGCTCAGCGGGATCTCCCGCGATCCCCGCAGCACCAGCCCGCTGTGCACCACCAGGTGGTCCTCACGCAGGCCAAAGGTGCCGTACCACCACGCGGGGAGCGCGTAGGCGAGCGATCCGAAGACGACGGCGAGCGCGAGCAGGAACACCCAGGCGACGCCGAAGGTGAACAGGATCGGCCCCACGAGCGCCACGAACACCAGCGTGACGGCCAAGACCTGCATCGGGATGATCGACCAGTGCGACCGGAACACCCCGCTGGTGACGTCGTCCTCCGGCCGGGGACGCCACAGCGGCGGGGGCCGGTACCCCATGGTGGGCGGCATCAGGGCGACCCCCGGCGGTACCGCGCCGGGACGCGGGGCCGGGCCCCACCACGGCCGCCCCGCGGACGCGGGCGGCCCCGGAGGTCCTGGGGGCGTCGGCGGCAGCGGTCGTCCGGCAGTGCCCTGGGGGTGTCCGAGGGGCGGCTGTCCGGGCCGCGGGTACTGGGTCGATCCGTCCACTACAGCCCCGTCGAGAAGCTCTCGCTGCGCGCCGCGAGCCGGTCGCGCATCCCCACCGCCTCGGCCAGCGGAAGCCCCACCACCCGGGTGTCGGCCGTGCTCGCCGCGGTGCGCAGCCGCACGGTCGCGATGCCCAGGGCCTGCTCCAGGAGGTCCGCGGTCACGTCGACGACCTGCATCCGGCCGTAGGGGACCACCACGAGCTGGCGCAGGACCACGCCGTAGGTCAGGTAGAGCTCCCCGGGGCCCTCCACGTACCCCCACGACCGCTGGAACCGCCCCGCCAGCAGCCATCCGGCCGCGAGGGCGACGAGGGTCAGGGCCGCCACGGCGGCGGCCCACACGGGTCCGAACCACACGTACGACAGGATCGCGGCGGCCGTCCCTCCGACCAGGCACAGCGAGCCGACCACCAGCCTGCGGTACAGGGCCAGGGCGGGCGACACGCGCAGCCAGGACGTCCCCTCGGGCGGGGCGAACGCCGCCGCGAGCGGGTCGTCGGGGGGAGGCGGGCCGGACGGAGGCGGTGTCGGTGCCGGGTCAGTGGTGTCCACGACGCCAGTCAACCATCTCCACGCAAGCCCGCCCGTCACCCTCAACCGAGGTGCGGCGGCCCGTTCCTGAGTGCGTGTTCCACCCGCAGCCGCTGAGTGCGGTGCATGTCCAGCCCGCCCATTTCCTCCAGCCCGAACCAGCGGACCTCGTGGGACTCGGCGCTCACCCGGAGCCCGCCGCCCACCACCACGGCCCGGAAGCAGACATTGAACTGACGGCGCACCTCGCCGTCGCTGTAGGCGATGATGTGCCGGGGATCCGTGTACGTGCCCACCAGCCCGGTGACACGTACGTCGTATCCCGTCTCCTCCTTCACCTCCCGCACGGCCGTGTCCGGCAGGCTCTCGGTCATCTCCATTCCGCCACCGGGCATCGCCCACAGCCCGTTGTCGGCCCGCCGCTGCAACAGCAGGCGACCGGAGCCGTCGAACACCGCGGCGCTGGCCGCCACCACCAGGCTGTTCGGCGTTGGAGCCGCCTGATCGTCGTAGAACTCGGTTCGGGCCATCGGAATCACTCCTGGAGGGGACGGGCAGTGCGCCACACGGCGTCGACGCTCTCGGCGTAGGCGTCGAACAGACCGCTGTCGGTCTTCCTGTACAGGTGGAACAGCGGGTTACCGTAGGCGTTCACACCGTAGATGTGGGCGTTGACGTACATCTCGTCGTCGGCACGGTAGACCGAGTTGCAGAGCGACGAATAGTCCGATGGGTACACACCTACGCGGGGATCCCGAACACATTTCCTTTCCGGGATCCCCACGTACCGGGTCCTACCGCGTCACGGACGCCAGCAGCGCCGCCCACTCGCGGGCGTCGAACGGCAGGTGCCCAGCCTCGCGGTGCTTGGTGTCGCGCACGTCCGCACCCGCCTCGTGCTCTCGGACCTCGACGCAGTCATGCCCCTGGGTGGGGCTGTAACTCGACTTGTGCCATTCTCCGGGCTTCACTTCAACATTCCTTCCATGAGGGTTCTCGATTGGATCATGGGCAGTGCCGCCCCGAGCATCCTCTTGGCCTGACCCGCAAGACGTTCGATATCGGTCGGCTCGTCGTAGACCTCAAGCCCGCGTACGTGTTCGCCCGCAGCGACCGTTCCCCCATCCCTCTGATGGAACAGGACCACGGGCGCGACGAGGGAGACGGGGGTGTCCTCGGGGATGAGGTGCACCCGCACACGGGCCGCACCGGTCAAGGAAAGCAGGCGGTTCACCTGGTCACGGCGGACCCCGTCGGGCAGGCACGTCAACGCGTACACGGGGAACACGGCCACGACCCACGGGTTGCCGTTCGACCTCAGTAGGTCGTACTGCGAGGCCTGGCGTTCGGCGACCCGTTGGATCTCCTCGTCCGTGCCGGGATACATCGCTTCTTCCAGCATCATCCGGGCGTAGGAGACGGCTTGCAGCAAGTCGGGAACCGCGTTCGGGACAACGGCCTCGATGGTGTGGGACGCCCTGCGGAGCTGCTCCAACGGGCGTCTCCAGTGGGGGATGATCGAACCCGTGGCTTCGTACTGCCACGCCCTGATCAGACGCCCGTTGCACTTGAGCGCACGGTCAAGGGCCTCGGCGACGTCCCGATCCGGCAGATTCTCGCCGTTCTCCCAGCGACTGACCGTGCCGCCGACCACACCGACGATCCGACCGAGGGCGTCTTGTGTGATTCCCGCGTTCCTGCGGGCCTCCTTCAACAGCTTGCAGAAATCCTGCGCGCTCATGCGGTGACTCTAGGCGGGGCACGTGAACTGGTCACCAGGTCGATGCACACCGTAGTGAAGGTGTGACCTGGTCTCATGCAGACCTGGACTCGCAAGGCCGCCCGCGAACTTCGCCGCCATGACATCGTGCTCGTCGGGGCCGGGCGCCTCCGCGTGGTCACCGCCGTGGAGCCCGACCCGGACCCCGCCTTCGTGAACCTCCGTCTCGGGGCCGCGTGGTACCGCTATCCGGCCGGTCAGTTGGTGGTGGTGGACGGTGCTCGCCGGTGACCCCGTGGTCTCTTATCTGGGACACGGAGTCTGGCGCGTGGGCGACGTGGCCGGAAGCTGGCACGTCTGCCACACCCACCTCACCCGCCAGTACGGGATGCGGCACAGCGAGGCCAATCAGGCGCTGGTTGACGCCGCACGCAACCCGATGGGCGACGCCAAGCCGGAAGACCGACGTACCCCGCACCCGTGACCGCTTCGGACACACCACGAGATCGCATCCGCACGCGGGGTAGACACCGAGCGCCCCCGTCCTGAGAGAGGAACGACGCATGGCCACGTGCGCGGCATGCAAGGGTGAGGGAACGATCGTCGCCGGTGGGGACGGATCGGGCCCCTGGTCCGACAAGGAGGTCGTCACCTGCGGCGACTGCAACGGAACGGGAGAGAAGTGACGGACCTGGACGACCTGCACACCCGGCTCGTCGAACGCCTGGACACCACCGACACCATTCGCGCGGCGTTCGCCGGCCATCCCCGCCACCATTTCATCCCCGACCTCATCTGGCCGGATGTCCAGGGGCTTCCACTCCCCCGCAGGCGGAATCCGCAGCGCTGGGCGGAGTGCGTCTACTCGGACGGCTTCGTCGTCACCCAGGCCAACGACGGGGGAAGCGGCCTGGTCAACACCCCCTCTTCGTCGTCCTCGGCACCCCAGGTGATGGCGGACATGATCGAGGCGGCGAGCGTCTCTCCCGGGATGCGGGTGCTGGAGATCGGCACGGGAACCGGATGGAACGCCGCCATCCTGGATTCCCTGGTCGGTCCAACCGGTTCGGTCACGTCGCTGGAGATCGACCCGGACGTGGCCGCTCGTGCCCGTAGGGTGCTCGCCGGAACCCGGGTGGACGTCGTCCACGGCACACAGCCGCCGCCCGGCTCGGTCTTCGACGCGGTCATCGCCACGTGCGCCGTCCGCCGCCTCCCCCTCGCGTGGCTGGTCTGTCTCGACGGCGGTTCGACGCTCGTCGTGCCCTGGGCCCCCTACCCCGAAGGCGGACCGACCCCGATCGCGGCCCTGCGCAAGACGGGCCAGGCCAGTGCCACGGGTCCCGTGGTGCGTGACGCGGCGTTCATGCGGGACCGCACCCAGCGCCAGGGCGGGCCCTCCTTCCCCGGAGTCGGTCAGGCCGCCGAGACCACAGCCCGGTTCCCTCTGGGGTCGGACGACCTGATCGGCCGCGACCTGCTCACCCGGCTCATGCTGGCCTGCCCCGGCATCCACGTCGCCGTGGGCGGACGACCGTGGAAGGACGGACGGGCGAGGCTGGTCGCCGTGGGGGACGCCCGGAGCTGGGCGTGGATCTGGCCGGACGCCTCGGTCACCGGCGGCGGTGGGACCACGGCACTGAAGACCTTCACGGCAGCCTATGCGGCGCTGGACGAGGCGGACTGGCCCCCTCTGGACGCGTTCACGGTGGATGTCGATGCGCAGCGCGGTGTGTGCGTCGTCCGATCCGGGGCTGGTTCCTGGGAGCACCGGGCCTGACCCGCACACGGGTCGGGGCGGACTCGGGGTCCTGGAAAGACCGTACACTCGGCGCGTTTCACACAGGCCGGAAAATATGCCCCCATTCGGTCGAAAGGGATAGTTCTGGCGAGACAGTGAAATGGGGCCACGCCTTTTCCCCATGGCCCTGACCTGTGACGATACCGAGAGCATGAAGTTTTTTCCGACGGGTTCGCAGAAAAGTTCGCCTGCGCTCCACGTGTGCTCTACTCTTCTTGCCAAACCCACAACTCCATTCGACGAAGACCCCGCGACGCTAGCAAGCGCCCGGGGTCGTGGTCAGCAACTCAACACCTTCAAAGACAAGGATTGCCATAGGGTTGGCCGCCCGGCGAGGTATCTGCCATTTGCAGACCCTTTTCCGAGCGACCTCCCTCCGAACCACGCATGCCAGTTTCC
>NZ_JBITHK010000015.1:0-150023 GCF_044457925.1 Nocardiopsis sp. NPDC050513 | reverse complement strand
GCCTGCTCCTGACCGATCACGTACGAGTCCAGGAACTCGTAGATCTCCCGCGGCTTGGGCAGACTGTCCCACGTGAGCTCGGTGGCGTCGGCGAGCCCCTCCTCCTCCATGATCTCGTCGCACAGGCCCACGCACTCGTCGCAGATGCAGACGCGCCCCGGGCCCGCGATGAGCCTGCGGACGCCGCGCTGGTCCTTGCCGCAGAACGAACACGTGAGCGGCGGCCCACTGTCACCGGTGCGTGCCAATCGAACCTTCTCCTCACGTGAGGGGGCGCCACGGGGAGGCGCCCCGGATTTCAGATGATCAGATCATCTGGAATGCACGGTATCCCGAGTCGCGGCAGGTGGCAAAGCACGACGGGGTCGCGTCAGCGCGGACGCGCGACGGCGGGGGCCGCCACGGCGTGACCCGCGCCCCGGCCCGCCGCACGGGCCGTGATCCGACCGCCGGAGATCCGCACGGCCGCCTCGGTGGTGTCGTCGACCCCGAGCACACCGGCCGCCGCCGCGACGGCGCCGGCGTCGTCCAGGACCAGACGCGGTGGCGGCCACGCGCGTTCGGGGACGGATTCCCGCAGGGCCGCGCACAGCCGTGCGAGCACCGACCGGGCCAGCGGCATCCGCTCCCGCGGGTCCCCGGTGACCACGACCGCGGTCACGTCCGCGCCGTCGGGGGCCGAACGCACCGCCTCCTCCACGGCCTCCAACCGGTGCAGCCCCAGGACCGCGACCACGCCGTCGCCGGACAGATCGGCGGGTGCGCGGCGGAGCGCGTCGAACGCCCCGGGGGGCGACCACGGCGCGTCCGCGGGGTCCGCCGCCGGCACGTGCTCCAGGTGCGGGAGCGGCCAGGAGTCCGCCACGTCCAGGTCGGCCAGGTTCGCGCAGGCGCCGATCACACCGAAGGGGTCGACGAAGCCCGGGGCCGCACCGGCCAGCCGGACGGCGCCGTACAGGGTGGTCAGGGCCGCCTCCGCGACGCGTACCCTGCGACCCGCGCCGGGCCCCGCGAGGGTCTCCAGGGACAGGCCGAGCAGCACCGCCTCCAGCCGCAGCAGCTGCGCGTAGGCCTGCCGCAGCGGCGCGTCGTCGAGGGTCTCGGGGAGCGGATCGGCCCACCCCGGCAGCGTGTCCGGCGCGTCCGGCGAGGATCCGGCCAGCAGGGCGCGGGCGAGCGCGCCCAGCGCCGCGCGGGGCGTGTCCGCGGTCGCAGGAGGCGTCGCGGGCCGGTCCGCGGGACGTCCGTCGACCGCGCGCTCGGCGGCCTCGGCCAGGACGGACAGGTACAGGGCCCGCTTGCTCGGGAAGTTCGAGTAGACGGCGCCCCGGGTGAGTTCCGCGCGTTCGGCGATGCGGTCGACCTTGGCATCGCGGAAGCCGCGCTCGGCGAACTCGTCCCCGGCCGCGGCCAGGACGCGTGACCGGTTGCGGGCCTGCTGCTCCGCCCGCGTGATCCGGGCCATCGTCCCCCCCTCGACAGCACGTCCACCCATCGTACGCCGGGATGCGTGGGGCATCCGGACGCCCGGAGCATCCGGACCGGGCACGCCCCGGAGCGCGGGTGGGCCGGAGGGCGTCGTCAGGAGGAGACGTGGCCCGCGGTCAGCTCGTCGTCCTGTGGTGCCTTCCCTTCACCGGTCTGGCGCGTGCCGCGGGCGCCGCCCGCGCGTGCTCCCGGCCCGCCTCGAAGATCCAGCGGTCGCGCGCGAGCCGGACCAACCCGCCGACCACGACGAGCGCGGCGGCGCCCATCAGGACGTGGAACACGAGGTCGGCCCACGTCGCGGCGCCTCCCCCGGGGCCGGCCAGTGCCCGCACGGCGGTGTACGGCCACGGGGCCGCGAGCAGCAGGACCAGGCTCGTCAGGACGGCGGCCGCCCCGCCGACCGAGTGCGGGAACACCCCGCGGACATAGCGCCAGCCGAAGACCGCGACGGCGACGGCGGCCCCCAGCAACAGCGCGTCCCACGCGGTGAGCGCGGTCAGGGTCCATGGACGGGCCCCGGCGGTCCCGGTCACGAACAGCGTGGATGCGAGTAGGTACGCCAGGAGCGCCACGGCGATCACGACGGCGGTGACGACTCCGGCTCTGAGCCAGCGCGGCACGGGAAACGCCTCCTCGGGCACGCGGGTGCGGGGCTGCGGGCCCCGTCTGGGAATGCGCGGGCGCCGCGTCGACCGCGTTCCCGGTGTCCGTCCCCCTCCATCCAAGCTACACCCCGAGCGCCCGGCCGCGCCGCCGGAACGGCACCGGCCACATGTCCATTGACCTGGGACGCCATTCGTGTTGGGGTCGGGGCATGGATCCCTTCGCGGCCGTCGGATCCGACGCCTGGGCGGTCCGGCACCCGGGTCCCGTCGCCACCCGTCCGCTGCGCCGCGTGCGGCGGACGGTCCGACCGCCCACCGGGCACCGGGTCGTGGTGCGCGTGCGCGCGTGCGCCGTCTGCCGCACCGACCTGCACCTGGCCGAGGGCGACCTGCCGCCCCGCCGGCCGGGCACGGTCCCGGGGCACGAGGTCGTCGGCGACGTGGTCGCCTGCGGGGAGCGGGCCGGTCGGCTCGCCCCGGGTACGCGCGTGGGGGTGGCCTGGCTGGCGGGAACCTGCGGGCGGTGCCGCTACTGCCGGCGCGGCGACGAGAACCTGTGCCCCGGCTCCACGTACACGGGGTGGGACACCGACGGCGGCTACGCCCGCTACCTGACCGCCGACGAACGCTACGTGCACCCGCTGCCGGAGGGGCTGGACGACGCGACCGCCGCGCCGCTCCTGTGCGCGGGCGTCATCGGCCACCGCGCGCTCGCCCGTGCGGACCTTCCCTCCGGCGGGGTGCTCGGGATCTACGGGTTCGGCGCCTCCGCCCACCTCACCGCGCAGGTCGCGCTCGCCGGGGGCGCGCGCGTCCACGTCATGACCCGGTCGGAGCGGGCGCGGGAACTCGCGCTCCGCCTGGGCTGCCACTCGGCCGCGGGGGCCCGCGACGCCCCGCCCGAGCCACTGGACTCGGCGATCCTGTTCGCCCCCGTCGGCGACCTGGTCCCCACCGCGCTGGCGGCGTTGGACCGGGGCGGGACGCTGTCGATCGCGGGCATCCACCTGAGCGACGTGCCCCCGCTCAACTACCAGGAGCACCTCTTCCAGGAGCGCTGCGTCCGCAGCGTGACCGCCAACACCCGTGCCGACGCGCGTGCGTTCCTCGCCTTCGCCGCCGAGCACCCGTTGACCGTCCAGACCACGCCCTACCGGTTCGAGGACGCCGACCGGGCCCTGGCCGACCTGGCCGCCGACCGCGTCGACGGCGCCGCCGTCCTGGTCATGCCGGACGACTGACGGTCGGACCGCGGCCCTCAGACCCGGTGCGCGACCAGAACCGGACACGGCGCGTGGTGGAGCAGGGCGTGCGCGACCCCGCCGAGGGCCAGACGGGCGAACCCGCGGGTGCCCCGGGCCCCGACCACGATCATGCGCGCGTCGCCCGCCGCGTCCAGCAGCGCGGCCATGGGCTGTGCCCGCACCACCTGCCGGACCACCTCCACGTCCGGGAAGTCGGGCAGGTGCCGGGCCAGCACCGCGTGGAGCGCCGCGCCCTGTTCCTCCGCCATCCCCTCCTCCACGCGGCCCCACGGGCCGACCCCGGTGTCGGCGAACACGGGAACGGACCACGCCCACACAGCGCGCACCCGGTCCCCGTGCAGGTCCGCCGTCCGCAGCGCCGCCAGCAGCGCCCGGTCCGCGTGCCGGGAGCCGTCCACGCCGACCACGACCTCGGTCTTCTCCGGATCCATCCCCGCCTCGCCCACGACCAGCGCGTAGCCGGGGGCGTGCGCCGCGACCTGGTAGGCGACCGAGCCGATCCGCATCCCGGGAAAGCCGCCCCGGCCGCGCCTGCCCACGACGACGACGTCGAAGTCCTCCGCGTGCCTGAGCAGCTCCGCCGCCGGGGAGCCGTCGACCACGCGGACGTCCAGGTCCAGATCCGGCCAGCGTTCGCGCACGTGCGCCGCGGCCGCGTCCGCCGCCGCGACGGCCTCCCGCTCCAACAGGTCCGAGGGCCAGCGGGACACCGACACGGTCACGTCACCGTCGTACACGGTCATCAGGGTCAGTCCGATCCCCCGGCACACCGCCTCCCGGGCGGCGCACTCGGCGGCGCGCAGACCCGTGTCGGAGCCGTCCACCCCCACCAGAATCGATCGCACGAGCGTCCCCTCCGTCCTCACCTCCATCGTCCACCCGGGGACCGCGCGCCCGCGACCGCGACACGGCGCCCGAACGGCGCGTCCGGCACACCTGGCCACGCCTTTACCGACGCCGTGACCTCCGACGCGTATCGTCGAACGTGGAGCCGTGCCACTCGAGGTGACATGGGGAGGGACCATGTCCGATGCGACCGCGGGAAGCGAGAGCACCGCCGAGCACGCACCGGGGCTCGGTGACCTGGGCGAGGAGCTGCGCCGGGTGATCCGGGCGGTGGGCGGGCACGCCGGGGCCGTCTACCTGGTCGAGCCCGGCGACTCGACTCTGGTGATGTCCGTGCTGGCGGGCGTCGCGCGCGATCTCGTGCGCTCCTGGTTCCGGGTCTCGCTGAGCACCGCCCTGCCGGTGGTCGAGGCCGCCCGGGAGCGGCACCTGGTATGGCTGCCGAGCGGTGAGGAGCTGGCCCAGCGGTTCCCCCGGGCCGCGATCACCGTCCCCTACGACTTCGCGACCGTCGCCTACCCGCTGGCCGCGGACCGTGAGATCCTCGGCGGGTTCTTCGTCATCGGCCGCTCCGACCGGCCGGGACTGTCGAGCGAGGAGCGCGAGGCGCTGGCCGGGGCCGCGCGCGCGATGGTCGACACGCTGGAACGCGCCCGTGCCATGGGGCAGCCGATCACGCCCACGCCCGCCCCCTACATGCTGCGTCCGCCGCCCGCCGCCTCGGACCCGAGCGAGGTCCTCACCGAGCTGGTCGACCGGCTGCCCGAGGGCCTGTGCTCCCTGGACGTCAACGGGCGCGTCACCATGGTCACCGACGCCGCGACCCGGCTCCTCGGCGAGGCGCGCGAGCGGCTCGTCGGGCACCGTCCGTGGACGGCTCTGCCGTGGCTCGACAACCCGGTGTACGAGGACCGGTACCGGGCGGCGGTGCTCAGCCACCGTCCGACGGAGTTCGTGGCGCTGTGCCCGCCCGACCAGTGGCTGTCGTTCCGCCTCCACCCCGGGGACACGGGCGTCAGCGTGCTGATCTCCGAGACGGAGGTCGACTGGGAGGGCGAGGAGCCGCACACCCGTCAGGCGCCGACCCGGGCAGGCGTCCTCTACCACATCCTCCACCTGGCCTCGGCGCTCACCGAGGCGGCGAGCGTGAACGACGTCATCGACCTGGTGGCGGACGAGATCGTGCCCGCGGTGGGGGCCAGCGCGCTGGCCCTGTTCACCCACGACGCCGAGCGCAGGCAGCTGCGCCTGATCGGCCAACGCGGGTTCGACCCGGCCTTCGTGGCCAGCATCGACGGGGAGCCGGCCGACGCCACGGCGCCCGCCGCCCGGGCGTCGATGACGGGCGTGCCGGGGTTCTTCCGATCCCTCAAGGAGTTGCAGACGGTCTACTCGTCGCCGGACGTGTACGTCCAGAAGGACATGGAGGGGTGGGCGTTCCTGCCCCTGGTGGCCTCGGGGCGCCCGATCGGCACGTGCATGCTCGGCTTCACCCGGCCGCACAACTTCACGGTGCAGGAGCGGGCGGTGCTCAACTCGCTCGGCGGCCTCATCGCGCAGGCGTTGGAGCGGGCACGGCTGTACGACCTCAAACTCAATCTGGCGCGCGGCCTGCAGGCGGGGATGCTCCCGCACTGGCTGCCGCGGATCCAGGGCCTGTCGAGCGCGGCCCGGTACCTGCCGGGGACCGAGGGCATGGACATCGGCGGCGACTTCTACGACCTGATCCCGCTCGGGCCGGGCCGGGGGGCGGCGGTGATCGGCGACGTCCAGGGGCACAACGTGTCCGCCGCGGCCCTGATGGGGCAGCTGCGCACGGCCGTCCTGGCGTACGCGACCGCCAGGGACGGCAGGCCCGGCGAAGTGCTGACCCAGACCAACCGGCTGCTGTGCATGATGGAGTCCGAGCTGTTCGCCAGCTGCCTCCTGCTGCGGTTGGACACGGTGTCCCGGCTGGTGCGCATGGCGCGGGCCGGCCACCCGGAGCCGCTGATGGGCGGGGTCGACGGCGGTCACATCCTGTCGGCGCCCGAGGGACTGCTGCTGGGGATCGATCCGGAGGCGGAGTACCCCGAGACCGAGTTCGAGCTGCTTCCGGGCGCGACGCTGGCGATGTACACCGACGGGCTGATCGAGGCGCCCGGGATCGACCTGGACGAGGCCAAGGCCGGGATGGCCGACCGGCTGGCGGCGCTGCACCACCTGCCGGTGGAGCGCGCCGCCGACGAGCTGACGTCGAAGGTGAGCGAGGTCCCGCACCGCAGGGACGACACGGCGCTGCTGCTCCTGCGCGCGGAGGACTGAGCGGGCCGGTCGGGTGCGGGCGGCCGCCCGGCTCGGGAACCGCGGTCCGGTGCCGGTTCAGGGACGCTGGGGCGGACCGATCAGGGGCGCCGCCACGGGTGCCGCCAGCCCGACGAACACCACCATCTCGCGGCCGCCCGGGTTGGTCAGGCGGGGCCGTGTCCGCCAGTTGTTGGCCAACCAGACGTTCCCGGAGGGGTCGATCTGGATCCCCGTGTTCCGCACGAGGGCGTCGCTGGTGTAGCCCGTGTCCGCCGGGGAGATGGGCTGGCCCGTCCGGTGTCCGGGCGGGCAGGTCGCGGTGTCGGCGCCGCACAGCTGGGCCACCCGCTGACCGCCGAAGTTGGCGACCCAGACGTTGTTGTCTCCGTCCACCGCGATGCCCCACGGGATGTGCAGTCCCCCGTTCTCGAACGGACCGTCCGGCGTTGCGCCCTCCGCGTCCACCATGGTGACGGAGGCGTCCGTGTCAGGGCTGAGGATCGACTGGAGGAAGTCCTCGATGCTGGCGTCCCCGCAGGGTGGCTGCACGATGCCCGAGTTCGCCACCCAGACGTTGCCCAGACCGTCCGAGGCGATGCCCATGGGCGCGTCGATCCCGCCGCCGCCGACCGACCGAACGGGCGTTCCGTCCGGAGCGAGCACCAGGACACTGGAGGTCCGGTTGCTGGTCACCCAGGCGCGGCCCCGGGTGTCGACGGTGATCGCGAACGGCTCCGCCAGCAGGCCGGAGCCCGGGTCGATGTTCTCCGCGTCGGACGGTACCCCGTCCGGGATCCGGGTCACGGTGTCGTTTCCGCAGTTGGCGACCCAGATGCTGCCGTCCCGGTCCGAGACGACGCCCTGGGGCCGGCTGATGTCGCCGAAGCGCCAGCCCGTGCGCGGGGAGAGCGGTCGCCCCTGGGAGTCGAACTGCGAGACGCTGCGGGAGAGCCGGTCCTGGTTCCGTTCGCAGCCGCGGCCCTGGAACCCGAAGTTGCCGACCCAGGTGTCTCCCTTCGGATCCAGCGTGACACCGTAGCCCGCGCCGTAGACACCTCCGCCGGAGAACGGCGCACCCGGGGCGTCCCGGCCGTCCGGGGTGAACTTCAGGAGGTCCTCACCGCCGCACACGGTCTCACGGGGGTCGGCGCCGAACTCGTAGTTGTTGATGATCCAGGCGTTGCCGTCGGCGTCGAAGGCCAGGTTGCCCGGCCCGTCGAGTTCGCGGCCGTTGCCGACGTAGCTCAGGGCCAACGTCCAGGCGTCCGGCGCGGCGCCGAGGGCCGGGGCGAACACGTTCTCCGTCCGGGAGACCCTGAACAGCGGGTCGACCCGGTGCCCCGGGGCGCGGGCGACGTTGAGCGCCGCCTGCAACGTGTCCCGTGGCGGGCGCTGGCCGTCGGAGCGCGCGAGGCGGAAGAGGCGTTGGCAGGTCTTCGGGCCGGCGCAGCTGGCCAGGAGGTTGGCCAGGGAGTTGAACGTGCGCAGGGTGGAGGTGCGGTCGCCGTTGGGCGGCGCGGCCAGGACCCGGGCGATCCCGCCGGTGGTCGCGTCGGCGAGGTTGTGCGCGGTGAGGGCGGCGTTTCGGGGGCCGGGGCGGGGACCGGCGATGTCCCGCCCGTCCATGAACTGCGCCATGGAGAACGCGGTGGCCACGGTCGTCCGCTCGTTGACCACCACCGCACGGGAGCGCGCGGACACGGGGAGCACGGCCGCCATGCTGACGGGGTCGCGCCCCGCGGAGCGGTAGCCCTGCCCGCCGGGCCCTCCGTCCGCCACGAGGTAGAGGACGGCGTCGGGGTCCGAGGGGCGCCGGTAGCGGATGTCGAAGCGCCCGTCCGGGGTGCTGCGCGCGGATCCGAGGACGGTCGCCGGGGCGTCCCACCCGTCGCCCGCGCGGTACAGCCTGACCCGGGCCCCGGCCAGCGGCTCTCCCCCGTGGGTGACCTCGCCGAGCTGGTGGACCGCGCCGGGCTCGGGTCCCTCCGAACCGGCTGCCGAGGTGGTGGTGAGGGCGGCGAAGACGGCCCCGGCCACGAGGACGCAGCGACGGCGCATGCGGACTCCGATCCGTGTCGGCGGTCTCGTCCCGGAGCGCTCCGGGACGCACAGCGACGACCGTAGCACCACAGGTAATCAATTGACCACGAAGAGTAAGCACCGAGTCCCGGTGCGCGCCGCGGTCCCCCGCCGGCCGAGCAGGCGCCCGCGTGGAGTGCGCCCCCGTCCGTCCGGCGCGGCGGCGGTGGCGCACCGTTCAGCTGGAGTATCCCCCGCGGTCATCCGGGACGGGCACAATGGCCGCTCTCCCCCACGTGAAAGCGAGCGCCCGTCCGTGTCCCTCCTCACCGCCCCCACCGGGACCGGGAGTGCGCGGCCCGCCGTCGTCGGCACCGGCGGGCACCGACCCGAGATCGACGGTCTGCGCGCCGTGGCCGTGCTCCTGGTGGCCGCCTACCACGTCTGGCTGGGGCGGGTCTCCGGCGGCGTCGACGTCTTCCTGATGCTGACGGGTTTCCTCATCACCGCCTCCCTGGTGCGCGCGGCCACCGGCCGGGGGATCCGCTACGGCGCCTTCCTGGCCCGGCTGGCCGCGCGTCTGGCGCCGACCGCCGCCGCCGTCGTCCTGGCGACGCTGGCCGCGACGTGGCTGTTCCTGCCCGAGCCCCGGTGGCGCGAGGCGCCGGGCGACGCGGTCGCGGCCCTGCTCCACCACACGAACTGGCGCCTGGCGCTGAACTCGGTGGACTACCTGGCGCGGGATGACCTGAACCCGCTCCAGCACTTCTGGTCGCTGTCGGTCCAGGGGCAGTTCTACCTGGTGTGGCCCGCTCTGGTCGCGGTCGCGGTGTGGACGGCCCGCCGCGGTGGTCGCGACCCGCGCTCCGCGCTGATCGCCGCCCTGTCCGCGGTCCTCGTCCTGTCGTTGGCCTACTCGGTACTGATGACCCGCCTCGACCAGCCGTGGGCCTACTTCGACACCGGCGCCCGGCTGTGGGAGTTCGCGCTCGGCGGGCTGCTGGCCCTGCTGCCGCTGGGAAGGGACCTGCCGCGGGCGCCCCGTGTGGCGCTGGGCTGGACCGGCCTGGCCGCGCTGGCGCTGTGCGGGGTGCTGCTTCCGGTGTCGTCGGTCTTCCCCGGGTACGCGGCGCTGTGGCCCACGCTGGCCGCCGCGGCCGTCCTGGTGGCCGGCGCCTCCGGTTCGGCGTTCGGGGCGGACCGGCTCCTCTCCCTGCCGCCGCTGCGCTACCTGGGCTCGATCTCCTACGCCCTGTACCTGTGGCACTGGCCGCTGCTGGTGTTCTACCTGTCCCTCACCGACCGCGCTCTGGCGACCCCGTCGGGCGGGGCGGCCGTCCTGGCGGCGTCGGTCCTGCTGGCGGCGGCGACCACCCCGGTGGCCGACCGGCTGGCCGCGCTGGGGCGCGGAGGCGGGAGGAGGGCGGCGCTGCGCGGGACAGCGGTGGCGCTGGCCTGTCTGCTGCCCGTCCTGCTCGCGGCCGGGGCCTGGGCCGGGCTCCAGTCCGCCGAACGCGACCGGTGGGAGAGACTGCTCGCGGACGGCCGCAGCTATCCGGGAGCGGCCGAGGCCGACGGCGCACGGGTGCCGGACCTGCCGTTCTACCCGCCGCTGGTCCAGGCGGCCGAGGACGCGCCCGCGACCTACGACGACGGCTGCAACCAGACGACCACCGCCTCCGAGGTGATCACCTGCGTCTACGGGGCCGACGACCCGGTGCGCACGGTGGCGCTGGTGGGCGGCTCGCACGCGGCGCACTGGTTCCCCGCCCTGGAGAGCATCGCCCTGGACCGCGACTGGCGGCTCGTCAACATCGTCAAGGGCGCCTGCCTGTTCACCGACGCCCCCCAGTCCTACCGGGGCGAGCCCTACACCTCGTGCGCGGAGTGGAACCGCGGGGTGATGGCCGAACTCGACCGGCTGCGGCCCGACACGGTCTTCACGACGGGCACCACGACCAGCCTGGACACCTCCGCCGGCTACGGCGAGGAGCAGGTCGTGGACGGCTACGTGGACCGGTGGCGCGAACTCGGAAACAGGGGGATCGACGTGGTGGCCGTGCGCGACACCCCGAGGTTCCGTTTCGACGTGCCCGACTGCCTGTCCGAGGCCGACCCGGACCGGTGCGGCTCGGCGCCGGAGGAGTCGATGGCGCCGGTCTCTCCGCTGACGGAGGTCGAGCTTCCCCCGAACGTGACGGTGCTGGACCTGACCGACCGGTTCTGCGACCGCGGCGTGTGCCGTCCCGTGATCGGCAACGTCCTCGTGTACTGGGACAGCAGCCACGTCGGGGCGACGTACATGCGCACCCTGGCGCCGGAGCTGGAACGGCGGTGGGCGCGCGCCGAGGGCTGGTGAGGTCCGCGGGGTCGTCAGCGGGCCGTCGCGCGATCGCCGTGAGGGTCGTCGTCGACCCGGTCCGCCACCGCCGGGGGAACCGACGGGCGCCGGAGCGGCGACTGGACGCGGGGCGCTCCGTCCCGGTGCTCCTCAGCGCCCGCCCCGCGCGCCGGTCGGGGGCGCACCAGGTCGCGCATGAGGTCGAGGACGGCGGGGTCGTAGGGGTCGTCGACGTGGTTGACGTTCCACAGACCCGAGGCACGGACCCGCGGGCTCACCGCGTGGTGCCCGAGCCAGGACCGGCTCGGAGTTTCGAGGGCGCCCGAGGTCCCGGACAGCAGGGCGATGCAGTTGCGCTCGACGAAGCCGCGGTCGCTGGTTCCGTCGGCGCGCGTGGGCACCGGCAGCCAGAGCACCGGCATGCGGCCGATGCGCTCACTGACCCGACGCTCGACCTCGGCTTCGCCGATCTCCCACGCGGGACTCCGCGACGGGGCCGACCACGCCTCCAACAGGCCGTTCCGGCCGCCGTCACGGCCGATGAGCGCCGCTCCGACATGGTGGCGGAAGACCGACGCTCGATGGTTTCCACCGCCGGAGCGGTTGCCTCGGTGTTGGGCGAGCCGCTTCCACAGCGTGGTTCGGCTGGTTCGCTTCAACGCGTGCGTTCCGACGCGGACGACCCGGTGGTCGCCGGAGGGACGCAGTTCGCCCGGCTCGAAGAAGAAGTAGACGCCGTGGCTCGGCCAATCGTCCCGACCGGTGCGGGCGCGCAGCAGGCGCGGGCCGCCGAGCGCGCGTCCCAGGACACCCAGCAACGCGTAGAACTCATCGATGTGGCGTCGCCGCGCCGCATCAGAACGTCCCGCCCGCTGCCGCGCAGGACCTCGGTGAGCCGGGTGCATGTCGCTCCTCGTGTCATCGTCCGCGTCCCTGGTCCGCCTGTCAGGTTCAGGACAAGCATGGATGGGAACCGCCTCCGGCGGAGCGATCCGGCGCGAACTACACGGAACGGTGACCAGAGCCGCCCCCACGGGTGCCGAGGCCGGGCGATGGAGGCGTCGTGCAACGACGAAAGCGCCCTCCCGGGCGCTCTCAGGCGAAGAGCGGACCCCGGGCACGCCGACGACGACCCGTGGGGCGAACCCCCGCACCGGGGGTCTGGGGGCCGCCCCCCTCAGAAGAGACGACAGGACGACCCGGCGAGCGCGGTCACGCGCGAGCAGGGTCGTCCTGAGTCCGTGGACCCTGGGCAAGCCAACTACAGCCAACGAGGCGCAGCCTCGCGTTGTGAGAGGGGATCTCACTCACCCCACCGATCTGCGCGACCTCGGCCACAGGGGGGTACCTCGGGGGGTTCGAGGGGTCTCCCCCCCCGGTAGACGGAACGGAACGACCCTGCGAGGCGGCCGAAGGCCCCGAGCAGGGTCGTGTGAGAGTGGAGTGGACCCTGGGCAAACCAACTACAACCCGGCCTGGCTCGCAGACAAGCTCGAAGCCCTCCTCCGCGAGCTGCCCGCACCGACGGCACCACTCCCCCAGCACAAGAAACCCATGAAGAAGCCGAGTACCGCGAAGCGCCTCAAGCCGCGCGAGGTCAACGAGCTGATCGCCGCTTACCAGGCAGGCACGAACGTCTACAAGCTGGGAGAACGCTTCGACATCACCCGGCAGACGGTGAGCGTCCTCCTCAAACGCCACAGTGTGCAGATGCGATGGAACCGCCGGTCCACGAAGCGGATCCGATGATCGCTCGCCACGATTGCGGTCCGTGCCTGGGCGCAAGACCTCTGCCGATCCTTGTGTACCGACACCGTCGAGAGGTTACACTTATTACAGTTAAGGGAGGGTGATATGGCTACAGCACTCACCAGAGTGGTGGAGGAGATCGCTCCGCCAGCATCAGAAGAGCAGAGGGAAGCCACCCGAACAGCCGTCAGCCAGATCCTCAGCGACACAGCGCAGGTGGTCCTGAGGCTACCCGGCGGAGAAGAGTACCAACTCGACAGAGACGAGCTGCGAGCCCTCTTGGCGATCGCCCTTGCCAGGGCGAACGGCCAAAGCGTCTCCGTCATCAGCCACGATGTGATGCTCAGTCCACAGCAGGCGGCCGAACTACTCGGTGTGTCCCGACCCATGGTGTATCGCTTCATCGAGCGCGGCGATGTGAACGCGACACGTGTGGGCACGCACTGGCGGTTGCTGGCCGCAGACGTGCTCGCGTTGGCGGAGCGTCGCACGCGACTCATCGATGGCGTTGACACCGGACTTGACCAGGTTGCCGACGCAATGGCTTCCTCCGGTCGAGGAGCCGCAACCAAGGATGGAGCGAAGGAGAGCTGGCGTGCAGCGACTCCCGAGCAGAAGGAAGCATCTCTGGAGCGGGTACGTCGCAGGACAAGGAGCCGGCGTAAGTGAACGATGGAGGTTCCCTGCTCGGTGTCGTACTGGACGCCAACGTCTACATCGATGCCGTCAGTGGCAACAACCTGGAGATTCTGGGTGACCCGCTGGGGTTCGACGGTATACCGTCACTTCCTCCCCGGCGGGTGCATCCAAGCCTGCACGTTCTCGGAGTAGTCCGTGATGGAGGGGTCTTGGGACGGGGGTATGCCTTGGAGGTGAGTGAGCACATCCTCGCCATGGTCGATCACAAGCTGATCGACACAGGATGGCTGGAATCGGATGTGGACACCTATATCGATCTCATCTGCGACCTGGCTGAGCTGTCCGGAGGTGGCTACTACAGCGACGTTCCGCAGACGCAACATGACTGTGAGGACCCCGAGGACAATCTGATCCTCGATTTGGCCGCCTTCACCGATGCATCTCTGATCGTCAGCAACGACAGCGACCTGCTCGTCCTGGGGCGCCCGAAGGGGTGGAAGGGACGGGGCATCATCTCTCCCGCCGACTTCACCAAGCGAGCAGAAGCCGCGATGCGCTACAGGTGAAACCGCCACATCGGAGCAATCCCGCGTTTCCCCAGAAGAGAAGACAAGACGATCCCGCCAAGCGGCCCAAGGCCCCCGGGCAGAGTCGTGTGAGTGTCGAGTGGACCCTGCGCGATCCAACCACGACCCCCGCGATGCAAGAAACCGCCGTGCTCACCCCACCGATCTGCGCGACCTCGGCCCCAGGAGGGTACCTCGGGGGGTTCGGGGGGTCTCCCCCCGGGAAACACGAAGGACGACCCGGCGAGGCGGCCGAAGGCCCCCGAGCAGGGTCGTCCCGAGTCCGTGGGCGCGAAGGGACTCGAACCCCTGACCTATTGCTTGTAAGGCAATTGCTCTGACCAACTGAGCTACGCGCCCGCGTCGCGAGCGATCATACCGCCTCGGAACGGCCGTCGCGCCTGCCGTTTCCGGCCAGGGAGCGCAGCTCCCGGAGGTAGTCCTCCACGTCGCGGGGCTCGGAGACGGGCGTGGTCAGGGTCCAGCGGACGATCCCGTCGGCGTCGACGAGGAAGGTGCCGCGCCGCGCGGTGCCGCGGGAGGAGTCGAAGACCCCGTAGGCGTCGGCGACCGCCCCGTGCGGCCAGAAGTCCGACAGCAGGGCGAACGGGAAGGACTCCCGGTCCGACCAGGTGCGCAGGGCGAACACCGAGTCCACGGACACGGCGAGGACCGTGGCCCCCAGTGCCTCGAACTCCGCGTGGCGCGCGCTCAGGTCGGCCAGTTCGCCCGAGCAGACGCCGGAGAAGGCCAGAGGGTAGAAGACCACCAGCACGGGGCGGCCCCGCAGGCCGGTCAGGGTCGTGTCCTGCCCGTACTGGTCGTGCAGAGTGAAGTCGGGCGCGTGGGCGCCCGCGGTGATGGTGTCGGTCATGTTCGTCGGCGGGCGCTCCTCAGCGCCGCGCGCCCTCCTTCGGGACGCGCGGCACCGGATACCCCCACCCCGTCGGGGTGGAGTCCGTCACCGCTTGGGAACGACCATCCGGGTGCACGACCAGTCCGCGCCGACGCTGATCGCACTGGTCTGCGACAGGCCGGACGTGGTGGCCGCCTCGGAGACGTCGTTCGGGGACACGTGAAGTTCACGCCCCGCCTTCGGCGTCAGCACCAGGATGATGCCGCCGTCGGCGATCAGGGGCACCGTGTCCATCAGGGCGTCGGTGAGATCCCCCTCCTCGTCGGACCGCCACCACAGCAGTGCCGCGTCGACATCGCCGTCGAAGTCCTCGTCGACCAGTGCCTCGCCCGTGAGTTCGGCGATGGAAGCGCGCAGTCCCTCGTCGACGTCGTCGTCGAAGCCGAATTCCTGCACCACCTGACCCGGCTTGAACCCGAGTCGGTCAGCCAAGCCGCGTTCGCTCTGTGCCTGGCCCGCGGTCGCGCTCACGAAAGTTCTCCTCCACAGATGGTTTTTCTCAATCTTGCCTGCACGAAGCAGTTGTCACAACGATGCCGGGCCACATTCACCGCCCGTCGCGTGGTTCCGTGACCATCGCTGATCGCCTAGTTCACACGCTAGTGGCATCTCCCGTCAACGCACCGTCCAACCCGGGCCCCGGCGGTTCCCGTCTCACGCCGTCGTCAGGAACGACAGGCGCACCTGCCGGTCCGGGTTGTCGATGTTGAGGTCGACCACGGCGACGGACTGCCACGTCCCCAGTTCGAGCCGTCCCGACAGCACGGGGACGGTGGTCTGCGGGGCTACGTAGGCGGGCATGACGTGCGATCGTCCGTGCCCGCGGGAGCCGTGTTTGTGCCGCCAGCGGTCGTCGGCGGGGAGCAGGTCGTCGAGTGAGGCGAGCAGGTCGTCGTCGGACCCGGCGCCGAGTTCGATGATGGCCACCCCGGCGGTCGCGTGCGGGACGAACACGTTGAGGAGTCCGTCGCCGCCGCCCGCGACGAAGTCGGCGCACTCGCGGGTGATGTCCGTGATGCTCTCCGAACCTCCTGTGTGCAGCTCAAGGATCTGTGTCCGCATAGCGCCACCTTCGCGCAGCAGCGGCGCTCGTGCAACCATCTTCCGCCCGACTGTGGATGACGATGCGCCCACGAAACGCCATACTCGTCCACGACGTGTGAGAACCTGGGACAAACGAGGGGGAACGGTGACTGTCTCGTTACGTCTGGGGCCCCTGGTCCGGCACGCCGGACCGACCACCGCGACGGTGTGGGTGGAGACGGACGCCCCGTGCCTCGTGCGCGTCCGCGCCGCCGGCCGCGAGGCCGCCTCGGCACGCACCTTCACCGTGCACGGCCACCACTACGCGGTGTGCGAGGTCGTCGGCCTCCCACCCGGCGCCCGCCTCCCCTACGAGGTCCTCCTCGACGACGCGCCCGCGTGGCCCGAACCGGACAGCCCCTTCCCGCCCAGCGTCCTGCGCACCCTCGACCCCGACGCCCCCACCCGCCTGCTGTACGGCTCGTGCCACACCCCCACGGGCGACAGCCCGGAGGGCCTGGTCCGCCACGGACCGGACATGCTCCGCGCCACCGCCCGGCGGCTGGCCCGGGAACCCGTGGACGGCAACCTCCTGCTGCTGCTCATCGGCGACCAGGTCTACGCGGACGAGGTGCAGGAGTCCATGCGCGCGGTCCTGCGCCGGTCGCGCGCCGCCGACCCCGCCGACGGCGCCCCCGGCGACGAGGTGGTCCGGTACGACGAGTACGCCGAGCTGTACCGGCAGGCCTGGAGCGACCCCCAGGTGCGCTGGCTGCTGTCGACCGTCCCCAGCCTCATGGTCTTCGACGACCACGACGTCCGCGACGACTGGAACACCTCCGCCGCCTGGCGCCGCGCCATGGACGCCCTCCCCTGGTGGCGGTCGCGGATCACCAGCGGCCTGGGCGCGTACTGGGTCTACCAGCACCTGGGCAACCTCTCCCCCGACGCCCGCGCCGCCGACCCCGTCTGGGCCCGGGTGCGCGACCACGGCTCCGACGCGGCCGAGGTCGTGGACGACCTCGCATGGCGCGCCCACTCCGAACCCTCCTCCTACCGCTGGAGCCACCGCCTCGACGTCGGTCCGGTCCGTGTCCTGGTCGCCGACACCCGGTGCGGCCGCGCCCTCGACGAGGGATCCGGGCGGTCCATCCTCGGCCCGGACGGGCACGACTGGCTCGACGAGCAGCTCACGGGCGGCCCCGAGCACGTCGTGGTCGCCTCCACGGTCCCCGTCCTGCTCCCCCCGGCCGTCCACCACCTGGAGGCCTGGAACGAGGCCGTGTGCGCGGGCGCGTGGGGCCGCTGGGCCCGGGGACCGGCCGAGCGGGTCCGCCAAGCCCTGGACCTGGAGCACTGGGGCGCCTTCCAGTACTCCTTCCGGCGCCTGGGCGCGGGGGTGCGCGCGCTGGCCGGGGGCGAGCGCGGCCGGGCCCCGGCCACGCTCCTGTTCCTCAGCGGGGACGTCCACTTCTCCTACCTCGCACGGACCGGGGGGACGGACGGGACCCGCAGTGAGGGCGCGGAACAGGACGCGACGCGACCGGCCCCGTCAGGCGGGCGCCGCACACGCGTGGCCCAGCTCGTCTCCTCGCCGCTGTGCAACCAGCTGCCGATCCACCTGCGCCGGGCGGCCCGCCTGTCCGCCAGCGGGCCGTTCGCGGTCCTGGGGCGGGTCCTGGCGCGGCTCGCCGGGGTGCCCCGGCCGTGGCTCCGCTGGCGGCTGGAGGGTCCTCCCTACTTCGGGAACACCATCGGCGAGGTGGTCTTCGAGGGCGCCTCGGCGGAGGCCGCCTGGTACCACTGCCCCGGGGCGGGGCCGGACGCCCTGCCCCGGGTGCACCGCCGCGCGCGCGTGTGAGGCCGTACCGCCCTCACGCGGCGCCCCGCGCGATCAGGGCTTGGGCGAGCTCGGACGCCGCGTCGACCGCGTGCCGTGGCGGTCCCGGCCGGCGGTCCGCAGCGCACCGCCCCGTTCGATGATGCTCCGCGCCGCGCGGTGCACGATGACCCGCGTCCCGTCCGCGGCCACCCGCGTCCGCTCGGTCCAGATCCCGGCCCCCGAGCGCGATCCGTCCCGGGCGTCCGCCGTGTCCCCCGCGTCCACGCGCGCCGCCCGGTCCCCCGCGGCCGGGGCCGCCGGGCCCGCGTCGCCGGAGTCCGCGCCGACCGGGGCCGCACCGGCCTCCGGAGCCTCCGCGGCGGTCCGCTCGGCGGCCGACGCCGCCTCGGCGCGGCGGCGGTCCCGCTCCTCCCGCCACCGCCGCCAGGCGCGCGCGATCGGCGTGGCGACCGGCCAGGTGACCGCGGCCCGGCGGGACAGGGCGTGCCAGAGGTAGGCGGTGGTGCCCCACGCCTCCATGGCGCGGCGCGCCCGCGTGATGGTGAAGAAGGTGGGCAGCGCCAGCAGCAGCTGCGGCCAGGCCAGAGTGAGGGCGGCCAGGAGCGGGTAGAGGCCGCCGCCCACGAGGGACGCCGCGGCGCCGAGCAGCACCGGGACGAGGGCCAGGCACACCCGCAGGCTGGTGAACTGCCGGAAGCGGTGCAGGGACCGGCGCGCGGAGACCTGCGGGGACAGCCCCTCCGGGAGCGGCGTCGGCTGGACGACCAGGGCGAGGAGCAGCGTCCCCACGCCCACCGAGGAAGCCAGGAGGATCGTCCACCCCGGCGCGGACAGCTCACCCCCGACCAGGAGGTAGACGAGGGCGAGGACCGGGACCGGCGCGGGAACCCAGAAAAGGACCCGTCTGCGCAGCTCGCCCTCCTGTGTGGGCTGGAGTACGGCATCGGTCGCCGTCTCGATCAGCCGGAAGCTCTTCCTCGGTCGCTCGACCACAGCCTTGACCCCCCAAGAACGTCGTGCCGGGGCGGCGCGGGGACCTCGCGTGTGCCCGTCCTCGCGGATCCCACCGGCGTTCCGCCCACCACAAAGTTATCCCTTTCGTGTGGTCCCCGGGCGCACACGGGCAGTTACAGACATACCCGACCGGAGTGAAACATCCATAAGTAGGCAGGTATGGCGGGCAACGATGGGGTTACGAACGGATGCGCGACACGCCGCACGGCCTGGGGACCCCTCCCCTACGCGGCGCCCTCCAGCCGCCCCAGGGCCACGGCGATCCTGAGCACGAACGACCCGCGGCCGTCCGAGGGCGTGTGCCCGGTCAGTTCGGCGATGCGGCTGAGCCGGTACCGGACGGTGTTGGGGTGGACGAACAGCATCCGCGCAGTGGCCTCCAGCGACGACGCGTGCTCCAGGTACACCGACAGTGTGTCCAACAGCGGCGACCCGGCCTTGGCCAGCGGGACGTGGACCTCCTCCACCAGCTGCCGCCGCGCGTCGGCGTCTCCGTGCAACGCGCGCTCGGGCAGCAGGTCGTCGGCGAGCACCGGGCGCGGCGCGTCGGGCCAGGCCACCGCCGCGCGCAGGCCGCTGACCGCCGCCCGCGCCGAGGACCCCGCGGCGCGCAGGTCGGGCACGGCCGGGCCGACCACGACCGGCCCCGGCCCGAACAGCCCCGCCAGGGGCTCCGCCGCGGCGAGGGGCAGCTCCTCCTGCGGGTAGCGGTCGCCGACACCGACCACCACGACCACCCGCGGCCCCTGACGGCCCGCGAGCACGTCGTGCCCGAGGCGCCGGGCGGCCGCGCGCAGGTCGTCCAGGACCTTGGCTCCGCCCTCGCCCTCCGTCTCCCCGGCCACGGCGATGACCGGGGTGTGCGACCAGCCCAGAGCCGACCCCCAGGTCTCCAGGCCCTCCTCCCGGTCGCCGTGCAGCAGCGCGTCGACGATGAGCGCCTCCAGACGGGCGTCCCACGCCCCCCGGGCCTCGGCCGCCCGTGCGTAGACCTTCGCCGAGCTGAACGCCACCTCGCGCGTGTAGCGCAGGACCGCCTCGCGCAGCTGCTGGGCCCCGCCCGGCGCCGCGAGTTCGTCGACCTGGGCCTCGACCACGTCGATGACCACGCGGATCATGTCGACGGTCTGCTGGAGCGACACCGACCGGGTCAGCTCGCGCGGAGCCGTGCCGAAAACCTCGACCGTGATCGCGGGCCGACCGCGCACCGGGTTGCGGAACCAGTCGACGAAGGCCGCCACCCCCGACTGCGCGACCAGGCCGATCCACGACCGGTCCTCGGCCGACATCCTGCGGAACCAGCCGAGCCGCTCGTCCATGCGCGCGACGGCGGCCGTGCCGAGCGCGCCCATGGAGCGCTCCAACCGCCGCACGGTCTCGGCGCGCACGCGGTCCTGCTCGGTCCGGTCCTGTTCCCCGCCGGCGAAGTCCCTGGCATCCTGGTCTTGGGTGTTCACACCTCTAGGTTCGCATCCCGTGACCGGCCCGGGGGCGGGCCGCCCCACGTCAGCGGCGGCCCGGAGCGCGCCGCCGGTGTCCCGCGCCCCAGTTGGCGCGCCCCTCCGGCCGCCCCGGAGTGATCTCTCACACTCCACGCGCACCTGCGGTTCCGCGGTCTCGACTACCGTTTTGTGGAGGGCCTACAAACGACCCCGAGGGAACTTCGTGTCCCTCCCCCTCTGACTGGTGAACTCCCACAGGGCAAGGTTGATGACGTGCTTGTAATCGTTGCTCCAGGCCAAGGCGCCCAGGTCCCCGGTTTCCTCTCCCCGTGGCTCGAACTGTCCGGTGTCCCCGAACAGCTCGCCGCGTGGTCCGAGGTCACGGGTCTCGACCTGGTCCGCTACGGCACCGAGGCCGACGCGGACGAGATCCGCGACACGGCCGTCGCCCAGCCGTTGCTGGTCAGCGCCGGTCTGGTGGCCGCCTCCGCCATCCTGGGCACACTGACCACGCCCTCCCCGGCGCTGCCGGCCGACCGCGCCCTCGTGGACGCCGTCGCCGGTCACAGCGTGGGCGAGTTCACCGCCGCGGCGGTGGCCGGGGTGCTGTCCCCCCATGACGCCCTGGCCCTGGTCGCCGAGCGCGGCCGGGGGATGGCCGACGCCGCCGCGCGCACCGAGACCGGCATGACCGCCGTCCTCGGGGGGGTGCGCGAGGAGGTGCTCGAGGCGATCGCGGACGCCGGGCTGACCCCCGCCAACGACAACGGATCGGGGCAGATCGTGGCCGCCGGGACCACCGGGCAGCTCGCCGCGTTCGCGGAGGCCCCGCCCGCCCGCGCACGGCTGCGCCCCCTCTCCGTCGCCGGCGCGTTCCACACCGAGCACATGGCCCCCGCCGTGGAGCGCGTCCGCGCGGCCGCCGCCCCCCTGTCCCCCCAGGACCCCACGGTCCGGTTGCTGTCCAACACCGACGGCGCCGTCGTCGAGCGCGGATCGGAGTACCTCGACCGCCTCGTCTCCCAGATCTCCTCGCCCGTCCGCTGGGACTCCTGCACCCAGACCCTGGCCGACCTGGGCGTGACCGCCCTGATCGAGCTGACCCCGGCCGGCACCCTCACGGGTCTGGCCAAGCGGGCGCTGCGCGGGATCGAACTGCTCGCGGTGAAGACGCCGGACGACATCGACCGCGCCACCGCCCTCATCAAGGAGCACGCCGGGGTCAGCGCCCCGGCGGGCGCCGACCAGGAAGGCTGAGACATGTTCAACACCCCGAGTGCTCCCGCGGGCGCGGCCATCGTCGCCTTCGGTGAGTACCAGCCCTCGCGGGTCGTGACCAACGCCGACCTGGAGGCCCGGGTCGAGACCACGGACGAGTGGATCCGCAGCCGCGTCGGCATCGAGGAGCGCCGCGTCGCCGGTCCCGACGACACCGTGGCGAGCATGGGCGTGGCCGCGGGCGGCAAGGCGCTGGCGGCCAGCGGGCTGTCCCCCGACGACATCGACCTGGTGGTCGTCGCCACGTGCACCGCCACCGACCAGATCCCCAACACCGCCGCGACGGTCGCCGCGCGCCTGGGCATCACCGCCCCGGGGGCCTTCGACGTCAACGCCGCCTGCGCGGGCTTCTGCTACGCGCTCGGCGTCGCCTCGGACGCGGTGCGCGCCGGGAGCGCCCGCAACGTGCTCGTGGTCGGCTCGGAGAAGCTCAGCGAGTGGGTGGACTGGGACGACCGGTCCACCTGTGTGATCTTCGCCGACGGCGCGGGCGCCGTCGTGGTCTCCGCGGCCGAGGAGCACGGCATCGGCCCCGTGGTCTGGGGCTCGGACGGCGACCGCGCCGACAAGATCTACCTGCGCGACCACAAGTACCTCCACCAGGAGGGTCAGGCGGTCTTCCGCTGGACCACCACGGAGCTGTACAAGGTCGCGCTGGAGGCCCTCGACAGGGCCGGGGTGGAACCCGGTGAGCTGACCGCGTTCGTGCCGCACCAGGCCAATCTGCGCATCGTGGAGTCGATCGCGCGGAAGCTGGGTGCGCCACAGGCACTCGTGGCCCGCGATATCGTCACCGCTGGCAACACCTCTTCCGCGTCCATTCCCCTCGCGCTCTCGCGCATGGTCGGACGCGGAGAACTGCCCTCGGGGAGCACCGTGCTCACCCTGGGCTTCGGGGCGGGACTGGTGTACGCCGCTCAGGTGATCCGCATCCCCTGATCCCGCACCCCCGGCCCGCGGCACTCCGCACGAGCCGGCCCCGCACAGCGCGGGACGCCCCCCGGAACAGAACGTCAAGCAAGGAGACACACGACATGGCCCACAGCGAGCAGGAGATCCTGACCGGCCTCGGCGAGATCATCGAGGAGATCGTCGGCACCGAGCCCTCCGAGGTCACCCCGGAGAAGAGCTTCGTCGACGACCTGGACATCGACTCGCTGTCCATGGTGGAGATCGCCGTCGCCGCCCAGGACAAGTTCGGCGTCGAGATCCCCGACGACCAGCTCAAGGACCTGAAGACGGTCCAGGACGTCATCACCTTCATCCAGAAGTAGCGTCCCCGGGGCGCCGGGGCCGGGGACACCGGCCCCGGCGGCCCCGTCCGCGAACCCGGTCGGCCGCGCGCCGCCCGGCCCCGTCCAGACATCCGCCAACGCCTCCCGGTTCCCCGCGTCCGGGTACGATCTACGAGAAGGGCGATCGGATCATGTCCAAGACCGATGTCGTCGTCACCGGCCTCGGTGCCACCACCCCCCTCGGGGGTGACGTCGCGACCACATGGTCCGCGCTCCTCGACGGCCGGTCCGGTGTCACCATGCTCGACCCCGACTGGCACGAGACGCTCCCGGTGCACTTCGCCGGGCGCATCGCGCAGGAACCCTCCGAGAAGCTTCCCCGCCCGAGGCTGCGCAGGCTCGACCGCACCCAGCAGTTCGCCCTGATCGCCGCCGAGGAGGCCTGGGCCGACGCGGGCAGCCCCGAGGTCGACCCCGTCCGCCTCGGTGTCGTCGTCTCCAGCGGCATCGGGGGCATCCTCACCATCCTCGAGCAGTACGACACCTTCCGCGAGAAGGGCTGGAAGCGGGTTTCCCCGTTCACCGTGCCCATGCTCATGCCCAACAGCCCCGCCGCCGCGGTCTCCCTGGAGTACGGTGCCCGCGCCGGTGCGCACGCCCCGGTCAGCGCCTGCGCGTCCAGTGCCGAGGCCATCGCCAACGCGGTCGACATGATCCGCGACGGCCGCGCCGACATCGTCATCGCCGGAGGCACCGAGGCGGCGATCCACCCGCTCAACATCGCCTCGTTCGCGTCCATGCGCGCCCTGTCCACCCGCAACGACGACCCGCAGGGCGCCTCCCGCCCGTGGGACAAGGACCGCGACGGGTTCGTCATGGGCGAGGGCGCCGGGATCATCGTCCTGGAGTCCGCCGAGCACGCCGCCAGCCGCGGCGCCCGCGTGTACGCGCACGCCGCCGGTGTGGGCTACACCGCCGACTCCTACGACATCGTCCAGCCCGACCCCGAGGGCGCGGGTCAGGCCCGGGCGATCAACCTGGCCCTGGCCGACGGCGGTCTGACGCCGGACGACATCGTGCACGTCAACGCGCACGCCACGTCGACGCCCGCCGGCGACGTCGGCGAGACCCGCGCGATCCGCTCCGCCCTGGGCGACAGCGCCACGGACCGCGTCGCGGTGACCTCGACCAAGTCGATGACCGGCCACCTGCTGGGCGGCGCCGGCGCCGTGGAGTCGATCGCCACGGTCCTGGCGCTGCACGACGGCCGCATCCCGCCGACGATCAACATCGAGGAGCTCGACCCGGAGGTCGTCGTGGACATCGTCCGCGACAAGCCCCGGGACATGCCCGCCGGCGACGTGGCGGCCATCAACGAGTCCTTCGGTTTCGGCGGGCACAACGTCGCCCTGGCGTTCCGCCGCGCCTGAGCCGGCTCTCGGGCGTCACTTCCGGGCGCCACGGCACCGCCGTGGCGCCCGTTCTCCGTGTCCGGAACAGGTGACCGCGCGTGACCTGCTGGGACTTCGCGCAGGTGAAGGTCTGCTGAACAGCGGCTCACAAGCCTTCTGCCGGAGTTCCGGCCCCGTCACCATGGGAACGTGACTGTCCAATCGCCCCAGCATCTCGCAGAGAGCCCCCGTACCGACAGGAGCCGTCCGGCCGCCCGGCGTCCCTCCGGCTCCGTGACCTACCGGCCCGTCGTGGACCTCGACTCCGGGGCCATCGTGGCGGTCGAGGTCGTCACGTCCCTGCCGCCCGCCGGCCGGGACGGCGTCGACGAGGTGACCGACCGGGAACAGGTCGTGGTCGCCGAATGGCTGCTGGCACTGGTCAAGGAGGCGGCGAGCACCGAGAGCCTGCTCCCGCTCGTCCTGCCCCTTCCCGCGCGGACGCTGACCGCGGGCGACGCGTTCGTCTCTCTGGTCGACAGCCGGCTCCGCCAGGCGGGCCGGCGCCCGCGAGACATCACCTTCATGCTCACCGCGGACCTGGCCGACCTGCCCGGCAGAACCGTCGCCTCCGGTGTGGCGCGGCTGCGGGCCGCCGGGTTCCGCTGCGGCTTCGGCACCGCGTTGATCCGCCCGGACCTGATCCTGGAGACCACGCCGTTCCTCGTCCGGCTGGACCCCACGATCGTGTCCGGGGTCTCCTCCGACCAGCGGCGGACCACCATCGTCGAGGGGTTGGCCCGCATCGGCCGGGGCAGCGGGGTCTACGCGATGGCGGCGGGCGTCTCCAGCGCCGAGGACGTCGTCCGGCTGCGCCGCTGCGGCCTGCGCGTGGGGACCGGCGACTTCTTCGCCGACAGCGACTGGCGGCCGGGCGAACGCGTCACGCCCGTGCCCGAACCCGTGACGACCGACCAGGACCCCGGCGACGCCGGGCCGCAGATCACCGAGTTCATGCTCCCGCCCGTGGGCTTCGACGCCGACTCCACCGCCGAGGAGATCCTCGACGCGTTCACCGGCGATCCGGCGCTCAACAGCGTCATCCTCATCGACCACCGGGACCGCCCGCTGGGCGTCATCGACCGCACGCGGTTCCTGCTGTCGGTGACCGGCCGGTACGGGCACGCGCTGCACGCCAAGCGGCCCTCGATGCGGCTGGCGGAGTCGCCGCGGACCGTGCCCGCGTGGATGTCGGCGATCGCCGCGCTGCGCGTGGCCGGGCAGGACAACGCGCGCGTCTACGAGGACCTGGTCGCCGTCAACTCCTACGGTCAGGTCGCGGGCGTGGTCCACGTGTCCGACCTGATCCAGTCGCTCTCGCGCAGCTGAGCCGGATCCGCGCCGCCCCGGCGGCGGGCCGGGGCGGGCGTCGCGCGGCGGGGTGTGCGTCCGCGGCGCGCCCCTAGTGGCTGGGCGCGGGGCCCTTGGTGCCCGACGGGCTGCTGGTCGGCACGCCCTCGTCGACGGCCTCGAAGCCGCCGCGCTCCACGACCGCCTCGATGGCGCGCGCCATCCGCTCGCGGGTGGCCTCGTCGTGCAGGTAGTCCAGCGTGGGCCGTTTGGGCAGGCGGCCGTCGCCGGAGGACCGGCCCAGGGCACGGCGGCGCAGCCACGGCACCAGGTACTGGCGGGCCCAGCGGCGGTTCTCCCGGCGGCGCAGGATGCGCGGCAGCTGCTGGGGCGGGGTGCTCCACGGGTCGGTCCAGGACTCGCGGGGGCCCATCGGGAAGCCGAGCAGGTCGGCGATGCGGGCCGCGACGATCCGGTGCCCGGCGCCGTTGAGGTGGAGGCGGTCGTCGCTCCAGGCACGGGAGTCGGTGAGGGCGTTGAGCGCCCACAGGTCCACGATCTCGGTGCCGGTGCGCTCGGCGACGGCGCGCATGTGCATGCTGAACACGGCGATGCGGCCGCGGTAGTAGCGCAGGACGGGGATCCACCCGGTGTCGTGGCCGGACAGGATCACGACGCGGATCCCGGCGTCGCGCAGCTTCCGGATGCCCGCCTCGAACTGCTCGGCGAGGTCGTCGAGGTCGCCGCCGGGCCGCAGCACGTCGTTGCCGCCCGCCAGGACGGTCACCAGGTCCGGCTTCCACTCCAGGGTCCGGTCGAGCTGTTCGCCGAAGATGTGCCGCATCCGGCGGCCGCGCACGGCGAGGTTCGCGTAGCGGAAGTCGGGTGTGTAGGAGCCGAGGTGCTCCGCGAGGCGATCGGCGAAGCCTCGGTACCCGCCGTTCGGTCCGCTGTCGTCTTCCATCCCCTCGGTGATGCTGTCGCCGATCGCGACGTAGGACCGGATGGCGTCCGGTCTTCTCGCGCGCGCGGCGGCTGGGGGATTCGTCTCTACGTCAGTCACGTCAACCAATCGTCCGGCTCGACCGCCCCGCGCGCGCGTTGCGCCGAGGGCGCGCGGGATACGGAAGTCTGGCAGGGGCCGCGATGCCGCCGCCCCGATCCGAACACCGTCGACCCCGGGCCGACCGCTGGGCGGCCTCCCGACCGAAGGGCGTTCGGACGAGGACAGTGCCCGACCAGCATACCCGTGACCGCCGTCAGCACGCCGGAACGGGGAGGGTCCGGGACGGGTCGGACACCCTGGTCCGGCCGGGTCCCCCGGACGGTCCGCGCACCGCGGCCCCGGCCCCGTCGGCCCTCCGCCACCCCCCGAGGGCTATGAGGTGGCTCACATCGGCGCGGTCCGCCGTGTCCGCGACGGCCCTCGTCACGGTCCCGGCACGGCCGGGCCACAGCCGGGCCGGGCCAGACCGGGACGTCCCGGGGGTACCCATGTGGCTCCCGGCCACGTACGATCTCCGTCAAGTACTCGCGGCGCCCCCGTCCCCCGGCACGCCGTGCCCACTCACGGCACAACCGACCGGCCCCACCGGTCCGGACCACCGTGGGTGAGGGGCGCGTACTGTGGTGCACCGAACCGAAGGCCCGTGCGGTTCCTCCCCAATTCACGTGCAGTCACCAGGAGGTCGAGGTCCCCAGCGGATGAACGCCGTCTCCCCGATCTGCCTCGTCGACCTCGCTCCCGCCCTGCGGTGGTCGCGGTCGCCGGACGTGGCACCGCTGCTCCACCACGACCGGCTCATCGACGGCTGGTGGCACTCGCTGCCCGTGGCGCGCGTGCTCGACATCGCCGGACCGCCCTGGCTCGCCCACGGCATCGCCCGACTGGCCACCGAGCAGTGGGCGCACGTCCCGCTCGGCGAGTTCCTCCCGAGCCTGCGCACCCAACCGGTGGACTGCGCCGACCTGGCCGAGCCGGTACGCGGCGCGGTCTCGGCGACCGCGGGCGACTGGGAGCACCTCATCTCCGCCAGCCCCCAGGAGATCCGGGAGTGGCCGATCCCCGGCTGCGGCGTCCTCGACATCGTCAGCACGGTGGCCTGGCGGGCCCTCCAGCCCTGCTGCGAACTGCCCAGCGGCCCCACGCCCTCCCCCGCGCTGATGCAGGAGGCCGTACGCACGGTCGCGCACTGGCTGCCGGACTCCGCCCCCGAACACGTGCGCAGCGCGCTGGAGTACCTCACCGCGGCGACGGGCGTGGCCGACGGGTCGGGGGCCTTCGAGGGCGCCGGGCTCGACCCGACGCCTCCGCAGACTCCGGCGACCCGGGCCATCCGCACGCTCCGGGCCCTGCGCGCCCAACGCGCCGAGGACCAGTTCGCCCCGGAGGCCGCCGCGGTCGGACAGGGTTCCGCCCCGACCGGCATGGTCAGCTCCGCCGCGATGATCCCGGGCGGCGCCCAGAGCGCCGAGACCGTCGCCGGTTCCACGGGCACCGAGGGGTTCGGCGACCTGCGCTCGCAGTTCCGCAGCTCCCTGCTGGGCCCCGGACGCACGCTGCGCCGACCCTCCTTCGGTCCGCCCAAGGCGATGCGCTCCGAGCCCGTGGAGGAGGAGCCGCCCGCGCCGGCCCTGGGCGAGCACCCGCTGGTCGACCTGGTCGACGGCCTGTTCCGCTCCTGGCCCGATCTGGAGCGCACGGTGGCCGCGGAGCGGCTCTTCGCGACCGATCCGATCAGCATCCGCGTGCTCTCCGAGCAGATCGCGGTGGACGTCACCGAGATCCGCGCGGCCCAACGCCGGGTCGAGGAACGCCTGCTGCGGTGGCTCAACTCCCCCGAGGGCGCGCCGATCACCAAGCACCTGCGCGAACTGTCCGAGCAGCTGGGTTCGGCCACCACCATCGACCGGCTGATCAACGCCCATGCCGACCACGCCGTGAACGTTCCCACGCTGCACACACCGCTGTGGCGGGTGGTCATCACCCTGTTCACCGACCGCCGGATGCACAACGGCTGGCTGATCGCCGACGACCCCAACCGTCTGCGCTGGCAGACCCGCGAACTGCTGACCGACGCCCCGAGCCTCACCGACGCGGGCCTGCGCCTGGGGCAGATCGGCATCCGCCAGCAGGAGCTGCGGGCCTGGTTGCTGAGCACCCCCGGGGTGAGCCTGAAGGACGGACACGTGTTCGTCGACCCGTCGGTGCCGATGGAGGCGCCCTCGAACGACCCGTCGGGCGGTTCCGGCGCCCGGACCGAGAACGGGCTGCCCATCCGGCGCCGTCCCGAAGGGCAGGCGGGCCCCGCTCCCGAGGAGGTCCCCGCCGCACCGTCGCCGGAGATCCACCACAGACCCGCCCCTCCCCCGACCCCGCACCGCGCCGACCCCGTGCCCTCCGGCCCGGTCCCAGCCGTTCCCCCGCCCTCCCCGGCGGCACCCGTCGTCCCGGGCGATCCGGCGATGGCGGCGCGGTGCTTCCGCGCCCCGGACGGGCGCTGGTGGCACCGGGTCGACATCACCGCCGACCACCTCAACGGCGCTCCCGTGGCGGTCCCGGCGGGGTACGCGACGCATCTGGGCCTCCAGCCGGGCCGTCTGCTGTGCCTGACCGCCCCCGGCGCGGACCTGCTCGTGCTCGTGTGGCGCGACCAGCCCGCGTTCGACTCCCTGCGTCCGCTGCTGCGCCGGCAGGCCGCCCAGCCCGGCGACCGGATGTTCATCACCGTCGCCGGCGACCGGCTCGACGCGCGCAAGCTTCCGTCGACCGACCTGAGCGGCTACTCCCCCGCCGGGCGTGCCCTGCACCTGAGCGGGTACACCGCGCACGCCTCCACCGAGGAGTCGCTGCGGATCCTGGCCCGTCGGATCAGCGACGACGAGTCCGCCCTCGCCGACCCCCAGGCGCTCATCGACCGGTTCGAGCTGCGCGGGGACGCCGACATCGCCGGAGAGCTGCGCGCCGGGCTGTTCGCCGCCCGCTGACCGTCCACGCCGCCGAGGCCCCCGGGTGCGCCCGGGGGCCTTCGCGCGTCCAGGGCACCCCGGACTACCGCCCACCGCGCAGTTGCATGTAGGTTAGCCTTACCTAAGAGAGATGAGATGATCCTCATGCGCGCGTCCCGCCGTGCCCTGGAGCCGTCCCCCGCCGAACGCGCACGTTCGGTCCTGGCCCGTCCCAACCCCGCGACCGTGACGACCGCCGACCTGTCGGTGGACCTGCCGGCCCCTGTCTGCCACACCGGACCGGGCGACGAGGTCACGCTGCTGGTCCCGGACGGCCATCCGGTCCTGGACGAGGTCGGAGCGGGGTCCCTGGACGCGACCGTCGAGTTCATCGACGTCGCCCCGCTGGACCTGCGCGACCCCACCCGCTCCCTGCTGTGGATCAGCGGCTCGCTGAGCGTCCCGGACCCGGACGAGGCCCGCGAGCGCGCGCTGAACATCCTGGCCGCGGACCCGGACGAGCGCCTCCTCGACCTCGGCCACGGGGCCACCATGGTCGTCATGGCGCCCTACCTGATCGTGCACTCCGCCCAGGACGGCTGCCACCTGCTCCACCCCGGCGAGTTCGGGCGCGCCCACCGCGACCCGTTCGGCCGCTGGGAGGGGCCGTGGCTGCGCCACCTGGAGGAGGACCACTCCGACCTCCTGTACGCGCTCCTGGACCGGTGCGCCGCCCCGCTTCCGGACGGCCGCCCCCGCCCGCTGGGCGTGGACCGCTTCGGCCTGCTGCTGCGCCTGGAGTCCGACGACGGCGACCACGACGTGCGCATCCCGTTCCGCCGCCCGGCGCGCACCCCGCACGACGTCGCCCACGAGGTCCACGTCCTGGCCGGTATCGCCCGCCGCTGAGCGGGGTCGCGGGTCGCGCCCGCGATCGGAGCACGGGCGCGGTCAGCGCAGCACCCCGGCGAGCAGCCGCACCCCCTCGTCGATCTCGTGGGCTCCCGCCGTGGCCGCGAAGCTGAGCCGCAGGTGCGGTCCCGGCGGTTCGGCCGGGAAGTAGACGTGGCCCGGGGCCACGGCGACCCCCGACCGGAGCGCCTCGGCGACGACTCCGCGCTCGTCCGCCCCCTCGGGCAGCGGGAGCCACAGGTGGTAGCCGCCGCGCCGCGAGACCGGCTGCTCCAGCCAGGGCAGCTCCCGGAGCAGGGCGGCCCCCATCGCGGAGCGGCGCTCGGACAGGCCCGCGGCGAGCGCGCGCAGGTGGCGGTGCCAGGCGGGGGAACCGACCAGTTCCAGGGCGGCCTCCTGGAGGGGGCGGGGCACGAAGAAGCTGTCGACCACCTGGATGGCGCGCAGGCGGCGCAGCACCGGCCCCCGGGCCGCCAGGGCGCCCACCCGCAGGCTCGGCGAGGTGGCCTTGGTCAGCGAACAGACGTGCACGACCGTGCCGTGCTCGTCGTCGGCCGCCAGCGGCGGCGGCAGGGACCCGGCGTCGGCGTGGGCCAGACGCCGCGCGAAGTCGTCCTCCACGACGAACGCTCCCGCCTCACGCGCGATCCGCAGGACCCGCGACCTGCGTTCGGGAGCGAGCACCGCGCCCGTGGGGTTGTGGAAGAGCGGCTGGCAGACGAGCACGCGCGCGCCGGTGGCGCGGAAGGCCCCCTCCAGCAGCTCCGTGCGCAGACCGTCGGCGTCCACGGGCACGGGAACCGGGCGCACCCCGGAGGCACGCGCCACGGCCAGGAGCCCCGCGTAGGTCGGCGACTCCACCAGGACGGACCCGCCGGGCGGGGCGAGGGCGCGCAGCGCGGTGGTGAGCGCGCTCTGCCCTCCCGCCGTGATCAGGACGTGCGAGGCGTCCAGGTGTCCGGTGGGACCGGTGATCTCGCGCGCGAACCAGCCGCGCAGCTCCTCGATCCCCCCGATCGGGGGCTGCTCCCACACGCCCGGACGGCGGGCGGCGCCCGCCAGGGCGGAGGCCAGCGCCCGGTCGGGCCGGAGCGAGGGGTGCGGGTAGCCGCCCTGGAAGGAGATCGTGCCCGGCGGCGGCGCGGCGAGCGTCGCCAGGACCCCGGCGTCCTCGACGGAGCGGGGCACGGAACCGCGGGCCCCGGTCGCGGTCTCCGCGCTGAGCGCGACCTCCTGCCACGAGGTGTCCCCGCCGGGCCGGACCGGGGCGGACCGCTCGGCCCGGAAGGCTCCCGCTCCGGGCCGGGTGACGAGCACCCCCTCGGCGGCCAGCTGGGCGACGGCACGCGAGACGGTCACCGGCCCCACGCCGTACCGTTCCACCAGCGCACGGCTCGACGGCAGCTTCTCCCCGGGCTGGTAGCGCTCGAAGTCGCGACGCAGCGATGCGACGAGAACGCCCATACTGCTACTCTCATTCATGAGAGTACAGAATAGCGCTATCGTTGGGAATCCGGTAGCGGTCCGCACGGGAACCACGCTCGCCGCCCTGGGGGTGCTCAGCTTCTCGTTCAGTCTTCCGGCTACGGCCTGGGCGTTGGACGGGTTCGGTCCCTGGACCGTGACGGCCGTGCGCTGCGCCCTGGCCGGACTGCTGGCCGCCGTGGCGCTACGCGTGGCACGGGTACCGCTACCCGACCGTCGGCAGATCGCGCCGATCCTGGTCGTGGCCCTGGGATGCGTGGTGCTCTTCCCGCTGCTGAGCACGCTCGCCCTCCAGACCACCTCCACCGGCAACGCCGCGGTCGTCGTGGGCGCCATGCCCATCGCCACCGCCGCCTACGCCGCCGTGCGCACGGGCGTGCGCCACTCCCCCGTGTTCTGGGCGGCCGCGGTGACCGGGACCGCCGTGGTCGTCGCGTTCACGTTCCTGCGCAGCGGCGGGGTTCCCTCGACCGGGGACCTGTACATGATCGGCGCGGTCGTGGGCGGCGCCGCCGGGTACGCGGAGGGCGGACGTCTGGCCGCGCGGACACCCGGGTGGCGGGTCATCGCCTGGGCGCTGGTGTTCTCGCTGCCGGTGTTCGTCCCGGCGTCCGCGCTCGCCCTGGCGTTGGAACCGGCCCACCCCACCCCGACGGCGGTGACCGGTCTGGCCTACCTCGTGCTCGTCAGCCAGTTCGCCGGATTCGTGGCCTGGTACGGCGGGATGGCGATCATCGGTGTGGCCCGGGGCAGCCAACTCCAGCTCGCCCAGCCCGTGCTCACCCTGTCGTGGGCGGTGCTGCTGCTGGGCGAGCCCCTCACCCCCAGCGCTCCGATCGCCGCCGTCGCCGTGCTGGCGTGCATCATCGTCACCCAGAGAGTGCGGTAGGCGAACGCGGGGCGGGCCGGAACCCCCAGGGGTCCCGGCCCGCCCCGTCGCCCGCCACCGGCCGAGGTCCGCCTCGCGGGAGGGGCGGCCCTCCCCCGACGGACGCCTGCGGCGCGGTGTCTCCTACGGAACGTCAGACGTTGAAGCCCAGCATGCGGAGCTGGTCCCGCCCGTCGTCGGTGATCTTGTCCGGACCCCACGGCGGCATCCAGACCCAGTTGATCCTCACCTCGCGCTCGAACTCGTCCAGGGCGCTGGTGGCCTGGTCCTCGATCACGTCGGTCAGCGGGCACGCCGCGCTGGTCAGGGTCATGTCCAGGGTGATGACGTCGTCGTCGGCGCTCACCCCGTACAGCAGCCCCAGGTCCACGACGTTGACGCCCAGCTCGGGGTCGATCACGTCCTTGAGCGCTTCGCCGATCTCCTCGACCAGCTGCTCCGCCTCGGGGGACAGGGGCGCGGCGGCCTCGGAGCCCTCGGCGGCCCCGGCCTTCGCCGTCTCGTTCTCGCTCATCGGGCGCCTTCCTTCTCCAGGGACTTCGACACAGCGTCCTTCCAGGCCATCCACCCCAGCAGGGCACACTTGACCCGTGCCGGGTACTTCGACACGCCGGCGAACGCCACCGCGTCCTCCAGCACGTCCTCGTCGGGCTCGCCCCGGCCCCTGGACTGCATCAGCTCGGTGAAGGCGTCCAGGGTCGCCATGCCCTCGGCGACCGTGCGCCCGATCAGCAGGTCGGTGAGCACCGAGGTGCTGGCCTGGCTGATCGAGCAGCCCATCCCCTCGTAGGAGACGTCGCTGACGATCGCCTTCTCGTCGAGGGCCGACCCGTCCGCGGGGGTCAGCGCCACCCGGAGCGTCACCTCGTCCCCGCAGGTGGGGTTGATGTGGTGCGACTCCGCGTTGTGCGGGTCCCGCAGCCCCTTGTGGTGGGGGTTGCGGTAGTGGTCCAGGATGATCTCCTGGTACATCGCGTCCAGCTGCATGGTCAGGCTGTTCCTCGCTCGCTTCAGGGCCGGGTTCCGAAGAACCGCTGCGCGTCCTGGATCGCCGACACGAGCGCGTCCACGTCCTCCAGGGTGTTGTAGAGGTAGAACGACGCGCGTGTGGTCGCGGGGATGCCGAGCTTGCGGTGCAGCGGCCAGGCGCAGTGGTGGCCCACCCGCACCTCCACTCCCCGGTCGTCCAGGACCTGGCCCAGGTCGTGGGGGTGGATGCCGTCCACGACGAACGACACCGCGCTCCCGCGGTCCACGGCCTCGGCGGGACCGACGATCCGCACCCCCTCGACGGCGCCCACGCGCTCCAGCGCGTACGCCGTGAGCCGGTGCTCGTGCTCGGCCACCCGGTCCATGCCCACCTCGGTGAGGTAGTCGCAGGCCGCGGCCAGGGCGACCGCCTGCGGCGCCATGGGCACCCCGGCCTCGAACCGCTGCGGCGGCTCGGCCCACGTGGAGTACTCCATGTGCACGACGCCGATCATGGACCCGCCGGTGATGAACGGCGGCATGGCCTCCAGCAGCTCCCGCCGGGCCCACAGGACGCCGATCCCGTTGGGACCGAGCATCTTGTGCCCGGAGAAGGCCAGGAAGTCCACGCCCAGCTCGGCGACGTCCACCGGCATGTGCGGGACCGACTGGCAGGCGTCCAGCAGCACCAGCGCGCCGACCTCGCGGGCGCGGGCGACGATGGGCGCCACCGGGTTGACCGTCCCCAGCACGTTGGACTGGTGGGCGAAGGCCACCATGCGGGTGCGCTCGTTGACCAGGCCGTCCAGGTCGGACAGGTCGAGGCGCCCCTCCTCGGTGACCGGGAACCACCGCAGCGTCGCGCCGGTGCGCTGGCACAGCTGCTGCCAGGGCACCAGGTTGGCGTGGTGCTCCATCTCGGTGACGACGATCTCGTCCCCGGGCCCCACCTGGAAGCGGCGGAGCCCGTCGTCGGCCGTGGCCGCGTTGCTCATCGCGTAGGCGACGAGGTTGATCGCCTCGGTGGCGTTCTTGGTGAACACCACCTCGCCGGGGGCCGCCCCGACGAACCGGGCGATGGTCTCCCGGGCGGCCTCGTAGGCGTCGGTCGCCTCCTCCGCGAGCTGGTGGGCGCCGCGGTGCACGGCCGCGTTGTGGCGCTCGTAGAACTCGCGTTCGGCGTCCAGTACCCGTCTCGGTTTCTGGGAGGTCGCCCCTGAGTCGAGGTACACCAGAGGGCGCCCGTCACGGACGGTCCGGGAGAGGATCTCGAAGTCCTTCCGGATCGCCTGGGTGTCGAGCGGGCCCGTCCCGGGCCGACCGAACTCGCGGAGGGTCACGGTTACGCGCCCGCCTTCACGAACCGCTCGTAGCCGTCGGCCTCCAGCGCGTCGGCCAGCTCCGGGCCGCCGGACTCGGCGACGCGGCCGTTGGCGAAGACGTGGACGAAGTCCGGCTTCACGTAGTTGAGGATGCGGGTGTAGTGCGTGATGAGCATGACGCCCATCTCGCCGCCGGCCTTGGCGCGGTTGACGCCCTCGGACACGACCTTGAGCGCGTCGACGTCGAGGCCGGAGTCGGTCTCGTCGAGGATGGCGACCTTGGGCTTGAGCAGCTCCAGCTGGAGGATCTCGTGGCGCTTCTTCTCACCGCCGGAGAAGCCCTCGTTGACGCCGCGGGCGGCGAACGCCGGGTCGATGGACAGGTCCTTCATCGCGCCCTGGAGCTCCTTGGAGAACTGGCGGAGCTTGGGGGCCTCGCCCCGCACCGCGGTCACGGAGCTGCGCAGGAAGTTGGACATGGACACGCCCGGGACCTCGACCGGGTACTGCATGGCCAGGAACACACCGGCGCGGGCGCGCTCGTCGACGCTCATCTCCAGGATGTTCTCGCCGTCGACCAGGACCTCGCCCTCGGTGATCTCGTAGCGCGGGTGGCCGGCGATCGCGTAGGCGAGGGTGGACTTGCCGGAGCCGTTGGGGCCCATGATGGCGTGGGTCTCACCGGAGTTGATGGTCAGGTCGACGCCCTTGAGGATCTCCTGCCGCTCGTCCTCTCCGATCAGGACGTCGGCGCGCAGACCGCGGATCTCGAACTTCGTCATATCAGGCCTCAGGAATTCTTCTCATCCAGCGACACGAGCACGTCGTCGCCGTCGATCTTCACGTCGTAGGTGGGGACCGGCTGGGTGGCGGGCGGGTTGATCGGCGCCCCCGAGCTCAGGTCGAAGCAGGAGCCGTGCAGCCAGCACTCGATGGTGCCGTCCTCGACCTCGCCCTCCGACAGGCGGACCTCGGCGTGCGAGCACACGTCCCGCACGGCGTAGACCACGCCCTCGGAGCGGACCAGGGCGACCGGGGTCCGGTCGTCGATCTCGACCCCCAGAGCCCCCTCCTCGGGGATCTCGGCGAGCTCGGCGACCTTCACCCACTGCTTGGTCTCACTCATGGGCGGCCAGCTTCCGCTCGACCTTGGCCATGATCTCGTCGCGCAGGTCCTCGACCGGGATCCGGTTGATGAGCTCCAGGAAGTAGCCGCGGATGACCAGGCGGCGCGCCTCGTCCTCCGGGATGCCGCGCGAACGCAGGTAGAACAGGTGGATGTCGTCGAGGCGACCGCTGGCGGCGGCGTGGCCGGCGCCCTCCACCTCACCGGTGAAGATCTCCAGGTTCGGCACCGAGTCCACGCGGGTGTCGTCGGTGAGCTGGAGGTTGCGGTTGTGCTCGTAGGAGTCCGTGCCGGTGGTGCCCTCGCCGATGATCACGTCACCGATCCAGACACCGTGCGCGTCCTTGCCGCTCAGCGCGCCCTTGTACTCCACGCGGGAGCGGGTGTGCGAGAGGTTGTGGTCGATCAGCGAGCGGTGCTCGTGGTGCTGGCCGTCCCCGGTGAAGTACAGGCCGTGCAGCTCGGCGTTGCCGCCGCGCCCGGTGTAGGCCACCTTCGGGGAGAGCCGGACCAGGTCGCCGCCCAGCGTGATGACGATCGACTTGAACGTGGCGTCCTTGGCGACCTGGGCGTTGTGCTGGGTGACGTCGACGGCGTCGCCGTCCCAGTCCTGCACGCTGACCAGCGTGAGCCGGGCGCCCTCGCCGACGTGGACGTCCACACTGCCCGCGCGCACGCCGCCGCCGGTCTGGTTGAGGACGACGACCGCCTCGGCCAGCGGCTTGACGTCGATGACGTACTGGTCGAAGCGCGTCCCGCCCTGCGCCTGGCGCTCGATGGCCACGTGCCGGTCCAGGGCCTTGCCCTGGGCGACGGTGACGACCGTGGCCTCTTCGAAGGAGGAGTGGGCCTGGGCGACCACGCGGTCCGCGGGGCGGCCGGCCGTGCCGATCCGGGAGTCGTCGCGGCCGACGCGCTCCACCGTGACGCCCTCGGGGGCGTCGATGTCGAGCTTGTCGGCTCCGTCGGCCACGGCACTGCCGTCGTGCAGGCCCCTGAGCCGGCGGATCGGGGTGAACCGCCACTCCTCCTCACGACCGGTCGGGACGGGGAAGTCGTTCACGTCGAAGGACCCGTGGGTGGCCAACTTGGAGAACGGGATGTCCCCGAGACCGTGACTGTGGGCCTTGGGTTCGATGCTCGGGCTGGTCAACTTAACCAACCGCTCCTTCCATCTGAAGCTCGATCAGCCGGTTCAGTTCCAGCGCGTACTCCATGGGCAGCTCGCGCGCGATGGGCTCGACGAACCCGCGCACGATCATGGCCATGGCCTCGTCCTCGTCCATCCCCCGGCTCATGAGGTAGAACAGCTGGTCCTCGCTGACCTTGGAGACGGTCGCCTCATGCGCGAGCTCTGCGTCGTCCTCGCGCAGGTCGTTGTAGGGGTAGGTGTCCGAGCGGCTGATCGTGTCGATCAGCAGCGCGTCGCACTTGACCGAGGACTTGGCGTGGTCGGCGCCCTCCTGCACCTGCACCAGACCCCGGTAGGAGGCGCGGCCCCCGCCGCGTGCCACCGACTTGGAGATGATGGTGGAGGAGGTGTTGGGCGCGCAGTGCACCATCTTGGAGCCGGTGTCCTGGTGCTGGCCCTCGCCCGCGAACGCGATCGACAGGGTCTCGCCCTTGGCGTGCTCGCCCATGAGGTAGACGGCCGGGTACTTCATGGTGACCTGGGAGCCGATGTTGCCGTCGATCCACTCCATGGTGGCGCCCTCTTCGGCGATGGCGCGCTTGGTGACCAGGTTGAAGACGTTGTTCGACCAGTTCTGGATGGTCGTGTACCGGCAGCGCGCGTTCTTCTTGACGATGATCTCGACGACCGCGGAGTGCAGCGAGTCCGACTTGTAGATCGGTGCGGTGCAGCCCTCGACGTAGTGGACGTAGGCGCCCTCGTCGACGATGATCAGCGTCCGCTCGAACTGGCCCATGTTCTCGGTGTTGATCCGGAAGTAGGCCTGGAGCGGGATCTCCACGTGCACGTTCTTGGGAACGTAGATGAAGGACCCGCCGCTCCACACGGCGGTGTTCAGCGCGGCGAACTTGTTGTCGCCGGGCGGGATCACCGAGCCGAAGTACTCCTCGAAGATCTCCGGGTGCTCCTTGAGAGCGGTGTCGGTGTCCAGGAAGATGACACCCTGCTCCTCCAGGTCCTCACGGATCTGGTGGTAGACGACCTCGGACTCGTACTGCGCGGCGACACCGGCGACGAGGCGCTGCTTCTCGGCCTCGGGGATGCCCAGCTTGTCGTAGGTGTTCTTGATGTCCTCGGGCAGCTCCTCCCAGGAGGTCGCCTGCTTCTCCGTGGACCGCACGAAGTACTTGATCTTGTCGAAGTCGATCCCGGACAGGTCCGCGCCCCAGTTGGGCATGGGCTTCTTGTCGAAGAGCCGCAAAGACTTGAGGCGGAGCTTGGTCATCCACTCCGGCTCGTCCTTCTTGTCGGAGATGTCGCGAACGACCTCTTCGTTGAGACCGCGACGGGCCTTCGACCCGGCCTCGTCGGAGTCGGCCCAGCCGTACTCGTAGTTGCCGAGCCCTTCGAGCTCGGGGTGCGCGATAGACGTCATGCGCGGACTCCTCCTGGACTCAGACGTCCTTGTGGTGTTCCGAGCCGCCCGCCCCCTGGCGGGCGGCGTTGGTCGCGGGGGTGCCGTCTCCCCCGCTCGCCCCGTCCCCCCGAGGGGTGACGTGCGTGGTGCAGACACCGTCGCCGTGGGCGATGGTGGCCAGCCGGCGCACCGGGGTGCCCAGAAGCCGCGAGAAGGCCTCGATCTCGGCCTCGCAGAGCTGCGGGAACTCGGCGGCGACGTGGGCGACGGGGCAGTGGTGCTGGCACAGTTGGTCGCCGCCCCCGGGTGCGGGCGCCCGGCCCGCGGTGGCGGCGTAACCGTCGTTGGACAGTGCCTCGGCCAGGAGCCGGACGCGCTGTTCGGGAGGAACCGCGTCCAGCAGTGGCCTGTAGCGCCTCTCCAGGTCGGCGACCTGACGCTGGGCGAACTCGCCGACGGCCTCGGGGCCGGCGGTCTCCGCGAGGAAGCGGAGCGCGCTGGAGGCGAGGTCGTCGTAGGCGTGGACGAAGGCGTCCCGCCCGGCCTCGGTGATGGCGAAGACACGCGCCGGGCGACCCCTGCGCCGGCGTCCGCCGACGGGTCGTGCGTCGCGGGCCTCGACCATGCCCTCGCTGGTCAGGTTGTCGAGGTGGCGGCGGATGGCCGCCGGGGTGAGCCCGAGCCGTTCCCCCAGGGAGGAGGCGGTGATCGGACCCTGTTCGAGAATGAGCCGCGCGACCCGGGCACGGGTGCCGTTCTCGGCCCCGCGGTCGGGGCCGGACATCGGGCGGGGCACACTGGTCGCGTCGGGCACAGCGCTCCCCTCCCTTCTCCGGACGCCGCTCGTGTTTTTGACAACATCAGTGTGGCCTAAATAAGTCCGCGTAGGCAAACCCGCATTCATGCGCTTCGTCACGAAGGTCAGCCTTGCCTAACTGCGCATTCATCCAGGGGCCATCGGCCGGTCACAACGCCGACCGGCCGAAGAACAGTCCGTTGTCCCACATTCCGGGACGCCGCGCCGCCATGTGGACACCCCTGCCCGAGCCCTCCCGGCACCCGCCCCGAACCCCGCTCCCGGGCCGGTGCCCCGCCCCACCGGGCCGCACGTAGACTCAGGGCCCATGGACACAGCCGCGGTCGAGGTCGTCGACCTGGTCAAGCGCTACGGCGCCACCACCGCAGTCGCCGACCTCACGTTCACCGCGCGCAGGGGCGCGGTCACCGCGCTGCTCGGCCCCAACGGCGCGGGCAAGACGAGCACCATCGAGATCTGCGAGGGGTTCCGCCGTGCCGACGGCGGGCGGGTGCGCGTGCTGGGCCTGGACCCGGTCGCCGACGCCGCCGCGCTCAAGCCCCGCGTCGGGGTGATGCCCCAGTCCGGCGGCGTGCCCACCGGCGCCCGCGCGGGCGAGTGGCTGCGCCTGATGGCCTCCTTCCACGCCCGTCCGATCGACCCCGGCCTCCTGCTGGAGCGCCTCGGCCTGACCTCCGCCGCCGCGACCCCGTTCCGCCGCCTGTCCGGCGGCCAGCAGCAGCGCCTGTCCCTGGCCTGCGCCGTGGTCGGCCGCCCCGAACTGGTCTTCCTCGACGAGCCGACCGCCGGGCTGGACCCGCAGGCGCGGATGGCCACCTGGGATCTGGTGGCCGCCCTGCGCGCCGCCGGGGTCGCGGTGATCCTCACCACCCACCACATGGACGAGGCCGAGCGGCTCGCCGACCACGTGATCGTCGTCGACCGCGGCTCCGTGGTCGCGGAGGGGAGCCCCCGCGAGCTGACCGGCGACCGCCGCGAGGTGCGCTTCTCGGCCGCCGCGCCCCTGGACACCGAGGCCCTGCGGGCCGCCCTGCCCGAGGGCGGCCGGGTCGGGTCCGCGACCGCCGTCGGCGGCGGCCGGGAGTACGTGGTCACCACCGACGACCCCGACGCCCTGGGCCCGGAGTTCCTGGCCACGGTGACCGCCTGGTGCGCCTCGGCCGGCATCCTCGCCGAGGACCTGCGCGTGCGGCGGCGTACCCTCGAAGACGTCTTCCTCGAACTCACCGGCCGGGAACTGCGCGACTGATGACCGAGCACACCTCCAGCACTCCCACGGCCGTTCCCGTCGGCCGCACCGCCGACGGCGACGCCGACCTGTTCCGCCCCGATCCGCAGGCCGCCCCGGCCTGGCGGATGGTCACCGCGCAGGCGGGGATGGAGCTGCGGATCATGCTGCGGCACGGCGAGCAGTTCCTGCTGACCATGGTCATCCCGGTCCTGCTGCTGGTGGGGTTCAGCCTCACCTCCGTCCTGGACGTGGGCGGGGGCTCCCGCGTGGACGCCCTGACGCCCGGCGTGCTGGCGCTGGCGGTCATGTCGACCTCGTTCACCGGCCTGGCCATCGGAACGGGCTTCGAGCGGCGCTACGGGGTGCTCAAGCGCCTGGGCGCGACCCCGCTCCCGCGGTTCGGACTGCTGGCCGCCAAGACCCTGGCCGTGCTCGGCGTCCAGGCGATCCAGATCGCGGTGCTGTCCTCCGCGGCCCTGCTGCTGGGCTGGTCGCCCTCGCTCGCCCCGGTCGGCGCCGTGGCCGCGCTGGCCCTCCTGCTGCTGGCCACGGCCGCGTTCAGCTCGCTCGCGCTGCTGATGGCGGGGACCCTGCGCGCCGAGGCCACGCTGGCCGGGGCCAACCTGGTGTACGTGCTCATGCTGGGGCTGGGCGGGGTGCTCTTCCCGACCAGCAGCTTCCCCGGACCGGTCGAGCAGACGGTGGCGGCGCTGCCGATCACCGCGCTCACCTCGGGGCTGCGGGCGGTGCTGGTCGACGGGTCGCTGCCCGGCGCGGCCCCCTTCGCGGTCCTGGCCGTGTGGACCGCCGTGGCCGGGCTGCTGGCGAGCCGCCTGTTCCGCTGGGAGTAGCAGTGTTCGTCTTGGTCCTCCGCTTCGCTTCGGACCGTGTTCGGGCGCCCCGAAGGCAGGGATTCTTCCTCCTCGGCTACGCCTATCGCTCGTTCCTCGCTACGCGGCTTGCCTCGTCGTGCAGAACCCTGCCGGCGCCCGAACGGTAACCCCCTGGGGTGTCCGACCGCTCAGGACAGCGGGAGCAACCGCCACTGCTGGTGGGCCTGGCCCGCGTCGGCGGCCTGCGTGACCGGAGTGCCGTTGTCGGGCGCGCCGCCCCGGCCCTCCAGGGCCTGGCCGGTCGCGCGGTTGACGATGCGGACCACACCGGGGCCGACCTCGACGAGGGACCACTGCTGGTTGGGCTGCCCGGTGCGGGTGAGCAGAGCGGCGCCCGGTCCCGCGTCGGCGGCGGTGGGGATCTCCAGGAGCTTGCCGGCGCCCACGGCCTCGATCTCGTAGAACCCGCCCTCGACGGGGACGAAGCGCCACTGCTGGTTGACGCCGTCGTGGCGGTCCCACAGGTGCACGGGCGATCCGTTGGCGGTGGCGGCCTGGACGACGTCCAGGACACGGCCGCCGTTGCCGTTCTGGAGCACGTAGGTCACCGCGGGGTCCAGGCCCGCGGGGTGGGCGGGCTCCTCCGAGGGCTCCTCGGTCGGCTCCTCCGAGGGCTCCTGTTCGGGCGCGCCCGCCGGTTCGGCGAGGATGCCCGCCTCGACCGCCAACGCGGGTTCGTCCCGCTCCGCCGCACCCGGGAAGAGGAGACCGCCGGCGTACCCGGCGATGGCCACGACCATCACCAGCGCGATCGCACCGACGACGATCGGCCAGCGGGGGACGAGGCTCTCAGTCTCGGGGGCGGGGTCGGTTCGAGAGGGCATGAGTGGGTGCTCCAAGGCGGCGGGGTACGGGCCGTTTCCGCGACGACCCCGGTCTATTTCACACCACATGCGCTGATTCGCGCATGTTGACCGGTCGGGACGGTGCTCGCCCGGTAGGGTCGGCCGCCATGGAGGTCATCGGAGTTCCCTGGTTCATCGCCGTGCGCCATCTCGGACCGCCCCTGTTCCTGCTCGCGGTGGGCGGGGCGGTGCTGGTGCGGCGGCGTCCGGCCCGGAGCGGACTGGTGTGGGCGGGCCTGCTCGCCAACCTGGCCGCCGCGGCGCTGCCGTACGCGTGGATCGGCGCGCAGGCGCTGGCCGCCCAGGCCGAGCGGACGGTGTTCGGTCTGGTCATGACCCTCCTCCAGCCGGGCCTGGTGGTCGTGGCGTGGCTCCTGGTCCTGGCCGCCCTGGTCGGTCCGCGCCGCTCCGGGGACGACGGTTCCGGGGAGGACGGCTCCGGGACTCCCGCCGTCGCGGAGCGGGCCCCCAAAACGTAGGATGATCCGCCATGAGCTTCTCGTCAGGTCGCGACCGCTCCGCGTCACGCGCGGCCCTGGACTCCGTGCCTCCGGTCTGGCTGGTCCTGGTCGGCATCTCCTCCGTGCAGATCGGCGCCGGGGTGGCCAAGAACCTGTTCGAGGCGCTGCCCCCGGCCGCCGTGGTCTGGCTCCGGCTGCTCACCTCGGCGGCGCTGCTGGTCGTGGTGGCGCGCCCGGTCCTGCGCGGACGCGGCAGGGGCGACTGGGCGGTCGTCCTCGGCTACGGGGTGTCGCTGGCGCTGATGAACCTCTTCATCTACCAGGCCTTCGCGCGCATCCCGTTGGGGATCGCGGTCACCGTCGAGTACCTGGGACCGCTGTCCATCGCGATCCTGGGCTCGCGCCGGCGCGTCGACCTGCTGTGGGCCGCACTGGCCGGGCTGGGCGTGGTCGCGCTGGGCCTGGAGTCGGGCTCCATGGACCCGTGGGGCATCGGGTTCGCGGTGCTGGCCGCGACGGCGTGGGCGGGGTACATCCTGCTGAGCGCCGCGACGGGGCAGCGCTTCGAGGGGGCCTCGGGGCTGGCGGTCGCGAGCGTGGTCGGCGTGGTGCTCCTGGCCCCCGTGGGCGTCGTCCAGGGCGGCGCCGCGCTGCTCGACTGGCGGCTTCTGCTGTTCGGCCTGACCGTGGGCGTGCTCTCGTCCGTGGTGCCCTACTCGCTGGAGCTCACGGCCCTGCGCCGGATGCCCCCGCGGGTGTTCGGCGTCCTCATGAGCCTGCAGCCGGCCGCCGCCGCACTGGTGGGGCTGGTGCTGCTGGGCGAGCAGCTCACCGTGTGGCAGTGGATCGCGGTCGCCTGCGTCATCGCGGCCAGTGCCGGAGCGACGCGCACCGCGGCCCGACGCGTCGAGGGCGAGCGGGAGGCCGAGCCCGCCTCCGCGCCTCCGCGCCGGGACGGGTGATCCCCCTCCCACGACGTCCCCGGGGGGCGCGGCCCCGCCGACGGACGCCGACGGCTCGGACGCCCGCGGCCAGGGGCGTCCGCGCAGGTCGCGGCGGTGGGCGGGGGCGGGCGGCGGGAGCCGGAGCCGTGTACTACAGTCTGTCGTATGTTTGCGCTCCCGGACGCCGCGACCACGGCCCCGCACCCGCTCCCCCCGCTCGCGACGGAGACCATCGAGATCCTCGGCGCCCCGCTGTGGGCCTGGCAGATCGCCGTCGCCGTCACCGGGGTCCTGGTGCTCGTCCTCCTCGCCCGCACCATCTGGACGCCGACCCCGCGGTCGCTGCGCGCGTGGGCGCTGGGCAACGTCGTGGTCAACGCCGGAATCGCCGTCACCGGAGCCACCGTGCGCGTCACGTCCTCCGGGCTCGGCTGCTCGGAGTGGCCGCGCTGCACCCCCGAGAGCTTCGTGCCCGTCGACACCGAGCACGCGGCGCTCAACGCCGCGATCGAGTTCGGCAACCGCACGCTCACGTTCCTCGTGCTCGCGGTCGGGTTCATCACCCTCCTGGCCGTCCTGCGCTCACGGCCCCGGCGCCGCGACCTGACACGGCTGGCCGTGATCATCCCCTTCGGTGTGCTCGGCCAGGGCGTGGTCGGCGGCATCACCGTGTGGACCGACCTGCACCCGGCCTCGGTCGCCACGCACTTCCTGCTGTCGATGGTGGTGACCCTCCTGGCCGTGGCGCTGTACGTGCGCTGCCAGGAGCCCGAGGGCACGCCCCGGGTCTCGGTCGGCCCGATGCTGCACGCGCTGAGCGTCGGCCTGCTCGTGATCGGGTTCCTGCTGCTGGTCGCCGGGACCGTGGTCACCGGGACCGGGCCGCACGGCGGCGACGCCGAGGCCCCGCGCTGGGACCTGGCCCTGAGCGCCGTCACCCGTGTGCACTCCGCCCTGGCCTGGCTGACCCTGGCGACGGCGGTCCTGGCCGCGGTGGTCGCCGTGCGCGGCGGGGCGCGCCGCCCGGTGCGGGTCAGCGCGCTGGCCCTGGTCGCGGTGGTGGTCCTCCAGGGGATCCTGGGCTACACGCAGTACGTGCTCGCCCTGCCCGAGGGACTGGTGGTGCTGCACGTGCTCGGCTCGACGCTGACGTGGATCGCGATCTGCCGCCTGTACTTCGCCACCACGCGGCTCGTCCCGGAGGGCGGGGAGCTCAGTGACCCGGACGCTGTCCGTGGCGGGGAACGTAGTCCTGCTGAGCCCGCGCCTGGGCGATGACGTGGGCGAAGTCCGACCGGCGTAGGAAGCCCGAGTCGGTCGGGCGCTCGGCCCAACCGGGCGCCACCGGCTGCGGCATCCGCCCCAGGAAGGTGTCCCGTGCCACGTGCATGAGCGCCAGGAACGAGTCCCGGCGGACCTTCCAGTCCTCACGCGGCACTCCGGCGTCGAGTTTCTTGTGCAGCAGCGCCAGCTCCGTCGCGGCCAGCTGGTACTCCTTCATCGCGCTACGGCCGCGGCGGCCCGCGTTGCTCGCGGCCCACTCCCGGGCCCGGCGGCGTCCGGCCATGGAGCTGAGCATGGTGACGTCGGCCCGCGTCACCAGCCCGGTGGGGATGTACCGCGGCAGGTACTGGGCGATGGCCCTGATCTGGGCGTGGCGGTCCCGGACAGCCGTTCCCAGCAGGCACATCAGCACCACGAACAGCACGAAGTAGGCCGCGGCGAGCCCGAGCCACCCGAAGCGGGTCGAGGCGTTCCACATGCCGTGCAGCACGACCGCCAGACCCCATCCGGCCACGGGCGCGAACAGGCGCGTCACGCCCGTGTTCATGGCCGCGTAGGCGACCCCCACCCCGATCATCGCCGTGTAGATGGGGTGGCCGAAGGGCGCGATCAGTCCCCGGATCGCGAAGGTGGCGACCAGGGTGTCGTCGAAGAACGCGCTGAGGAAGTAGAGGACGTTCTCGGTGAAGGCGAAGCCGGTGGCGACCATCGCGCCGTAGATGACGCCGTCGGTGAAGGTGTCGATCTCGTGGCGGCGGCGCCACAGGATGATCAGCAGGACGGCGCCCTTGGCGCTCTCCTCGACCACGGGCGCCACCACCGAGGTGGCGACGTAGTCCCCCAGGTCCGCGCCGTACAGCGGGACGGTGAGGTTGTTCATGCCCCAGGTGTTGAGCAGCAGGGACACCACCACGGCCACGCCGGCGCCCCAGACGAAGGCGAAGAACAGCACCCATCCGGGTTCGGGTTCGAACCGGTCGAGCATGAGGATCAGCGGCACCAGCACGGACACGGGGATGACGGCGGCGACCAGGCTGACGACGAAGCCGACGGCGCCGTCGATGCCGGCGGCCGCTCCGCCCGCCACAGCCAGCAGCCACAGGTAGACGAGCATGCCGAGGAGGCACACCAGGCTGACCGTGGTGCCGACGATGAGCGTCGCCGAGTAGCGGGAGCGTCGGCCCTGGAGGATGGCCTTGCTGTCGAGTCGGGGCATGGGCACCGATCGTATCGGGATCCGGGGGCGGGCCGCGCCGCCGCCCACCGGTGTCCGCGCACGTCTACCGCCGTGTCGCCGAATGCGGCACTATCGAGCCAGATTCCCGTCGTCGTACCGGAAGGTCCCCCATGGACACCGTCTCCTCTCCCGCCACGGCCCTGTGGGCACTGCGGGTCGCAGCCCTCCTCCACCTGACCGTCGTCCTGTGGGAGGGCGCCACCGCCGGACAGCTCGTGACCTTCAACGAGGACGCGCTGCCCCTGCACTACTACGGGGCCTTCGGCGTGCACGTGGCCGCCGCGGCCCAGGCCGCGGCCGCCTGGTGGGTGTGGCGGGGCGCGGGACGGGGGCCGGAGGCTCCCAGGACGGTGCTGGCGGTGAGCCTGGTGGCCTTCGCCCTGGGCTTCGGCCAGGCGGCGATGGGCAGCTACGGGCCGCTCCAGGCGCACGTGCCCGTGGCACTGGTCCTGACCGGTCTGGTGGCGTGGGCCGCCGTCCTGTCCTGGTCGCGCGGGCTCAGGAGCCTGCCCGCCGGAGGCTGACCGACCGCGGCGCGCCGGACACGCGGCTGGCGGCGTCCCGTGCGGGACGCCGCCACCGGAGCGGTGCGGGGGCGGTCAGCCCAGGACGTTCGCGAGCAGCGGGTCCACGGTCACCGCCACGAACAGCAGCGCCAGGTAGGCGTTGGACAGGTGGAAGAAGCCCATCGTCCTGAGCTTGGCGCCGGTCACGCCCGCCATCGAGCGGCTGAGCAGGCGGTGCGCCTGGCCCACCAGCAGCGCGCCCAGCACGACCGCGACCGCGCCGTAGAACCAGGTGGTGCCCGCCACCGGCCAGAAGATCAGCGACACGACCACGGTGGCCCAGCTGTAGAGCACGCACTCCAGGAGCACCCGGCGGTCGGAGGCCACCACCGGCAGCATCGGCACCTTGGCCGCCGCGTAGTCCTCGCGGTAGCGCATGGCCAGCGCCCAGGTGTGCGGAGGCGTCCAGAAGAACACCACCAGGAAGAGCACGAACGGCGCCCACGACAGCCCGCCCGTGACGGCGGCCCAGCCGATGAGGACCGGCATGCACCCGGCGATGCCGCCCCACACGACGTTCTGGGCGGTGCGCCGCTTGAGCAGCATCGTGTAGACGAAGATGTAGAAGAGGATCGCGAAGACCGACAGCGCGGCGGAGAGCCAGTTGACCAGGACGGCGAAGCCCGCGGTGGAACCGGCGGCGAGCACGAGCCCGTAGGTCAGCGCGCCGCGCGGCGTGACCACGTCCATCGCCCCCGGACGCTGGCGGGTGCGGCGCATCTCACGGTCGATGTCGCGGTCGATGTAGCAGTTCATCGCGTTCGCGCTGGCCGCCGACATCGTGCCGAACAGCAGCGTGGCCACCGCGGTCCACAGCGGCGGGACGCCCCCGGCCGCGACGAACATCACGGGGATCGTGGTGATGAGCAGCAGCTCGATGACGCGGGGCTTGGAGAGGGCGACGTAGGCGCGCACGTGATCGCCGAACGAGGCCTTGCGGGGGGCCCGGGGGGCGGCGGTGTCGGCGGCGCCGGTGTGCGGGGAACGGTCGGCGAGGGCCATCAGCACCGCGCCCCCGGTCGGCTCGCTGGCGTCCCCGGGTGGGGCACCGGCTCGGTTTCGGACACGCGGATACCTCGACAAGTCTAAGGGTCTCGACACTGCTCGCCATGCGGGGTCGATCGGGCCGACAAAGCGTCTGGATCGGCGGAAACCCCGTCAACGACATACTGTAGTACTTCCTCGCGCGCCCCGGGGACGAGCCCCCTGACAACGGATATCCCCAGGTCCAGGGCGTGCGGGGCGGCGGGGTCCCGCCGGGTGTACAGCAGCGTCGCACACGCCCGTGCGCGCTGCCAGCGTGCCACGCGCCGCCCGGCCCCGGCCGGACGCGGCCCGCGGCTCATCCGCCGCGCACCGCGGGGCCTCCCGGTCGCCGCCCGGTTCCGGCCTCCGTCAGCACGGCACCACCTGGACGTCCACGCCCCGGTCCCGGATCCGGCGCAGTTCGTCCCGGGGGACGCCGTCGTCGACGATGACGAGGTCGAACCCGGTCAGCGGAGCCAGGGCGTAGAGGCCCTCCCGGGTGAACTTGGTGTGGTCGACCAGCAGGACGCGCCGCGCCGCCGCGTCCATGAGCGCGCGCTTGACGTGCACTGTCTCCTGGGACTGGTGGTAGCAGGTGCCGTGGGTGATGGCGGTCGTCGACATGAACAGCACGTCGGCCCGGAAGGAGCGCACCGCGTCGGCGGTGTGCAGGCCGAGGAAGGCGTCGTAGGCGGGGTAGTAGGCCCCGCCGAGCGCCACGACGTCGATGCCCGGCACCCCGGCCAGCGCCTTGAGCGCCGACAGGAAGTTGGTGATGACGGTCAGCGGAGCCCGTCGCGGCAGCCGCTTGGCCACGTGCAGGGCGGTGGTGCTCTCGTCCAGCATCACCGACTGCCCGGGCGAGACGAGTGCGAGAGCGGCGGCGCTCAGCCGGTCCTTCACCTCCTGCATCGCGGCCCTGCGCTGTTCCAGGTCGCCGTGGAACACGGCCGAGGTCTGGGCGGTCGCGCCGCCGCGGACCTTGCGCAGCCATCCCTGCGACTGGAGCGCGTCGAGGTCGCGGTGGATGGTCATCGGACTGACGTCGAACTCCTCGGCGAGCGCCTCCACGCGCACGAACCCCGCGTCGGCGACCCGCTCGCGGATGCCGAGCTGCCGCGCGTGCCGCCCGGCGCCCGGCGCCGCGGTGTCACCGCCGGTCGATGCGCTGCGCGACATCGCGCCTCCTTGTGTCCTCGCGAGACCCCAGCGATGCGGACCGCTGACCCATGTGAGATCTCACAGTATCTAACACCGATGAAACCCGCGGAAATCCCCGTGTGACAAGGGCGATCATCCAGCGCCGTCACAACCAGGCGCGACGAGCGTGTGATGAGTGTGTGGTCAAGCCTTGTGTCCCATAACACGCGTCACTTTCATGGACCTCACACGCGGTACCGCACCAGGTCCACCGGTCGGCCCCCGAGGGCCGTCCACGACGAGAGAGGGTGACATGTCCAGCACCCAACACGACCCGCGGTCGGTGACGGGATCCGCACCCCGGCACTGGACCGAGCGGATCGGCATCCCCCGACCGCTGGCATGGGGCTTCATCGGTGTTCTCATCTTCATGATCGGCGACGGTATCGAGGCCGGATACCTCTCGCCCTACCTGCTCGACCAGGGCATCCCCGCGCAGCGCGTGGCCCTCGTCTTCAGCGTCTACGGGGCCACCGCGAGCATCGCGGCGTGGTTCTCCGGCGCGCTCTCCGACCTCTGGGGACCCCGCCGGGTGATGTGGACCGGCCTGTCCGTCTGGGTCGTCTGCCACATCCTGTTCCTCACCCTGGCCCTGACCACGGTCGACTACCGCCTCATCCTGCTCACCTACGGCCTGCGCGGATTCGGCTACCCGCTGTTCGCCTTCGGGTTCCTGGTGTGGGTCACCGCGGTCACCCCGCGCGGGCGGTTGGGAACCGCCGTGGGCTGGTTCTGGTTCGCCTTCACCGGCGGGCTGCCGACCCTGGGGTCGCTGGTCGCCAGCGGTCTGGTGCCGTGGATCGGCGCCTACTCCACGCTGTGGGTCGCGCTCGGGCTCATCGCCGTCGGCGGGCTGATCGCGCTTGTGCTGGTCCGCGAACCCACCGGCGCGCGGCGGCTGGCCCCCGAGGGCGAGCGCCCGATCATCACGCTGCTCGGCAGCCTCACCATCCTCTGGCGACGCCCGCGGATCGGTGTCGGCTCCGCCGTCCGCGCCATCAACACCGCCTCGCAGTTCGGGTTCCTGGTCTTCCTTCCGGTCTTCTTCACCGAGACCGTGGGCCTGTCCCTGGAGCAGTGGCTGCGGCTGCTCACCGTCATGTTCGCCACGAACATCGGCTTCAACCTCCTGTTCGGCGTCGTCGGCGACCGCCTGGGGTGGCGCCGCACCGTGGCCTGGTGCGGCGGCGTCGGCTCGGCGGTCAGCGTCCTGGCCCTCTACTACGTGCCCGCCGCGGCCGGACCCCAGTACGCGCTCGCCCTCCTGGTCGCCGCGTTCTACGGCGCCACCCTGGCCGGATACGTGCCGCTGTCCGCGCTGATGCCGTCGCTGGCCCCCGAGCACAAGGGCCAGGCGATGGCCGCGCTCAACCTCGGCGCCGGCGTCAGCGTCGTCGCGGGGCCCGCCGTCGTCGCCGTGTTCCTCGGCCCGCTCGGCGTGGTCGGGGTGATGTGGATCTTCGCCCTCCTCCACCTGGCGAGCGCGCTGATGACGGCCTTCCTCAGGCTCCCCGACGGGAGGAGCGCGGACGGGGCCGTCCACCAACGGACCGTCGAGCCGCGACCGTCGCCCTCCTCCCCCACCGGGAAGGAACAGGGATAGGAGCCGGTACCCGGCCGATCCGCACGACGCGCATCCGCCGCCGCCCCCGCCGGGGGGCGGCGGCCCCACCACCGACTGGAGGACACAGATGGCGGTCACCACCGTCGATGTCGGCACCTCGATGATCAAGGCCGTCGTCTTCGACGACCACGGCCACGAGGTCGCCGTCGCCCGCCGCGCCACGGAGGTGCGCCGCCCCCGGCCCGGTTGGGCCGAGCAGGACATGGACGCCGTCTGGCGCTCGGTCGCCGCGGCCGTCCGCGAGGTCGGCGAGCGGACGGGCGAACCCGTCGACTTCCTGGCCGTCACCGCCCAGGGCGACGGCTGCTGGCCCGTGGACGGCACGGGGGCGCCGACCGGACCGGCGATCCTGTGGTCGGACGGGCGCGCGGCGGCGATCGTCGAGCAGTGGCGCGCCGACGGCGTCCTCGACGCGGCCTTCCGCCGCAACGGGTCGCTCACCTTCGCCGGACTGCCCAACGCGCTGCTCGCCTGGCTGTCCCGCAACGACCCCGACCGCCTGCGGCGCACCGCGGCCGTGCTCACCTGCGGCGGCTGGGTGTTCCACCGGCTCACCGGCGCCGTCTCGGTGGACGAGTCCGACGCCTCGGCGCCCTTCCTCGATCTGCGCACCCGCGGCTACGACCCCGCCTGCCTCGACCTGTTCGGCCTGGAATGGGCGGCCGGCCTCCTGCCCGAGGTGCGCGGCGACGACCGCCGCACCGGAACGCTCACCCCGGCCGCCGCGGCGGAACTCGGCCTGCCCCAGGGCCTGCCGGTCGTCATGGCCCCCTACGACATCGCGTCCACCGCCCTGGGCGTCGGCGCCGTCGCCGACGGCCAGGCGTGCAGCATCCTCGGCACCACCCTGTGCACCGAGGTGGTCACCACCGCGCCCGACACCGCCGGCGAGCCGAGCGGGCTGACGATCGCGCTCGACTCCTCCGGCCACCTGCTGCGCGCCTTCCCCACCCTCGCCGGAACCGAGATCCTCGGCTGGGCGTCCTCCCTCCTCGGCACGGACGGCCCGGCGAGCCTGGGCGACCTCGCGCTGGCCGCCGCCCCGGAGCCCGGCGGCCCCCTCTTCCTCCCCTACCTGTCCCCCGCGGGGGAGCGGGCGCCCTTCCTCGACCCCCACGCGCGCGGCACCTGGTGGGGACTGTCCCTGGAGCACGACCGCGCCCGGATGGCTCGCTCGGTGTTCGAGGGGCTCACCCTCGTCCTCAAGGACTGCCTGGCCGCCTCCGGAGTCCCCGTCACCGAACTGCGGCTCAGCGGCGGCGGAGCCAACAGCGACCGGTGGTGCGCGCTCATCGCCGACGTCACCGGCGTGCCCGTCGTCCGCTCCACCGACACCGAGGCCGGCGCGAAGGGCGCCTTCCTCAGCGGCCTGGTCGCCACGGGCCGCTCCCCCGACCTCGCCACGGCCGCCGCGGACCACGTCCACCTGCGCCCGGTCCGCGAACCCGACCCCCGCCTGGCCGGGCTCTACGCCCACACCTACGAGCGGTTCCTGGCCCTGCGCGAACTCACCCGCCCGGGGTGGGCGCTGATGACCTCGGACCCCGGGAAGGGGGCACCGGCGTGACTGACTCCCGATCCGTGTGGGTCGGCGTCGACCTCGGCACCCAGAGCGTCCGGGCGCTGGCGGTCGACGCCCGCGGAGCCGTTCTCGGCGGGGCCCGCGAACCCCTCCGCAGCCACCGCGACGGCGACCGCCACGAGCAGGACCCCGAACGGTGGTGGACCGCCGTCGCCGACGCCTGCCGCCGCGCGCTGCGCGACGTTCCCGCCGCCCGCGTCTCGGGTGTGGCCGTGGACGCCACCTCGGGCACCCTGCTGCTCGCCGACGCCCACGGCACGCCGCTCACCCCCGGGCTGATGTACGACGACGGGCGTGCCGACGCCCAGGCCGCCCGGGCCGACGAGGTCGGCGCGCGCGTCTGGGCGGAGCTGGGCTATCAGCGGATGCGCGCCACGTGGGGGCTGCCCAGGCTCCTGTGGCTGCTCGACCACGACCACCGCGCGCGGTCGGGAGCCGCCGTGGTGCTGCACCAGCCCGACCTCGTCACCTGGCGGCTCACCGGGCACCGCACCGCCACCGACGCCAGCCACGCGCTCAAGACCGGCTACCACCTCGTCGAGGAGCGCTGGCCCGAGGAGGTGATGGCCGGACTCGGCGTCCCCGCGTCGCTGCTCCCCGAGGTCGTACGGCCCGGCGCCGTGCTGGGCGAGGTGTGCGCCGCCGCGTCCGCACGCACCGGCCTGCCGCGCGGGGTCCCGGTCGTCGCCGGTATGACCGACGGCTGCGCGGCGCAGCTGGGGGCAGGGGCCCTGGCGCCCGGAGCGTGGAACTCCGTGCTGGGCACCACCCTGGTGCTCAAGGGCGTGAGCCCGCACCCGCTGCGCGACCCCGGCGGCGTGGTCTACTCGCACCGCTCCCCGACCGGGGACTGGCTGCCCGGCGGCGCGTCGAGCACCGGCGCCGGGGCGCTCACCCACGCACTGCCCGGCCGCGACCTGGACGCGTTGTCCGCGCGCGCCGCCGAGCGGGGGGCCACGTCCACCGTGGCCTACCCGCTGGTCTCGCGCGGGGAGCGGTTCCCGTTCCACGCGCCCGGCGCCGAGGGCTTCCTGCTCGGCGCGCCCGCCGACGAGACCGACCACTACGCGGCCCTGCTCCAGGGGGTCGGCTACGTCGAACGGCTCTGCTACGACTACCTCGACCTCCTCGGCGCCCCCACCGACGGTCCCCTGAGCCTCACCGGCGGCGCCGTGCGCAGCCGCTACTGGTGCCAGCTGCGCGCCGACATCCTGGGCCGCCCGGCCGTCGTGCCCGCCAACGCCGAGCCCGCGCTGGGCATGGCCGTGCTCGCCGCCTCCCGGGAGCGCGACCCGCGGCGGGTCGCCGCCGAGATGGTGCGGGTGCGGGCGACCATCGACCCGCGCGACGACCGCCGCGAGACCGACCGCCTGCGCGAGGGGTACCTGCGCCTCGTCGACGAACTCCGCGGCCGCGGCTGGCTGGACCCCGGCGTCGCCGCGCACGCCGCGGCGCGCGCCCGGTGAGGGGGCGGGCAACGGTGCGTCCCACGACGTGGGCGACTCCCCGACACGACCAATCCGACCCGCGAGAACGGAGTACACAGTGACCGACCTTGTCCTGGCCCGGCACGGCGAGACGACCTGGCACGCGGACAACCGCTACGCGGGCTCCAGCGACGTCGCGCTGACCGCGCGCGGCCACGCCCAGGCCGAGGCGCTGGCGTCCTGGGCCGACGGCGCGGGGCTGGACGCGGTGTGGTGCTCGACCCTCTCCCGCGCCCGCGAGACCGCCCTGCTCAGCGCCCGGGCCATCGGCGCGCCACCGCACGCCGACGAGCGGCTCCGGGAACTCGACTTCGGCGAGGCGGAGGGACGGACCGCCGCCGAGATGGAACGGCTCTTCCCCGAACGCCGGGCCGCGTTCACCGCCGACCCGGTGGCCCACCACCTGCCCGGCGGAGAGGACCCGCGCCTGGCCGTCAAGCGCGCTCTGAGCTGCTTCGACGACATCGTCGACCGCTATCCGGAGGGACGCGTCCTGGTCATCGCGCACAGCACGCTCATCCGGCTGGTCCTGTGCCATGTGCTCGGCGTCCCGCTGCGCGAGTACCGCCGCCTCCTCCCGACCGTGCGCAACACCGCACTGACCACCCTGAGCGTGACCGGGGGCCGTACGGCGCTGATCGACTACAACGTCCCGCCCGGGGCCGCCGCCGCGCGCCCGTCCGAACGGCGCGAAGCGTAGGCCCGCGCCCGCGCCCGCGCCCCCGCGCCAGCCCCGACTCCGAATCCGACGAAGAGACCCGAGGAACACCCCATGACCACCACCGTCCTCGCGGCAGGCGACCGCTTCGTACTGCCCGGACTCCTGTCCGACGCCGTCCGCGCCCGGGTGGGCGCCGACGTCGAGGTGCGCGAGCTGGAGCTGCCGTGGCCGCATGTGCCCTTCGGCCCCGTCGCCGAGGTCCAGGAGGCGTCGGGCACCGAGGAGGAACTCGTCACGGCCCTGCGCGGCGCGCGCGTGTGCGTCACGCAGATGGCGCCGCTCACCGAGCGCGTCCTGGCCGCCTGCCCCGACCTCGAACTGTTCTGCGTCGGCCGCGGCGGACCGGTCAACGCCAACCTCGACGCGGCGACCCGGCACGGCGTCGCCGTCTGCTTCGCGCCCGGGCGCAACGCCGCGGCCACGGCCGAGCACACCCTCGGCCTCATCCTCGCCGCCGCCCGGCGCATCCCCGATCTGCACGCCGACCTGCGGGCCGGGCGCTGGCGCGGCGACTTCTACGACTACGACAACTGCGGCGTGGGGATCGAGGGGGCCGCCGTCGGGCTCGTCGGCTACGGAGCCATCGGCCGCCGGGTCGCCGCGGCGCTGTCCGCGCTCGGGGCCCGCGTCCTGGTGTACGACCCCTACGTCGCCGAGGACGCCCTGCCGGAGTCGGCCGCCAGGGTGAGCCTCGGCGACCTGCTGGCCCAGGCGCGGATCGTCTCACTGCACGCCCGCCTGACCGCGGAGACCGAGGGCCTCATCGGGGCGGACGAGATCGCCGCGATGCGGCCCGGCGCCGTCCTGGTCAACTGCGCGCGCGGGGGGCTGGTCGACTACGGGGCCGTCCGCCGCGCCCTGGAGTCGGGTCACCTGCACGCGGCCGCCTTCGACGTCTACCCCGAGGAGCCCGTACCGCCGGGCTCCGGGCTGCTCAGGGCCCCGAACGTCGTGCTCACGCCGCACGTGGCCGGGGCGAGCCGCCAGGTCGCGCACACGGCGGCCGGCATGGTCGCGGACGAGGTCGGCCGCCTCCTGGACGGCCGGCCGCTCGCCCACTGCGCCAACCCCGCCGTCCTGGACGCCGACGGGGTGTACCGGAACGGAAGGTAGCCGGACGCGGCCCAGGAGGCCGGCGTCCCACCCGACGCGGGCTCCGAGACTTCGCACACGTTCGGCCCCGCCACCGGCACTCCCGCGGGCCCACCCGTCGTCCGCGGGGCACGCACCGCATCCTCGGCCGGGCCGCGCCTGGACAGTCGCTTCGCCGGACGGTGACGAACGGTGTCGGGTAGCGCCTCACCTGGACGCGGACGATAGGCTCACAGTTGGCCGAACCTGTCGGGATTCCCTCGGCCGTCGCGACCGTTGCACTGGATGACCTCGCGGCCGGGGGGCGTCCTACGCCCCGCTCCGACACCCAGGGCGGTCCGTCCCCCGCCGGGTCTCCGGTCCGCCTCACCGGCGGGCCGCGCCGGGCGCCGACGACCGTCCCGGCGACCGTACGCCCACAACCACACCCAGCGCACACCGTGCCGAACGGGTGCCCGAGAAGGAGAACGAAAGTCCGTGAACGCCCACACGCCGCACGAACTTGAGTGGTCGGACCTCGACCTCCGCGCCGTCGACACCGTCCGAGCACTGGCGATGGACGCGGTAGAGAAGTCGGGTAACGGACACCCCGGCACGGCCATGAGCCTCGCGCCCGCCGCCTACCTGCTCTTCCAGAAGGTGATGCGGCACGACCCGACGGCCCCCGAGTGGGTGGGCCGCGACCGGTTCGTGCTCTCCTGCGGCCACTCCAGCCTCACGCTGTACATCCAGCTCTACCTCGCCGGGTACGACCTGACCCTGGACGACCTCAAGGCCCTGCGCCAGTGGGACAGCCGCACGCCCGGCCACCCCGAGTTCGGGCACACCGCCGGTGTGGAGACCACCACCGGCCCGCTGGGCCAGGGCATCGGCAACGCGGTCGGCATGGCCATGGCCGCCCGCCGTGAGCGCGGCCTGTTCAACCCCGAGGCCGGTCCGGGCTCCAGCCCCTTCGACCACCACGTCTACGCCATCTGCTCCGACGGAGACGTCCAGGAGGGCGTGAGCCACGAGGCCAGCGCGCTGGCCGGGACGCAGCGGCTGGGCAACCTCATCGTGATCTGGGACGACAACCGGATCTCCATCGAGGACGACACCCGGGTCGCGCACACCGAGGACGTCGCCGAGCGGTACCGCGCCTACGGCTGGCACGTCGAGGAGATCGACTGGGCCGCCTCCGGCGAGTACCACGAGGACGTCCACGCCCTGTACGAGGCGATCCAGCGCGGCAAGGCCGAGACCGAGCGGCCCACGTTCATCCGCCTGCGCACCGTCATCGGCTGGCCCGCGCCCAACAAGCAGAACACCGGCGCGATCCACGGCGCGGCCATCGGCACCGCCGAGATCTCCGCCACCAAGGAGATCCTGGGCCTGCCCGACGAGCCGTTCGCCGTCGAGGACGCCGTCATCGAGCACACCCGCGCGGCCCTGGACCGCGGGCGCCAGGCGCACTCGGAGTGGGAGGCCGCGTTCCAGGCCTGGCGCCGCAGCGCCGGCGAGCACGGCGACCTGTTCGACCGGCTCCAGTCCGGCAAGCTCCCCGTGGGCTGGGAGGACAGCCTGCCCGTCTTCGAGGCCAGCGAGAAGGGCATGGCCACCCGCAAGGCCAGCGGCGAGGTGCTCAGCGCCGTCGCCCCGGTCCTGCCCGAGCTGTGGGGCGGCTCCGCCGACCTGGCCGGGTCGAACAACACCACGCCCAAGGGCGAGCCGTCCTTCCTGCCCTTCGACCGCGCCAGCACCATGTTCCCGGGCAACCCGTACGGCCGCGTGCTGCACTTCGGCGTCCGCGAGCACGGCATGGGCTCCATCCTCAACGGCATCGCCCTGCACGGCCCCACCCGCCCCTACGGCGGTACGTTCCTGGTGTTCAGCGACTACATGCGCCCGGCCGTCCGGCTCGCCGCGCTGATGAAGCTGCCGGTCACCTACGTGTGGACGCACGACTCCATCGGCCTGGGCGAGGACGGCCCCACCCACCAGCCGGTCGAGCACCTGTGGTCGCTGCGCGCCATCCCCGGTCTGGACGTCGTCCGCCCGGCCGACGCCAACGAGACCGCGGTCGTCTGGCGCAAGGTGCTGGAGACCGCCGACCGCCCCGCGGCGCTCGCCCTGACCCGACAGAACCTGCCGGTCCTGGACCGCACCCGGTACGCGCCCGCCGAGGACGCCGCCCGCGGCGGCTACGTGCTGGCCGAGGCCGGCGGGGGCGCCCCGGAGGCGATCATCGTCGCCACCGGCAGCGAGGTGCCCATCGCCCTGGCCGCCCGCGAGGAGCTGGAGTCGGCGGGCACCCCCACGCGCGTGGTCTCCATGCCGTGCGTCGAGTGGTTCGAGGCCCAGAGCGACGAGTACCGCGAGAGCGTCCTGCCCCCGTCCGTGCGCACCCGCGTGTCGGTCGAGGCCGGGATCGCGCTGGGCTGGCGCGCCTACGTCGGCGACGCCGGCGAGTCGGTCGGCCTGGAGCACTTCGGTGCCTCCGCGCCCTACGAGACCCTGTACGAGAAGTTCGGCATCACCTCCGAGGCCGTGGTCGCGGCGGTGCGCGCCAGCGCCGCCAAGGCCGGACGCTGACGTCGCGGGCCCCGCGCCGAGACCCGGCGCGGGGCCCGCTCCCTGTGTTACCGGGCGCCCGGCGCCCACGAGGAAGGCACGAGACACCATGAGCCACACACCACTGAAGGCCCTCTCCGAGGCGGGCGTGTCCGTCTGGCTGGACGACATCAGCCGTGAACGGCTGCGCACGGGCAACCTGGCCGCCCTGATGTCCACCCACCACGTCACCGGGGTGACCTCCAACCCGACCATCTTCGAGAAGGCGCTGGCCGAGGGCGGCGCCTACGACGAGCAGCTGCGCGAGCTCGCCGCGCGCGGCGTGTCGGTCGACGAGGCCGTCCGCCTGCTCACCGCCTTCGACATCCGCTGGGCCGCCGACACCCTGCGACCGGTCTACGACTCCACCGAGCGGGTGGACGGACGGGTCTCCCTGGAGGTCGACCCGCGCCTGGCCCGCGACACCGAGCGCACGGTCGCCGAGGCCAAGGCCCTGTGGTGGCTGGTCGACCGGCCCAACCTGATGATCAAGATCCCGGCGACCGCCGAGGGCCTGCCCGCGATCACCCGCGTCCTGGGCCTGGGCATCAGCGTGAACGTCACGCTGATCTTCTCGCTGGAGCGCTACCGCCAGGTGATGGACGCGTTCCTGGCCGGGATGGAGCTGGCCCGCGTCAACGGCCACGACCTGTCCCGCATCCAGTCCGTGGCGTCGTTCTTCGTCAGCCGCGTGGACTCCGAGGTCGACAGGCGGCTCGACGCCGTCGGCACCGACGAGGCCAAGGCCCTGCGCGGCCGCGCCGCCGTGGCCAACGCCCGCCTGGCCTACCGCGAGCACGAGGAGGTCTTCTCCTCCCGCGAGTGGAAGGCCCTGGCCGACCTGGGCGCCAAGCCGCAGCGCCCGCTGTGGGCGTCCACCGGCGTCAAGGACCCCGCCTACGAGGACACCCGCTACGTCACCGACCTGGTGGCGCGCGACACCGTGAACACGATGCCGCAGGCCACGCTGGACGCCACGGCCGACCACGCGGTCGTCACCGGCAACACGATCCTGGGCACCTACGAGCAGGCCGAGGACGACTTCGCCGCGCTGGAGGGCGTCGGCGTCAACCTCACCGAGGTGTTCGGGGTCCTGGAGGACGAGGGCGTGCGCAAGTTCGTCGACTCCTGGGAGAGCCTGCTGGGCGGCCTGTCCGCCAAGCTCGACCAGGCGTCCTGACCCCCGGCCGCCGTGCGGAGCCCTCCCCCGGACGGGACCGTTCCGCCCACGACGAGGGGCGCGCCGACCCACCGGCCCGGGGCGCCCGGCCCGCGCCCCCGTTCCCACCCGGACGGGGGCGCGGGTTCCCGGCCACCCTCCACCGGACACTCTCGACAGAAGGACGAGACACGTGAAAGAACCGGTGATGCCCGGAGCGGTGCCCAACCCGCTCCGCGACGCCCTGGACCGCCGTCTGCCCCGCATCGCCGGGCCCAGCGTGCTGGTCCTGTTCGGCGTCACGGGCGACCTGGCGCGCAAGAAGCTGCTGCCCGCCATCTACGACCTCGCGAACCGGGGCATGCTCCCGCCGGGCTTCGGCCTGGTGGGCTTCGCCCGCCGCGACTGGGAGCACCAGGACTTCGCCGCCCAGGCGCACGAGGCGGTCCGCGACCACGCGCGCACGCCGTTCCGTGAGGACGTGTGGCGCCAGCTGAGCGAGGGCATCCGTTTCGTCCCGGGCGACCTCGGCGACGACGACGCCTTCGACCGCCTGGCCGACACCGTGCGCGAGCTGGACGCCCAGCGCGGCACGGGCGGCAACTACGCCTTCTACCTGTCGCTGCCGCCCAAGCTCTTCCCGACCGTGGTCACCCAGCTCAAGCGCTCCGGGCTGGCCGAGGCCAAGGAGGGACAGGAGGGGACCGCGCCGCAGGCGTCCGTTGAGGGTGGTAGCCCACCCCCCGCGCAAAGCGCCCCCCGTGGGCGACGGCGGGCGACGGGTGGGCCCGGCGGCACGACGCCGTGGCGGCGGGTCGTGATCGAGAAGCCCTTCGGGCACGACCTCGACAGCGCCCGTGACCTCAACACGGTCGTCGACGACGTGTTCCCGCCGTCGTCGGTGTTCCGCATCGACCACTACCTGGGCAAGGAGACGGTCCAGAACATCCTGGCGCTGCGCTTCGCCAACACCCTCTTCGAGCCGCTGTGGAACCGCAGCTACGTGGACCACGTGCAGATCACCATGGCCGAGGACATCGGCGTGGGCGGACGCGCGGGCTACTACGACGGGATCGGCGCGGCGCGCGACGTCATCCAGAACCACCTCCTCCAACTCCTGGCCCTGGTCGCCATGGAGGAACCGGTCTCCCACGACGCGGACGCGATCCGCGCCGAGAAGGAGAAGGTGCTGTCGGCGGTCTCGCTGCCCGCGGACCTGTCCACCGGGACCGCGCGCGGCCAGTACGCCGCCGGGTGGCAGGGCGGCGCGGCGGTGCGCGGCTACCTGGAGGAGGACGGCATCCCGTCCGACTCCTCCACCGAGACCTACGCCGCCCTCAAGCTCATGGTGGACACCCGGCGCTGGTCGGGGGTGCCGTTCTACCTGCGCACGGGCAAGCGCCTGGGGCGGCGGGTGACGGAGGTGGCCCTGGTCTTCCAGGCGGCTCCGCAGCAGCTGTTCCCCCGCGCCGACATCACCGAACTGGGGCAGAACGCCCTGGTCCTGCGCATCCAGCCCGACGAGGGGGTGACGCTGCGCTTCGGCTCCAAGGTGCCCGGCGCCAGCATGGAGGTGCGCGACGTCAGCATGGACTTCACCTACGGCCAGTCGTTCACCGAGGCCAGCCCGGAGGCCTACGAGCGGCTCATCCTGGACGTCCTCATCGGCGATCCGCCGCTCTTCCCCCGGCAGGAGGAGGTCGAGCTGTCCTGGCGGATCCTGGACCCGATCGAGGAGTTCTGGGCCGCGTCGGGCCGGCCGGAGCAGTACGGCTCGGGCACCTGGGGCCCGGAGTCAGGTGAGGCCCTGCTCGCCAGGGACGGCCGCCAGTGGCGGCGCCCGTGACCGCCCACGACCACGCCGGAGGGAACCGCCGATGACGCTCTACCTGCCGCACACCACGACTTCGGCCATCGCCGAGGCGCTCATGGCCGAACGGCACAGTGTCGGCGGCGGCGCCATGAACATGGTCCTGACCCTGGTCATCGTCACCGACGAGGCCGACCACTACGACGCGGTGCGCGCGGCGACCGAGGCCGGGCGCGAACACCCGTCGCGGGTGGTGGCGCTGATCCGGCGCGACCCCAAGGCCGACCCGGCGATCGACGCCGAGATCCGCCGCCCGGGAACGTCGGGCCCGGGCGAGGCGCTGCTGCTGCGGCTGTACGGGCCGCTGGGCGAGCACCCGGACTCCGTGATCACGCCGCTGCTGGTGCCGGACGCGCCGGTCGTGGCCTGGTGGCCCGGGGTGGGACCGACCGATCCCGCCGCCGACCCGGTGGGCCGTCTGGCCCAGCGGCGCATCACCGACGCGCTGCGCGCCCCCGACCCGCTGACCGACCTGCGCGAACGCGTGTCGCACTACACCCCCGGCGACACCGACCTGTCCTGGACCCGGCTGACGCCGTGGCGATCGCTGCTGGCCAGCGCCATGGACCAGCGGTGCGGGTGGGTGACCTCCGCGACCGTGACGGCCGAGGAGCACTACCCCAGCGCCGACCTCATGGCGGCCTGGCTGACCGACCGGCTCGCGGTGCCCGTGGAGCGCGCCGTCTCCGACGGGCCCGGACTGACCGAGGTCCGCCTGACCACCGACCAGGGCGACGTCGCCCTGACCCGGATGGACGGGCGGGTGGCCACGCTGTCGCGGCCCGGCCAGCCGGACCAGACCGTGGCTCTGGAGCGGCGCGGGGCGGCCATGGCCCTGGCCGAGGAGCTGCGCCGACTGGACGCCGACGAGATCTACGCGAGCGCCGCCCGCCACCTGGGGCCCAAGCTCGCTGGAAGCGGAGCGAGGGCATGAGTGGACCGGAGATCCTCCGGCACGCCGACGGGGACGAGCTCGCCGACGCGGCGGCGCGACGGCTGTCCGACCTGATCGCCGGGGCCGGACGGGACGCACGAGCGTTCCACCTGGTGCTCACCGGCGGCGGGGTCGGCATCGCGACCCTGCGCGCGCTGGGCGACCGCGCCGAGGCGGTCGGCCTGGACTGGGCGCACGTGCACCTGTGGTGGGGGGACGAGCGCTTCCTGCCCGAGGGCGACCCCGAGCGCAACGAGACCCAGGCCCGCGAGGCGCTGCTGGACCGGGTGAAGCTGCCGGTGCACCACGTGCACCCGATGCCCGCCTCCGACGGGATGGACGGGGACCACATCGGGCACGCGACGACCCGGTACAAGCGGGAGCTGACGACGGCGGCGCGCGGCGAGGCTCCGGTGCCGCCGTTCGACGTGTGCCTGCTGGGCGTGGGTCCGGACGCGCACGTGGCGTCGCTCTTCCCGGGGCTGCCCGCGGTGCGCGAGGACGAGTCGGCCGTCGCGGCGGTGCACGACTCGCCCAAGCCGCCGCCGCGGCGGATCTCGCTGACGCTCCCGTCGATCCGGTCGGCCCGCGAGGTGTGGGTGCTGGCGTCCGGCGAGGGCAAGGCGGAGGCCGTGCGGCTCGGACTGGCGGGCGGGGACCCCGGTGAGGCGCCCGTCGCGGGAGCGCGCGGTGACGAGCGCACCCTGTTCTGGGTGGACGAGGCGGCCGCGTCCCGGCTCTGACCGCGTGAGGGGAACCGTCCCGGCCGGACACCGGGTCCGACCGGGGCGGTTCCCCGCGCGGCGCGTCAGGCGACGGTCGAGCTCCGCCAGAACACCGGGACCAGGATGGCGGCCGCCAGGACGTGGGTGAACACCAGGACCGCCTCGGTGGCCGCGGCTCCGCCGACCGACAGGGACGGCACGCAGGACACGACGGTGAAGACGACCGCCGCGACCGTCCACAGCAGCCGTCCGCGAGCCCCCATGAGGCGTTCGGCCAGGGCCAGGGCGCCCCAGCCGATGAGGCCGAAGAGCGCCGTCCACATGACGAACGCGGCGACCGGGACCGGGCCCGGCGGCATGCCGGGCATCTCGATCACCATGTCGGCGCCCAGGAGCGGGGCCAGGGCGCCGACGACCGCGGTGGCGACGCTGGCGGCGGCGACGGCGCCCAGCCGGGGCTTCCACGCCCGACGGGTGCTCGCGGATCGGGCTTCAGGGGATGTGGTGGTCATGTCGACTTCCTCGTGTCTCGTGGGTACGCAGTAGACCGTACGGACATCCGGCGAGACATCCTATGCGTGAGACGATCACTCCTATACTCGATCGTCCACGAGGCATGTGATGTGGGGTACGCTCCGAGCATGGACCTACTCAGTGACGCGGTCGCGGCCGCGCGCTCGGAGCAGCCGTGGGCGGCACGGATCGCCTGGCACTCCCCCTGGGGCATGCGGTTTCCCGACTCGCGCGGGGCGTCCTTCCAGCTCGTCCTTCAGGGTTCCTGCTGGGTGCTGACCGAGGGGAACGAGCCCCTCCCCCTGGGCGTGGGCGACGTCCTGTTCCTCCCGCACGGCGAGGGGTACGCCCTCGCCGACCGCCCGGACGCGCCGGTGTCGGAGATGACGTGCGCGCCCGCGCTCAGGAGGTGGGAGGAGGGAGGCGGCCCGGACGCGCCCCTCGGCGAGTACGTCTGCGACGGGCACGGGGCCAGGCCGCACCCGCGCTTCGGTTCGGCCGTCCTGGGCACCGTGTCCGAGGATCCGGCCACCTGTGTGACCGTCGGCGGGTGCTACCGGAACGACTCCACCCGCCCCCACCCCCTCCTCTCGGAGCTGCCGCCGATGGTGCACCTGCCCGCCGGTGTGGGACAGCGTCCGGAGGTGGCGGCCGCCATCGACCTGCTGGGGCGGGAGTTGAACGAGACGCGCCACGGGCGCGGCGCGGTGATCCCGTCACTGCTGGACGTCCTGCTGATGTACATCCTGCGCGCGGTCCTGGAGGAGCACCGTCCGGACCGGATGTGCGGATGGGTGTCCGCGCTGCGGGATCCGGCGGTGAACGCCGCGATCCAGGCCGTGCACGCCGACCCCGCCCACCCGTGGACCGTCGCCGGGATGGGCGAGCGCGCGGGACTGTCGCGCGCGGCCTTCTCCCGGCGTTTCACCTCGATGGTGGGCCAGTCGCCCCTGGCGTACGTGACGTGGTGGCGGCTGACCCGGGCGAGGGAGCTCCTGGAGCGCACCGACGTCCCGATCAGCGCGATCGCGGCGCGGGTGGGCTACGGATCGCAGTTCGCCTTCGCCAACGCCTTCAAGCGGGAGTTCGGCATCGCGCCGGGACGGTACCGGGCGGGGTTCGCCGACGCGTCCTGAGTGTTCCGCCCGGACGCGGGCGTCCGGGCGGAGCGGTCATGGGGCCCACAGGCAGAGGAGAACGGCGGGGCCGCATGCGTGGAGGCCGGAATCCTGCGGGACGGCTCCGGCCGGGTCGCCGTCCGCCACAGCCGCCGCCCCGAGGGCGCGCACATCGTCTACACCCGCCAGGGGCGGGAGGCGTTCACCCAGGGCGTCCGCGCGGGAGAGTTCGACGTCGACGGCTGGCACGGGTGCCCAGCAAGCCGGGCCACCACCGACCACAGCCGTGATCAGAACTCGGGAACCTCCTCGGTCCCCAAACCCAGGGCACAGCTGAACACCTCCGGCGTCTCATGGCACGGCACGAAGGTACGACCCTCCGCCTCCCCGTACGCGTAGGCCGCCAGCCAGTACTGCTCGGGCCGCTCAGGCGGGGCCTCGGCGAAGAAGGGTCGGTCGCCATCGCGAAGGAGGACCTCGTCCGTGTTCTGTTGGGCGTCGACGTACCGCGCTTCGATCTCCCATTCACAGGACCGCCCCTGAACCAGGGCCTCCACCCGGAGGCCGCCCGGCTCCAATCCACCGCCCAGATCGATCCGCCTTCGACTGAAGTAGGGCTGGCCTTGATCAGGTCCCTCGTCCGCGATGTACAGCGTGGGGTCGTTGTCGTTGAGATCCACGACCACACCCGGATAGGACGCCTGACCAGCCGGAGGATAGTCCACGACAGTCACGGCCGTCGGTTCCGCGCACGAGATGTTGACGGGGGTCATGTCCACGATGCTGAGCTGAGAAGTACGTGTCGACAGGAGATTCATGTTGAACACCGCGGCACCGAATTCGCCGGTCGCACCGGGCTCCTCCCAAGACCACCCACCCGGAGGTCCTGTTTGCAAGCCGCCGAAATCGCGGATCAACCGCCCACCCAGAGGTCGGAGAAAGTCCCACACCTCCGTGGCCGGAACGGTCTGAAGCGTCTCTCCCTCCTCCGCCGTCAGCGGACGGTCGAGGACGATCGAGAAAGTGTCGGCGGTTGACGTGTCGTAGGTGATCGAACTGGTGAAGGGTGCACTTTCCTGGTCGACCTCCACCTGGGCCGCCCTCTCCTCGCGGAGCCGCGCCTCAGTGGACCACACGTCGTAGGCGAAGGTCGCGACAAAGCCGCCCACCACGGTGAGGAGAGTCAGTACCACGTAGATCGCCCATGCCCGGAGACGAGTCCGCCGTGGTACGTCCCGCCCCTCGGGAAGGTACCGGTCACGGAGGATCCCGAGGGCCGACGGCGGCGCGTCCCGTTCCACCTGAGCATGTGGCCGTCTTCGCCGCCGCCGGGGGAAACCGGGAGATAATCGTCCCCTCCTGGGACGCCGCGACGACGAGACGGAATCGGACCTGGAGTCGTCGGAGCCATTCCACCCCTCTATCTCGCCCATAGCCGGTGCCGAGCCTCCTTCTCACAGCGACGCATCCGAGGCGACGGTAATATACTTGTCACCTTCTGTCGCGGATTTTGGCCCAGAGCGGCCATTCCGGAGACCGATGCCACCGAGTTCATCTCGGCACTGAGCGAGGAGCCATCGTGACCCCCGAGCCGACGTTCCAGCACCTCTCCAGCGCGTTCACCCAGGGCGTCCGCGCGGGAGGGTTCGACGTCGACGGCTGACACGGGTGCCCCCGGACCGCCGTCCGGGGGCACGATCTCGTTCCCGGGGATCGGGGGCTCAGCCCAGGACGGCCGGTCTGAGCACGTCCTCGCACCACTGGCGGAAGCCGGTGGGCGCCGACTCGGGGGTACGCGGCACACCGGGACCGTAGAAGCCCTGCCCGTCCATGGCCTCCACCATGTCGACCAGGCCGTCCGCCCACGCCTCGCTCGCCCCGAAGCGCAGCATCGCCGCCCGGTAGTCCGCGCCGCCGACGTGTCGGACGCCGACGGGACGGTCGAGCACCTCGGACACGACCTCCGCCATGCCCTCGGGGGACAGATCGTCGGGTCCGACCAGCGGAACGTCGTCCCGCCCTGTCCAGGCGTCGTCGAGCAGCAGCCGGGCCGCCGTCGCCGCGATGTCCCGGGTGGCGCACGTGCGCAACACCCGATCCGGTGTCAGCGCCAGGGAGAACACGCCCGCGTCGCGCATCGACCCGGCCTGACCGAGCAGGTTCTCCATCAGAAACGGGGGGCACACCGCCCGGTAGTGGACGCCCGTGCCCGCGACGGCCTCGTCCATGGCCAGCGACGCCGAGATCTGCCCGGCGTTCTCGGCCACGCCGCGTCCCAGACTGGAGACGGCGACCACCCGTTCCAGGCCCTGCCCTGCGATCACCTCGCACAGCGGCTCGGTGAAGTCGCGGAAGTGGCCTTCGACGCTGTCCGCCGAGGGGTTCGGGGGCACCAGCCAGAACACGCTGTCGGCGCCCGCGCACGCCTCCTTCAGGACGAGGGGGTCGGCGTGCGATCCGCGCACGACCTCGACGCGTTCGCGCACCCGCGCGGACAGGCGGGCGGGATCGCGGGCGATCACCCGGATCCCCGTCGCCCGGTTCGGGGCGTCGAGGAGGCGGTCGAGGACCTGACGGCCGATCTGGCCGGTCGGGGCGGTGACGACGATCATGGACGACTCCTGGAGGGGTACTCGATCGGACGTCCACGAGCCTGCTACGTGGCGCGCCCGAACTGAAGGATCGATCCGCTCTCAGTCGTTACCCTCAGGGCAATACCGATCCGAGGGGGAGACCGTGGAATCCCGCCCGCTGCGCTACTTCGTCGCCGTCGCCGAGGAGCTCAACTTCACCCGGGCCGCCGAGCGGCTGGGCATCTCCGCACCGCCCCTGTCCCGCGCGATCCGCCGGTTGGAGACGCAGATGGGGGTCGCGCTCTTCGAGCGCACCACCCACAGCGTGACACTGACCCCCTCCGGAACGGTGCTGCTCGCGGAGGCCAGGATCGCGCTGGACGCCCTGCACGCCGCCGAGCGGCGAGCCCAACGCGCGGCCGAGGAGGAGCCGAAGCTGGTCCTGGCCGCGAAGGCCGACGGGGACGCGGGGCTGCTGGAACCGGTCCTGGCGCGGTTCGCGTCCGATCCGGCCGCTCTGCCGGTCGCCGTCCGGCTGTGCGCGTGGCACGAACAGCCGCGCATGCTGCGCCGGGGAGAGGCCGACGCGGCCCTGGTCCACGAGCCCTTCGACCGCACGGGTCTGGACACCGAGACGCTGACGGTCGAACCGCGTGTCGCCGCCCTGTCCGCTCGCCATCCGCTCGCCGCCCGGGACCGCCTCGCCCTGGCCGATCTCGGCCTGCGCCCGGGGGACCTGCACCGATACCTCGACGAGGTCCGGGGCGCGGCCCGCGACCTCGCCCAGCTGCTCGCGCTCGTCGGGCTGGGCGACCTCGCCCCGGTGCTGCCGGCCTCCGTCGCCGCCCGCTATCCCCGTCCGGGCGTCGTCTACCGGCCGGTCGCGGACGCACCGCCGGCGGTCCTCGTCCTCGCGTGGCCGCAACAGTCCCGTTCGAGGGCCACGGCGGCGCTCGTCCGCGCCGCCGTGGCCGTGGCCGACGACCGTGCGAACTCCTAGAGCTCGGCGAGCGGCTTGGCCACCGGCCACTCGATGTCGACGTCGAGGGCCTTGTTCACGTAGTTGGTCAGGACGTTGAGCGCGACGCCCGCGACGACCTCGACGATCTCGGCGTCGCTCAGACCCGCCTCGCGGGCCTTGGCCAGGTCCTCGTCGGCCAGGGACCCGCGCGTCTCGGTGACCTTCACCGCCAGGTCCACGACGGCGGCGGACCGCGGGTCGGTGCTGGTGCCGCGGCGGGCGGCGACGATCTCGACCTCGCTCACCTTGGCGACGTTGGCCGCGATGTAGGTGTGCGCGGACAGGCAGTAGTCGCAGCCGTTGACCTCGGCGACGGCCAGGGCGACGCGCTCGCGGTCGGCGGCCGACAGCTCACCGCCGCCGAGGGCGCCGTTGAGGCCGAGATAGCCCTTGAGCGCGCTCGGGCTGTTGGCGAGGGCCTTGGCCAGGTTCGGCACGACGCCGAGGGCCTTCTTGACCGCGTCCAGCTGCTCGGCGGCGACGGGGCCGGCGGAGGCGGGCTCGATCAGGGTGACACGGGACATGGGAGGCTCCTTCCGTGGATCGAACAGACTGGTTCGTTCGATCGCAGGTGAATCTAGACCCCCGCGCCCCACCTTGTCAAACAGATCTGTTCGTTCGATACTGGCGGGCATGACCACCACGAACCGACGGACCCCCGTGCGCGAGCGACTGTTGGAGACCGCCGACCGGCTCTTCTACGGCGAGGGGATCCACGCGGTCGGCATCGACCGGATCATCGCCGAGAGCCGCGTCGCCAAGTCCACGATGTACGTGCACTTCCGCACGAAGGAGGACCTGGTCGAGGCGTACCTGCGCCGACGGCACGCGGCGATAGCCGACCACGTCCAGGCAACGCTCGACCAACGGACCGACGGGTACCGCGAGCGGGTGCTGGCGGTCTACGACGCGCTCGAAGGGTCGCTGTGCTCGACCGACTGGCGCGGTTGCCCGTTCACCAACGCGGCCGCGGAGTACCCGGCCCACGAGGGCATCCGCTCGGCCGTACGCGACTGGCGCGACTGGCTCCACTCGCTCTTCGACCGACTCTTGGGCCCACGGGCGGAGAAGGAGTACCTGGTCCCGGCGCTGATCCAGCTCGTGGACGGATCCATGACCGCCGCCCACCTGGACCGCGACACCGGCGCGACATCCGTCGCCCGGCGCGTCGCCGCGACGCTCCTGGACACGGCCGTCTGACGGCGGGGGCGCGACCGCCTCGGACACGCCCTCCGCAATCGATCAGGGATCGGGAAGCGTCCCGAACCCGCGCTCACTTAGTGTGACCGTCAGGGACAACATCGTCAATGAGTGGAGGCAGTCGATGGCACGGGGGCGGAAGGCCGGAGGCCGTGGTGGGCACGGAGCGTTCTCACGCTGGATGCAGCACCGCATGAACGCGCGCGTCATCCGCAAGATCCGGGATGGGCGCGGGAGGTTCATGGGCATGGACGTGCTGATCCTGCACACGGTGGGTCGGCTCAGCGGCCAGGAGCGGGAGACGCCCGTGGCCTGGTTCCCCGACGGCGGGGACTCCTGGCTGGTCGTCGCGTCGGGCGGCGCGAAGCGGCATCCGGACTGGCACCTCAACCTGGTCGGACGCCCCGAGCAGGCGGCGGTCGAACTGCCCGGCCGCGACGTCGTCCCGGTGTCGCCGGAGGTGCTCGACGGCGCCGAGCGCGAGGATGCCTGGCGGCGCGTCGCCGCCGCCCAGCCCCGCATCGAGAAGTACCAGCGCAAATCCACCCGGGCCTACCCGGTGATCCGCCTCACCCGGAAGTAGCGGACCAGGCCAGGACTCGATAGGCAAGTGAGCACTTGCCTATAGTGGGGGCATGGCCGACGACGTCTTCAAGGCACTGGCCGACCCCACGCGCCGAACGATCCTCGACGAACTCGCCGAGCGGCAAGGGCAGACACTGTTCGAGATCTGTGGTCGGCTGAGCATGAAACACCAGCTCAGCATGTCCCGCCAGGCGATCTCCCAACACCTCTCCGTGCTGGAGGCCGCGGGCCTCGTCGAGACCCGACGCGAGGGGCGCTACAAGTTCCACGACCTGAACACGGCTCCGCTGAGACACATCGCCGAGCGTTGGATCAGGCCCGATACACCGGAGGACTCATGAGGATCCATCTGACCAGCGTCTTCGTCGACGACCAGGACAAGGCCCTGAGCTTCTACACCGACGTGCTGGGATTCGTGAAGAAGACCGAGGTCCCGCTCGGCGAGGCCCGCTGGCTGACCGTGGTGTCCGCCGAGGAGCCGGACGGCACCGAGCTGCTCCTCGAACCCGACGGCCACCCCGCCGCCAAGGCCTACAAGGCGGGTCTGGTCGCGGACGGCATCCCGTGCGCCCAGTTCGACGTCGACGACGTCCAGGCGGAGTTCGAGCGGCTCCGGGACCTGGGCGTGCGGTTCACCCAGGAGCCGACGGAGATGGGTCCGGTCACCATGGCGGTGTTCGACGACACCTGCGGCAACCTGATCCAGATCGTCCACCACGCGTAGGCGCCGGAGGACGCGTGTGCCCCCGGACCGGCGCGGTCCGGGGGCACACGCGGGGTCGGGCGGGGGTCAGACCGCGCTCGGGCAGGACACGTCTGCTCCGAGCGCCTCGCCCGTGAGCAGGTAGGCGTCCACCGGGTCGTCCACGCACGCGCTCTTGTCGTTGCCGTAGAGCGTGTGCCCGGCGCCCTCGTAGGTCACCAGGGTCGCGGTCTCCAGCTGACCGGCCAGCTCCTCGGCCCACGCGTACGGGGTGGCCGGGTCGCCGACGGTGCCGATCACGACGACCGGCGGGGCGTCCGGGGCGGTGAACCCGGTCGGCGCCACCTCGGTGTCCGGCCAGTACGCGCACGGCAGCTGGTCCCACACGAGGTCGGCACCGAACAGCGGCGACTCGTCCACCGCCCGGTCCGCGGCGTCCCGGTAGGCGGCGATGTCGGTCGGGTCGTCGCGGTCGGCGCAGTTGATCGCCGTCAGCGCCACCTCGTAGTCCAGCTCCTCCTCGCCGGGCTTGGTCTCCGCGGGCTCCTCGTCCCCGTAGAGCCCGTAGGTGTTCTCGTACAGCAGGTCGAGGTACTCCCCGGTGGCCACGGCGTCGCCGGCGGCCAGGGCGACGACCAGCTCACCGAGGTAGTCCCAGCTCTCCTCGTAGTACAGCTCCATGCTGACCATCGACACCAGCGTGGCCCCGTCGACCGCGGTGCCCTGGACGACCGGCGGGTCCTGGTCGAGCGCGGCCGTCAGGCCCGCCATCACCTCGTCCGCGTCGGCCGCACCGGAGAACGGGCAGCCCTCCCGCGTGGTCGCGCAGTCCTCGGCGAACAGCTCCCACGTCCCCTGGAAGCCCATGGCCTGGTCGTAGGCGACCTCGACGTTGGGCCGGTCGGTCTCCACCGCGCCGTCCAGGACGAGGGCGCGGGCGTGGTCCGGGTACATCTCGGCGTAGAGCGCCCCGATGTAGGTGCCGTAGGAGTAGCCGACGTAGCTCAGCCGCTCGTCGCCCAACGCGTCGCGGAGCACGTCCAGGTCGCGGACGACGTTGACCGTGCCGATGTTGGCGAGGAACTCCTCCCCCACCCCGTCGACGCAGTCCCGCGCGTACGCCCGGGCGCTCTCCTCCAGGGGCTGGAGGTCGGCGTCGGTGAGGTCACCGGGGTCGGCGTCCGCGAACCCCTGGCGCACCTCGACCATGGCGTTCCAGTTCCCGCACACGAACCCGGAGCTCTCGCCCACGCCGCGCGGGTCGAAGGAGACCAGGTCGAAGGAGGCCCTGACCTCGTCGGAGAACGAGGGGTAGTCCAGCATGTCGAGGCCGGTCACACCGGGTCCGCCGGGGTTGACCACCAGCGATCCCACGCGTTCCTCGGCCGCTCCCTGGGCCGGGGCGCGCACCACCGCGAGGTCGAGGGTCTCGCCCTCGGGCCGGTCGTAGTCCACCGGGACGGAGACGGTCCCGCACTCCAGGGCCTCGACCCACGCGGCCTCCGACCCCCATTCGACGAGCTCGTCGACCTGCGTCCCGTCGTAGCAGGCGGACCAGCCGATCGTCTGGCCCGCGAACGCCGCCGTGGCGTCCGCCGCCTCCGCCGCCTCCGACTCGCCCGCCGTCGGGACGCACCCCGAGACCAGGGCGGTCACCGCCATCACCGTTCCGGCCCCCAAGGCCGGGACTCCCCACCGCACCCGCGGCTCCGTTCTGTCCACGCGTCGCACTCGACGCGATGCTCTGCTCCATGGCGCGCCGCCGGGATCCTCCGGTTCGGCGCACGGGGGATGGGATGGACCGAACCGCGTTCCGGTTGCGCCGAATCCGCGGGGACTCGGTGACGCTGGACACAGGCCGCGGGCGCGGTCGGCTCAGAGACGGCTGACGTCGGTGTCGAGGAGCGCGGGGAGCGCGTCGGGCGACGCCGTCACCACCAGGGGGCGCAGCGGTTCCCCGAAGGAGAGGCGGTCGGCGGGTGCGCGGTCGCCGGGGGCGGTGTGCGCGATCCAGTCGACGAGTTCGCGCGCCCGGCCGACGTCGCGCCCCGGCCGGGTCAGGGCCACGACCGCGCCCGCCACGTCGCAGCGCAGCTGGAGGTGGAGGGTCGCGGCGAAGGCGCTCTGCGCCCACGCGCCCGGTGTGACGTCGTGGGTGCGGCCGTCGTGGGCGCGGCGCCTGCGCCAGGCCGGTGCGGCCAGGCCGACCGCACGGTCGTCGAAGGTGAGCACGAGGCTGGGCCGCTCCTGCGCGGTCAGGCACTCCCGCGGATCGGCGAGCGTGGTGTCCATCCACACCGCGACCGGGCCGCTGGCCGCGTCGGCGAGCGCGGCGCGCGCCGCGTCGACGAGGGCCGCGTCGACCTGGGTCCGGGCGGCACGGCACAGGCGCGCGGCGAGCGGCCCGTCGAGCGGTGCGTACCCGGGCAGGACCAGCGGCCAGTCCACGGCGGCGCGCCCCTTGAGCGGCAGCACGCCATGGGTGCGGCAGACGACCGCGCGCTCGTGCGGCAGTTGGTAGGTCACGCAGGCTCCCGAGCGCAGGGCGGCCAGGGCCAGGCCGAGGCTCATCGCCTTGGTACCGGTGGTGATGTCGGCGATCACCGGGGGCGGCGGGGTGTCCGGGTCCTGCCCCGGAGCGGTCTCGCGCACGATCCAGTCGTGGGCCACGGCGGCGACCGCCTCGGCGTCGGCGCCCTCGACCGGGTCGGGGGTGAGGCGCACACGGTCGCGGTACCCGGCCTCCCGCAGGCGGTCGGCGTCCGCGGGAGCGGCCCCGGGGTGTTCGGCCGCGTGCAGGGTGCGGGCCGCCGCCACGCGGACGTTGTCGCGCAGGCTCTGCCGCGAGGGCAGCACCAGCGCGCGGGCGGGACGGTGGGCGTGCACGGCGGTCAGGGTGCCCAGGCGGCTCCCGCCCAGTGCGGTCACCAGGACCGGCCCGTCCCCGGGGCCCGGGTGGGCGACGGGGGCGGGGTCGGCGTGCGGAGCGACCGGCGGGATCGGGCGCGACGGGGCGCCGGGCGGGCGGGTGCGGGGCGTGGGGAAGAACGCCCCGCGCAGGTCGTCGAAGGAGGTGATCCGCTCCAGCAGGTCGCCCAGGTTCCACACGTGCACGAGCCGGGCGGTCAGCGCCGGGCTGTACGCGGTGATCGCCTCCCGCAGGCCGGGGACGACGGGACCGGTGTAGACGAACAGGACCTGGGCGGCGCCGCCGAAGACGCGGCGGGCCTTGGCCACGGTCCACCCGGCGCGCGCCACGACGTCCGCGGGCCGGGTCTTGGCCTCCACGCACAGGACCCGGTGGCGGTGGCGGACCACGGCGTCGAAGTCGGCGACCGAGCCGGTCGGGTGGACGGGGTCGGCGACCTGCCGCGGGCCCAGGACCTCGGTGTCGGGCTGGCCGCGCAGGAGTCGTCGCAGGTGGGACAGGACACGCCCCTCGGCGACCACACCGCGCCTGACGGAGGGGGACATGTCCGGGAATCGGGCCAGGAGCGCCTGTTTGCCGCCCTGGGCGACGAGGCGGACGGGTTCGGGGTCGCGGTCGTCGAGCCACCGGGCGCCGTGGACCCCGGCGAGGGTGCGCAAGTCGACACCGGTGGTGGCGAGGGGCAGGCCGGGGTGGACGGGGTCGGCGGTGCTGAGGGTGTCGCCGCCGGCGTCGAGGTAGTGGCGCCAGCGTCCGGCGTGCGGGTGGCGGTCGGCGGGGAAGGCGTGTCGGTGGAAGAGGGCGGCGGCCACGCTCATGACCTTGGTGCCGCCGGTGTAGTCGAGGAACCAGGGGCGTGCGCCGTGGTCGCGGTGGAAGGCGTCGAGGGCGGCGGACACGGCGGCGAAGTCGTGCGGGTCGGGTCCCGCGCTCAGGGGGCGGACGGAGGAGGGAGCGGCGATCCGTTCGACGGCGGCGGCGACGCGGTCGGCGATGGCCCTGGTCCCGTCGCTGCACAGCAGGGCGACGTGGTCGGCGGGCAGGGTGAGCGAGGAGAGCAGGGCCGGGGTGGGGTTGCGGCCCACGAGGACGACGGCGGTGCGGGGAGTGTCCACGACGTCCTTCTCCGACGGGTGGTCCGGGGCCTCCACGCTAGTCCAGGCTCGACGCTTTCTCCAGGGTTCGGTGACCGGACGTGGTCGTCACGCCACTCACGGCCGTCCAGGAACCCCTGGGCACCGACAGGCACGCGGTCGTCCAAGGGCTCACGGACATCAGGGGACCCACGACCGTCCGAGGATTCACAGACATGGGCGAGCACGCGGTCTTCCAAGAAGACGTGGCCACCAAGCGACTCCCCCACCTCTCAGGGGCTCATGGGCTTGGACGGGCACATGATCCTCCAGGGGCGCGCGGCCGTCGTGGGACCCAGGGCCGGTGGGGGACGCGCGCTCGCGCGGGTTCACCGGCCCGCGGGCTCCGGCCGCGCGGGCACGGGCCTGCCGCTGATGACGAACGACCGACAGGCGGTGACCACTCCGCGCCCGTCGCGGACCAGGTCGGAGGGGACGAGCAGGTCGTGGCGCTCGGGGTGGGCCGAGCCGACGACGGAGGACACGATGAACCACACCCCCGCCTGCGGTTCGGGCAGGTCGGCACGCGTCCGCCGCTCCGCCACGAGCGGCACCCCGGCGGGCACGCCGTCGGCCTCCGCCACCGGTACGCGCACCGCCTCCACACGTACCGGGTGGGTCGCCCGGGGCCAGCTCTCGATCACGCGTGAACGCTCGTCGACGACTGTCACCACATGCGGCGTCAGGTTGAACACCGGCATCCGGCGACCTCCGTTCCTCTCGCTCCGCGACGGCCTCCGCGGAGTCGCGGCGGGCCGCGTCGGCCCCGGCCGGGGCCGTCATCGCAAGTCTCTCGGACACAGCCGCGCGCCCTGCTGGGACGCTCCCAGCGGCCCGGTCGCGGGGCTGGTGTGACGTGTGTCCGTTTCGTAGCGCTCGGCGACACGAATACGGATTCGGGACCCCGTCCGGACATTGACAGTGCGTTCGGAACCGCCCTACTTTGGGGGCGGACCTCCCGTTCACGCGGGGGTGTCCGGACACGGTCTCACCGACTCTCGCACACGCTTTCCCGGAGGGCTGGGAGAGCGACCCGGCCCCGGATCCCCGGGGAGAAGAGTTCGTGAGCACGCACCACTGCTCCGCCTGGGAGCTGTTCGGCTCCGCCGCCTTCCTGCGCGCGTTCACGCGTGTGCTGGGGTGCGGGCCCTGCTCCGCGGACGGAACCGCCCAGGGCTGCGCGGGTCACTCCGAGCAGTTCTGCGACTACGTCGACCTGTGCGCCGAGCACTGCCCGTGCCCGGTCCACGGCGGCGACCCGACCAGCGTCATCGCCGTGCGCATGGCACGGGCCGTGCCCGCACCGTCCGGCGTCGACCGCACCGCCGCCCACCGGCTGCGCGACGCCCTGGACGACGTGCGCCGCGACCGGTCGTACAAGAACCTGCGCCGCGTGTACCCCCAGCCGACGGCGGGCGGACGGACCCGGTGCGCCTTCTCCGAGCGCCCCCGCCGCTGGGCGCAGCGGCGCGACGTCGCCGCGGTGGCCGCCGACGTGGTCGACCAGGAGGCGCTGGCCCTGCTGGTGCTGACCGCCGGATGGGGCAACCCGGCCGCCGACCTGCCCGAGGACATCCACCCGGGCGAGACCGTCTCCTTCACCGAGGACGGCAGCGCCGTACCCGTCTCGGACCTGCACGGGCGTCCGGTCACCGAGGCCAAGGAGCCTCCGATGGTCTCCACCGCGACCGGCGACTACCTGCTGCGCAAGCTCGCCGAACTGGCCGCCGGACGCGACGCCGACCAGGCCCGCACCCCCGACCAGCGGCGTCGGTTGCGTCTGCGCGAGGTCCTGCCGGGCGTCAGCGGCGAGGACGTCGCCCGCCGCCTGACCGGGGTGCTGGGGCGCATGGCGGTCGACATGCCCGCGCACTTCCGCCTCGTCCAGCAGGCCCGCGGCCGGGCGCGCAGCGCCCCCTACGCCCCGGTGCCCGACTCCCCCGCCGTCGAGGAGGACACCACCGACCGCCGCGAGGTGCTCTCACCGGCGGAGCGGTCCTGGTTGGAGGACACCGGCCGGGAGCTGGCCGTCCGCGCCCAGGCCGACCGCGCGCGCTTCGACGCCGATCCGCGGGACGCCCTGGACGGACTGCTGCGCCGGATCCTGGAGGAGGGCTCGGGCGTGCCCGAGCGCTGGCACGGCGCCCAGGACGACCCCGACCTGCGCGCCGACCTGCTGGAGGCCTTGGCGGAGGCGATCGAGGGATGAGCCCGGCGCCTCCCGCTCATCCGCCGTGTCCGGGGCCGTCCGAGGTCCGGCCGCGCTCCCGGTCCGCGTCGGCGAACCGGACGGTCAGCGGCGGCAGGACCGGGTACTCGGCGAACTCCCGCAGGGACATCACGGCCGTGCGGTCCCACGGAAGCCGGTCGCGCCACCGGCTGGCCAGGCACACGTCCACGGCCTGGTCGACCTCGCGCCACCGCTCCGGGCGAGCCTCTCCGGGCAGCCTGCCCGCGACCAGCGCGGTACCGAACGCGTCCAGGAACCCCCGCACGCGGGCGTCGGTGGCGCGGGCGACCCCGGCCGCCGGATCGAGCGAGACCGCGCGCGCCCGGCGGTCGACCAGGTACAGCTCCGGCCGCAGGTGCACGCTGCCCATGCCCAGCGACTTGCCCATGCCGATCTTGTGCGCGTGGGCCGGGTCCGCCGGGTCCCCGCCGTCGACCGGGTTGTCCAGGAGCAGCGCGCGCAGCAGCACCCCCAGTTCGCCGTCGGTGAGGTTGGTGAAGGTGACACGCGAGCGGAAGGTGAGGCCGTCGCGCAGGGGCACGACGTCGCGTTGGGTGTCGCGGACCGGCTCGGCCCGGTGCCCGGGCGGGAGGACCGTGACGCCCAACTCCTCCTGGGCCCGTGCGTCGTACCGCACGGGGCTGCCCCATGCGGCGCGGTGCCGGTGCAGGTAGGTCTTGAACCCGCCCAGACGGACGCGCCCCTCGTGGGACCAGGTGACGATGTCGGGCCGGTCCCCGGCCGCCGCGTCGGGCCCCTGCACGAGGTAGTTGGCGAAGCAGCCGCGTTGCGGGGAGAGCAGGCGCACGCGCAGGGCCGCGCAGTCGGGGTAGTCGGGGTCGGGGTCGGCGCTGAGCGCGTGCCCGAAGGAGACCCGGCCCTTGGACGCGCCCGCCTCCCCGGCGAAGGTGTCGGTGTCGCCGAACATCGCGCGGCACACGTCCACCGGGCGGCCCGCCCGGACCGCCCGGTCGGGGTCGCCGTGCTGGGGTCCCAGGACCGCGGCGGGGACGGCCCGGCGGACGGGGTTGTCGTCGCTGACGGCGATCCGGTAACCGCCCGACCGGCCGAAGGAGACGACGTCGCCGGACAGGTCGACGTCGAACCAGACCGGTTCGAGCCCGTCGCGGGGCAGTCCGCCCCCGCTGGCCCCCGCCACCGGCGGGCGGCGGGGCTTGGCGGTGTCCACTCCGAGGCCGTCGGGGAAGGCGACGCGCTGGTAGCCGGTGATCTGCTCGGCCGACTCGAACAGCTCCACCATGGCGTCGGGGACCGCGGACCGACCGGAGCGCAGGTCGGGCGGCCGGGGAAAGAGGTAGGCGTTGCGGCGCTCCCCGGCGGCGACCCCGGTCAGGACGGTCAGGCACGGGACGATCCCGCCGCGCCCGCGTCCCGCGGCGTGCGGGGCGCGGGCGTCGAGGTAGCTCCGGGCCTCGGGTTCGGTGGGGGCCACGGCGCAGATCCGTTTCTCCCCGGGCAGGTGGACCGCGTGCACCCAGCGGAACTGGAGTCGGCCGTGCTGGTCGTGCGCGGTGGGGACGTAGCCGCCCGTGCGGGGCGGGTCGGGGAAGTCCGCGACCCCGAAGTCCCAGGTCAGCAGGCTCTCGCGGAGGACGTCGAAGGACACCCTCAGCGCCTGGCCCGCTTCGCCGGTCAGCGGGGTGGCCGGAACCTCGACGACGTACCACCGGTCCTCGTCGGCGGCGTGGAACAGGAACCCCTGCTTGGTGCGCAGGCCCGCGCGGCGTTTGCGGTAGTGGGCGTGCTGGTGGGCCATGACCTGGCGGGCGCGGGTGGACAGCGCGCTGTCGGCGCTGTCGGGGTCGATCCGCACGGGAGCGCGGAAGAACAGCATCGGGGTGTTGACCGGACCTGTCTCACCGCTGGTGAGCATGCGCACGGTGTTGCGGACGAGGCCGCGCAGAGTGGAGCCCGGGATGGCCGGGAGGCGGGCGTCGCCGTGCGGGAAGCGGGTGGAGGCGTTGACCGCGCCGCGGTCGAGGGTCTGTCCGACGAACGTGGGAGTGAGGGTGGTGAGGGTCAGCTCGATCCAGCCCGAGTGGGTGCCCTCGACCGTGCGGTCGTGGCTGCGCAGGAGGTCGTCGGTGCGCAGTCCCGCGTGCAGGTCGGCGGCGGGCAGAGGGGCGTCGGCCAGGCGCACCAGGCCGTAGGGCGCCGTGGCGGGGTACCGGGCCGGGGGATCGCCGTCCTGGTCGTCACCGCCGCACGGTGGGGACCCGTGCGACCGCCGCATCAGTCCCCCGCCCATCGGATCTCGTCGCCGGTGCCGACGTCGATCTCCGGTCCGGTCGGTTTGGCGCCCGTGGACAGGCCGGTGAGACGGTGGAAGGCGACTCCGACGGCGCCGGTGGCGGGGTCCGCGGCCCAGTACTCGCGCACGGTCAGCCAGGTGCCCCGGCTGGTCAGCGCCGTGCGCCCGCCCGGGGCGGGGCGGGCGTGCCCGGCGAAGTCGGCCCACGCGGCCGGGAGGACGGCTCTGGCTCCACCGGGCTCGCGCGTCACCGACAGGGGCGCCCGGGAGTCGACGGTGCGGCTGTGCGCGGGCCCGTTCCACCCCTGGAGGAGGAAGGAGCGGTCCCGTGGGCGGAGCCAGTCGGGGACCGGGGCGGGGTCGTCGGAGCTGATCCACCCCGTCTCGGCCCGTTCGCCGAGGCGGATCTGGGCGGTGGCGGAGAAGACCAGGACGTCCAGGATCCGCCAGCGGTCGGCGGCGGGGACCAGGGGCCGTGTGGTCGGATCGGCGCCCGGATGAGTGTCGGAGCGGAACCAGCGGTCGCCGGGACAGGTGCCGGTGACGCGGGCGTCGCCGAGTTCGGCGAGCAGCCACTGGGGCTGGTCCGGGGAGTCGGGCGCGTCCAGGAGACGGCAGCGCGATCCGTGGTCGAACACGTCGGTGAGGACGCCGTCGACCTCCTCCGGGGTCAACCGGCGGACGGCCAGGCCGGCGGGTCGCGGGGGGCGGTGGGTCACCGGTCACCTCCGGTCGGGTCGGCGGGCGCCAGGCGGGCGTGCAGCGCGGCCAGCCAGCGCCGTGCGGTGGCCGCCTCGGGGCTGGCGGGCGCGAACACGGCGGTGGCGAGGTCGACGGTGCGTGCGGGTCCGCCGTCACCGGGGTGGAGGGTCAGCGCGGCGGCGGTGGCGGTGAGGCGCCCGTTGCCGCTGCCCGCGCCCGCGCCGAGGGTCTCGAAGGGGACCGTGGCCAGTTCCCGGATCAGGAGAGCGAGCAGGCCGAGGACGGCGTCGTCGGGTTCGCGCACGTCGAGGACGGCCTCGGCGGTGCCGCCGCAGTGCAGGTCGGTGGTGAACAGGCGGCCGTCGACCGCGTCGCCGAACAGGGCGTCCACGGTCAGACGGGTGGTGGTCAGCGGCGCGCCGCCGATCAGCACGGGGGTGGCGCGCAGGAGCACGCGCGAGGGTCGGGGCGCGCCCCGTTCGGTGTCGGCGCCCCACCAGTGGGCGTGCCAGCGCCGCCAGAGGGAGGGCGGGCCGCCCAGGTGTTCGGCGGTGTCGCGCACCAGGCGCGCGGAGACCCTCTTGAACAGGGAGAACAGGGCGGTGTCGCCGAGGACGGGCGCGAGGCGGACGGCGGCGGGGTCGGCGGCGGCCCCGACGGGGCGGTGGCGGTGGGCGCGGTCGACCGCACCGATCCGGTCGCTGGCCGGTGCGTCCCCGATCATGAGCAGCCCGGGGCGCGGGTCGGGCGGCGCTCCGGCTCCGCGGGCGGGTGGCCCCCCGATCCCACGGGAGACACCCGTTCCCGCAGCGCGCGCGGGCACCTCACGGCGCTGGCCGGCGGTCGTGTGGGCGGAGTCGGCCGTACTCCGCCGGGCGCGCCCGTCCGGCCCGTCCGTGGATGCCGTGCGCCCGAGCGTGGCGCGGTCGTCCCCGGCCAGGGTCCGGGAGCCCCCGGCGACGGGTGGCGCGGCGCGTTCGCCGACGGCGAGGGTCAGGTGGAGTTCGGCGCGGTGGCGGCGGTCGGCGACGGCGGCCAGGGCGGTCAGGTCGACGGCGGTCGCCTCGTGTCCGCGGGATGCCAGCTCATCCCGCAGAGCGGTGAGCAGGCCGGTGCTCTCCCCCGGTGCGGCGCGATCGGCGGCGTCCGCGCCGGCCACCGGGCCCTCCGGGGCCGCGGCGTCCTCCGACCAGCGCTCGGCCCAGGTCCGCGCGTGGTGGGCGAACCATCCGTGTTCGCCGGTGAGGTCGTACCTCCGGGCGCTCCAACGCATGGCCCGCACGGCCCCGTACCCCCTCCCCGTGCGACCCCCGACGTGCGCACCCGTCCCCGATCCGTCGAGCCCTCCGGTGGCGAGCACGAGCAGCGCCAGGAGCCCGGGTTCGTCGGCGGGGGTGGGAACGCGCAGGCGCACGTGCGCGGTGAAGACGGTCCCGGCGGGCAGGATCTCCCACTGCCACGTCCGTCCGGGCCGGACGGCCCCGGTGGCCGGGTCCACGCGCGTCCCCGAGCGCACAGCGACCGTCGCCCCCGCGGGCAGGACCGCCTGGGCGTCGTCGAGGTCGAGCGCGCTGGGGGCGGGCGGCGGCACGTCCTGGCCGGTCTCCGTCCGGGGTTCGGAGGCGCCGAGGAGCGCGCGCACGCGGTCGGGGTCGCCGGTGCGCTCGGCCAGCTCGTGGCGCAGGAGCCCGGCCAGGGTGGTGGCGCGCAGACGGGGCGCCCCCGTGCGGGGGTCGCGGTCCAGGCGCAGGTCGACGTCGCTCTCGGCGGCGTGGCGTGCGGCGGCCTGGGCGGCGCCCACGTGGGTGTCGGTCAGCAGGCACAGGCGCGCGGTGACCTCCCAGACCAGGGCCGGGATCACCTGCGGCCTCCCCGGGGCGGGCCGCCGTCGGCGGCCGGGCGCAGGACGCGGGCGGCCTCGGCCAGCCAGGACGAGACCAGGACCAGGCACAGCCGCGCCGCTCCCCGGCGCTCCCAGGCCAGGGCGTGCGCGGACAGGCCGCTGGGGTGGGCGCGCGGTGGCCTGCCGTCGGCCAGGGTCAGGTCGACGGCGGCGACGGCCTCGGCGTAGGCGGGGCCGTGCCGGGGATCCGGACGGTTGTCGGCCCACCACGCGGCGGCGCCCTCGGCCAGGTCCTCCAGCCAGGCGCGGACCGTGACGGTTCCGGGTCGGCCGGGTCGCGCCAGACGGGCGCGCTCCAGCGCGCGCACCGCCCGGTCGTGCAGCACCCTGCGCGCTCCCGAGGGGTCGGTGTCGGCGGAGGGGCCGCCCGTGACGGTGCGGTGCAGGGCCGCCAGGGCGTCCTCGTGGGTGTGGTGGGGGTGGACCACGACCTCGCGCAGACGGCCTACCAGGCTGGGGGTCAGCGGTGTGAGCAGGTGCGCCGACCCCTGCGCCAGCGCGCGGGCGTGGTCGCGGACCGCTGGGGCGGCCGCGTTCCACAGCAGTTCGTCGTACAGGGAGCGCAGCTGGGCGTCGGCGTCGGGGTCCGGCGGTGTGGACAGCGTGGTCCGGTCCCCGCCCGCGAGGGGTTCCGCCACCGGGGCGAGCGGTTCGGGGACGGGCGGCGGCGGGAAGGTGAGCGTGAACTGGCCGTGGCCGTCGACCACCCGTTCTCCCAGCGGGTGCGCCTCCAGGAGCCGGGCGCGTTCGGTGGTCAGGTCCCGGTCGAGGCGGAGCCGCACCACGGCGCCGGGCCGGGCGGCCCAGCGCTCCGCCATCGGCCCCTGGTAGCCGCGGTGGTAGGCGCCGACGGTCTCGGCCTCGACGTGGCTGGCCAGGATCTCGGCGCGGGTGTCGGGCAGGTGCCGCCCCAGGAGGTCGAGCACGGCGGGGACGAGCGCGTGGGGCCGGTGCTGGCCGTGCTCGTCCACCACGAGCGCGGGGGAGAGCAGCAGGAGGTCGACCGGGGCTCCGGCGGGCCAGGAGCGGTCGGGGTGCACCGGGTCGACGCGGTCGTGCGCGAGCAGGCGGTCGGGGTCCGCGGGGGTGACGCGGACCCCGCCGTGCGCCCGGGCGCCGCCCGATCCCAGCGTGAGCGTGCCCTCGGCCTCGGCGAGGGCGGCCACCACCCGTCGGGCCAGGACGTGCAGGGCCGCGGTGTCCGGAGCGAGCAGCTGCCAGCGGGCCTCGAAGACCTGTCCGGCGTCGAGCGTGGTGGTGAGGAAGGGAACCCCCTGGGGGTTGGCGCCGACGCGGGACCGGCCGAGGTACTGCTCGGCGGTCGTGCGCGGGCGGGCGCGCAGCGAGCGGTCCGGAGTCAGGGGGTCGCGGACGGCGCGGTAGGGGGTGGCCGGGTCGGTGGGGCCGAAGACGTCGACGGTGGTGTCGCCGTCCTTGCCGGGGGTGTACAGGTGGGCGGGCGGCGGAAGGGCGACGGCGGCGCGGGGCAGGTGGGCGGCGACCGGGTCGCCGTCGGGTTCCAGGCGGGGGTGGGCGGGGGCGAAGCGCAGCGCGTCGCCGCGCGCCACCCAGGCGTCGAGGTCGTCGTGGCGTCCGGCGCGGTGCAGGGCCGCGGCGAGCATGCCGCGCTGGGCCCGCCCGCTGATGACGTGTGCGGAGTCGACGCTCAGGGGGTCGAAGGCGGTGCGCACGGCCAGCGTGTCGGTGAGGACGTAGCGCAGCGGCAGGTAGGCGGTCCGCGGGGCGGGGGTCACCGGGGCTCCCCTCCCCGGCTCGCCCAGCCGGTGGAGGCCCCCGGAGCGGGCGAGGCCGCCGAGGCGGGTGGGCCGGGCGCCTTCCCGGGGGGCGGCGCATCCTCCAGGACGGGCGGGGCGGCCAGCCGCAGCGTCGTGGCGTGCGGGTCCTCCGCCCCCGGGCCGACCAGACGGACGTCGACGCGACCGCGGCCCCGGGCCCCCTTCGATCCGATCTGGGTGGTGGCCAGGCAGGCCCGGGCGAGGATCCGCCAGTGCTCCTCGTCCGGGGGTGCGGCCCAGGTCAGCGCGGCGGTGAGGGTCAGTCCGGGCAGCAGGACCCGGTGGGTGCGCAGCCGTCCGGGCTCGGGAGCGCCGTCGGGGCCGATCTCGACCCCTGACTCCAGGGCGGTGTAGGCGTCGGTGACCGCCCGGCGCAGGGCGGCGCGCAGGGGTTCCGCGCGCCCGGCGAGCGCGCGGCCCACGGCGGCGCGCACGTCGTCGCCGAGGACGGCGTGGCCCACGCGCAGCATGCGGTCGGGGCCGTGGGAGCGGTCGCGGCCCAGGAGCTCGTCGGCGGCGCGGGACAGGTGCGGAGCGACGGTCGACGCGCTGGCCGCCCCGGCTCGCAGTCGCGCGGCCAGGCGGTGGCGGGGCAGGTAGGGCAGGCCGTGGTCGTCGGTGACCACGTCGGTGTCGGCCCCGGTGCCGTCGGCGCTGGCGCCGACGAAGAGGGCGGGTGAGGCCAGGTGCACGGCGATGCGGTCGGGGCGGCTCACCGGAACGGGCCCTTCACCGCCGGGACCGCTGCCTGACGGTCGGGGGGTTGGGGCAGGTGGGGCGGGAGGGCCTCGGCCAGGCCCGGGTCCAGGTGCAGGTCCATGACCTCGACGGCGTCCAGCAGCGCTCCGGGGGTCCAGTCCGCCGGCAGCGCCACGGGGGCGCCGGTCACCCGGGTCCGGCGGTCGATCTCGGGACCCGGGTCGGCGCCCGCCTCCAGGAGCGGGACGAGCGCGGACACCAGCCAGCCCCGGTGGCGGGTGTCGCCGTCGGCGAGGAGGCTGCCGGGCGCTCCGTCGGCCAGGTAGCGGTCCAGGAAGCGGGCGAACCCGGTGCCGGTCAGCGGCAGGGCGGTGCGGGGGCCGGGGGCCCGACGGGCCTGGTCGAGTCTGCGCAGGACGCGCTCCACCCCGTCGAAGCGGGTGGTCCAGGCGACGGTGTGGTCGTCGGGGGCCGTGGGGTCGGTCGCGGCGCGGTCGACGCGGTGCTGTTTGGCGCGGCGGCACATCGCCTCGCACAGGTCGTACCCCAGGGACAGGGGCGCGCCGACGGGCTGGACCGCGATCCCCGCGCCGACGGTCGGCACGTGCGTGGTGTGCACGCGCCCGTCCGGTCCGGTGACCGTGCGGCCGCCGTCGGACGCGCCGCCGCGGGCCCCGGCGAGCGCCCGGTGCAGGGCCACCCGGGGGTCGCGGGAGTCGGCGATCCGTTCCGGGTCGGCGTCCAGCCAGTCCAGGGCGTACCGGGTCAGGCTCAGCGCGAGCCGGGCGTCGCACAGCACGGTCAGGTCGTCCCCCGCCACGACGATGGGGCGCAGCGGCAGTCGGACCGGCCCGGTCGGCGTGTGGAAGAGGGAGACCGGTCCGGCCGCCCCCGTTCCGGGGATGTGCGGGCGGCGGCCGGAGTCGGCGCGGACGGTGGCGGCGACCGCGCGGACCAGGGCCCGGGCCAGCCCCTCGGTGAGACCGGCGATGCGGGTGGACAGGCGCCGCTGGGCCAGGGAGCCCGATCCGGGGACGGCGGGGTCGGCGGCGCGGTCGCGGTAGTCGCCGAGGATGACGCCGAGCCCGTTGACGTCCACGTGCACGACGGCCAGACGGCTGACGTCGCCGTGGTCGCGGCCGAGCCGGTCGACCTCCATGGGGAGCGCGAGTTCGGGCTCGCCCGCGGCGGTCACCGCCCCGTCCAGCCAGGCGGAGCTGTGCGCGCGGTGCCAGCGGCGGCCCACCCCGCGTGCCCGGGCCACGTCGGCGGTCACCCGCTCGTGGACGCCCGCGTCCCCGTCCTGGGCCCGGCTGCTGTCCACGACCTCGGCGGGTCCTCCGGTGACCGCGCACACGGCTGTGACGCCGTACCCGTGGGCGGGGGTGTGCAGCGCCGACATGTGCCGCCGGGCGTCGCGCAACCGCGACGGCAGCACCGCCAGGGCCTCGTCCACGCCCGCGACGGCCGGCTCGGCCCCCGTCCCTTCCCCGGCGGGGCCGTAGGGGACCAGGGCGACCACGGGGGTGAGCCGCCCGGCCAGGTCGCGCAGCCGCCGGGTGTAGCGGCCGGTGAACTCCCGGGCGGCGGGCAGATCGGGCACGACGACGGTGAGGGCGCCGCCCGCGTCGCGCAGGACCACGTGATCGGGCGGCAGCAGGTCGGCGACGCCGTGGCGGGAGCTCGCGGTGTCGGTCAGCTCCGCGACCAGGGCCGCCCGTCCCACCGCGTCGAGGATGCGCCGACCGCCGAAGACGAACGCCTGGATGCCGCGCAGATCCACGCCGACCACCACGCCGCTGACCGGCGGGGCTCCCGCCTCCACCCGGCGGGGGAGCGACCGCGCCGGGAGCGGCGGTCGAGGGTCGCGACGTGTCACCGGGGGTCTCCCTCTGGGCGGGCAGGGATCGGGTACGGACGTGCGGGCGTCCTGGTCATCTCTCTCGGACGCTGCCGGTACGGCCTCGGCCTCCACCGATACCAGGCGCACCGCCCATGAGGCACCATTTCATCACGGATTGTCCTGTTTCTGCCGTTCCCGGGGCAGTGTCCGAGAGAGCTGGATGCGCATCCGCCCTTCCCTCACGGAGAGGTCCCCACCATGACCCGGCACCTTCCGGAACCCACGGCGCTCCCCGGCCCGTCCACGGCCCCGGCGCCCACCGTCCCGGCGCCGCTGACCGCCCAGGACCTGGTCCCCCACCTGCGAGGACTGGCACGGACGCTACGGGAGCGACGGGAGGACCGGGTCCACACGCCGCCGTCGTGAGGGCGGGCGGCGGCTCCCGCCCCCGTCCACGGGGTGGGAGCCGCCGGGGTGGAACCGCCGCGGTGTCCCCACCCGCTCGGGGGCCGGCGCCCGACCGCCGTCCTCGGGCGGGAGCCGGCGGTCCCGGATCAGTCGAAGAGCGTCCCGGTGAACTCCTCGGCGGCGACCCGGGGACGCGTGCCGTCCATCCGCTGGGGCGTGCGGCGCCCGCCCCGGTCCGCCCGCCCGCGGGTACGGGGCGCGGGGACCCGGGGGGCCGCCCCCGTGCTGGTCACCGTGTCGACGCGGACGGCGCCGAACCCCTGGGCGGTGTACTTGCCCACTCCCGACAGCTCGACCAGCTCCAGCAGGGCGGCGAAGGCGTCGGCGTGGCGGCGCTCACCGCCGACCAGGTCCAGCCGCAGACCGCCCTCCCAGCCCAGAATGGTGCGGTTGTCGGCGTGGTGGTGCTCGGCCAGCCGTACGTCCTCTCCGGGAAGGGGGACGCGCCGCACCTGCGCCAGGCCGCCGAGCACCAGCTCCAGCCAGGGTTCGGCCAGCTCGCGCGGGGCGAACCGCGCGACCGCGCCCACGGCACCGCTGCCGCCGACGATCCCGCCGCCGGACCGGTGGACCGCGCCGAAGATCCGTCGGGGGTTGGGCCACACGTGCGGGATGCGTTCCCCGGTGGCGTCCCGCGTGGTCATGACGATGGGCGTGCGACTGCGGATCGCCGCCGAGCGGACCGCCGACGGGCCGCGCGAGGACGTGAGCATGCGGAGGTAGGAGACGTCGAAGGTGCGGGTGACCGACAAGGGTTCGAGCAGGTGGTCCCCAATCCGCTGCGGCTGCCCCACCAGGTCCCGCGGGTCGACCGGGGGCGGGACGGCGTCGTCCAGCCAGGTCAGCGTCCAGTGGTGCAGCCGGTCGCCGAGCGGCGCGGGCCAGCCGTTCATCGACCACCGCTTGGCGGCGGCGTGCTCGTCCGGGAGCTGCGGCCACCAGTGGTTGAGCAGTCCGTGACAGTCCTCGGGCCGGATCGGCCGCGCGGTCTCCGCCAGGTCACGCAGGATCACGGTCCAGCGTGTCGGCACCGGCACCACCCCTTCTCACGTGGACGTGACGGCCACGGGTCCGCGCCGTCCTCGGTTCACCGAGGACAACTCTCGGACAGTCGCCCGGGATGGGCGCTGGTCAGCCCTCGGCCATCTCCAGCAGCCGCAGAACGGTGCGCCAGTTGCGTCCCGTGAGGAAGCCGTCGGCGTGCCGGGCGACGAGGTCGGGGACCCTGGCCTTGCGCAGGCCCTCGCGGTGGTCGGTGTAGGCCTCGGTCCCGGTGACGGCGAGGCGTTCGTCGGGAAGGTGCGACAGGTCGAGCCCGCGCAGGGCGTCGACGTCCAGGAGTCCTGAGCAGAACAGGACGAGGAAGCGGGCCGGGTCGGGGACGTCCAGGGGGTTGGCGTCGACGGCGGCGCGCAGCCGGCCGGCCGTGCGCACGACGGTCGGGACGTCCAGGCCGAGTTCGCGGCGGACGGCGTCGCGGACGCGCGCCGCCACGTCGTCGGCGTCGGCCCCGGGCGCGGTCAGCACGACGTTGCCGCTCTGGAGGTGGGTGGCCACGTCGGTGTAGCCCAGCCCGGCGACCAGCGTCCGCAGGTCGGCCATGGCGACACGGCGGCGCGAGCCCAGGTTGATTCCGCGCAGCAGCGCGACGTACCTCGTCATGTCCCCCATTGTGGCGCGGCCGTCGACATTCCCGGATCCCTCGCTCCGCCGGGCGCGGGCGTCCGCGTACGCTGGTCCCGACCGGCGCGTCGAGCAGCGCACCGACCACACGTGATCCGGAGCCGCCTTGCCTCGCCTGACCCACGCCTTCGACGTCGCCGCCGTGGACCGGGAGGTGGTCACGCGAACGGTCGCCGCGGCGCACGAGGTCACCCGCTCGTGCCGGTTCGACGGACGGGGCTGGCTGCTCACCCCCGACGCGCCCACGCGCGAGCGGCTGACCAGGCGCGCCGAGGAGCTCGGGCTCGTCGACCGCGAGGCCGCCGCGCGGCGCGAACGGGAGCGCGTCGCCGAGGCCGAACGCTCGGGCGAGGAGGTCCGCACCGCGGCGGAACGGGCGACCGCGACCGCGCTCCAGCTCCAGACCGGTCGGCACCTCGCACCCCGCAGCCACTACCTTGTCGCCGAACTCTCCGCCGACGGCGTGCCCCTGGAACCGCGCTACGAGGAGGAGGGGTGGAGCAGCACGGGGCTGACCGTCACGTCCTGGGACGAGGCGGGCACGTGCGCCCTGGAGTACGCCATGCCCGACAGCGTCGGCACGGGCGAGCCCCCCGTGACATCGGGAACGGTGGCCCACGACGCGGCGGGCGTCCTCACCGTGACGACGCGGATCCAGCTGCCCGGCCGCTTCCCCCGCTGGCGCGCGGCCGGCGCCACCCTCACCGTCGACACCGGGGCCTGGTACGCCGCCCTGGAGGCGGGCACGACCGGTCCCCCCGTCCGCCTGTCGGCGACCCACGCGCTGGCCGACGTCACCGCCTGGCTCTCCCCCGCGCCCCGCGCCGACGGCCGCTGGGACGTGACGGCGGTGCTGGACGTTCGGGGGCGCGGTCTCATCGCGCGCCCGCTGGTGGCGATGCTGGTCTGGGCGATCCGGGGGTCCTTCCGCAGGGAGGAGCGACACGCGCGCCGTGACCGCCGGACGGAGGTCGTGGGACCGCGTGAGCGCTGGGAACGCGCGGTGCGCTCCTGGGACCGTGTCGCACACCAGGCGCGGCGGATTCCGGACTTTCTCCACGACGTGGCCAAGGCGATGGCCGAAGCGCGGCCCGGGTACTGACCGGAACCACCTTTTCCGGCACCCATTCCCCACGTATTACCGGCTCCTCCGAATTTCTCGGAGAACACAGAGCAACACGTATGTCACGCCGTGATTCAACCTTTGATCGCAGTACCGGAAAACACGGCGTTCACCGCGTTCCGACGTGCCCGCGGCGGCCGCGCGCCCCGGGCAGCGCCAGGTGGCCCTGGGTGACGAGGTGGAAGCGCTCCAGCCCGGGGCACTGGACCTGGACGACGGTGGTCCCGTGCGCCAGTTCCGCGAGCGTGTGCGCCACCACGCGGTGGCCCGCCGCGGCGATCCGCGCCACCACGGCCTCCCGCTGCGCCGCGACGCCGGTCCCGGGCGGCACGAGGTCCGGCGCGGGCGCGCCCTCGGGCGCCGTGCCGAGCCGGTCGGCGACGTCGAGCGTCGCGCAGGCCAGCAACCGGGGATGGCCCGCGAGCCGGGCGCGCACGGCCGGTCCGGTGTCGTGGTCGGCGACCAGGCGGGCGAACGGCGCCGAGGAGTCCCCCGACGCCGACTGCTCGGCCACCACCCGGGCGAGCAGCTCGCCCTGCACGAACTCGGTCACCGCGCGCTCCGCGGCCAGCTCCCCCCACAGCGACGCGCCGAGCCCGTACCGGTGCGCGGCCTCCGGGCCGCCCGACGCGGGCGCGTACGCCATGACCACGGGAACGCCCAGGTCGGTGGTGAGGTCGAGCAGGGCGACCGGCCCGCTGACCAGGGCACGGGCACGGTCGAGCTGGTCGCGCAACCGTCCGGGCAGCGCCGCCTCCGGCACCCTCGCGGGCATGGGACCGCGACCGTAGACCGACCGCAGCAGGAACAGGGAGAACGCGTCGCGCTCGACCCACTCGTTGAGCGCGTGCAGCAGCGCCTCGTCCCGGGTGGCGCCGATCGCGCACCCGGAGTTGACGCTGTAGGACAGCGCGGCGCGGTAGTCGGCGGTGTCGCCGAGGCCGTGCCGCAGGGCGGTCGTCTCGGCGTCCGACCCGGGATACCAGGGCGCCCACAGGTACAGGGGCACGTCCGCTTCGGGGCCGCCGTCGAGCGCCGCGTAGCGCACGCACGCCACCCGGGCGCCGTCCTGGCCGGCCACGTCGCGCACGGCGCGGTCGGCCGCGAACGGACCCCCGCGCAGGTCGGCGGCCCCGACCAGCCGCAGGGGCAGGGAGTCGAGAACGGTGGGGCCGGTGAAGGCGTGTTCCAGGGCCTCGAACCGGGCGCCGACCCTCGCGGCGCCGCCCGCACCCTTGCCCGCGCCCAGTCCGAAGGGGACCTCGGTGCCGTCGGCGCGCCACAGACCGCACTGCACGGCCGTCGGGTCCCGGTCGTCGAGCACCCGGTACCGCGCCCGCCAGCCCAGCGCGCGGGTGTCCGCGCCGACCTGGGCCTCGGCCTCCTCCAGGGACAGCTCGCGTTCGGGCGAGCCGGGCCGGTCCACGGCCCCGCGGCCGGGAAGGGGACGCGAGACGCCCTCCCGCCCGGCCGCGGGGATCCACACGGAACGCGGCACGGCTATTCCGCGACGGCCTCGTCGAGTTCCTCGACGGCCATCGTAATGTCCTCGGTGGGCTCCAGGGGAGCGGCCCAGTCATATCCCGCGCAAGCCATGACGATTCCTCTCTCACGGTGGTTTACCAAGCACGAATCAGCTCCGTGCTCAGGCCTTCCTATCCCACGGTCAAAGCCTTTGTCACCACCTGGCGGACAGGAATTCCTACCATGGTCCGATGTCGCCTTTCACGTTTTCCGCATCCACCTCGCCCGACCTGGGCGGATGCGCGGACGTGTCGGAGAGTGACAGACTCGCGCCATGGTGAACACCCCAACCGACCTCGCACGACGTGTCGAGGAACTGACCGACGGTGTCTGGATCCTGGCCGCGCTCGCGTCGGCGGCAGGCGACGGCTGCCCGGACGGCGCGGCGCTGTCCGACGAACACGGCGCGCTGCTGGCGCACGCGGGTCTGGCCGAGCGCGGCCCGGACGGATGGCGCCTGCTTCCGGCCCACCGCGCGGCCCTGGACCGCCAGTCCGACCCGTCGGCCTTCGCCCGCCGGGTGGCCCGTCAGCTGCGCCAGGCCGCGGACGCGATCGAGGACCGGCCGGCGCCGCCCGAGGACGACGCCGCCTTCGTGGCCGAGGGGGTGGCCTCGGGGGCGCGCGTGGGGTCGTTCCTGGACCTGCTGGCCGCGAGCGTCCCCGGATTCGCCCCGGTGCTCCGGACTGCGGGGCTCAGCGTCCTGGACGTGGGCACGGGGATCGGCGCGGTGGCGGCCACGGTCCTGGACCGCGTTCCCGGTTCCCGCGCCGTCGGCCTCGACACCGATCCGCGCGCGCTGCGGCTGGCCGAGGACCACCTGGCCGAGCGCGGGGTGCGCGACCGGGTCGACCTGCGCCTCCTCGACGTCGCCGACCTGACCTCCGACGACGTCTTCGACCTGGCCTGGCTGCCGCTGTCCGTGCTCTCTCCCGACGCGGCCGACGCGGCGCTGCCCCGGGTCCACGCCGCCCTGCGCCCCGGGGCGTGGCTGGTCAGTGCGACAGCCGTCGGCCCGGACGGCGACGGCGGCACCCGCGAGGCCGTGCTCCGGTGGCGCATGGCGCGCTCCGGGGTCGCCCCGTGGCCGCCGAAGGAGGTGGAGCGGCGGCTCGCCGCGGCCGGGTACCGGGGCGTGACGGCCGTCCCCACGCCCGGCCGCGCGGTCACGCTCGTCGTCGCCCGGCGGGCGTGACCGCGCGGGTCCGGTGTGCCCGCTCCGCCCCGGCCCCGCCCTCAGGAGGAGGACTCGGTGCCCCAGCCGGTGAGCGAGCGGACGCGCAGCTCGGTGTAGCGCGAGGTGTCGCGCTCGTCCGAGAGCAGACTCCCGACCACCGCGCACAGGAACCCGACCGGCACCGCGAACAGCGCCGGGTTCTCCATCGGGATGAGCTGGATGTCGATCCAGGCGGGCAGCAGCGACAGGTTCTCCCCGGTGACCGGGTGCGTCTTGCCCGACATCACCGGGGAGACCAGCATGAGCAGCAGCGTGCACGAGAGCCCGCCGTAGATGCCCCACTCCACGCCGCGGGTGTTGAACCGCCGCCAGAACAGGGTGAGCACGATGACGGGGAGGTTGGCGGCGGCGGCGATGGCGAACGCCAACCCGACGAGGAAGGCCACGTTGAGCTCCTGCGCCCGGATCGCCAGGACGATGGCCAGCCCGCCGACCGCGCACGCCGAGAAGCGGGCCACCCCCACCTCCTGCGACTCGCGCGGCCGTCCCCACATGAGGATGTGCCCGAACAGGTCGTGTGCGATGGAGGACGAGGAGGCCAGGGTCAGGCTGGCGATCACCGCCAGGATCGTGGCCAGCGCCACCGCGGAGATCAGCGCGAGCAGCACCGCCGCGCCCACCGGCCCGGCCGTCAGCCGCCCCAGCTGCTCGGCGAGCATCGGCACCGCGCTGTTGCCCGACGGATCGAGTTCCAGGATGCGGTCGGTCCCCACCAGGGCCGCCGCGCCGAAGCCCAGCGCCAGGGTCATCAGGTAGAACGCCCCCACCATGACGATGGCGCGGTTGACCGAGGTGCGTGCCGCACGGCCGTCCGGCACGGTGTAGAAGCGGATGAGGATGTGCGGCAGGGCGACCGTGCCCAGGACCAGCGCCAGCCCCAGGCTGATGAGGTCGAGCTTGTTGAACATCGTCCGCACCGGGTCACCGGGCACCTCCACCCCCCAGCGCAGCCCCGGTTCGAGGAACGCCTGACCGTGGCCGCTGGCCCGGGCCGCCTCCGTCAGCAGGGCGCGGGGATCGAAGGAGAACTGCGCCATGACCAGCACGGTGAGCAGTCCGGTGGCGCCCAGCAGCACGACCGCCTTGATGATCTGCAGCCAGGTGGCGGCCTTCATCCCCCCGTACATGACGTAGACGATCATCAGGACGCCCACGAGCACGATCGCCCCCGACCGGGCCTGGCCCGGGCCCACGCCCAGGAACGTGCCGCCCTCGTGCAGTCCGAGCAGGACCGCCACCAGAGCGCCCGCCCCGACCATCTGCGCGACCAGGTAGAACACGCACACGGTGACGGTGGAGACGGTGCACGCCAGGCGCACCCGCATCCTGCGCATACGGAACGCGGGCAGGTCGGCCATGGTGAAGCGGCCGGTGTTGCGCATCAGTTGGGCCATCGGCAGCACCAGCAGCCACGCCACCAGGAAGCCGACGGAGTACAGGAAACCGTCGTAGCCCCTCAGCGCGATCATCCCGGCGATGCCCAGGAAGGACGCGGCCGACAGGTAGTCCCCGGTCAGCGCCAGGCCGTTCTGGGTGCTGGAGAAGGCGCGGCCACCGGCGTAGTAGTCGACCGCGCCGTGCGTGGTCCGGCGGGCCCGCACGGTGACGGCCAACGTGACGAGGACGAACACGGCGCACAGGACGAGCGTCCAGGCGTGCGCGGCGCCGAACTGGCCGGCGAGGCCGGTGGCGTCGGCGGAGGCCGCGTGGGCGGTGCCGTCCCCCGTGACGGCACCGCCCACGGGCTCTCGGAGGACGCCGGACGAGGCGGTCATCACCGGATCACCCGCCCGCTCACGGTCTCCTCCTCGCGGACCCGCTCGCGGATCCGTTCGGCCAGCGGATCGATCGCGCGGGCCGAGAAACGGCCGAAGGCCCAGGAGAGCGCGAAGACCACCAGGAACTGGCCGATTCCCATGACGAGGGCGACGTTGACCGGGGCGAACACCGGCCTGGCCATGAATTCCCTGGCATAGGCGGTGAACAGCAGATAGGTGAGGTAACTGAGGAGGAATCCGGACACCAGAACGATCGCCTGGAGTGCGAATCTCCTTCGCAGTTTCACGAAACCCGGGTCCACTGACATCCGTTCGCACGCGCGCGCCACGTCGGCCCGCGCGCGCCTGCGCGCCGCCGCCGACCTGGGACCCCGTGGACGGAACGGCTCCCTCCGCCCGTCGACACGCCTACCGAAGGCGCCCTCCATATACTCGACCACAGCCCTCCCCCTGCGTTTCTCCCCCGGATTCCGCTCCCCCACGGCATCCGCCGTCACCGGCGCGCGCCATGAGGGCGCGATACCGATTCCTCCTCCACCGCCGCGCGTGCGCGCCGACGTGTCGTGAAGTGGGAATTACGATAGCCAGGAGAACGCCGCCGCGTTCACCAAACGCACAAATCGGTTGACGCGCATTCCGCGCACCGATCACACGAACCGGACGAAGCGCCGTGGAATCCACCAGTGCGTACCAAACCACGACCGGGGGTCCCCGACCCGGCCGCACGGCACCGGCACGCCCCGCCCTTCCAGCGCCGACGCGCCGCGCGCGGGCGCGGACGGTGTCCGGTCTTCGCTAGGCTTCGGGGCGACCCCGAACCCGACACGGAATCCGCCGCTCATCGGCTTTCCGCGTTCGTACACGTGTATGATTACGGGGTCCGGACTATTCACGCGATACCGAAGGGAAATCCCCGCCGTGGTCACCGAGGTCTTCACGCGCAAGTACTGCGATCCCCACGCCGTCCGCGAGGAGAAGGTCGAGGCGACTGAGGTCATCCAGTTCGCCTGGGAGGGCGCCGTCCGCGAGGTCGACGCCTGTGACGAGTGCGCCAAGGAGCACGAGTCCCGCTACGAGCCCCTCGTCGACTACTCCCGTCCGGTGAAGAAGCGCCGCGTTTCCAAGAAGACGTCCGCTTCGGCCCCCGCCGACGACGGCTCCGCCGACGCGGCCGCGGACAGCGAGTCGGACGCAGACTAGGCCCACCCGTCGCCCGCCACCGCCCGAGGACCGCTTCGCGGCGGGGCGGGCCCCCTCAACGGACGCCTCCGGCGCAGCACCACCCACCCGTCGCCCGCCACCGCCCGAGGACCGCTTCGCGGCGGGGCGGGCCCCCTCAACGGACGCCTCCGGCGCAGCACCCACGAGCGGGGGTCGGCGACACCCCCAGTGACCGCCGACCCCCGCGTCTCGTCGCGGCTCAGGCCTGGCCCATCAGCCTCGCCACCTGACCGCCGCGGCGCGCCTCACCGCCCACGCCCGCCTGCACCGCCTCAGCGACCGGCAGGCGGGCGTGCACGTACGTGCCGCCCTGCGGCCGCACCGACGCGCCCAGTCGCCGCATGATCCTCAGCATCCCCGTGTTGGCCAGGCTGGTCTCCGCCCGCACCTCGGCCAGGCCCCAGTCGGCGGCCACCACCGTCAGCGCCCGGGCCACCGCGGTACCCACACCGCGCCCCTGCCAGGCGTCCTCCACCAGGAAGGCGATCTCGCCCACACCCGGGTCCAGGGTGTACATCAGGTGCCCGAGCGCCACCGGCTCCTCCCGCCCGCGCGGGCGCACCGCCAGGGTCAGCCCGCGTTCGGGGTCGCAGAACACACGCAGCATCCGCGGGCTCAGCTCGCTCATGCCCGTGAAGTACCGGTTGCGCACCGTCTCCTCCGAGCAGCGGCGGTGCAGGTCGCTCAGGGCGGGCGCGTCGCTCTCGCGCACCTGGCGCAGGGACAGCGCCACGCCCTCACCGGTGCGCACGATCCGGTCCGTGGGCACCGGACCCGTCGACGGCATCACCGAACGCACCAGGGCGTCCGCCCGGCTCGACTCGGTCCAGGTGAACGGGTGGGAGGCGCGGCGGACCAGCACCCCGCGCAGGGGGCCGACCGGGACCAGCATGGCCGTGCCCGCGTCGGCGTCCGCGACCTCGTCCGCCCGGGTGAGGTTGGTCCACCGGGCGTCGTCGGCCAGCAGGAGTTCCGCGAGCGCCTCGGGCAACCGGTTGGGGTGGGCCCGCAACCGCGCGGTGAGCAGAAGGGCCCGGGTGACGTCGTCCCCGACCTCGCGCCTGTGGGCGGGAACGGCCGTCACCGTACCGGACGGACTGAGCTCCGCGACCGCGCGCACCGCCCGCGCGTGGTTGCCCGGCACGTCCACGACGAACTCGTCGACCACGCCCGCCACGTCGGTGTGCAGGGACAGGCCGACGATGTTGCCTCCGTGCCGCGCGAAGGCGCCGACGACCTCCGCGAGCCCGCCGGGGCGGTCCTCGACCGCCGTCCTGATCCTCCACAGGCCCACAGTGTCCTCCAGGGGGTGGTTGCTCCCGTCGCCGCGGTACGACTCTGGACCGCGACGACGGGACGCGCACCGACGTGGTGTCCACGGTGGGCGACGCACGTTTCGGGGACGTTAGCCGACCGTTGAGTTCCGTCGGCGATCTCGCCGGACCGCGTGATACGGCGTCATCGAGGGACGTCCGGTACCGGCTCGGAACGGATCGGCGCCGGTCAGGGGCGTCCGGCGACCAGCTCGCCGTCCTTCCACACCGCCGCGACCTGCGGGACCCCCGGCCGGTAGGCCAGGTACAGGTGGTTGGGCGCCTCCAGGAGCGTGAGGTCGGCGCGCGCGCCCGGCGCCAGGTGGCCCACGTCCGTGCGGCGCAGGGCCCGGGCGCCGCCCGCGGTCGCCGCCCACACCGCCTCGTCCGGCGTCATCCCCATGTCGCGGACGGCGACGGCGACGCAGAAGGCCAGGCTGGAGGTGAAGCACGACCCCGGGTTGCAGTCGCTGGCCAGGGCGACCAGGGCTCCGGCGTCGATGAGCGCGCGTGCGTCGGGGTAGGGCTGGCGGGTGGAGAAGTCGACGCCCGGCAGCAGCGTGGCCACGGTCGGTTCGGGCCGCCGGGCCGCCTGGGCGAGGGCGTCGACGTCCTCGGCGGTCAGGTACGTGCAGTGGTCGACGGAGGCGGCGCGCGTCTCGACCGCGAGCCGCACGCCCGGCCCCTCCCCGAGCTGGTTGCCGTGCACGCGGGGCAGCAGCCCGCGCCCGACACCGGCGGCGAGCACCCGGCGCGAGGCCTCCTCGTCGAAGGCGCCGCGCTCGCAGAACACGTCCACCCACCGCGCGTGCGGCGCGCACGCCTCCAGCATGGGCCCCGTCACCAGGTCGACGTAGCCCTGCGGATCGTCCGCGTACTCGGGAGGGACCACGTGCGCGCCGAGGAAGGTGACCTCCTCGGTGACCCGGGCGGCCACGGCCAGGGCGCGTTCCTCGTCGGCGACGGTGAGCCCGTACCCGGACTTGACCTCCAGGGTGGTGGTGCCCTGCGCGTGCGCCTCGCGGACCAGGCGCCGGGCGTTGGCCAGGAGTTCGGCGTCGCCGGCCGCCCGGGTGGCGGCGACGGTCGTGCGGATGCCGCCCGCCGAGTACGGTCTCCCGCTCATGCGCGCGGCGAACTCCCGGCTCCGGTCGCCCGCGAACACGATGTGCGAGTGGCTGTCGACGAAGCCGGGCAGGACGCAGCGCCCGGCGGCGTCGACCCGGGCGTCGGCCGCGGGGGCCCGGTCGCGCGGCCCGGCCCAGGCCACGCGACCGTCCTCGATCACCAGGGCGGCGTCGGGGATCTCGCCGACCTGCCCGTGCCCGAGCCCGGGATCGTTGGTGACCAGGGTGGCGATGGCGTCGACGAGGACCGCGCGGGGCGTGTCGGTCATGTGTGCAGCTCCTTGATCACCGTGTCGAGGTCGTGTGCGGCGTCGGGCAGGCGGGTGTGCACGCCGTCGCGGACGGTCCAGCGCCCGTCGGCCATCACGTGGCGCACGTCGGCGGCGGTCGCCGCGAAGACCACCGCGTCCGTGGCCCGGGCGGGATCGGCCCCGGCCAGCCGGACGCCGTCCAGGGGCACGTTGACCAGGTCGGCCCTGGCCCCCGCCCGCAGCTCACCGGCGTCCGCCCCGCCCCGCTCCGGGCCGCCCGCCCAGCCGAGCGAGCGGTGGCCGTGCGTGGAGGCCGCGCGCAGCAGCGCGCCGCCGCCCAGGGTGCCGCGCCGGTGGGTGCGCAGGCGCTCGTGCAGTTCGACGCCGCGCGCCTCGGCGAACAGGTCCGTCTGCGCGTGCTGGTCCGTGCCCAGACTCAGCCGGTCCGGCGCGAGGTCGCCGGTGCGGGGCAGACCGTCGGCCAGGTCCCGCTCGGTCGTCGGGCACAGGCACACGGTCGCCCCCGCGCCGCGGACCGCGGCCACGTCGGCGTCGGTCAGGTGGGTGGCGTGCACCAGCGTGGTGCGGTCGGACAGGGCCCCGGCGTCGGCGAGCACCCGGGTGGGGGTGCGTCCGTACGCGGCCAGGCAGGCGGCGTTCTCCGCCGGCTGCTCCGACACGTGGACGTGCAGGGGCATCCGGTGCGCGTCGGCGAAGGCGGCCACGCCGGGCAGGTCCTCGGCGGGGACCGCGCGCACGGAGTGCGCCGCCGCGCCGACCCGGGCGTGCTCCCCCTCCGGGGTGAAGGCGGCGACGCGGTCGGCCCACCCGGCCACGTCGCCGTCGCCGAACCGGCGCTGGGGGCCGGTGAGCGGCGGGTGCGACCCGTGCTCGTCCAGCCCCCCGGACAGGTAGCACACGTCGAGCAGCGTGATCCGCACCCCGGCCTGCGCCGCCGCCTCGACCAGGGCGTGGCCCATCGCGTTCGGGTCGGCGTAGCGCGCGCCGCCCGCGGCGTGGTGCAGGTAGTGGAACTCGCCCACGCACGTCACCCCGGCCAGGGCCATCTCCGCGTAGACCGCCCGCGCCAGGCGCAGGTAGGAGTCCGGGTCCAGGCGTTCGGCGACGCGGTACATCCCCTCGCGCCAGGTCCAGAACGAGCCGCCGTCCGCGTGGGTGCGGCCGCGCAGGGCCCGGTGGAAGGCGTGCGAGTGGGCGTTGGCCAGACCCGGCAGGGTGAGACCGGACAGGACCTCGGCGCCCTCGGGCGGCACGGCGGCCTCCGCCACCGAGGCGAACCGTCCGTCGGCCACATCCAGCAGCACGCCGCGGGTGGGGGCGTCTCCGCCGAGCCAGGCCCACTCGCACCAGTGGCGGCCGGTCACGGGCGCGGTCACGGCGCCACCTCCCCCACGGGTCGGGCGAGCAGGTCCTGGAGCACGTCGGCCAGGGCGAGCACCCCGGCGTGGCAGTCGTCGGGGCGCGCCCACTCCTCCGGCGAGTGCGACACCCCGGTGGGATTGCGCACGTAGAGCATCGCGGTGGGCACGTGCGCGGCGAGCACCCCGGCGTCGTGTCCGGCGCCGGTGGGGAGGACCGGCACGCGGGGATCGGGGGCCCGGGTGCCGACGACGGCCGCCAGACGGTCGCGCAGCCCGTGCGCGAACGGCACCGGCGGAGTGAGCGACTCGGCCGCCATCGCGTAGCCGACGCCGTGCTCGCGCGCGGCGGCCTCGGCCCGGGCGCGCACGCCCTCGACCACGGCCGTGAGCGCGGCCTCGGAGTCGGCGCGGGCGTCCAGCCAGGCGTTGACCAGGGACGGGATGGCGTTGGTGCCGTTCGGCACGATCACCGTCCTGGCCACGGTGGCGCGCGCGCCGTGCTCCTCGGCCAGGGCGCGGGCGGCCAGGACGGCGTGCGCGAAGGGCAGCATGGGGTCGTTGCGGTCGGCCAGTCGGGTGGTCCCGGCGTGGTCCGCGCGGCCGGTGAAGTCCATCCGCCACCGGCCGTGCGGCCAGATCGCGCTGGCCACGCCCACCGCGTGGTCGGTGTCCTCCAGTGCTCGGCCCTGCTCCACGTGCAGTTCGACGAACACGTCCAGCAGGGCGAGCGCGTCCGGATCCGGGCCGATGCCGTCCGGGTCGTGCCCGGCCCCGGCCATCGCCTCGGCCCAGGTGACCCCGGCGGCGTCGGTCAGCCCGCGGGCGCGTCCGGGCGCGATCTCCCCGGTGGTCAGGCGGCTGCCCAGGCAGGGGACGCCGAACCGGCCGCCCTCCTCCTCCACGAACACCACCAGGGCGAGCGGGCGGTCGGGGCGCACCCCGCGGGAGCGCAGCTCGTCGACCGCGGCCAGGGCGCTGGCCACCCCGAGCGGGCCGTCGAAGGCCCCGCCGTCCGGCACCGAGTCCAGGTGGGAGCCGGTGGCGACCGCTCCGGGGCCGGGCGTCCCCCACCAGGCCCACAGGTTGCCGTTGCGGTCGGTGCGCACGTCGAGTCCGCGTGCCGCGGCCTCCCCGGTGAACCAGGCGCGGGCGTCGGTGTCGGCGCCCTCCCAGGTGTACCGGCGGTAGCCGCCGCTGTCGGCGTCGCGCCCGACCGGGGCCAGGTCGGCCCACAGACGGTCGAAGGACACGGTCACTCCCCCTCGGCCATGGGGACGCGGATGCCGTGCTCGGCCGCCACCCGCGCGGCGTCCTCGTATCCGGCGTCCACGTGCCGGATCACGCCCATGGCGGGGTCGTTGGTCAGGACCCGGTCGAGCTTGGCCGCGGCCAGCTCGGTGCCGTCGGCGACGCTGACCTGGCCCGCGTGCAGGGAGCGGCCCATGCCCACGCCGCCGCCGTGGTGGATCGACACCCACGAGGCGCCTGAGGACGTGTTGACCAGGGCGTTGAGCAGCGGCCAGTCGGCGATGGCGTCGGAGCCGTCCTTCATCCCCTCCGTCTCGCGGTAGGGGGAGGCGACCGAACCGGTGTCCAGGTGGTCGCGGCCGATGGCCAGCGGCGCGGAGACGGCGCCAGAGGCGACGAGGTCGTTGAAGCGCGCCCCGGCGGCGGCCCGCTCCCCCTGGCCGAGCCAGCAGATCCGCGCGGGCAGACCCTGGAAGGCGACGCGTTCGCGCGCCATGCGGATCCACCGCGTCAGGTGGTCGTTGTCGGGGAACAGGTCGAGGACCGCCTCGTCGGTGCGGGCGATGTCGGCGGGGTCGCCGGACAGGGCGGCCCACCGGAACGGGCCCCTGCCCTCGCAGAACAGCGGCCGGATGTAGGCCGGGACGAACCCGGGGAAGTCGAACGCACGGGTGAAGCCGCCCGTGCGCGCCTCGTCGCGGATGGAGTTGCCGTAGTCGAAGACCTCGGCTCCGGCGTCCATGAAGCCCACCATGGCCTCCACGTGCGCGGCCATCGACGCGCGGGCCCTGAACGTGAACTCCTCGGGCTTGGCTGCGGCCAGGTCGCGCCAGTCCTCGAAGGCCACGCCGACCGGCAGGTAGGCCAGCGGGTCGTGCGCCGAGGTCTGGTCGGTGACCACGTCGATCGGGGCGCCCTGGGCCAGCAGCGCGGGCAGCGCCTCGGCGGCGTTGCCCAGGACGCCGATGGACAGGGCGCGGCGCTCGTCGCGGGCCCGGACGGCCAGCCGCAGGGCGTGGGCGAGGTCGTCGGCGCGCACGTCCAGGTAGCGGTGTTCGAGACGGCGGTCGATCCGGCTGGAGTCGCACTCGACCACGATCGCCACGCCGCCGTTCATCGTCACGGCCAGCGGCTGGGCGCCGCCCATCCCGCCGAGGCCCGCGGTGAGCGTGATGGTTCCGGCCAGCGACCCCCCGAAGCGCCGGGCGGCGACCGCGGCGAAGGTCTCGTAGGTGCCCTGGAGGATGCCCTGGGTGCCGATGTAGATCCACGAACCGGCGGTCATCTGCCCGTACATGGTCAGGCCCTGGGCCTCCAGGCGGCGGAACTCCGGCCAGTTCGCCCAGTCGCCGACCAGGTTGCTGTTGGCGATCAGGACGCGGGGCGCCCACTCGTGGGTGCGCATGACGCCGACCGGTCGCCCGGACTGCACGAGCAGGGTCTCGTCGCCCTCCAGGTCCCGCAGGGACGCGGTGATGCGGTCGAAGCTGCGCCAGTCGCGCGCGGCCTTGCCGGTGCCGCCGTAGACCACCAGGTCCTCGGGGTGCTCGGCCACCTCGGGGTCGAGGTTGTTGTGGAACATGCGCAGGGCGGCCTCCTGCTGCCAGCCCTTGGCGGACAGGGCGGTGCCGCGGGCGGCGCGGACGGTGCGCGGGGTGCTCATGGGTCTCCTCGGGGTCTCAGGCGAGCGCGGTGACGGATTCGGCGGCGGCGACGACGGTGCCGTCGGCGACCAGCGCGGCGACGGCGGCGATCTCGGGCGCCAGGTGGCGGTCGGGGCCGGGGCCGGACACGCGCTCGCGGACGGCGCGCAGGACGGCGCCGGTGGCGGGTCCGGGCTCCAGCGGCGAGCGCAGGTCCAGGGCGCGGGCGGCGGTGAGCAGCTCGACGGCGAGCACGCTGGTCAGGCCGTCCACGGCGCGGCGGAGTTTGCGCGCGGCCGACCACCCCATGGACACGTGGTCCTCCTGCATGGCGGAGCTGGGGATGGAGTCGACGCTGGCGGGCGCGGCCAGGCGCTTGAGCTCCGAGACGATCGCGGCCTGGGTGTACTGGGCGATCATGTGCCCGGAGTCGACGCCGGGGTCGTCGGCGAGGAAGGCGGGCAGGCCGTGGGAGCGGGCGACGTCGAGCATGCGGTCGGTGCGGCGCTCGGCGATGGAGGCGGTGTCGGCCACCGCGATGGCCAGGAAGTCCAGCACGTAGGCGACGGGCGCGCCGTGGAAGTTGCCGTTGGACTCCACGCGGCCGTCGTCGAGGACGACCGGGTTGTCGATGACGCTGTCGAGCTCGCGCCGGGCGACCAGGAGCGCGTGGTCGAGCGTGTCGCGGGCGGCCCCGGCGACCTGGGGGGCGCAGCGCAGTGAGTAGGCGTCCTGGACGCGGTTGCACTCGGGGCCGCGGTGGGAGGCGACGATCGGCGAGTCGGCGAGCATCGCGCGGATGTTGGACGCCGAGGCGGCCTGGCCCGGGTGCGGGCGCAGGCGCTGCAGCTCCTCGGTGAACACCCGGTCGGTGCCCAGCAGGGCCTCCACGCTCATCGCGGCGGTGACGTCGGCGACCTTGAGCAGCCGACCGAGGTCCTCGCAGGCCAGCACGAGCATGCCGAGCATGCCGTCCGTCCCGTTGATGAGGGCCAGCCCCTCCTTGGCGCCCAGCTCGACGGGGCTCAGGCCCGCCTCGTGCAGGGCCGTGTAGGCGGGGAGCCTGGCCCCGGAGCCGTCGTGGACCTCGCCCTCCCCCATGAGGGCGAGCGCCACGTGGGACAGCGGCGCCAGGTCTCCGGAGCAGCCGAGGCTGCCGTACTCGTGGACGACGGGGGTGATCCCGGCGTTGAGCATGGCGGCCAGGGTCTCGACGGTGGCGACCTCCACCCCGGTGTTGCCGGAGGCCAGGGTGCGCAGCCGCAGCAGCATGAGCGCGCGGACGACCTCGCGCTCGACCTCGGGCCCGGTCCCGGCAGCGTGGGAGCGGATGAGGGAGCGTTGGAGACGGGCGCGCAGGTCGGGGGCGATGTGGCGGGTGGCCAGGGCGCCGAAGCCGGTGCTGACCCCGTAGGCGGGGACCTCGCCGCGGGCGAGCGACTCGACCCGCTCGCGGCCGTGCCGGACGGCCTTGAGGGCCTCCTCGGAGAGCGTGACGCGGGCGCCCCCGCGCGCGACGGCCAGAACCTGGGCCGGGGTGAGCGGGGCGCCGCCGACGGTGACGGAAGGAACTGCTGTGGTCATACCCCCATTGCAGCGCTGGTGAGCCCGCTGGTGAAGGGGTGACCCACGGTTTCTGTCTGACATTTCAGACAAAACTGGGCTGACCCACCACCCGTTCGCTACCGGATGACCCGCACCTCGCACCTCAGGCCCGGCGCCGCGGCCAGCCGAGCATCCCCCGTCACGAGTGCGCAGTCGAGCGCCTCCGCCACCGCGACGTAGGCCGCGTCGTAGGACGTCAAGTTGGACCGCAGATCCCAGATCCGGTCCGCCACTCCGCCGACCAGGTCCACGTGCGCGATCGCCTGCAAGCCGTAGAGCTTGCGCGCCGCCTCCGCATCCCCGGTGGTCACCTTCTTGCCAAGTATGAGCCCACGCAGCGAGTTGAGGAACTCCACAGGCTGATGGCTTGGCGCGTACCACTCACAATCTGCTCTTAGCACCCTTCGCGCCACGGTGGTGCTCCGCCCCGGTGCCCCGAGATAGAGGTCGATCAGCACGGACGTGTCGACGACGATCACGCGGCACCGCTCTCCCCATCGCCGCCTGACACCTCGTCGCCGCGAGCGGCTCGCACTGCCGCGACGATCTCATCCATGCTCAGATTGGCCCCCGGCAGAGGCGTCTGTTCGGCGATCTCCCGGTTACGGGCGAAACGCGCCTCGCGCTCCAGGACCGAGAGCACATACGCCTGAAGCGACTGCCCCGATCGTTTGGCCTCCGCCGCCAGGATGTCTCTGACCTCGTCCGGAACGTCCTTGACCTGAATAGCTGCCATGGCGCCATGGTAGCGCAACTTGGCTCAATTCTTTCGCTGAAGACAGCGATGGGTAGCGCCAAAACAGCGCCCAAATTTCTTCTCTGTCACCTCGGTCGGATGGGACAATCGGGATATGACTCTCGTTCCGGCGGCCACGCGCGCGCTGCGGCTGCTGCGCTTCCTGGCGTCGCGGCCCGGCCCCGTGTCGGCGTCGACCGTCGCCGCCGAACTCGGGCTCCCGCGCTCCAGCGTCTACCAACTGCTGGAGGCCATGGCCGAGGAGGGGTTCGTCACCCACCTGCCGGAGGAACGGCGCTGGGGGCTGGGCGTGGCCGCGTTCGAGATCGGCTCGGCCTACCTGCGCCACGAGGGGCTCGAACGGCTCGCGCGCCCCCTGCTGAACCAGCTGACCGAGGCCACCGGCGCCACCGCCCACCTGGGCATCCTGCACGGCTCGGACACCCTGTACCTGCTCAAGGAGCAGCCCCCGCACGCGCCCACCCTCATCACCGGCGTCGGCGTGCGCCTGCCCGCCCACCTGACCGCCTCGGGCCGGGCCATGCTCGCCCTGCTCCCCCGCGCCCAGGTCCGCGCCCTCTACCCGGACGCCGCTGCCTTCACCGACCGCACGGGCCGGGGCCCCAGCACGCCCACCGCACTGCGCCGCGTGCTCGCCGACGAGTCCAGGCAGGGATGGTCGATGGAGAACGGCCAGGTCACCGAGGGGTTCGTGTCCGTCGCGGCCGCCGCCACCGACCACAACGGCCGACCCGCCGCCGCGATCAGCCTGACCGTGCCCAGCGCCCGGCCGGTCACGCCCCAGGCCCTGGCCGCGCGCGTGCGCGACGCGGCGGCCGACCTCACCCGGCGGCTGGACGGGCGCGCGTCACCGTAGCGGTTCGCTGCGCTCCACGATCGACGGCAGCGGCGCCGTCCGCTCGATCATCCGCAGGATGCGTTCCTTGACGTCCTCGGGCACCTGCACGTAGAACTGCGTGGGCGCGTCGACCTCCTCCAGCCCCAGGCTCTCGGCGGTCTCCGCCCAGCTGGGCAGTTCGGGGTCGGTGCGGTGGGTGTCGAGCACGAACTCGATGAAGTAGGTGAGCCGGCGCCCGCCCGTGTGCACCTCGCGGATCCGCCGCACCTCCGGCCACGCGACGAACGTTCCCTCGCCCGGGAACCACCACTTGCGCTCCTGCAGGACGGTGACCCCGTCGCTGTCCGCGCTGATCCCCTGCCGGGTGATGCGCTGCGGCAGCCCGCGCACCACCACGACGTTGCTGCCCGGGCCGAGGAAGGCCATCACCACGGCGGCCGTGCCCCACAGGACGACCGAACCGACCGTGCGGTCCCCCGACACCAGAGACCAGACCAGGGACCCGACCACAACGAGGAAGCCGAGGGTCAGGGCCGCCGAGAAGTAGGCGACCGCCATCCACATGCGGGCGTGCGGGCCGCGCAGGCTGACGTACCGGCGCAGGTGCGACACCCCGGCGGGCGGCTGGGTCAGGTCCGAGGGCACGCCCCGGACGGCGGCGCCGGAGTCGGAGGGTTCGGGGGAAGCCATGGCCCCATTCTCCCAACTCTCCCGTGTGCCCGGTGCGCCGGACCGCCCGCGCGGCGGGGGATCGATCCGCGCGAAGCCCGGGCGAGGGGACCGCCCTCGGGCTAGAGTCCCGTCCATGAGACGCAACACGCGCGAATTCGACACCGAACTGCGGGCCAACGGCGAGATCATCACCCTGGACGGAGTCTCCTACCAGGGGCGGACCGTGCTGGTGGACGGACCGGACCAGTTCGCACCCCTGGAACGCTGGGCCAAGGGCGTCGCCGAGTCCCTGGGCGAACCGGTGACCTGGCGCGCCCTGGAGAAGGGCGAACTGGCCGCACGGGGCACGGTGCAGCCCGGGCCGGGGGCTCAGAACCTGCGCGCGCTCTGAGCTCCGCACTTGGCGCACTGGAACTTGCGGTCGTCGCCGAGAATCCAGTCGTGGTCGCCACCGGTCGGACACGCTGACATCGACACCATCTCCTCAGGAGGGGCTTTCGGGGGTGCGTGGCGATCACTGTAATTCCCAGTAACCACACCAGTCCCGGGAATGAGAAAGTCCACCAGTCCTTCACATCCGCGCCCGACAGTGCCATCCCACGATGGAATTGTCAGCACCTGGTGTGATCGCATCGTCATTCCACGCCACCGCCGCCGTCCCCACCACGATGACGTGACCGCCCCGAACGCCCCGAGGGGCCCGTCGCCGCGGCGACGGGCCCCTCGGACGGGGTCATGGCGACGGGAACGCCCCTCCAGGGGCTGCCGATCAGGCGCCGCCGGAGAGCGGCGGAGGGCGACGCGCGGGCGGGGACGCTGCGCCCCCGGCCGTCAGGCCGCCCGGACACGGTCCACCGGAGGAGCGGAGGACCAGGACGAACACCGGCCTAGTTCTGGGAGGCCTTCATGTGGGCCTCGACCGCGGCGCGGTCGGCGCGCAGCTTGGCGAGCGCCTCGTCGAGGATGAGCTTGCCCTCTTCCTCGCTCCGCCGCTCCTTGACGTAGGCCAGGTGCGTCTTGTAGGGCTCGGTGCGCGGCGGCGACGGGGGGTTGGCCTTGTCCTTGCCCGCGGGGAATCCGCAGCGCGGGCAGTCCCACTCGTCGGGGACGGCGGCCTCGCTCGCGAAGCTGGGCACGACCTCGTGCAGGTTCGCACAGTAGAACGGAACCCGGATCCGGGGGGCGGCCTCGCCGCGCTCCGCCTCGCCCATCGGGCCGGCTCCGACTCGGCTGCCACGGATGGCACTGCCACTACCCACGAATAACTCCTTCGGCGAACGCGCTCACCGGCACTCGGGCGAGCGTGACTGTGGACGGGGGAAGCCTTCGGGACGCCTGCTAGGCCCGGCCGTACAGGATGCCGAGGACGACGACGGAGAGGATCCACACGATGCCGACGGCCACCGTCATGCGGTCGAGGTTGCGCTCGACCACCGACGAGCCGCCGAGCGAGGACGTGACCCCGCCGCCGAACATGTCGGACAGACCACCGCCCTTGCCCTTGTGCAGGAGCACCAGGAAGATCAGCAGCACACTGAGAACCATCACGAAGATGGACAGACCGAGAGTCACACGCTCACCCGTAGCTCGACCCCGAAGCGGGGGGATGGACACCACGGCCCCCGTTTCCCACCCGTACCGGCGACGGCACCGCGGCACCTGGCCGACCGGTCGGATCAGGGAAGGAGGAGACCGGGACGATTTCGGATTTTACCGTGCCGTGCGCGGCACGGGAGGGGACTCACGCGATACGCGCAGGTCCCCTCAGCGAAGTCTAGCCCGACGAGAGCCCCCGTCGGACACCCCGTCCCCCGAAGTCGGACGAATCCGCCCCCTGGGACGGGGCTCCGCGAGACACCGCGCGACTACCGGTCGCCGTAACGGATCACTGTGACGAACTCGTCGGCCTTCAGGCAGGCGCCGCCGACCAGAGCCCCGTCCACGTCGGCCTGGGCCATGATGCCGGGGGCGTTGTCGCCCTTGACCGAACCGCCGTAGAGCACGCGCACCGCGTCCGCGACCTCCTGGGAGTACAGCTCGGCCAGGCGCACGCGGATGGCCGAGCACACCTCCTGCGCGTCCTCCGGGGTGGCGACCTCGCCGGTGCCGATCGCCCACACCGGCTCGTAGGCGACGACCAGCTTCGCGGCCTGCTCGGCGGTGATCTCCTTGAGCGCTCCGTCCAGCTGGGCCAGGACGTGCTCGACCTGGCGGCCCTGCTTGCGCACCTCCAGGCCCTCGCCCACGCACAGCAGCGGCACGATGCCGTGGCGGTAGGCGGCTTTGACCTTGGCGTTGACCAGGGCGTCGTCCTCGTGGTGGTACTCACGGCGCTCGGAGTGGCCGACCAGCACGTAGGAGCACTCCAGCTTGGCCAGCATCGCGCCGGAGACCTCGCCCGTGTAGGCGCCCTTGTCGTGCTCGGAGATGTCCTGCGCGCCGAAGCCGATCCGCAGCTTGTCCCCGTCGACGAGCGTCTGCACGCTGCGCAGGTCGGTGAACGGCGGCAGGACGACGACCTCGACCTTGTCGTAGTCCTTGTCGTTCAGGGCGAAGGCCAGCTTCTGGACGAGGGCGATGGCCTCCAGGTGGTTGTTGTTCATCTTCCAGTTGCCCGCGATGAGCGGCAGGCGCTGGGACATGTGGTCACTTCCCGTCATGGTCGTTCGGCGCGCCGGTCGGGCCGCGCCGGGGTCGCCGGATTGGGGGTGGACGCCTCAGGCGAGGGCGTCGATGCCGGGCAGGTCCTTGCCCTCCAGGTACTCCAGGCTGGCGCCGCCGCCGGTGGAGATGTGGCCGAACGCCGACTCGTCGAAGCCGAGCGCGCGCACGGCGGCGGCCGAGTCGCCGCCGCCGACCACGGTGAAGGCGTCGGAGTCGACGAGCGCCTGCGCCAGCGCGCGCGTGCCGCCCGCGTACGGCTCCATCTCGAACACGCCCATCGGCCCGTTCCAGAACACCGTGCGGGTGTCGGCGATCTTGGCCGCGAACAGCTCCTGGCTCCGGGGGCCGATGTCCAGGCCCATCCGGTCGGCCGGGATCTCCTCGACGTCCACGGCCGCGTGCGGCGCGTCGGCGGCGAACTTCTCGGCGGCCACGACGTCCACGGGCAGGACGATCTCCACGCCCTCGCGCTCGGCCCGCTCGAGGTAGCCCCGGACGGTGTCGAGCTGGTCGGTCTCCAGCAGGCTGGAGCCGACCTCGTAGCCCTTGGCCTTGAGGAAGGTGAACACCATGCCGCCGCCGATGAGCAGGCGGTCGGCGGTGCCGAGGAGGTTGTCGATGACGCCGAGCTTGTCGGAGACCTTCGAGCCGCCGAGCGCCACGACGTAGGGGCGCGCCGGGTCGGCGGTCAGCCTGCGCAGCACCTCGACCTCGGTCAGCACCAGGCCGCCGACGGCGTGCGGGAGCTTGCCCGGCAGGTCGAAGACGCTGGCGTGCCTGCGGTGCACGGCGCCGAAGGCGTCGCCGACGTACAGGTCGGCCAGTGCGGCGAAGCGGTCGGCGAGCTCGCCGCGCTCGGCGTCGTCCTTGCTGGTCTCACCCGGCTCGAAGCGCACGTTCTCCAGCAGCGCGACCTGGCCGTCGGCCAGGTCCGCACAGGTGGCGCGGGCCGACTCGCCCGCGGTGTCGGCGGCGAAGGCCACCTCGGCTCCGAGCAGTTCGCCCAGGCGCGCGGCGACCGGGCGCAGGGAGAAGCGGGGGTCCGGGGCGCCCTTGGGGCGGCCCAGGTGGGCGGCGACGATGACGCGCGCGCCGCGCTCGCGGAGCGCCTGGACGGTGGGCAGGGCCGCGCGGATGCGGCCGTCGTCGGTGATCCGCTCGCCGTCCAGGGGCACGTTGAGGTCGGCCCGGACGAACACGCGCTTGCCGGAGACGTCGAGGTCGTCGATCGTCCGCATGCTGGTCTCCTCGGTGGTCTGATCAGCCCGGACGTCGCGCCGGGCGAGGGTCGGGTGGGGAGGACCGCCGGGTCATGACGGCACCCCCTCGCCCGCACAGCGTGCGAAGGGGTGCCGTGCGCTGACGCGCGACGAGGGCGTCCGGTGGTTACAGGTTGGAACCGACCAGCTTGGCCAGGTCGACCAGGCGGTTGGAGTAGCCCCACTCGTTGTCGTACCAGCCGACCACCTTGACCTGGTTGCCGAACGCCATGGTCAGGCTGGAGTCGAAGGTGCAGGAGGGCGAGGTGCCGACGATGTCGGAGGACACGATCGGGTCCTCGGTGTAGACCAGGACGTCCTTGAGCGGACCCTCGGCGGCGGCCTTGAAGGCGGCGTTGACCTCGTCCTTGGTGACCTCGCGGTCCAGGGTGACGACCAGGTCGGTGACCGAGCCGTCCGGCACCGGGACGCGCATGGCCATGCCGTCCAGCTTGCCCTGGAGCTCGGGGATGACCAGGGCGGTCGCCTTGGCGGCGCCGGTCGTGGTCGGGATGATGTTCTGCGCGGCGGCGCGGGCGCGGCGCAGGTCCGAGTGCGGGAAGTCCAGGATGACCTGGTCGTTGGTGTAGGCGTGCACCGTGGTCATCAGACCCTGCTGGATGCCGAAGCTGTCCATCAGGACCTTGGCCATCGGCGCCACACAGTTGGTGGTGCACGAGGCGTTGGAGAGGACGTTGTGCTGGGCGGCGTCGTACTTGTCGTCGTTGACGCCCATGACGACGGTCAGGTCCTCGCCCTTGGCCGGGGCGGAGATGATGACCTTCTTGGCGCCCGCGGTGATGTGCTTGCCGGCGTCCTCGGCCTTGGTGAAGCGGCCGGTGGACTCGATGACCACGTCCACGTTCAGGTCGGACCAGGGCAGCTGGGCCGGGTCGCGCTCGGCCAGGACCTTGATGGTCTTGTCGCCGACGCGGATGAAGTCCTCGCCCACCTCGACGTCGCCGTCGAGGGTGCCGAGCACGGTGTCGTACTTGAGCAGGTGCGCGAGCGTCTTGGTGTCGGTGAGGTCGTTGACCGCGACGATTTCGATGTCGCTGCCGCCAGCGGCGACCGCGCGCCAGAAATTGCGGCCGATCCGACCGAAGCCGTTGACGCCTACACGGATGGTCACGGAACCAATCTCCTCATATGTCGCACATCATTTCCACCCGCGCATTCGCCCCCACACCGTTCACCCAGGCAGGAAGACCAGGGCAACCGCCTTGAACAGGGTTAACACGCGCCAGGTGTTGTCAGAGAGCCTAGCGGAGCGCCGACGGAGCACAGCGAGGGGGCCGTGTCCAACGGCCCGCAGACCCTCGTGGATTCGCGACCATACTGGCACCAACGGGCGAACAGGTCTATACCATTGTCCGAAGTTATCCGCGTGTTTCCGCAGTTAACAAAGCCGAACACCTCAGGCCTCTCCCGCGATCCCGCGTTCACACGGCCGTCACCCGACGTCACGCCGCGACGCCGTCACGGCACCAGCATGTCCGGAGTGAGGTTCGCCTCGGTGCCCTCGATGCCCAGGTCGGCGGCCCGCTTGTCGGCCATGGCGAGCAACCTGCGGATCCGCCCGGCGATGGCGTCCTTGGTCAGGGGCGGCACCGACAGCTGCCCCAGCTCCTCCAGGGACGCCTGCTTGTGCGCCAGACGCAGCTTTCCCGCGGCCACCAGGTGCTCGGGGGCGTCCTCGCCCAGGATCTCCAGGGCCCGCTCCACACGCGCCCCGGCCGCCACCGCCGCGCGGGCGCTGCGCCGCAGGTTGGCGTCGTCGAAGTTGGCCAGCCGGTTGGCGGTGGCGCGCACCTCCCGGCGCATGCGCCGCTCCTCCCACGCCAGCACGCTCTGGTGGGCTCCCAGCAGTGTCAACAACGCGCCGATGGAGTCGCCGTCACGCACCACGACCCGGTCCACACCGCGCACCTCACGCGCCTTGGCGTGCACCTTGAGCCGCCGCGCCGCGCCGACCAGCGCCAGCGCCGCCTCCGGACCCGGGCAGGTGACCTCCAGCGACATCGACCGGCCCGGCTCGGTCAGCGAACCGTGCGCGATGAACGCGCCCCGCCACGCCGACTCGGCGTCGCAGGCCCCGCCCGCCACCACGTGCCGGGGCAGACCGCGCACCGGACGGCCGTTGTTGTCCACCAGACCGGTCTGGCGGGCCAGGGACTCGCCGTCCTTGATCACCCGCACCACGTACCGGTTGCCCTTGCGCAGCCCGCTCGGGGACAGCACGACCACCTCGGACTCGTGCCCGAAGACCTCGGAGATGTCCTTGCGCAGACGACGGGCGGCGGCACCGGTGTCGAGCTCGGCCTCGATCACGATCCGCCCGCCCACCAGGTGCAGGCCACCGGTGAACCGCAGGATGGTGGACACCTCCGCCTTGCGGCAGCATGGCTTGAGAATGGCCAGACGGCTCAACTCATCCTTCACCACGCCGGTCATCGCCATCGCCGCGATCCTCCCCCTCGAACTGGACCGTCCCGGTGTCCCGCACCGGGCGCCGGTGTGCACCGACGCGGCCCCGCCACGCTCGGTTTCCTTCGTGGCAGACTACGCGACACGGCCTTCGGTGCCGACCCCCGCGCGGCGTGTTGCCCATCCCGCTCCTGGTCAGAGCATGGGCGTGTCGTCGTTCGTGCCGGTGTGCGGTCAATTGCCCCCGGCCTCGGCGGACAGGCGCTCCTCCAGGTAGGCGCGCAGGACGAGCGCGTGGTTGCGCTCGGTGTCCCTGGCCGCGTACAGCAGGGTGACCGGACCGCCGCGGGCCGCCGTCAGCACCGGCTCCAGCGCCTCCGGGCGGGCGTCGAGTTCGGCGCGGTAGCGTTCGGCGAACTCCGCGAAGCGCCCCGGGTCGTGGCCGAACCACCTCCGCAGCTCGGTGCTGGGGGCCGCCTCACGCAGCCAGCCGACACCCTCCAACGACGCCCGGGACACACCGCGCGGCCACAACCGGTCCACGAGGAAGAGCCGCCCCGCAGGGGGCTCGCGCCCCTCCTCCGGGTGCCCGCGCGCCCGCACCGCGTCGTAGACCCGCTCAACACGCACACCGTGAACAGCCATGACGCCGGTGTTCCCCGCGCGGGTGCGCCGCGAACACCGCGCTCCCGCCGCCTTCGACCGACGCCTGCGGCGACGGTCACCCTTCGAGGATCCGCTCGAAGGCCGCCGCCAGCCGCTCGGCGTCGTGCCGGGGCGTGCCGTCGTCGCGGCCCAGGTCGTCCAACACCAGGCGGCCGCCCAAGTCGCGCACCACCCTCCGCAGCGGCGCGGCGTCCTCCACGGTGCCGCGGTCCGCCAACACCACGTCCACCCCCAGCTTGGGCGCGTGGTCGCGCAGCACCTCCAGGTACGTCTCGGGCCGGAACCCGTCGGTCTCGCCCTGCTGCGGGGACAGGTTGAGCGCCACCACACGCCGGGCACGCGTGGTGACCAGGGCGTGCGCAAGATCGGGGACCAGCAGGTGCGGCAGCACGCTGGTGAACCACGACCCCGGCCCGAACACCACCCAGTCGGCCTCGCGCACCGCCTTGACCGCCTGCGGGCTGGCGGGCGGCGCCTCGGGGATCAGGGAGATCGACCGCACCTGGCCGCTGGTGCTCGCGCACGCCACCTGACCGCGCACCGTGGTCAGCTCCTCGGGCCGGCCGGGGTCGATCCCGGCGACCTCGGCCGCGATGTCCAACGGCACCGACGACATCGGCAGCACCCGCCCGTGCGCGCCCAGCAGCTGACCGACCCAGTCCAGGCCCGCCACCGAGTCGCCGAGCAGCTCCCACAGCGCGACGATCAGCAGGTTGCCGACCGCGTGGCCGTGCAGCTCGCCCTCGGACCGGAACCGGTGCTGGATCACCTGGCTCCAGGTGTGCCCCCACTCGTCGTCGCCGCACAGAGCCGCCAGGGCCATCCTCAGGTCGCCGGGGGGAAGCACGCCCAGTTCGCGCCGGAGTCGGCCGCTGGACCCGCCGTCGTCGGCGACCGTGACGATCGCGGTGACGTCGGTGGTCACCCTGCGCAGGGCGGACAGGGAGGCGTGCAGGCCGTGCCCCCCGCCCAGCGCGACCACGCGCGGCGGGCGCGTCCCGTCACCGTCCAGCGCCGTGCTCTTCGACATGATGACCCTGGCCTGCCCCTCGTCCCGTGTGCGGCTGGCGCCCGCGACCGCGCCCGCCGGGGACGGCGGGCAGGCGGTCGACCCGCGCCCAGGACCGCCGGACACCGGCCCCGGAGGGCCGACACCAGCGGTGACCGGGCCAATCTAAGCGAAGACACCGCTCTTGGCGATTCCGCTCACTCTGCGTACGGTGCCCGGGTCCGCACGGGGAGCTACTCCCGTCCGACGTCCCGGTGCACGACGTGCACGTCCACGCCCTGGGCGCGGAGCCGGTCGCCGAACTGCTCGGCCATGGCGACGCTGCGGTGCTTACCGCCCGTGCACCCCACGGCCAGCGTCATGTAGTGCTTGCCCTCGCGCTGGTAGCCGTCGATGGTCAGCTTGAGCACCTCGGAGTAGCTCTCCAGCATCTCCTTGGCGCCGTCCTGGGACAGGACGTAGTCGCGCACCGGGGCGTCCCGGCCGTTCATCGGCCGCAGGTCGGGCACCCAGTGGGGGTTGGGCAGGAACCGGCAGTCCAGCACCAGGTCGGCGTCGACCGGGAGTCCGTGCTTGAACCCGAAGGAGACGACGTTGGCGCGGATGCGGCCCTCGCCGTCCTCCCCGAAGAAACCGAGCACGCGCGCCTTGAGCTGGTGCACGTTGAGCTGGGAGGTGTCGATCACCAGGTCGGCCTCGCCACGGATCGCGCGCAGGGTCTCACGCTCGCGGGTGATGCCGTCGGTGAGCAGGCCCTCGCCCTGCAGCGGATGGCGGCGGCGCACACCCTCGAAGCGGCGGACCAGCGCGTCGTCGCCCGCCTCCAGGAACAGCACCCGCGCGGTCATGTCGCGCTTGCGCAGTTCCTCGACCGTGGACAGCAGGTCCTCGGTGAAGGCCAGCGACCGCACGTCCACCACCACGGCGACCCGCGGCACCGCTCCGTGCGTGCGCCCGGCCAGTTCGATCATCGTCGGCAGCAGCCCGGGCGGCAGGTTGTCCACCACGAACCAGCCCAGATCCTCCAGCGCTCTGGCCGCCGTGCTCCGTCCCGCACCGGACATCCCGGTGACGATGACCACCTCCGGCGGCAGTTCGCCGCCCAGTTCGACCGTCATGTGTCTCCTCCCCCGTCAGTGCCTTGCTGTGCTGGCGCCCCATCGCCTCGGCCGCCCCCTCCGGCGGGCTCACCGGTCAGGTGCGCGTGCACGGCCTCGGCCAGTTTGGGGCCGATGCCCGGGACCGCGGCGATCTCCTCCGCCGTGGCCGAGGCCAGCCGTTTGACCGACCCGAACTCCTTGATCAGCGCTGTCCTGCGGGTCGGGCCCAGACCGGGCAGGTCGTCCAGTTTGCTGCCCGTGAGCGCCTTGGCCCGCTTCTGGCGGTGGTAGGCGACGGCGAAGCGGTGCGCCTCGTCGCGCACCCGCTGGAGCAGGTACAGACCCTCGCCCGTGCGGGGCAGGATCACCGGGTCCTCGTCGTCGGGCAGCCACACCTCCTCCAGGCGCTTGGCCAGACCGCACACGGCGATGTCCTCGATCCCCAGTTCCTCCAGTGCCCGGCGCGCCGCCTCGGCCTGGGGCCGGGCCCCGTCGACCACCACCAGGTTAGGGGGATAGGCGAACTTTCCGGGCGGCGGGGCGTCCCCCGCCGGACGGTCTCCGTGGTCGCCGCTCTCCCCCATGCGGGCGACCTCGCCCGCCCGGGCGCTCTCCTCAAGGTAGCGGGTGAACCTGCGTTTGATCACCTCGTACATGGCGGCCACGTCGTGTTGTTCCGCGCCGCCCTCGCCGGACCCGCGGATACTGAAGCGGCGGTACTCGGACTTGCGGGCCAGGCCGTCCTCGAACACCACCATGGACGCCACCACGTGCTCGCCCTGGAGGTTGGAGATGTCGTAGCACTCAATGCGCAGCGGCGCCTCGGGCAGGTCCAGGGCCTCCTGGACCTCGTTGAGGGCCCGGCCGCGCGTGCTCAGGTCGCCGGCTCGGTGGGTCTTGTGCCGGGCCAGCGCCTCACGGGCGTTCTTGGCCACCGTCTCCATGAGGTCCCTCTTGTCCCCGCGCCGGGGCACGCGCACGTCGACGGTCGAGCCGCGCAGCCCGGACAGCCACGAGGCGACGGCGCCGGTGTCGGCGGGGGCGTCGGAGACCAGGACCTCGCGCGGGACGGCGCCACCGGTGCCGCCGTCCTCGTCGGCCGCCTCCTCCGCTCCGCCGTAGAGCTGGCCGAGGAAGGTCTCCATGAGCTCGTCGGGACCGGCGTCGGTGACCTTGTCGACCACGTACCCCCGCTGCCCGCGGATCCGGCCGCCGCGCACGTGGAAGATCTGCACGGCCGCCTCCAGCTGGTCGTCGGCCATCGCGATGACGTCGCAGTCGGTGGAGTCGGGCAGCACGACGGCCTGCTTCTCCAGGGCGGCGCGCAGGGCCCCGATGTCGTCGCGGATGCGGGCGGCGCGCTCGTACTCCATCTCCTGGGCGGCCTCGGCCATCCGCGCCTCCAGTCCGCGGATGAACCGTCCGGTGTCGCCGGCGAGGAACGAGCAGAAGTCCTCCACGAGCGCGCGGTGCTCCTCGGGGGTGGCCTTTCCCACGCACGGGGCCGCGCACTTGCCGATGTAGCCGAGCAGGCACGGCCGACCGCTGTTGCGGGCGCCCCGGAAGACCCCCGCCGAACAGGTGCGCACCGGGAAGACCCGGAGCATCAGGTCGACGGTCTCGCGGATGGCCCAGGCGTGGGAGTAGGGGCCGAAGTAGCGCACGCCGCGCCGCTTGGCGCCGCGCATCACCTGGACGCGGGGGAACTCCTCGTTCAGGGTGACCGCCAGGTAGGGGTAGCTCTTGTCGTCGCGGTACTTGACGTTGAACCGGGGGTCGTACTGCTTGATCCAGGAGTACTCCAGCTGGAGCGCCTCCACCTCGGTGCCGACGACGGTCCAGTCGACGTCGGCGGCGGTGGAGACCATCTGCTGGGTGCGCGGGTGCAGACCGGCGAAGTCGCGGAAGTAGGAGGACAGCCGGGCACGCAGGTTCTTGGCCTTGCCGACGTAGATGACCTGCCCCGCGGCGTCGCGGAACCGGTAGACGCCCGGGTCGCGCGGGATGGATCCGGGTGCGGGACGCAGGTGTGGAGTCGCAGCCATACCTCCATTCTGGTCGGTGCCGGGGACATCCGGCCACCCGCGGCTCCCACGTCACACCGGTCAAACGTCACGAGTGCGTATCGGGATGTTCTAGGTTGGGCGGGTACCGACGAACTTCCCAACCCGGACGACGAGGGGGCCCACCGCCGTGTCAGCTGGCCAATGGATCGCGATCGGCGTCGCCGTCGCGATCTCCCTGCTGCTGGTCTTCGTGATCCACTGGCTGCTCAACCACCAGCTGGGCCGGATCTGGCCGCAGGCCCGGTTCGTGGTCGCGCGCTCGACCTTCACCGCCTACGCCGCCGGCGCGGTCGTGGGCGCCAACCTGGCGCTGCCCGACCGCGGCGAGGTGGAGTGGAGCATCTACCAGACCATCGACCACCTGATGGTCATCCTGATGATCGGGTCGCTGACCGGTCTGGGCATAAGCCTCGCCTACGCCGCGACCGACATGATCCTGGCGCGCCTGTCGACCTCCAACGGTGACGCCGACCGCCGCGCCCGCCGCCTCCAGACCCAGGTCCGGCTGCTGCGGCGGGTGATCACCTCCATCATCGTCGTCCTGGCGATCTCGGCGATCCTGTTCACCTTCGACGAGGTGCGCGCGCTCGGCGCCGGACTCCTGGCCTCGGCGGGCATCATCGGCATCGTCGCCGGTGTGGCCGCCCAGTCCACCCTGGCCAACCTGTTCGCCGGGCTCCAGCTGGCCTTCAGCGACGCGCTGCGCATCGGCGACGTGGTCGTCATCGAGGGCGAGTGGGGCCGGGTGGAGGAACTGAGCCTGGTCAACGTCACCGTGAAGATCTGGGACGAGCGCCGCCTGGTCGTGCCGGTCGCCAACTTCACCACCATGGCCTTCGAGAACTGGACGAAGCAGAGCACCCAGATCACCGCCAAGGTCATGCTGCCGCTGGACTGGGAGGTCCCGATCGGGGCACTGCGCGAGGAGGCGGGCCGCCTGATCACCTCCAGCGAGTACTGGGACGGCCGCAGCTGGTCCTGCCAGGTCGTGGACATCCTCGGCGACGGTCTGGTCCAGGTGCGGGTGGTCGCCACGGCGGCCGACTCCGGCGACCAGTGGAACATCGCGTGCCAGATGCGCGAGCACCTGGTCGGCTGGCTGGTCGAGCACTACCCCGAGTCGCTGCCGCGCAACCGCACCGAGTTCGTCTCCGGCGGGGACGACGCGGACTACGCCGCCCAGTTCCCCGCGTCGGCGTTCCGCAGGGGCGCGAGCGCCCGCGAGGCCGAGAAGGCGCTCGTGGAGCACAGGGACAAGGACTCCGACGAGGGCTGACCCACGCGAACGCGGGGCCCGGAACACTCCGTTCGGTGTTCCGGGCCCCGCGCGCGTCCGGCGCCGGTCCGGCCGCTCAGGCCCCGGACGCCGACTGCAGGATGATGTCGGTGCCGTCGACGGTCACCGTGAAGGACTCCAGGGGCTCGGTGGCCGGACCGGCCACGGGCTCACCGGTGACCAGGTCGAACCGACTGCCGTGGCACAGGCACCCGATGACCTCGGTGACCTCCTGGACCGTGCAGCCGCCGTGCGTGCAGGAGGCGCCGAAGGCCCGGTAGTCGCCCTCCTCGGGCTGGGTGACGACGAGCTTGCTGTCGCTGAACACCGCGCCGCCGCCGACCGGCACGTCCGTGGTCTGGCCGACCACCTGTCCGAACCGCGCCTCCTGGGGCCTGGGCGCCTCGCCTCCGCAGGCGGCGGCCGTGGCCGTGACGGCCGCGGCCGTCCCCGCAGTTCCGAGCAGGCGCCGCCTGCTCATCCCGCACCCGCACGTTCTCTGACCGGCCACGTCCGAACACTCCTCACCTGCACCGTTTGAGCACTACGGAGTGTAGTAGGTGGCCGGAGCGCTCCCGACCGGGGGTGGGTCCGGCCACCCGGGCGCGGTCAGCTGACGTCGAGCACCACGGTTCCGGCGATCTTGTCGTGGATCCCCTGCCGGTTGGGCCGGTTCGGGATCAGATGGTGACCACCGCCGTCAGACCGAGTTCGTCCAGGTCAAGGCGCTCCGCTCGGCGCGCGAGCAAGTACAGGTGACCGGCTCGCCGGTCCATCTCCTTGACCAGGGCGAACCCCTGGGTCTCGTAGTACTTGACCAGCTCGGGGAAGAAGCATCCCCGCCGCACCCACTGTCGCCCCTGACGCGCGGCCTGGTCGACCGCCCACAGAGCGATCAGGGTTCCAGGCTTGTGCTCCCGGTACCCGGGGTCGGTGACGGTCGTGAACAGATACAGGGACTCCTCGGCCGCCTCCTCAGACGTCCAGTCTTTCGGCGGCGCCTGGGTCATGACCGTGGTGCATCCGACGATGCGACCTTCGGCTTCGAGTACCCACATGAAGCCGCTTCCAGCCTGTCCGGCGAGGTCGTCGACGTTCTCACGCCATGACTCCAGCCCGCGCTGTTCCATCCAGTCACAGCGCGCGGTGATCATCGACGCGACTCCAGGAGTGTCGGCCTCGGTGGCGGGACGCATGGTGAACACGACTGGTCCTCTCAGTGCAGGAAGGCGGTGGCGGACAGGTGCAGGCTCAACACTTCCAGGATCTTCGCGTCGCGCTCTTCGACGTAGCGCCCGGGAGTCAGCCGGTCGACCGCGGTACGCAGCCCGTCGGGGTCCACCAAACCCTCATCGAACAGCACTGAACCCTCGGCCAGCATACGAGCGAACAGCTTGGGTGCGTAGGTGGTCAGGGCGTGCTCGACGACCTCGGCGAAGCTCTCCCGCTCCACCGGATACACGACGTCGTCGCTCATCCCGAGCCCGGCCAAGCGACGCCGCTGAAGCTGCTTCAGCTCACGCCAGGCGAACGGGAGCTGCTCGCCGAGCGCCACCATGTCCGGGTCCGCGAACGGGTGCACCGGCCACAGCCCATGCTTGAGAAGTACCGGGGCGGTCGTCTCCAGCGTCAGCAACGTCATGGAGTTGATCAGCGCCGGGGGAGCGATGCCGTCGTCGGCGAACTCCAGCACGCTCGGAACCCGCGGGCCGACCCACGGGAGGATCTGCGCGTCGGTGACCTCACCGAGCCCCTTGTGGGGCTCCTCCTCCTGGGTGAGGGCGACCATCTCGTCTCCCCCGAGGCCGGTCACGACGGTGCGGGCCCCAGCGGCGGCGATCGAGCGTGCCATCTCGACGAACGGCCGGTGCAAAGGCTCCTCCGTGGGGTTGACCACGCGGCCGTTGACCCAGGGGCAGTCAGGCGAGAGCGGAAGGTACCGCATGGCGTCGACGACCAGGTCCGAGTCGGCGAACCGCACACGGTCGCGGATCTCGGCGCGACGCCGGATCTGCTGCTCACGCCCAGGACCGCCGATCAACAGCGTGGCCGTGGGAAACCGGCCCGGGTACCGCTCGGCCGCGCGGGTGGCCACGGTGCCCGAGTCGAACCCGCCGGTCAGGTGGAACAGCGTGGTCTCCTCAGCCCAGGGGCGGCGGTCCATCGCCGTGTCCATGGTCGAGATGAACGCCCCCAAGACGTCGGCGTCCGGTGCCAACTCGCGAGGCGTGCGATGCAGGGCGGGATCGGGATAGGTGATCCACAAGTGCCCGCCGAAGTGCGCGGTCGCGCGCTCGGTGAGCCGGTGCACACCCCGGTACAGCGTCTCCGTCGAGTAGCGGGGCCGGTAGATCAGCAGCCGAGAGACGTCCTTGGGGTTGAGCCCGGTGGCGTGTGGGCGCAGGTCCGCCATGTCCCACGACCCGACCAGGGCTGTGCCGTCAGTGGCCAGGTAGAGAGGGGTTGTCCGGGCCGAACCAGCGGTGACGCGCACCGGCCGGTCGGGTTCGGTCTCGACGAGGACGAAGTCGGTCGGCCAGCCGGTAACGGCGTCTCGGGCCTGGTCGTACTCGGCGGGGGTGAGGTCGCGAACCTCGGGATCGCAGACCGTCCGGTCGGCGACGCGTTCGCGGACCACGAGCAGGGTGCGCCGTCCGTCGGTCGCGGCCAGGTGCTCGACCATCGGGTGGTCGAAGGGCTCGATGCGGCTGCGGGTGTCCAGGGTGCTGTAGCACGCCCCGGACCAGTGCCAGGTCGGATTCTCGCTGTAAGGGGTCAACTGCAATCGCAACATGGGGGCTGCTCCGGGGCGTGCGTCGTTCAGCGGATCAGGTGGTTAGCGGGCGGTCGTGTCGTAGGTGTGGGCGGCGTCGCCCGACCCCGAGGACTTCTTGTACTCGTGGCTCTGCGCCGGGGTCTGCACGACCGCGCGGCGGGTCGCGAGGAACAGGCCGGTCACCTGTTCGCTCGTGGGCGGTGGGGTGAAGTCGTTCACCGCGTTCTCCTCTTCTGCTGGTGTTGACGGTTGCCCAGCGGGTGATCCCTACTGGGTGGGCACCGTTCCCGAAGGGGGACGGCGCTTGCTCCCGCGTGCCTGGGGCGGAACCAGCCAGGCACGCGGGTCTGTGGTGGTGCCCGTTATCGGGGCGGATCTCCGTCTCGGCTGACGGACTCATCCGTCTGCGGGGTTTATCTGGTCACGGTCAGGACGTCACGGCAGTGGCGGCAGGTCGCAGTGCGGATCCGGTCCTGCTCGCCGGGTGGTTCCTGGATGTAGTCGTGCTGTCCGCTGGCGGTGCCAATGCACCGGGTGGATCCCCTCCGCGGGGGAGGGTGCGGCCCCAGCGGGGGCAGGGGCCGCACCCGGCTCAGACCGACGCGACGGCGTCGGGCAGGTTCTCCAAGGGGGACTCCCACACGAGCGTGTGCGGGTGCGGATCCCGATATCGCGAGCGGGCCACCCGGATCACCGGCCCTACGACCGCGGCGTAGACCGCGTGGCATTTCAGATCGGGACCCAGGTAGTGGACGACGGTGCCACGCTCGGCGGCCCACTGCTTGAGGGCGGACACGTCGGGCAGCTCACGAATGTCGCACACCATGCGTCGGTGCTTCATCGCGCCACCACCCCCTGGCGGGGCACCCGCTCGTGACCGGTCTGGTAGGTGATCGGCGAGGCCGCGATCGCGTTGTCGAGCAGATCGACCGCGCCGACCAGGTCGCCGGTTCCAGCCGCGTAGTCGACCGCCCGGCGGACGGCGTCGGCGCGGGTGTGCTCCAAGGCGTCCCGGTCGGCGCGGCCGGTGTCGGTCGGCGCGGCCGGGAGAGTGAGCGCGTCCCGGATCGAGGCGAGCAGGTCGCCCATGTCGGTGTCGATCATGCGGCGCCTCGCAGCAGGATCTTCACAGCCAGGGAGAGCGAGGCGAGGTCGCCGCCAGGCCAGGCCACGTAGGCCCGGACGCGGGAGGACGGGGCAGAGGGGCGGGTGTAGCGCCGGACTCGGCGCGACCGGTGTCGTGAAAACAGTACGATCCTCATGTCTGCCTGCCTCTTCAGGTAGACCGGGCCCGGGGTGTTCGCTGCACCGCCGGGCCGTTTCAATGTGGTTGGGGCCTGATCCGAACGGAGACGGGGATCAGGCGCGCAACGCGGTAGGCGGCTTCACTGGTGCGTTGCTGTTGACGTGACCCTCAGCGCCTCGAAGAGCCGCACACGGAGTTCGGTGATGCTCGCTGCGGTGACACCGACGAGACCGTTGTCCGCGCCGGTTCGCAGGGCACACCACCAGCCGGGGGACTTCCACACTTCCCAGCCCGGAAACTCCCTGTGGAACTGGGCGACCTGACGGTCACGGTCGTCCACCAACCGCGGCCTTGCCGGTGCCACCGGTTCGGCTTTCTGCCGGGGTCGGTGCGTCACGACGCCTCCAGTTGCTGCACGAGGTCGTCGTAGGTGTCAGCGGTCAGCTCCTGCGGCCTGCCCGAGGCGGGGGTGGTGATACGCACGGCGCACCACTCGCGGGCTGACTGGTCCTCGTCCCTGGACCGCCAGAAGCGCCATCCGGGGTACGTGCGCCGCAACTGTCCCAGCCGCTGCTCACTGCCGTGGTCGCTGGGCCATGGGCCGTGCAGCGACTCCCTTTCGAGCGCGCGTGTTCGCGCCATCGTGGACCTCCCTCACTGGTAGGTGAGGGAGACGCTACGCAGAGTTCGATGGAGTTCCCAGGGACAGAGCGTCCGGGTTCACGAGTGACGTGTCAGTAACCCGGACGCTCCGTCCGGGCTACTCGCTGGTGGTGCGGAATGCAGACACGAGCCCCGCCAACGGGTCGCTCATCCGCGCCTTACGCCGCCGCAGTTCTTCGGTGAGCGCAGCTCCGAACTTCTGGTGCCGGAACCACTCCGGCGACAGAGCTTGCGCCTGCGCGGCCGTCTCGATGGCGTCATCGGTCCGACGACGCAGAGACTGAGACTTCGCCACATCCAGCAGGTGCCGCCCGTACTGGATTGACAGCAACTGCCGGACGTCCACCTTCCCAGCGGCCTTGAGTGCCTCGGCGGGCTTGCGCAGGACGGTGTAGATGTGCGCCGACTGGACCGCGAGCTGGGTCGGACCGAAGCTGATCCAGTACCGGCGCGAGTCCTGGTCCATCTGAACAGCAGCCGACCGAGCGTCTCGCAGGAACTGTCGCGCAGACGAGAGCCGGTCCGCGTCCGATCGGTGAGCGTCTGATCCTGCCAGCACGGCGGCCTGCATGAGCAGCCCGCCCCATACCGCGATCCGTGCTTGGTCGCGGTCACCCATTCTCGGAGCGACACATTCGGCTGCACGCACCACGAGATCCTCAGCTTCGGCGTAGCGGCCCATGTGCAAAAGCACCCACGCGTAGGTGCCCGTGAAGCTCACGGGGCGGTAGGGGTCATCGCCTTGGCGAGCGGTCGTGATCGCGCGTTCCACACCGGTCAGTGCGGCGTCGACCTTGCCGGTGTGGACCAGCAGGGCGCTCGCGAGGTCGTAGGCGTGTGCGTAGGGTGCCGCGACGGCGTCGGTGCCGTGTTCGTACTCGGCGATCCGGCAGTCTCGGAGCAGGTCGGGTACGAGTGCGGCGAGCGCTCCGAACTCTCCTGCGAAGTACGCCCCGTAGCCGCGTCGGACCGTGCGCATCAACTCCTCGGGGGAGGCCGGGCGGCCTTGAGGGCGATCGGGCAACAGGAGCTGGGGGTCGAAGATCGCGTTGCGTACGGCGATCACCGAGGAGGTGCCCACGGGGGTCAGGCGGGCGCGTTTGCGGATGAGGTCACCGGGGTCGCAGTCCAGGGCTCGGGCGAGCTTGACGATGCTGGGTAGTGAACCGACCCGGGCACCGCGTTCGAGGCGGCCCACGTAGTCGGCCGAGACACCTGCCCGGTCGGCGAGCGCTTCCTGGGTGAGTCCGGCGTCTTCTCGGCGTTCCTTGAGCTCGGGGCCGATCCTGATAGCCTCGTCCATAACGAAGGTCCCGTCTTCGGCTGGTGAGTGTGCACTGCCAGCCTAGGCTGGGACCTTCCTTCATGTCAGGGTTGCAGCGGGGTTGTGCCCGTGCTTCCCACCTGCGTAGGCGGCCGGAGCGCTCCCGACCGGGGGTGGGTCCGGCCACCCGGGCGCGGTCAGCTGACGTCGAGCACCACGGTTCCGGCGATCTTGTCGTGGATCCCCTGCCGGTTGGGCCGGTCCCAGGCGGCCATTCCGGCGGTGAACACTGCCACGGCCGCGACCACGATCCACAACGGCCAGCCCGGCAGCGCCGACAGAAGCACGGGCAGCCCGAAGATCGCGGCGCGGACGAGCAGGGCCGCCGTGGGCACGGCTCCCAGGCGGCCGGCGCCGGCCACGGGCGCCACCCGCAGGCCCATCATCCGCTTGCCGAGGGTCTGCTGCCACCGGGCCAGCGCGAACGCCTCATAGCCCGTGTACAGGACGAAGAACGTCACCGCCAGGAAGTACCCGTAGCTGCGGGCGCCGTCGCCGGACCCGCCGAACAGGTTGCGCGCGCCCAACCAGACGAGCGCCAGGACGAGGGCCACCAGCAGGACCGGCAGCGCCACGACCGTCATGTCGATGACGCGGGCCAGCGCCCGCGGCCCCCAGGAGGCCAACGGGTACAGCCGCTCCTCCGGCCCGGGGGAACCGGGCGCGGAGGGTCCCGCGGGTCCCTGGGGGCCCGGGTACGGGCGCCCCTGCCCGTGCGCGCGCCAGCGGGGGTCCGGGGGTGGCTGGTTCATGGTGGCGTCCGACCTCCTGGGCGGGTCGCGGGCGTGCGGTTCAGAGGATCTTGGCCAGGAACTGGCCGGTGTAGGACTCGGCGACCGCGGCGACGTCCTCGGGGGTGCCCTGGGCCACCACCCGGCCGCCGCCGGAGCCGCCCTCGGGTCCCATGTCGATCACGTGGTCCGCGGTCTTGATCACGTCGAGGTTGTGCTCGATCACGATCACCGTGTTGCCCGAGTCCGTCAAGCGGTTGAGCACACCCAGCAGCTTGCGGATGTCCTCGAAGTGCAGACCGGTGGTCGGCTCGTCCAGCACGTACACCGTCCGCCCGGTCGAGCGCCGCTGCAGCTCGGCGGCGAGCTTGACCCGCTGGGCCTCGCCGCCCGACAGCGTGGTGGCGGGCTGTCCCAGACGCACGTACCCCAGCCCCACGTCGGTGAGGGTCTGCAGGTGGCGGCGGATGGCGTTGATCGGCTCGAAGAACTCCAGGGCCTCGGCGATGGGCATGTCGAGCACCTCGGAGATGTTCTTGCCCTTGTACCGCACCTGGAGGGTCTCGCGGTTGTACCGGGCCCCGTGGCACACCTCGCAGGGCACGTACACGTCCGGCAGGAACTGCATCTCGATCTTGAGCGTGCCGTCGCCCGAGCACGCCTCGCACCGGCCGCCCTTGACGTTGAACGAGAACCGGCCCGGCTGGTAGCCGCGCGTCTTGGCGTCGGTGGTCTGCGCGAAGAGCTTGCGGATGTGGTCGAAGACCCCGGAGTAGGTCGCCGGGTTGGAGCGCGGGGTGCGGCCGATCGGGCTCTGGTCGACGTGCACGACCTTGTCCACCTTGCCCGTGCCGTTGACCCGCAGGTGGCGGCCGGGGACGTCGCGGGCCCCGTTGAGCTCCTTGGCCAGCGCCTTGTACAGGATCTCGTTGACCAGCGTGGACTTGCCCGACCCGGACACCCCGGTCACCGCGGTGAACACGCCCAGCGGGAAGGTGACGTCGATCCCGTGGAGGTTGTTCTCCCGGGCGCCGCGCACGACCAGCTCGTGGCCCCGGGTGCGGTCGCGGCGCGACGCGGGCAGCGCGATGGAGCGGCGCCCGGCCAGGTAGTCGCCGGTCATCGAGTCCGGCGAGGTGAGCAGCTCGTCCACGATGCCCGACACCACGACGTGGCCGCCGTGCTCGCCCGCCCCCGGGCCGATGTCCACGACCCAGTCGGCGGCGCGGATGGTGTCCTCGTCGTGCTCGACGACGATGAGCGTGTTGCCGATGTCGCGCAGGCGCTGGAGCGTCTCCAGCAGCCGGGCGTTGTCGCGCTGGTGCAGGCCGATGGACGGCTCGTCCAGGACGTAGAGCACACCCACCAGGCCCGACCCGATCTGGGTGGCCAGGCGGATGCGCTGGGCCTCGCCGCCGGAGAGGGAACCGGCGGCGCGGGCCAGGCTCAGGTAGTCGAGTCCCACGTCCAGCAGGAAGCCCAGTCGGGCGTTGATCTCCTTGAGCACCTGGGCGGCGATGACCATGTCCCGGTCGGACAGCTTGAGGTCGGCGAGGAAGGCCGCGCTCTCGCTCAGCGACATCTGCGCGACCTCGGCGATGGACCTGCCGCCGACCGTCACCGCCAGCACCACCGGCTTGAGGCGGGTGCCCTCGCAGGTGGGGCAGGGCACGGTCCGCATGTACCCCTCGAGCCGCTCGCGGCCCCAGTCGCTCTCGGTCTCGGCGTGCCGCCGCTTGACCCAGGGGACGACGCCCTCGAACTCGGTGTAGTACGAGCGGTTGCGCCCGTACCGGTTGCGGTAGGTGACGTGGACCTGGGTGTCGTGGCCCTCCAGGATGGCCTTGCGCACGCGGCGCGGCAGCCTCTCCCACGGGGTGTCCAGATCGAAGCCGACGGCCTCGCCGAGGGCCGTGAGGATGCGGTCCCAGTACCCGGAGTTGGTGCCGCCGGTCCACGGGGCGATCGCCCCCTCGGCCAGGGTCCTCTCCGGGTCGGGCACGAGCAGGTCGGCGTCGACCTCCATGCGGGTGCCCAGGCCGGAGCAGTCGGGGCAGGCGCCGTAGGGGGCGTTGAAGGAGAACGAACGCGGTTCGAGCTGTTCGAAGGACAGGTCGTCGTAGGGGCAGTACAGGTGTTCGGAGAAGACCTTCTCCCGCTCGGGGTCGTCCTCGGCCAGGTCGACGAAGTCCAGGACGATGGTGCCGCCCGCGAGCTTGAGCGCCGTCTCCACGGAGTCGGTGAGGCGGCCCCGGGACGAGGCCTTGACGCTGAGCCGGTCCACGACGACCGCGATGTCGTGCTTGTCGTAGCGCCCGAGCTTGGGAGGGTCGTCCAGACGCACGGCCGCGCCGTCGACGACGGCGCGCGTGTACCCCTTGCTCTGCAGGTCCTTGAAGAGCTCGACGTACTCGCCCTTGCGGCCGCGCACGACCGGGGCGAGCACCTGGAAGCGGGTGCCCTCGGCCATCTCCAGGACGCGGTCCACGATCTGCTGGGGGCTCTGCCGGGCGATCTCGCGGCGGCACTCGGGGCAGTGCGGCACCCCGACGCGCGCCCACAGGAGCCTGAGGTAGTCGTACACCTCGGTGATGGTGCCGACGGTGGAGCGGGGGTTGCGGCTGGTGGACTTCTGGTCGATGGACACCGCGGGCGAGAGCCCCTCGATGAAGTCGACGTCCGGCTTGTCCATCTGCCCGAGGAACTGGCGGGCGTAGGCCGACAGGGACTCGACGTAGCGCCGCTGTCCCTCGGCGAAGATCGTGTCGAAGGCGAGCGAGGACTTGCCGGAACCGGACAGGCCGGTGAACACGATCATGGAGTCGCGCGGCAGGTCCAGCGAGACGTCCTTGAGGTTGTGCTCGCGGGCTCCCCGGACTACCAGTTGTTCGACCATCGAGTGAGACATCCTTCGGCTTGTGCGCACAGGACGTGGACCTCGTCGCGCGACGTCGGCTGACCCGTGTGTGGACTTCGCGGTCCGGTGGACGATCAATCGTCGGCGGCCACCCCGGCCCAGGAACCGGGCGCGAAGGGGGTGGGAAGGGGACGCGGACCCCGCGGTCCCTCCCGTCCGACAAGACTAACGACCGCCGCCGGCGGTTTCTTCCACCTCGAAGAAGTGGTGGTACCCGGACGACTCCGCGTCGGGCACCACCACTATAGACGAACAGGCGTTCGAACTACGCTGTTTCGGGAAACGGGTCCGGACGGAGGACGCGTCGCCGCCCGGGTCAGGTGCGCTCGCGCGCGTCGTCGCCCTCGGCCCCCACGGACACGGCCTGCCGCCGGCGCTCGTCGGCCCGGGACTTGACCAGGCTGCCGACGATGGTGATCGTCATGATGCCGATGATCACGGTCAGCGAGGCGCCGATACCGATCTCCGGTGCGTGCACGCCGTTCTCGTGCAGCGCGTGCAGGATCATCTTCGCACCGATGAAGACCATGATCGCGGACAGGCCCCAGCTGATGTAGGCCAGCTTGTCCATCAGCCCGGCCAGGAGGAAGTACAGCTGGCGCAGGCCCAGCAGGGCGAAGGCGTTGGCGGTGAAGACGATGTAGGCGTCCTGGGTGAGGCCGAAGATCGCCGGGATGGAGTCGACGGCGAAGACGAGGTCGACGACACCGATCGCGACGATGACCAGGAGCATCGGGGTCACGTGCCGCCTGCCGTCGAGCTTCACGGTCATGTGCGCGCCGTGGTAGTCGTCGGTGACCGGCCAGAAGCGCTTGACCAGGCGCACGGCCGGGTTCTGGGTGAAGTCCTGCTGCTCCTCGTCGCCCTTCAGGTGGTCCCGGACGATCTTGTACCCGGTGTAGATGAGGAAGAGGCCGAAGAGGTAGAAGACCTCGCTCCAGGCGTTGATCACCTGGGCGCCGAGGACGATGAAGAAACCGCGCATGACGAGCGCGATCACGATGCCGATCAGCAACACCTCGTGCTGGTACTTCTTCGGGACCGCGAAGGCGCCCATGAGGAGGTAGAACACGAAGAGGTTGTCGACGCTCAGGCTCTTCTCGGTGATGAACCCGGCGAAGTACTCGGCCCCGGCCGTCGACCCGCCGAAGTACATCAGACCGAGACCGAAGACGATGGCCAGACCCACGTAGAAGACCGCCCACCAGGCGGCCTGGCGGATCCCGAACTCCTGGGGACCCTTCTTCTTACTCCAGGGATGGTCCACGATGGCCAGGTCGATCACCAGGACGGCGACCATGCCGAGAATCGTGGCGGCCCATACCCACAAGGGAACGTTCACGGACGGGAACTCCTCCGGTCGGTGCGCACGGGAGCACTGCGCGCACGTCTGACTACCGGAGGTCTCTCCCGCTCGTCCGACACCGGGACGAACCGACGGAACCGGGAACACGACAGTGTGCTCCGTGATGACGGCTCCGCCGCGACAGGGATACTCCCCTCACGTGACAGGGTACCGGCGCGCACCTCATGACATGCGGGCGAAGGCCGACCCGCACCAAGCATGTCATCAATCGGGCACCGAGGGAAGTCGTCCCCGGGGTGGTGTTCGCCATGCCGGAGGGTGAGGCGGCCACTACCTCCGCGGCCGGCGGCACGCCCGGCCCGAACGCTCCGCCCGGCCCGGACGTCACCAGGACGGCCCGCGGGCGGCGCTCCACCGGCGCGCGACCTCCGCGTACACGCCGTCGGCCGCCGCCACCGCGTCCTCCTCCGTGGGCAGTGCCTTCGCCGCCTCCCGTGCGCGCGAGCGCAGCTCCTCGGCCAGACCCGGATCGTCGAGCACCCGCCCGACCTCCGCCGCGAGCGCCCCCGGGTCGTCCGGCGCGACCATGCGCACCGTCCCGCCGTACAGGTCGGGGATGCCGCCGACCCGTGTGGCCACGACCGGCAGCCCGGCACGCAGCGCCTCCATGATCACCAGCGACGGCCCCTCCCACCGGCTGGGCAGGCAGAACACGTCCGCCGCCGCCAACAGGTCCGCCACGTCCGTCCGGTGCCCCAGCATCCGCACGTCCGCCTTGAGTTCGGCCGCCGTGTCGTGGAGCACACCCCACAACGGCCCGTCCCCCGCGATCGCCACCACGGGCTCGGGACGCCGGTCGGCGATCGACGGGGCGGCGGCCAACAGCGTGTCCAACCCCTTCTGCCCGACCAGACGCCCGATCGTCAGCACCAGCGGGCGCTCCGGCCGCACCGCCAGATCGGCCCGCGTCGCCTCACGCCCGTTGAGCGGCTCCCCGACCGGCGGCGCCGCCACCACCGCCATCCGTGCCCGGCGCGCCCCGGCCGCGCGCAGCCGCCGCACCAGGTCGCCCGAGACCCCCAGCGCCACGTCCGCCCGCCGCGCCACGATCCGCTCCAGCACCGGGTAGGCGGTGGACAGCGGCCCGCTCACCGACGGCGGCGCGTTGTGCGCGGTCACGACCAGCGGCGACACCCCCGCCAGCGCGCACAGCGCCCCCGCCCGCATCCCGTGCGCGTGGACGACGTCCGCGCCGCCGACCAGCGCCCCCAACCGCAGGACCACCGCCGGGTCGCCCACCGACGGAGCCGCCCCGATCGGCACCGGGGCGAACCGCAGCCCCGCCTCCGTGAACCCGAACGCGCGGTCCGCCGAGGCCGGACCGATCACCGCCACCCGGTGGCCGCGCTCCCTCAACCCCTCGGCCAACGACCGCACGTGTCGACCGACCCCTCCGGTGCTGGTCCCGACGACCAGCGCGATCCTGCGGCTCACCGCTCTGCCCTCCTGCCTTCGAGTACGCTCCGCGCGCGGGCGGCCACCGCCCGCGGCGCGGACGGATCCACCAACGCCGCCACGAGCACGAACACCGCCAATCCCGCCATCCCCGCCACCACCGCGGAGCCCGCCGCCCGCCACGCCTGCTCCGCGGGCAACACCGCCGCGACCGTACGGCCCACCGCCCACCCGGCGACACCCCCCAGCGCCGAGGCGGCCAACGACCGGCCCACCCCGGCCAGCGCGGCGCCGCCGTGGGCACGCACCGACCCCGCGCACAGCAGTCCCGCCGCGACCGTGAGGCCGACCGTGACCGCCGCGCCCAGCGCCGCGATCGTCCACGGCGGGGGCGCCGCCCACACCAGGACGGTCGCGCCCGCCGCCACCACACCCCAGCCGGCGACCTGCGCCGCAGCCGCCCGGCGGCCGTGGTGGGAGGCGTACAGCGCCCGGCTCAACAGGGCCACCAGTCCGAACCCCACCACACCCGGCGCGTAGGCGAGCAGCGCGCGCTCCAACGCCAGCGGATCCTCCTGGGCGAAGACCGCCGCCACCGGGGCGGCTGCCGCCGCCAGCGCGGCGCCCGCACCCGCCGTGGCCACCACCGTGGCCCGGGTCGCACCCGAGACCAGCACGGCGAAGCCCCGGTGGTCCTGCTCCGCGTGAGCCACCGCCAACGCCGTGAACGCGCTGGTGGCGATCGGCACGGCCAGCACCCCGTACGGCAGTGTGAACAGGGCCCACGCGTAGGTGTGCAGCACCGCCGCGCCCGCACCGCCGCCCCGGTTCGCCAAGGCCACGAACAACAGCAGGCACGCCTGCATGCCCACGAGCGGGAGCAGCGAGGCGGCGGCCAGCGCACGGACCCGCTCCCCCACTCCGGGCGGGAAGGCCAGCCGCGGTCGCGGCCGCAGTCCCAACCGCCACATGGGACCCAACACGGTCAGGAACAGCGCGACCACCCCGGCCGTGGTGCCCAGCGAGAGCGTGAGCTCGGCCCCGGTGGGCAGGGATCCGACGTCCTGACGGTGCCCCGCGCCCCGCGGAACGAACGCGAGGTAGGCGGCGACGACCACGAGGCTCGACACGAGGGGGGCCAGGGCGGGGGCGAGGAAGCGGCGGTGCGCCTGCAGGACCCCGTACAGGACCGCCGCCAGCCCGTAGAAGACGATCTGGGGGGCGAACACGACGAGCATGCGCGCGGCGACGGCGAGCAGGTCGGCGTGGTCGCATCCGGCCGCCGGACCCAGCATGAGCGCGGCCACGGGCACCGCCCCGACCGCGAGCAGGACCGACAGGGGGACGGCCGCCAGGAGGACCCACGTCACCAGCGCCGAGACGGTGGCGCGCACCCGGTCGCGGTCGCCGCGCCCCACCGCCGAGGCCAGCACCGGCACCACCATCGCGGTCAGCGCCCCGCCGATGACGATCTCGAACAGCACCGCCGGCACCTGGTTCGCGGTGACGTAGGCGGTGCCCAGACAGGTGTCCCCCACCGTCTGGGAGAACACCACCGTCCGGCCGAACCCCGCCAGCCGCGCCCCGACGGTGGCCACCGCGATGACCGCCGCCGCCGCGCCGACGCCGCGCGTCACCCCGCTGCCGAGGACGGCGCGAGACACCGTGGTCCCCTCACACGCACCTGCCCCACCGGTCGAGACGACGCAGGGCGGGCACACTGTCGATCACCCGGGAGAAGCTCATGCGCTCACTGGCCAGTGTCAGTGCCACCGCCCCGCCGAGCAGCGCCAGACGCACGGGCCGCGGCGCGCGCGCCGCGGCCGCCACCCCCAGCGCCGCGCCGAGCGCGTTGGCTCCCGCGTCACCCAGCATGGAGCGCTCGGCCAGGTCGTCGGGGAGCAGCGCGGCCGACGCCCCCACCACCGGACCCACCAGGGGCGCGGCCGGGGAGGCCAGCGCCGGGGCCGCCGTCAGCAGAGCGAGCTTGGCCGCCCGGCCCGGACGCAGGTCGAACAGGTTCACCAGGTTCGCGCTCGCCGCGATCAGCGCCCCGTCCAGCAGGGTGTCGGCCGCGGACCGGCGCAGCAGGGCGGCCGCGGCCACACCGGTGGCGCCGATGCCGACCATCTTCACCAGACCGGTCGTCACCCGCCCGTGCGCCAGCGCGCCCAGATGCCCGCGCAGACCGCGCGCGGCGGGCGACCCGGACAGGTCGTCGTAGGCGCCGAACACGGCGGCCCCCGCGGCGGCCAGGGCACAGGCGGCGCGCACCCCGGGCGTCAGTCCGGGCGTGAGCAGGCTCGCCGCGCACACCCCCGAGGCCAGGGCGGGCCCCTCCTGCAGGGTGACCGGGCGGCCCCGGAAGTTGGTCCGCCGCCACGCCCCGGGGGAGTCCGGGGCCGCACCGCTGCCGGACCCGTCCGCCGACCCGGCGCCGGACGGCCGCGCGCCGTCCGGTCCCGGGCGGGTGAGCAGCCGGTAGGCGGCCCGGGCGGCCACCGCTCCCACGGCCGCGCCGACCAGCCCCTGGAACAGGGCGCGTCCAGCGGAGGGACGGGGCGCGGCCACGCCCACCGGGCTCACTCCTCGCCCCGGGTGGCACGGCGGACGTCGTGGTCCGACCCGTCACCGTCCTCGAAGTCCCCGCTCCCGGAGTCCCCCTCGTCCCCGTCACCGGTGTACCTCGGGCCCGGCAGCGGTTCGGGAACGACGCCCACGACGCCCTCCCCCACTCCGTAGGCGGCCCCGGGCTCCCGCAGACTCGCCGCCAGCGCGAGCACCGCGATCACGTCGCCCATCGGCCGGCCCGCCAGGTCGACGGTGGAGTAGGCGGGTTCCTGGGCGCGGGCACGGGCGAGGAGTCCGCCCGGCCCGGCCGAGGCGGCGTCACCCGCCAGCACGGTCGGACCGACCTGGGCCCGCAGCGCGGACACGAGCGTGGTCAGCACCGCGTGCGCCGTCTCGGTGTCCCCCTCCGAGCCGAACGCGGGCGCGACCACGACCACCGCGTCGGCGGCCTCGGCCGGCTCGCCCTGGAGCGCGACCAACCCGCCCTCGGCGAAGGCGGCCAGCACGGCGGCGGCCGCGCGGTCGTCGCGGTGCTCCTCCTGCTCCCCCTCGTCCTTCCTCCCGTCGCCGGTTCCCGAACCGTCGGCGGGCGCCTCGTCAGTGCGCCCGGCGTGCGCCAGCGCCCGGCCGAGCTCGGCTCCCGCCCGCTCGTGCGCGTTCCCGGTGAGGCGGTCGGGGTCGCGCGCCACCTGGAACGCGAGCTCGCCGACGAACGTCGCGTTGTCCCCGTCCACCAGCTCCGGGGTGAGGTCCACCCGGCCCACGACCTCGCCGTCGGCCTCTTCCACGCGGTCGGCCAGCGCCGTGACCACACCGGCGTCGGCGCCGGGCGCGGCCACCACGACCACGCCCACGCCGTCGAGCCGGCGGGCGAGCACCTCCTCGGACAGGGCCTCGGCGAACGTGTCGGCCCCGGCGCCGACGCGCTCGGCCGCGTCCCGCTCGGTGCGCAGCTGCTCGCTCTGCCCGCGCAGGTCGGCGGTCTCCGACTGGAGCGTGTTGAGCAGCGGGTCCTGGAGCATGGTCGTGCCCAGCACGAGCCCCACCGTCAGTGCGAGGAACACGGCGACGATGGACACGAGGTGGTAGCGGAAGTCGATCACGTGAACAGCCCTGCCATCCAGTAGGAGAACGCGTCCCAGCGCGCGGCGAGGAAGGTGAGGTAGACCTGGCCCGCCGGAGAGCTGTAGGCGGCGACGACGATGGTGAGGAGGCAGGCGGCGACCAGGGCCAGCAGGGCCCAGGGCGAGATGCGCGAACGGTACAGGCGGCTGACCCCCTTGGCGTCCACGAGCTTGCCGCCCACGCGCAGGCGGGTGAGGAAGGTGCTGGCCATCCCCGAGCGCCCCTTGTCGAGGAACTCCTCCAGGGTGGCGTGGGTGCCGACCGCCACGATGAGCGCGGCGCCCGCCCCGTCGGCCAGCATCATCGCCACGTCCTCGCTGGTGCCGGTGGCGGGGAAGACCACCGCGGTGTACCCGAGGTCGGTGAGGCGGGACAGGCCCGGCGCCCGGCCGTCGCGGTAGGCGTGCACGACCAGTTCCGCGCCGCTGCTCAGCGCCCGGTCGGAGACCGAGTCGAAGTCGCCGACGATGATGTCGGGCCGGTAGCCGGCCTCCATGACCGCGTCCGCTCCCCCGTCGACGGCGATGATCACCGGTCGGAACTCGCGGATGTAGGGGCGCAGGGCGGCGATGTCCTCGCGGTAGTGGTAGCCGCGGACGACGATGAGGGCGTGGCGGCCGTCGATGCCGGTGGCGATGGCGGGGATGCCGACGCCGTCCAGCAGCAGCTCGCGTTCGTGCTGGAGGTAGGCCATGGTGTTGGCCGCGAACGCCTCCAACTGGGTGGCCAGCCCGGCGCGCGCCCCGGCCATCGCCGTCTCGACGGTCGCGGCGTCCTGCAGGACGCCGCGCGCGACGACCTCCTCGCCCCGGTAGAGGGCGGCCCCCTCCAGGCGCAGCCGTTCTCCGTCGCGGACCCGGGTGAACACCTCGGGGTCGACGTCGTCCACCAGGGGGATCCCGGCCGCGACGATCATCTCCGGGCCCTGGTTGGGGTATCGGCCGCTGATGCTGCGCGCGACGTTGAGCACCGCCGAGACCCCGCAGCCGACGAGCGCCTCGGCGCTGACCCTGTCGAGGTCGACGTGGTCGATGACGGCGATGTCGCCGGGGTGGAGCCGCTTGGTCAGGTTCTTGGTGCGACGGTCCGAACGGACGGGCGCGACCAGCCCGGCGGGCGCGTCCCCCCGGGAGCGGCGCAACCGCAGGACTGTGGCACTGAGCGCATCCGATACCTTCATCGCTCGCATACTGTCAGAACTCGCTTACGCTAAGTCATAACAGCTGGTCGATCGGCGTGTTCTTGCCGCCAGACCAGCGCCAGCGACCGGCCCCCGGAGGAACCGGGGACCCCGGCTCGACGGAACGCGTCAGCAGACCGGGGCGGAGGTCGGCTCAGGCCGCCGGGTACGCGCGCTCCGGATCGGCGTTGGTCAGCAGCTCCTCGGCGTGCGCCCGACCCAGCTCGGAGTCCTCCAATCCGGCGAGCATGCGCGAGAGCTCACGCACGCGCCCCGCCCGGTCCAGGAGCACCACACCGCTCTCGGTGACCAGGCCGTCCGTGGACTTCTCCACCACCAGGTGGGCGTCGGCGAACGCCGCCACCTGCGGCAGGTGGGTGACCACGATGACCTGCGCACGCTGCGCCAGACGGGCCAGACGACGGCCGATCTCCACCGCGGCCTTGCCGCCCACACCCGCGTCGACCTCGTCGAAGACGAACGTCGGCACCGGGTCGGCACCGGCGAAGACCACCTCGATCGCCAACATCACACGCGAGAGCTCGCCCCCCGAGGCCCCCTTGTGCAGCGGCAGCGGCGGCGAACTCGGATGCGGGGCCAGCAGGAGCTCCACCTCGTCACGCCCGTGCGGACCGAACTCCGCACCCGTCTGGATCCGCACGCTCACCCGCGCGTGCGGCATGGCCAGCGCGGTCAGCTCCTCGGTGACGGCCGTGCCGAACCGCTCGGCGGCCTCGGTGCGGATACGGGTCAGCTCCGTGGCCGACTCCTCCAACCGGCCGTACAGCTCGTCGGTCTCGGCACGCAGGGCGTCGATCCGCTCGTCGTCGCCGTCCAGCTCGCTGAGCCGCTTGGCCGCGTTCTCCGACCAGGCCAGAACGTCGTCGGCGGTCTCGCCGTACTTCCGGGAGAGCTGGGTGAGCAGCGCGCGCCGCTCCTGCACCGCCGCCAACCGCGCCGGGTCCGCGTCGACGGACTCACCGTAGGACGCCAGCTCCGTCGCCGCGTCCGTGATCAGGTAGGACGCCTCGTCCAGACGGTCGCCGATCGCGCCCAGACGGGCGTCGTGCTCGCGCACCGACGTCACCGCCTGCCGGGCCGCCGAGAGCAGCCCGACCACGTCGACCTCCACGTCGGAGGCCGGATCCCCCGCCAGAGCCTCGTGCGCCGTCGTGGCCGCCACCCGCAGACTGTCGGCGTGCGCCAACCGGGTCTCCTCCGCCAGGAGTTCGGCGTCCTCACCGGGCTGCGGCTGCGCGGCCTCGATCTCCTCCACACCGAACCTCAGCAGATCGGCCTCCTGAGCGCGCTCGCGGGCGCGCTGGACGATCTCCTCCAGTTCCGCCGAGAGCTCGCGATGGCGACGGTAGGCCGCCGCGTACCGCTTCAGCTCCCGCGCCAGCTCCGGCCCGGCGAACCGGTCCAGGGACGAGCGCTGGCGCTCGGCGCGCAACAGGCGCTGCTGGTCGGACTGGCCGTGCACCGCGACCAGATCGTCGGCCAGGTAGGCGAGCAGACTCACCGGAGCCGAACGGCCGCCCAACGTCGCGCGTGAGCGCCCCTCCGCCGACACCGCCCGGGTGAGGATGAGCACGTCGTCGTCGATGTCACCGCCTGCCTCCAGGACCCGGGAGGCGACCCGACCGTCCCCGGGAACCGTCAGACGGCCCTCGACGACCGCCCGGGGAGCCCCGGGACGCACCCGCTGGGGGTCGGCCCGGCCACCGAAGAGCAGCCCGAGCCCGGTGACGACCATGGTCTTTCCCGCACCGGTCTCGCCCGTCACGACGGTGAGTCCCGGTGACAACTCCAGAACGGCGTCGTCAATGACCCCGAGCCCCTGGATGCGGACTTCCTCGAGCACCGAACCCTCTCCTGATAGTTGACGCCTGTGCGTAGCGCGCGTCGCACGCGCGTGCGCGGCGCGCCAGGAACCGTGTCCTGGTCAGCGGCCGCGCTCGACCCGCCCGCGCCAGCCCGCGACCGGCAGCCCGAACTTGGCCACCAGCCGGTCGGTGAACGGCGCCCGGTGCAACCGGGCCAGCCGAACCGGCGTGTCCGCACGGGTGATCTCAATGCGTGCCCCGGCGGGCAATTCGACCATACGCCGTCCATCGCACCAGAGCACGCCCGGTGCCGTGTCAGGGAGCACCTCCAACGCCACGGTGGCGCCGGGCCCCACCACCAGCGGGCGGGCGAACAGGGCGTGGGCGCTGAGCGGGACGACGAGCATCGCGTCGACGTCCGGCCACACCACCGGGCCCCCCGCGGAGAACGCGTGCGCGGTGGACCCGGTGGGGGTCGCGACCACCACGCCGTCACAGGTCCAGCGGGACAACGGGCGGCCGTCGATCTCCAGGACCGCCTCCAGGATGCGGCGGGCCTCCCCCTTCTCCAGGGTGGCCTCGTTCAGCGCCCAGGTCCGGACCGGGGGCGCGTCGTCGCCGCGGCCGCCGTTGAGGACCGCGACGTCGAGCGTCATCCGCTCCTCGACGTCGTAGTCGCGCCGGACCACGCTGCGCACCGTCGCGCCCAGGTCCTCGCGTTCGGCCTCCGCCAGGAAGCCCACGTGACCCAGGTTCACACCCAGCAGGGGCGCGCCGGCCGGACGCGCGATCTCCGCGGCCCGCAACAGCGTGCCGTCGCCGCCGAGCACCATGACCAGTTCGACGCCCTCGGCGGCGTCCGCGGTCGCGACGGCCTCCACCGGACCCAGGGCGCAGCCCTCGGCCGCCAGCTCCTCGACCTCGCCCTTGAGCATGCGCACGGTCAGCCCGGCGCGGGTGAGGCTCTGATGGACCAGGTGGGCGCTGCGCACCGCCGCGGGCCGGCCGGTGTGCGCCAGCAGGAGAACACTGCGTCCGCTGGTCATCGCCGTCCCCTTACGTTGGCTCCCCGGCGGGGAGTCGGATGCGGGCCGGGAGCGGTCGCTGACCCGGCCGGGTCACGTTACCGGACACCGAGGACACGGTGCCACGCGATTCAGCGCGGCCCCTCCTCGATCGCCCGGGCCAGTCGCTCGGGGTCCAGAGGCGGCGCGCCCGCACGCATCCACAGGAAGTACTCGACGTTGCCGGAGGGTCCTGGCAGAGGGCTGGCGGTCACGTCGACGGTGCCCAGCCCCAGGCCGAACGCGTGCTCCGCGACCTGGGTGACCGCCTCGGCCCGCAGCTCCGGCTCACGGACCACACCGCCGGCGCCGACACGGTCCTTGCCGACCTCGAACTGGGGCTTGACCATGAGCACGAAGTCGGCGTCCGGTGTGACGCAGTCGCGCAGCGGCTCCAGGACCAGGGTCAGGGAGATGAACGACAGGTCGCCCACGACCAGGTCGGGACGCGGCTCACCGATCCGCTCGGCGGTGAGCTCACGGACGTTCACCCGCTCCATGACCCGCACGCGCTCGTTGCTGCGCAGGGACCAGGCGAGCTGGCCGTAGCCGACGTCGACCGCGGTGACGTGCGCGGCGTCGCGGCGCAGCAGCACGTCGGTGAACCCCCCGGTGGAGGCGCCCGCGTCCAGGGCGCGACGGCCGGAGACGTCCAGGTCGAACGCGTCCAGGGCGCCGATGAGCTTGTGCGCGCCCCGGGAGACGTAGGGCGGCTCCTCCGACGGGGTGCGCACGACGATGGGCTGGTCGGTGCCGACCTGGGTGGCCGCCTTGGAGGCCACCATCCCGGCCACACGGACGTACCCGCCCTCGATGATCTCGGCGGCGTGGCCGCGGGAGCGTGCGTGCCCGCGGCGGACGAGTTCCGCGTCGAGGCGACTGCGTTTTGCCATGGTTACCTAGGATACCGGGGGTCGTCGGGGGGTGTCTGCGCCCTGGTCCAGCGCGCCGAGCACGGTGGACAGCTCCCGCTGCAGGGCGTCGAGGACCCCGACGTGCTCGGCGGTGGGCAGGGTGTCCAGCGCCGCCAGCCGCTCCCGCGTGCTGACGAGGGTCTGTTCGGCCAGTGCGGCGGCCTGCTCCATCGGGTCCATGGCTCTCCCGTGCTCGTCGGCTCTCCCGTGCTTCCGCGAAGACTACTTCTTCGCCGTGCCCCTGCCCTTGGTCGTGCGCTTGCCCGTCGACCGCGCGCGGGTGGACTTGGCGGTGGAGGGCTTGGACGCGTCCTTGGCCGTCGACCGGCCCTTGGCGCGGGCGGCCGACGGCCCGTCGCCGTCGGCCGGCTCAGCGTCGCCGCCGGAGGCCTCCGGCGCGCTGTCCGGCGCGGTCGCGTCCGGCCCCGTCTCCGCGGCGCCGCTGTCCGGGTGCTCCCGCACGCGCCCGTCCGCCGTGGCGGGGGCGTCGTCGACGATCGCGTCGGCGGACCCGGCGGACCCGGCGTCCCCGGCGGCCTCGCCGACCGGATCGGCGGCGGGCACGCCCCTGGCGGGATCCGGCTCGGGAACGGCGGCGGCGTCGACGGCCGTGGCCCGCGCCTGGCCGCGCGCGGCCAGGCGGCGTTCGAGTTCGGCGACACGGCGCACGAGGCGGTCGTACTCGCCGCGCGGGACGACGTCCATCCGCTCCAGCTGCCGCTCGACCTCGGTCCGGACCAGGGTGGCGATCGCGGCGCGGTTGGCCTGACTGGTCTCGATCAGTTCGCCGGCCAGGGCCTGGATGTTCTGGCCGACCCTCGGCGGCAGCGCCTCGTCGCGCGGCTGCTCGGGCGCGGCCGCGCCGTTCGCCCGCAGCAGCGCCTTGGCCGCGGCGACGGCCTCCTTGCGCGACAGTTCGGTGAGGCCACTGGCGGCATCGAGGTAGGTGCGTACCGCGTCGACGACCATGTTTCACGTGCTCCTTGATGGGACCGCGGGAGGAAGGGCTGAGCGGGGGACGGGGGATCGCACGAGGCGAGGGGGCCGCTGCGCGACGAGGGGGGTACGGGCCCAACGCTACCGGGGCGCGGGCGCCGATGGCACGGGAACTCCGGAGGCGGCTCCATTCGTCCCGTTCACCGGGCGAGGACCCCGACCCGCACCGGATAGGGCATCATGTGGCCATGAGCAGCATCGAGGCGTGCCTGGCCGGCATCGCCAGAGTGAACGAGCGCATCCTCGCCCGACCCGAGTCCGAACGCCGCAAGCACATCCGCGAGCGCTCCGTGAGCGTCGTGGTCCCGGACCTGGCCACCGTCTTCGACATGCGGCTCACCCTGGGCGGGCTCGTGGACGTCACCCACCGCCCCGCGGACCGGGCCGCCCCTTCCCCACAGGTGCGGGTGACCGTGGACAGCGCCGACCTCGTGGAGCTGGCCGAGGACCGGATGGACTACGCGCGGGCTCTGCTCACCCGCCGGGTCAGGGTGGACGCCAGTGTGGGCGACCTGCTCCGGATGCGCCGCCTGATCTGACCGCCCCCCGCGGACAGGGCGCCCGGCGGCACACCGCCGTGGGCCCGGTGGTCGCACGGAACGCACCGCCCCGCTCCGGCGGAGTCCCCGTGCGCGTGAGCCGGGCCGACGACAGGGACGCCCCGGGCACGCGTCGCACCCCTGGGCTGCGGGTACCTTTCTGGGATGCCACGCCAACCTCTCGCACTGGCTCCCTTCCGCGGTCTGCGGTACACGGCTCTGGACGTCGGGAAGATCCTCGACTCCCCCGAGCACGACTTCGCCCGCCTGCTCGCCCCGCCCTACGACATCCCGGGGCCGGAGGAGGCACGGGCGCTGCTGCGTTCCGACCCGCACAACGCGACGCACATCACCCGCCCCTACCAGCTCAACATCACCATGCCGGGCAACTGCTCGGGAACACCGGCGCGGTCCGTCTACGAAGGCGCCGCCGTGCACCTGCGCACCTGGATCGACGACGGCGTCCTGGCCCGGGACCCCGACCCCGCCCTGTACGTCTACGAACAGGTGACCGCCACGGGAATCCGGCAGCGGGGCGTCATCGGCGCGCTGAGACTACCCTCCGCATCGACGCCGGGGCCGGTGCGACCGCACGAGGAGGTGGGCCGCGCGCCGGTCCTGGACCGGGTCCGGCTGATGTCGCGGACGCGCGCCAACCTCGAACCGATCTTCCTGCTGTACCCGGGCGCGAACGGCGCCACGACCGGGATCACCGAGGCCGCCGAGGAGCACGGCAGGCTCCTGGTCGACACCCGCACCGCGGACGGAACCCGACACCGGCTCTGGGCGCTGACCGACCCGGCGGTCCACGCGGAGATCGAGTCCGACCTGGCGCGGCGCAGCGCGCTGATCGCGGACGGGCACCACCGGTACGCCGCCTACCAGCGCATGCACGAGTACGGCGACGAGCCGGGGTGGTCGCACGGCCTCGCCTACCTGGTGGACAGCGACGCGCATCCGCCGACGCTGGGCGCCATCCACCGTGTCGTCCCGGGGCTGACCACGGCGGAGGCGGCCGAGGCCGCGCGCTCGCTCGCCCGCGTCGAACGCGTGCCCGGCGGCTCCCTCGCCGACGCCGAACTGGCCCTGTCCAAGGTGGAGCACCCCGCGCTCCTACTGGCGGGTCCCGCAGGAGACCACCACCTGGTCCACGACGTCGACCGCGCCCGCCTGGCCGAGGCCACCGCCACCCACTCCGAGGCCTACCGCGAACTGCCGACCGCCACGCTCCACCACGTGCTCCTCCCCCTGTGGAACCGCTCCGACCGCGACGTGCGCATGGTGCACGACGAGGCCGGCACGGCGGTCGACGTCGCCCGCCACGAGGGCGGCACCGCTGTCATCGTGCCCCCGCTCCGGGTGGAACAGGTGTACGCCGTCGCCGAGCGCGGCGAACTGACACCTCGCAAGTCCACGTCGTTCGGGCCCAAGCCGCGCACCGGTCTCGTCATGCGCGTCCTCCCCTGACCCCGCGGCCCGTCCGGTCCGCGACGGCCGGCCGGGCGTCTCCATCGCTCCACGGTCCACGGGTGGCGCTGCCGCCCGTGGAGTCGCAGGCCTCCCCGACCGTGGTCCGGGCCGCGACCGACCGCACCGCACGGACCGCGTAGACCACGGTGACCGCGAGCCCGGCGGCCACCAGCAGGGTGAAACCGGTGGGGATGACGTAGAAGGTCTGCTCCCACGTCATGTGGCGGTTCTGGCTCAACAGCCCGAGGATCCTGTTCGGGAACACGGCGACGAGGATCACCCCGAGCCCCGGCAGCAGCCGCACGCACGTCCGCCACCAGGGCCGTCGGCGGGCTGCCTCGGCCCACGCCCCGGCCCGCCGCACACCCCGGCAGGCGAGGTACCCCGTCAGTCCCAGGAGCGCGACCAGGACCAGATCGACCGCCAGCAGCACCGGGCCCAACGGAGCGTCCGGCTCCGCGCCGTCGGCGAGCGCCACCAGCCCCGAGAGCAGCGCGTAGGCGTCGGAACTGCCCAGCCCGGAGTTGGCCATCACCGCGATCCCGTACCCGCTCTCGGGCAACAGGGCCTGGTACGCCGTGTAGGTGAACTGGATACCCCCGTGCGCGACCATCGGCGTGCCCGACGGTGATTCCCGGGTGTCCCAGCCCAGGCCCGCGGTCTCGCCCAGCCCGTCCTGGTCGAGCGGTGCGTGCGTGGCGTCCACGCCCTCCTCCGACAGGACGCGCGCCCCGTCCGCGCCCGCGCCACCGTTGTTCTGCGCGATGAGCCACCGGGCCATGTCGTCGGCGGTGGTGACCATGCCGCTCGATCCGTTGAAGTAGCCCTCCGGCTCCACGATGGGGACCGCCCGCCCCAGGACGGCGATGTGCCCCCGCGCCACCCCCGCCGCGAAGACCTCGTCGGCGCTGTCGACGGTGACCGTGTCGTCCATGCCCAGCGGGGTGAACGTGCGCTCGTCCAGGAACTCCGCGAACGGGCGACCGCTGAGGACCTCCACCAAACGTGCCGCCACCTGGTAGTTCGGGTTGTGGTAGTGCTCCTCGGCACCCGGGGCCGCGGCCAGTCCGACATCGGCCAGGCGCGCGACCGCGCCCGCCAGGTCGTCGGGCACCGGTGCGCCCTTCTCCTCGAACGTGGCGTCGGCCATCCCGGAGGTGTGCGTCAGCAGCTGGCGAACCGTGATCTCCGCCGAGCGGGGGTCGGCCGTGGTGAACTCCGGCAGGTGGTCCGCCACCGGATCGTCGAGCGCGACCTCGCCGTCCTCGACGAGCTGCATGACCGCCAGCGCGGTGAAGGACTTGCTGACCGAGGCCACGCCCATGGGGGTGTCGGCGGTCATCGGCTCGCCCCTGGAGTCGGTGCCGTACCCCGCCGTGAGCACCACCTCCGTCCCCCGGGTGATGGCGACGGTGGCCCCGGGCAGGGGCGAGGAGTCCAGGTAGTCGTGGACGTAGGCGTCCACCGCCTCGCGGGTCAGCGGCCCGGAGTCCGGGCGCTCGGCGTCGGCTGAGGCGGGAACGGCGCTGAGGAGCACGAAGCCAACGCAGAGGAGGCTCGGTGACACGGCCCTTGTCGGAAACATGGTGTCCATCGTGGTCCGCGGGACCCGGCTCGCGCGACGGTGCGGACCGCACGAACCCCCTGCGGCTGGCCGCACCCCCGGCCGTACCGGCGGCCCCACCCGGCGCCCGATGCGACGGAGCGCACACCCGCGACGGGAGGCCGCGCCCGCCACCGCGGCCATAGCCTGGACGCGTCGACTCCCTCCGCACGGAACGGATGCCCCGCGATGTCCCTGCTCGCCGCCGACCGCCCGCTCTCGGAGCTGCACGACGCGATGCTCCTCGACCTCGACGGCGTGGTCTACATCGGCCCGCGTGCGGTGCCGAGCGCACCGGAGGCGGTGGGCAAGGCCCGCGCGGCCGGCGCGCGGGTGGCGTTCGTGACCAACAACGCCGGGCGCACGCCCGCCCGCATCGCCGAGCACCTGACCGAGCTCGGTGTGACCGCCGCCCCCGAGGACGTGGTGACCTCGGCCGAGGCCGCCGCGCGCGTGGTACGCGACCGGTTTCCGGCGGGCTCGGACGTCCTGGTGGTGGGAGACACCGGTCTGCGCCAGGCGGTACGGCGCATGGGGCTGCGACCGGTGACCGTGGCGACGGAGTCGGTGGTGGCCGTGGTGCAGGGGTATTCGCGCACCATGACCCGCGACCTGATCGAACAGGGGGCCCTCGCGGTGGCCCGGGGTGCGCTGTACGTGGCGAGCAACGCCGACGCCACCGCCCCCAACGAGTGGGGGATCACCCCGGCCAACGGAGCCTTCGTGCGGGTGATCGTCCACGCGACCGGAGTCGAGCCGATCGTGGCGGGCAAGCCCATGCGCCCGCTGCACGAGGAGGGGATCCTGCGCACCGGCGCCAGGAAGCCGCTGATCGTCGGCGACCGGCTGGACACCGACATCGAGGGCGCCACCGCGCACGGGGCCGCCGGAATGCTCGTGCTGTCGGGGGTCGCCACTCCGCGCGACGCGCTGTGCGCACCGGCGCACCAACGCCCGAACTACCTGGCCTGGGATGTGTCGGGCATGAACTCGGCGCACCCGGCCGTGCTCCGGGAGGGTGCACGGTTCCGCTGCGAGGGGTGGACGGCCTCGTCCGAGGGCGGCGCGCTCCGCCTGGAGGGGGACGGCGACCGGCTGGACGGCCTGCGCGCGCTGTGCGCGGCGGCGTGGTCCGACCCCACGGCGGACCCGACCGGCCCCACCGCACGCCAGGCGCTGGCCCGCCTGGGCTGGTGACGCGGTGACTCCCTCCCGGCCCTGAGGGAAGCGGGATTCCGACCGCCCCCGGCGGGAGGGCCGCGCCGCGCGGCGCGCGCCGCGAGCTGGTTCCCGCTTCACCGCTCCACCCCCTTCCGCTCCACGGAGCGGCCTTCCACCGGCCCCGCTTCCTCGCGGTCCGCGGCTCGGACCCCCGCCCGCCCGGCGACGCCCGCTTCGGCCCGCTCCGCGGTCCGGGCTCCCACCCGTTCCGCCGTACGCACCTCGACCTCGTAGACGGTGCGCACCCCGTCACCGACCCGCCAGGCGCGCCTGCGCAGCGCCCCGGTCATCTCGACGACCTCTCCCAGCCGCCAACCCCGGACCCGGTCCTGGACCCCGGGGTCGAAGCTGACGCAGGTGATGGCGTCGGAACGGTGGCCCCGGAACCGGGAGTCGACGGTGCGGGCCACACACACGCGCCAGGTCGCGAGCCGGTCCCCGCTGGGGAGTTCCCGGACCGCGGGTTCGGCGGTGATGCGTCCCGCCACGACGATCTCGTTACGGTGCCCCGCCCGTGCGGGTGTGGTCTGCTGCCGCATGTGCCGTCCTTCCCGAAGTGCGCTGATTCCAGGTTCACGGACCCGGCGGCGAGCGGAAAGGCCCACGTCCAACCTGTGGACAACCGCCCCCTGCGCCCTCCCGACGGGATCGGCGTGTCCTAGAGTCGGGTCTGAACCGAGCGAGCGGGCAGACGTCGCGGCTGCGCGCGCCGACACAGCCGCGGCCGCTCCGACCGGTCCGCCGGTACCACCGTGGGGCGGTCCGGAACCGCCGACGGGCGAATCAGGAGGGCGTGTGGACGTGAACGGTCTGCCGGAGGGGATCACCTCCCTGGGTGACGAGGTCTTCGCCATCGACACGATGCTCGCCGGGTACCCGGGCGTGGTCTCGGCCTACCTGATCCGCTCCGAACGTCCCTGCGTCGTCGAGGTCGGCACCGCCGGCTCCGCCCCCGTGCTGCACCGCGCCATCTCCCACCTGGGGCTGGCCGCCGAGGACCTGGCGACCATCGTCGTCACGCACATCCACCTGGACCACGCGGGCGGCACCGGGGACATGGCCGCCGTGTTCCCCGACGCCGAGATCGTCGTCCACGAACGCGGCGCCCGGCACCTGGCCGACCCCACCCGGCTCATGAACAGCGCCGCGATGGTGTGGGGCGACCGGTTGGAGACCCTGTTCGGGCACATGCGCCCGACCGAGGCGACGCGGATCCGCGCGGTCGCCGAGACCGGCGAGATCGATCTGGGCGGCGGCCGCCGCCTGGTGTCGCACTACGCCCCGGGACACGCCAAGCACCACATGGGCCTGGTCGACACCGCCTCCGGCGACCTCTACGTCGGCGACGCCCTGGGGGTGTACAACCCCCTCACCGGCGACGTCCGCCCGGCGACCCCGCCCCCGGACTTCGACCTGGACGCGTGCCTGCGCACCCTGCGGCTGTTCGGCGACATCGAACCCCGGCGGCTGATGTTCTCGCACTTCGGCGCGGTGGAGGCGGTGTCGGAGACGGTGGAGCGCGCCGAGGCCGAACTGCGGCTGTGGGTGGAGACCGTACGCGAGTCCCACGGCAGCGTCGGCGACCTGGACCACGCGATCGCCATGGTGCGCGACAAGGTGACGGCGCGGTACGCGCCCATGCCCGAGCGGGCCGCGGGGGTCCTGGACACGCTCGCGGGCGCGGAGACCAACGTGTCGGGCATCGTGCACTGGTTGGAGCGCCTGGAGGCCGAGCGGGCCGGGAAAAAGGACGTGCCGCCCGAGGGGTGAGTCACTAGGGTCGCCCCATGACGATCCGCGCGCTGACCGCCGCAGACATCCCCGAGACACACCGCCTTCTGAGCGAGGCCTTCCCCGCCTTGGTCCTGTCCGAGGAGGCGATGCGCTGGCGCCTCGACCACGGCTCTCCCGGCGCGGACAACCTGGCACTGGTCCGCGTCCGCGACGACCGGATCACCGGGCACGTCCGCTCGGTGCTCCGCGACGGAGTCGGGAACACCTTCCTCCTCGTGAGCGACGACGGTCCGTGCACGGACCTGCTGGCGGCCTCGGAACGGAGCCTGGTCGGACGGGGCGCCCAGAGGCTGCGCGTGGCGGCGGCCGAGGAATCCGTGCAGCGCGGGGGGCGGGCCCTCCTCGAAGCCCTGCACGGATCCGAGGTGGTCGAGAGCCACCGGATCCTGGGGCTCGACCTCCGTCACCTGCCGGACCGGCCGGCCGCGCCCGCCGGTGTGGAACTGCGGACCTGGCGCGAGTTCGAACCTCGCGCCCTCTTCGAGATCGACCGGGCGGTCAACGAGGACGAACCGGGGGAACCCGTCGTCTTCGCGTCCTTCGAGGAGTGGTACGCGGAAGTGTGGGGGAATCCGCTGCACGACCTGGACCTCAGTCTGGTGCTGCTGCTCGACGGGACGCCCGTGGCCATCACCTGCTACGTCTCGGACCGCGGGACCCGGATGGAGTCGGCGATGACAGGCACCCTGCGCGCGTTCCGCGGCCGGGGTCTGGCGGGCTACGCCAAGAGCGTCGCGCTGCACCGCGCGAGGGAGAGGGGTCTCACCCACGCCTACACCGGCAACCACGAGGACAACGCGCCCATGCTCGCGATCAACGCGCGGCTGGGCTACCGGCCCGTGGGCACGGAGCGCGTGTTCGCCAGGGAAGTCAGGGAAGTCCGAGCTCCGTGAGCAGGTGCGCGTACAGGCCGTCGGACCACGACAGGTCCTCGGGCAGTGCGTCGAACTCGCCCACCTCGACGGTCTCGAAGTCCCCGCTCAACGGCACGGCGGCGACCACCTGCGCGCTGGTGACGACGGTGACGTGACCGCTGGCCAGCACGTAGTACCCGTGAACGGACACCTCGCCGAGGGTGGCGCCCGCCTCCTCCCGGGCCTCGCGCGCCACGGTGTCGCGGATGCCCTCACCGGGTTCGGCGTGCCCGCCGGGAAACTCCCACGCACGGTCCCGGTGGCGCACCATCAGCAGCCGGTCTCCCCGCAGCGTCAGGCACACCACCGAGTCGTGGGTCTCGGGCAGCACCCCCAGGTGCACCCGAGCCCCACCGAGCGGCCTCAGTCCCGCTCCCCGTCGTCGGCCTCCTCGGCATCCGTCCAGACGATGCCGTCGTGGTCGACGTCCACGAGCTCCACACCCTCCAGAGCGGCGAGGCGCTCGTCGGCGTCGGTCACGCCCTCACGGTCGACGGCGGACGCCCGCGCGAAGTACTCGCGTGCGTCGTCCTGACGGCCGAGCTCCTCCAGAACGTCCGCGTAGGCGTAGAAGAGCCGGGCGATCCAGGGCCGGGCCCGGCGTTCCTTGAGCTCGGGGACCTGGAGCTCGACCAGGGCACCCTGCACGTCCCCCATGTCCCGGCGGGCGCCGGAGGCGACGATCCGCAGTTCGATGCGGTCAGCGGCGTCGAGGTCCTTCGCGGCCGGATCGTTGCCGATCTCCAGTGCGCGCTCGGGGCGGCCGAGGCCGCGCTCGCAGTCGGCCATGATCGCCAGGAAGTTGTCCCGACCGCTCATCCGACGGGCGGCGCGCAGGTCGGCGAGGGCCTCCTGCCACTTGCCCACGGTGTAGGCGGCGACGCCCGACGCCTCTCGGACACCGGGCACCCGCGCCGCCTTGCGACGGGCGAACGCGGCGTGCCCGTAGGCCCGCTCGGGGTCCTCGTCGAGGAGGAGACCGGCGGCGACGATGTGCTTGCCGATGAGTTCGGCCAGGGACTTGGGCAGCGAGCTCAGGTCTCGGCGGGTCTCGGCGTCCAGCTGGTCGTAGGTGGCCTCCTCGGGCAGCGGCGGAGCCACGTCCGCGGGGTCGCGGTCCCGATCACGCGGTCGGTCGTCCCGGCGCCACTGGTCGCGCCCGCCCCGACGGTCGTCACGGCCGCGGTAGCCGCCGCGGTCGTCGCGACGCTCAGCACGGAAACCGCCACGGCGATCATCACGGCGGTCCCCACCACGGCGATCGTCGCGCCGGTCGTCGCGCCGGTCGTCACGGCGGCCCTCGCGCCGGTCCCGGTCGTCACGGCGCTCCTCACGGCCGCGGTAGCCGCCGCGGTCGTCCCGTCCACGGCGGTCACCGCGGTCGTCGCGACCCCGGTAACCGCCACGGTCGTCGCGACGCTCACCACGGAAACCGCCACGACGATCATCACGCCGCTCCCCGCCGCCGCGGCCCCTCTCGTCTCGGGAACCACCGTAGCCGGACCGGGAGCGGGAGCCGTCGCCGCGCCCCCGACCATCGGGCCTTCCGGAGCGGCTGCCGCTACGGTCGTTGGCTCCGGATTCCTCGCGGTCTCCCGATCGGCTGTCCTCAGTCATCAACCCGTCCGTCAACATTCAAAAGCGCTGCCACCTTGATCAGGAGCAGCGCGTCATAGTAATTGTCCCATCAGTTTACGACATGGAGCGGCTCACCACCGCCAACCGGGCAGTGGTGACCCTCTCCGTCCGAGTACCGAGCGTATCCGGAACGGACCAGAGGCCCGCCTGCCGTGCGTGATGGTCGATCGAGTTCGCCTCCATCATGACAGGTCCCGGCAGTCGGCAGCGGACCTGCCCGGGTGACCGAGGACCCCATCCCGACCCACGATCAGATTTCACAATCGCACAAGTGTGCGTACAAGGATGGGGGCCGTCTCATGGACGACCCCCAACCCAAGAAAAACCGTGGCAGCGACCTACTCTCCCACCCCACCACAGGGCAGTACCATCAGCGCAAAAGGACTTAACGACCGGGTTCGGAATGTAAC
>NZ_JBITHK010000014.1:0-150522 GCF_044457925.1 Nocardiopsis sp. NPDC050513 | reverse complement strand
TCACCGCGTGCACGGACCCGGAGCAGCTTCAGGCGTGGGTGCGCCGTGCCGTCAGGGTCGAGACCGCCGAGGACCTCTTCGGCTGAGGCCGAGCCCCACCGGTGTTCCAGATGCCCGAACGGTTGGAGTGACCGCCATCGCGGCGCCGACGACGGCCGTCCGACGTTCAGTGCAGCTGGGAGCGCCAGTCAGGGGGCACCTTGCCAGCGGGTCCGGGCGAGGGTTGGGACGCGGGCCGCGAGGTCGGCTCGCAGAGCGCGGGGCCTCGGTGGAACTTCTGGGTCTCCAGGTTCCAGAACCAGTCCTCACCCGGCTCGAAGCTGGTCAGAACCGGGTGCCCGGCCGAACGCGCGTGGGCGGTGGCGTGCCGCGACGGGGAGGAGTCGCAGCAGCCGATGTGCCCGCAGGCGGCGCAGCGGCGCAGGTGCACCCACCATCCGCCGTCCGCCAGGCACTCGACACAGCCCTCGCCGCTCGGCGGGACGGTCGGGTCGATGCCGGTGGTCTCGTCGTCGGTCAATTCCACGCGCCTCCTCGGGTATACGGAGCATCGTACGCGGCTGACGGCCGGGCCGCGGTCCGCCCGCGGGCGCGCCCCCCGGGCAGGGTAAGGGCCGAGTTGAGCGTGGTGACGGCTTTGTCAAAAAGGCGAACCACGACAGAATCACCGCGGCCTTTCCGGCAGTAGCATTGGTGGTGGAGCGCGCTCGCCGCCAGGCGCCGAACGCCTTTCACACCCACTCCCCGGCCCATGGGGGAAGCTGGGCGGATTCGCGCATTCCTGGGTGGCGGATTCCATGCGTGCGACAGGAGGAGCGGTCGCCGACGGCCGTCGGAACGCACCTTCTGTCGCTCGACGCGAAGGGGACTCACATGTATGCGCACTGGGGCACGTTCACCAAGCACGCGACTCTCGGGGCCGGCCTGAGTTTCGCGGAGGACGCGATGAGGGAACACGGCCTCACGGTGTGGGACCCGTCCGACAACCGCGACTACCAAGTGATCGGGGGAAAGAGGGACGTGATCGCCACGGTGGTCTGCGTCCCCCAACCGGGAAACCTGTGGATCACGGTGAGCGCGTACTCGAACGACTCCGGGCTCGCCGAGCGCACCAGGAACAACATACGAACGCACATCGTCGAGGCGGTCCGGTTCGACTGACGAGATCCGCGTGCCGCCTCGGGCAAAGGTCCCGGCCGCCGGATCGGCCGCCCTCGCGGCTTCCGTCCGAAGGGGTCTGAAGCCCTTCGGGGCAGGCACGCCGAACCGGTGCGGCCACGGCCGCACCGGTTCGCGCAGCGACCCCTAGCTCCTGGGCACTCTGAGCTGGTCCCAGGAGGTCTTGCCGGGCCAGCCGTCGGCGTCCGCGCCGGAGTACCCCAGCTTCTCCTGCCAGGCCGCGTAGGAATCCCGGTCCGTGTCGGACCACTGGGGCCCCGGTCCGACCTGGTACCGCCCGCAGCCCTCGGCCACCAGTCGGCGGCCCATGGCGGTCACGATCGGGCTGTCGGGGTTGGCCTGGAAGAAGGCGGCCCCCGGGAACGGCTCGTACTCGGTCGAGTACCTGGGCACTCTGAGCTGGTCCCAGGAGGTCCCGCCGGGCCAGCCGTCGGCGTCCGCGCCGGTGAAGCCCAGCTTCTCCTGCCAGGCCGCGTAGGACTCGCGGTCCGCCTCCGTCCACTGGGGACCGGCGCCGGACGAGTACCTGCCGCAGCCCTCGGCGATGAGGCGGTTGCCCATCTGGGTGACGATCGCGCTGTTGGGGCTGGTCGTGAACCAGTCGGCGCCGGGGAACGGCTCGTAGCCGGACACACCGCCCTGTTCGTAGGGTCCGAAGCCCTGGCGCGGGACCCTCAGCTGGTCCCAGGAGGTCCTGCCGGGCCAGCCGTCGGCGTCGGCGCCGGAGTACCCCAGCTTCTCCTGCCAGTTCGCGTACGACGTGCGGTCCGCCTCGCTCCACCGCGGCCCCGGACCCGACAGGTACGCGCCGCACCCCTCGGCGACCAGGCGCACGCCCATCGCCGTCACGATCGGGCTGTCCGGGTGGGACTGGAAGAACTCGGCTCCGGGGAACGGCTCGTAACCGGTCGCACCGGCCGAGACGCCGGACTCGGCGGGGACCCTGAGGCGGTCCCAGGACGTCTGCCCGGGCCACCCGTCGGCGTCCGCGCCGGAGAAGCCCAGCTTGCGCTGCCACATCGCGTACGCGTCCCGGTCGACGTCCGACCACTGGTCTCCAGGACCCACCTGGTACGGGTTGCACCCCTCCTGGACGAGCCGTACGCCCATGGCCATGATGATCCGGCTGTTCGGCCGGCCCTGGAACCAGTCGGTGCCGGGGAAGGGAACGTAGTCACCGACGGGCCCGCTGACGCCGCCCTGGGGCTCCATCCCCGCGCTGAGGGCCGGGATGAGCAGCCGGGTACCGAGCCCGAACTGGTAGTTCTCCAGCACGACCAAGGGCAGGTCGTTGATGCGGGCCAGCTCCATCCAGGGGACGTTGAACTTGGCGGCCACGGATCCGAGCGTCTCGCCGACCCCGGTCACATACTCCATGGGACCGCTGTTCTGGCCCGGTTCGAACGCGCCGCTCTGGACCAGGTCGTACAGGAGTGGCCCCGGGCACGCGGTGGCGTAGCCGTCCCTGTGGCCGAGGATCTCATCGCCGGCGCCGCCGTAGTGCCTGAGGTAGGCGATGGCGTCGCGGATGCCCTGCTTCATCTCCGCGGTCGGGCGGTAGTTCCAGTAGTCCCGGTAGAGCGTGTGGTACCAGCTCGGCTCGGTTCCGACCATCCCGAGGACCGAGTAGTGGTCGCGGTTCAGGGCCTGGTCGCCGTTGGCGGCGCACTGCCGGTTCCTTCCCCGGCCCTCGTACACGTAGCCGTGCCGACAGACCATCAGGCTGTAACCGACGTCGGCGTAGCCGCGCCCGTCCATGTGCTCGTTCTGGACGGAGCGGACCTTCGCCGCGCAGTGGCTGTGGTCGACGAGTTCGTAGAGCGACCCGAGGTAGTGGACCTTCACGCCCCGGTTGGACGTGATCGGCGCATCACCGTTCGGCTCGTACGGACGGCCGCCCCACATGGCTTTGGTGACGAACTTCATGACAGGACTTCTTCCTTACGACTGGGCGGGGGACTGGCGGGGTGCGGGCGGCACGCAGCGCTACAGGGAGTAGGCGAGTCCTCCCAGGCCCAGCTGATCGAAACCGCCGCCCTCGGCGCGCGCCTGGTCGGCGAGACCGGCCGTGTTGGGGGCGGACAGACCCTTCCTCGTCGCGTAGTGGTGGTGGATGATCGCCCACGCGGGACTGGTCGCCGAGGTGCCCCAGGCGCCCAGGAACGGAACCTCCGCGGACGCGGGTTCGATCCGCGCGACCTCCTCGCTGGCCGCCAGCAGGCGGTTGCCGTGGCTCGCGTAGAGGTCGACGCCCTGGCTCCAGGCCATCTCGCAGATCGCGGCGAGCAGGCTGAGACCGGTGACCGAGTACCGGTCGGAGGCGCCGCCGTCCCAGATGTAGGGAATGGCGTTCATGATCCGGGGCGTGTCGGTGATGAGCGCGGTCGCCTGGTCCACCTTGGCGCTGTCGTCGCAGAAGACACCGATCGCCAGTACCGAGGCGATGTGGGACAGCTCCCAGTTCACGGCGTACGCGGTCCCGCAGTGCTCGGAGTCCGCGGACAGGTACGCGTCGTGGTGCGGGTACAGGACGTCCGTCAGCATCGCGCTGAATCCCGCCGTGTCGAACCCCGTGTGGTCACGGACGGCCTCGGCGGCGTTGGCCAGCACGAAGCCGTAGATGCCGGAGGTCTGCCCGAGCAGCGGTGCGCCGGAGACCGACGTCAGCGTCTGCGACCAGGCGTTGAGGATGTCCCTGGCGGTGTCGGCGTGGGAGGCGTCCCCGGTCAGCTGCCATACCAGCGCGTTCTGGTAGGCGGCGTGCGCGTCGTCGAGCAGGCGGGTGAAGTTCTCGTCGCCCCCGCTGACGTTCAGCGCGGCCACCGGGCTGGCCGACCAGTCGGTCTGGGACCGGGCGTTGGCGAGAACCGCGTCCCAGCCGGACGCCCAGGGCTCCTGGCCTCCGCCCGCCTTGGCGGTCAGGTCCGCGAAGCCGGCACCGGTGTGCAGCAGACCGGGGTGGGCGTAGGTCGCGGCGTGCGCCCCGCTCGCCGTGAACGGGTCGAGGAGACTCGCGGCGGTGGCCCCGGCGCTGACGAGCGCGACGCTGTGAAGGAACGATCGACGGCTCGTCACCGGATCGGATGGCATGGTCATCCTCTCTTTGGAAAGCAGGTGCGGCGCGGGCAGGGCAGGGTGAAGCCCGTCGGCGCGGTCGCACAGGGGGATTCCGAGGACCTTCATGGCCTCGCCGGACCAGTGTGGCGTCCGGCGATAGCGAAAAGATGACGAAAGAGTCTCATGTCTCTTCGTCGGCAAGCCGCTGACCTGCTCGTTCGCGGAGACTCCGAGCGGCCGAAGCACCCGCGGCGGCGTGGTTCCAGTGGCATCGGCGGGCGTCGCCGAGTGGGCCGGCCGCCAACCCGCACGACGCCCGTGCGTCGCGGGGCTCCGCGCGCACCCGGAGGCACCGCGGCATCCCAGGCCTTGACTCCGCACCCGCGACCACCGCATACTTGCGGCCAAATCGATTTGGTCCAGGCGGGGGCACTGGCCGATCGCAAGGCACCGCCACTCCTACGAACGGAGCCCGCCCGTGTCGCACACCCCCCGACACCCCGTGGACGAGTACCGACCCCTCAGTTCGATGGTCCTCTTCGGCCTCCAACACGTCCTGGTCATGGCCGCCGCACCCATCTCCAGCGTCTTCCTCGTCAGCGCCGCGCTCGGTCTGTCCACCGAACTCAGCGTCAACCTGCTGGCCGCGGCCTTCGTCCTGTCCGGCATCGGATCGCTGCTGCAGTCGCTCGGTCCCTTCCGGATCGGGGCCAGGCTCCCCTTCGTCATGCTGCCCGGCGGCGCGCCCGTCGTGCTCTTCATCGCCATCGCCCAGCAGCACGGCGCCCCGACCGCGGTGGGCGCGGTCATCCTGACATCGGTCTTCTACCTGGTCGCGCTGCCCGTCTTCGCGCGGCTGCTGCGTTTCTTCCCGACGCTGGTCATCGGCACGATGATCGTCATCGTCGGGGTGAACCTGGTGAAGATCAGCGCCTTCCTCATCACCGGCCGTCCCGGCGACGCCGACTTCGGCGACCCGCGCGACCTGCTCCTCGGCATGGCCGCCATCGGGTTCACCATCGCCTTCTACTGGCTGTTCACCGGCGTCCTGCGCCAGATCGCCGTCATGCTCGGCTTCGTCGCCGGAACCGTCCTGGCGGTGTCCATGGGCGCCGCCGACCTGTCCGGCGCGACCGACGTCGGACTCGTCCAGGCCCCGCGGCCCCTGCCCTTCGGCGTGCCGGAGTTCAGCCTGCTCGCCTCGGTCCCGCTGCTCATCTACAGTTTCGCCTCCATGGCCGAGACCACCGGGCAGACCGTGGTCAACGGCCAGGTCGTCGGCAAGGACATCGACATCCGCCGCGACGCGCCCCGCACCATCCGCGCCGAGGCCCTCACCTCGCTCACCGGCGGCCTCTTCGGCACTCCGCTGATGGTGTGCAGCGGCGAGAACATCGGCATCATCCGCGTCACCGGCGTCCGCAGCCGCTTCGTCACCGCGGCCGCCGGGGTCATCCTCATCGTGATCGGCTTCGTCGCGCCCGTCACGTCGCTGGTCAGCGCGATCCCGGCGCCGGTGGTGGGCGGCAGCGCCGTGCTCGTCTTCGGCGTCGTGATCGTCCTGGGGATCCAGATGCTCCAGCGCGCCGCCCTCGACGACCACGCCAACACCTTCATCATCGGCGTGGCCCTGTGCCTCGGCCTCCTGCCGATCCTCGTCCCGGGCATGTACGAGGCCTTCCCCGCCAACGCCCGCATCCTGCTGGAGAGCGGCGTCGCAGTGGGCGCGGTCAGCGCGGCCGTGCTCAACGCCCTCTTCCACCACCTGCGGCCCCGGCTCTACCGCACGCCTCAGGAGTCCCGCGACCAGGCATCCCCGGAGTCGCCGCGGGAGTCCCCCGAGACCCGGTCGAGGCCCCCCGGCACCGACGGCACCGAGGGCGCCCCTGCGGCCGAGGACGCCCGGCGCCCCTGACCCCGGGCCCGCGTCCGCTCGGAACCAGACCCCGGAGGACCCGCGGTCGGGCCCAGCCTCCCGACGGCGCGGGCGGGTCCTCCGGCCCCTCCCACCACCAGCGACGGGGCGACCGCCCCCGACAAGGAACAGGAACCATGAGCGAGCCCAGCCCGGACCACCTCGACGCCGACACGTCACTGCTGGTCCCGGAGGTGCTGCTGCTGCCGGACGGCCCCGTCCGCGACCACGCCGTCGTGGTCGCGGACGGGACGTTCCGCGCCGTCGGACCGGCCGAGCGCCTCGTCCGAGAGCACCCCCACCTCAGCCCGCGCCGCCTGGACGGGCACATGCTGATGCCCGGCTTCGTCGACGCCCACCACCACCTGACCCAGAGCCTGGGTTCCTCCCTCGCCTTCGGTGAACCCTCGGAGATCTTCCGCCGCGTGTGGGTCCCCCTCGAAGGCGCCCTCGACGAGGACAGCGCCTACCTCTCCGCCAAGCTCGCCGCCCTGGAGTCCCTGCGCGGCGGATTCACGACCGTCGCCGAGGCCGGGACCCGCGCCCCCGTCGACACCGGTGTCGTCGGCCAGGCCGCCGCCGACGCCGGGATCCGCTGTGTCCTCGGCCAGGTCTGCACCGACACCCCCGACCCCGCGGGCCGCGCCGCCCCCGCCGCCGAAGCCCTGGCCTCGGCGGAGAAACACCTGTCCCGTTACGAACACCATCCCCTGCTGCACCCCTCCCTGGCCGTGCCCACACCCGAGTCCGCGACCGCGCCGACCCTGTGCGCCGCCGCCCACCTGGCCGAGGAGGCCGGAGCGACGCTCCAGATCCACGTCAACGAACACCTCGCGGGCGTCGAACGCGGACTCCTCGCGTTCGGCAGCCGCCCACTGGAGTACCTCCACGCCCTCGGCGTCCTGGGCCCCCGGCTCCTCGCCGCGCACGCCACCCTGCTCACCCCCCGCGAACTCACGTTGCTGCGGGACACCGGTGCGGCCGTCAGCTACAACCCCGTCGCCAGTGCCTGGAAGGGCAACGCCGTCGCCCCCGCCACGGCGATGGCGGAGGCCGGAATCCGGTTCGGGCTCGGCACCGACGGCACCCGCGGCGACGCGTTCCGCCTGGTCGACGCCGCCGAGACCGCCCAACGCCTCACCCACGGCCTCCAGACGGGCGACTCCTCCTGCGGGGGCGGTTGGACCTGGCTGGAGCACGCGACCGCCCTGGGCGCCGACGCCGTCGGGCTCGGGGGGCTCACCGGCCGGATCGCGGAGGGCACGGCCGCCGACTACCTCCTCATCGACCTGGCGGTCCCCGAACTCACCCCGTCCTGGGACCTGCCGTGGGAACTCGTGCGCGTCACCGGACGCGACCAGATCACCGCCGTCGTCGTGGCCGGACGGCTGCGGCTGTGGAGGGGCTGGCCACGCGACTGGGACGGCCGCGCGCTGGTCGCGGAGGCGGCCCGTGCGGGCCGCGACGTCGTCGCACACGCCCCGATCACCCGCGTCCACCCCGTGTCCGCCGAGCACCGGGCGCGGAGCGTGCGGTCGTGACCCCGACCGTCGTGGCGCTGGTGGCCGTGACCGTGGCGGTCGCGGCCTTCGTCCAGGGCAGCAGCGGACTGGGGTTCGCGCTCATCGTCGCCCCGGTGGTCGGGATCGTCGCCCCCGAGCTCCTGCCGGTGTTCCTGCTGGCGGTGATGATCCCGCTCAACCTCTACGTGGCCTGGCGCGAACGGTCGGCGCTGGACCTGCGCGGCGCGGGGTGGATCACGGTCGCGCGGATCGCGGCCACGCCCGCCGGGACGGGCCTGCTGGTGGTGGTCCCCGAGCACCGCCTGGGCCTGCTCGTCGGGGCGGCGACGGTGCTGGCCGCGGCCGTCAGCCTGCTGGCGCCGTCGTTCACGCCGAACCGGCGCGCCTACCTGGCCGCCGGAGCCGTCACCGGGCTGACGGAGACGGCCACCGGGGTGGGCGGCCCGCCGCTGGCGCTGGTCTACCAGCACCGACCGCCCCCCGAGCTGCGTGCCACGGTCGCCGTCTGCTTCCTGGCCGGGGAGGTCGCCTCCCTGGCGGCGCTGTTCGCCTTCGGTCAGGCCGAACCCGCACAGCTCACGCCCGCTCTGCTGGCCGTCCCGGCCGTGGCGGTGGGTGTGGGGCTGAGTCGGCTCACCCACCGGCACCTGGACGCCGTGCGCATGCGCGCGACCGTCCTGGCGTTCGCGCTGGTGTCGGGCGGGGTGCTCATGGTCGGGATCTGAGCGGGGGCGACGGGGAGGTGGACGCCCGCACCACGAGGTCGGGGCGGGGCGCCCGGACGACGGACCGGGAGGCGTCGCCGCGCATGCGGTCGAGCAGGAGTTCGACCGCGCCCGCCGCGGCCTCGTCCAGGTGCAGGTCGACGGCGGTGAGCGGTGGCTCGCAGGTGCGGGCCCGGATGCCGTCGTAGCGGGTGACCACCAGGACGTCGTCGGGCACCGAGCGTCCGGTGTCCGCGATCGCCCGGACCGCGCCGACCGCGAACGTGTCGACCATGGCGCAGACGGCGTCGACGTCGGGGTGGTCGCGCAGGAGCCGCGCGCAGGCCTCGTACCCGGCCCGCTCGCCGCCGGACTCGGGCGCGGCGGCGCGTACCGGAGGCCAGCCGTGTTCGGCGGCGGCGCGCCCGTAGGCCGCGCGCACGTCGGTGTAGGAGTGGCGTTCGCCGTCACCGGTGATGAGCGCCGGGCGGCGGGCGCCCCGTTCGCGCAGGTGGTCCAGGAGGAGCTCGGCGACCGGACCGCCGTGCAGGTCCACGTGCGGGGCGTCCTCTCCGGGGCCGGTCTGGCGGCCCAGCGACACGTACGGCAGGCCGCGCGCGGTCAGCTCGCGCACGACCGGGTCGTCCCGGTCGGGTTCGACGACGATCGCGCCGTCGACGTCCACCGACTCCAGTCCCGACCCTGACTCGACCGGGGGGACGAGGACGAGCGCGTAGCCGTGGGTGAGGGCGCGTTCGGCGGCGGCCGCCGCGACCTCCATGTAGAAGCCCAGCCGGGCGGGGCCGCCCGCGACGGCCAGCGGCATGGAGGAGGCCAGCGCGATGGCCTTGGCCTGCCCCTTGCGCAGCCGCTGGGCGCGCAGGTTCGGACGGTACCCCAGTTCGGCGGCGACCCGGCGGACGCGTTCACGGGTGCGGGGGTCGACCTTGCCGATGCCGTTGAGCGCGTGGGACACCGTCGTACGGGAGACACCCGCCGCCGCGGCGACGTCGGCGATGGTCGGTCGCCTGCCGGGCGTGGGCATGGGTACGGCTCCTCGGTCTGCGGCGTGCGCGCTGGGTCGGTGCGCACCATCGTAGTGCGCGGGGGCCGCGGCGCCGCGGCCCGTGGACCGCCCGCCGCGGCGCTCGGCGCGGCGGGACCCCGCGTCGGCGTCCCGCGGTGGCGCACACCTGACCTCAGGACCGAGGGGGTGACAGCCTGGTGCTGACCCCGCCGAGCATCCTCCCGAACATCCGGGTGGCCGCGCCCCGGGGCATGAGGACGGCGCCGCGCAGGGCGGCCTCGCTCTGGAGCAGGGTCCGCGGCCCCGAGGTCGCGATGCCCTGGGCGGCCGTGTCGGCGGCGCGCGTGGCCTGACGGTCACGACGGGAACCGTACGCGTCCAGGGCCGCCGCCACATCCGGCGTGGCTCCGTCGCCGACACCGTCGAGGGCCCGCACCAGGGCCGCGACGTCCTCCAGCGCCTGTCCCGCTCCCTGGGCCAGGATCGGGGGCATCGCGTGCACGGCGTCGCCGATGAGGGCGCACCGGCCGCTCGACCACCGCAGCGGAGCCGGGTGCCGCCGGTGGGGGAAGAGCTCCAGGTCCTTCTCCGTCAACGCGTCCAGGAGCCCGGTGACGGGGGGCGCCCACGCGCGGTACCGGTTTCGGAGCAGGGCGAGCGCCTCCTCCGGTGCGGCCTCGCTGCCTTCCCGGCTCAGTCGCAGGTCGATGAGCCAGTTGACCTTCCCCTCGCCCGCGGGGTTGATCCCGACCCCGCCTTCGCGACCGAGGTACATCCGGGCCCGTGAGGCGAGGTCGAACGGCGCCTCGATCAGGCCCTGCCAGGTGGCCGCGCCGGTCGGCCGTGCGGCGAGCGCGGGCTCGGACCCGAAGAGCGCGGTGCGCACCCGGGAGTGGACGCCGTCGGCGCCGACGAGCAGGTCGGCCGTGTACTCCGCGCCGTCCTCGGTCACCACCCGCACGGCCTGGCCGTCGTCGCGGACGTGTGCGCAGCGGGCGCCGAAGCGGAAGATCTCCTGGGGAACTCCCTCGACGAGTCGTGCGAGCAGGGTCGGCCGCGTGATCCCCAGGGTCGGGGCGCCGAACCGTTCCCCCAGCCGCAGAGTGTCCACGGACATCACCGGGCGTCCGCGCGCGCTGTGGACGTCGACGGCGTCGATGCGCTCTCCCGCTCCGTCCAGGCGCACGCCGAGGTCGCCGAGGATCGTGGTGCCGTTGGGCCACAGGATGACGGCGCAGCCGGTGTCGCGCGGCGCGGGCGCCCGTTCGAGCACGGTCACCTCGTGCCCGGCGGCCAGGAACCCCCTGGCCGCCGCCGTACCCGCGATTCCGGCTCCGACGATGAGCACGCGCATACCCGACCCCACATTCGCGACATTGCGTAGTACTACGATTAGTAGTACATCCGGGTTCGGGAGGAGCGGGAACCGGGGCGGGGCATCGGCCGTTCGGCCCGGTCCGGGGATGTGCCCCGCACCGCCGTCCTCGGTGCCGCGCCGGACCGCGGCACGGCCGCCGCTGCGAGGCGGCGGCCGGTGCGGACCGGCGGCGGGACTCAGCCCCGCGGCCGCACCCCGGGCGTGCCCGCGTCGATGACGAATCGGGCGCGGTCGGTGATGGGGGCGCCGGGCTCGGAGACGTAGTCGACCACGCGGTAGTCGGCCGTCCACTCGGTCGGGGTGACGACGTTGCGCACGTAGCCGCGCCTGCGGTTGATGAAGTGGATGTGCGGGTTCTCCTGGAGCTGGATCGCGTCGGTCGGGTTCTGCTCGACCCCGTCGCGTCCGCTCGTGAAGGACGTGCCGACCAGTTCGGCGGCGACGGTGGCCGAGGTCGGGTCGTCGAAGTCGGCCTTGACGTCGACGACGTAGTTGGCGTGCACGTCGCCGGTGATGACCACGGGGTTGTCGACCGTGGCCAGGTGGTCGCGGACGCGGTCGCGCTCGACGCGGTAGTTGTCCCAGGCGTCGTTGCTGACGTTGACGGCGTCCCCGTCGGCGAAGTCGCGCTGGGAGAAGAACACCTGCTGGGCGAGGACGTTCCAGCGGGCCCGGGAGTCGGTCAGTCCGTCGAGCAGCCACTGGCGCTGCTCGGCGCCGAGCAGGGTGCGGTCCGGATCGCCGCGGTCGACGTCGGGCACCTGCACGTCCCGGTACTGGCGGGTGTCCAGCAGGTGCATGTCCACCAGGTCGCCGAACCGGAGTCTGCGGTACAGGCGCAGGTCCGGGCCGGTCGGGCGCTGGGCGCGGCGCAGCGGCATGTGCTCGTAGTAGGCCTGGAACGCCGCCTGGCGCCGCAGCAGGAACTCCTCCGGGGGAACGTTCCCGTCCTCGGAGTGGTCGTCGGCCCAGTTGTTCTCCAGCTCGTGGTCGTCGAAGACCACCGCCCAGGGGAAGGCGGCGTGCGCGGCCTGCAGGTCGCCGTCGGACTTGTACTGGGCGTGCCGCAGACGGTACTCGGCCAGCGTCCGGATCTCCCTGGGCGGATAGTGGCCGCGCCCGATCTCGCCCTGGTCGCCGGTCTCGTAGATGTAGTCGCCCAGGAACGCGACCAGGTCCAGGTCCTCCCGGGCCAGGTGCGCCTGCGCGGTGTAGTGGCCGTTGGTGTAGCTCTGGCAGCTGGCGAAGGCGAACGCGAACCGGTCGACGCGCGCGCCGGGGGCCGGGGCGGTGCGGGTCCGGCCCACCGGGCTGACCTCGCGGCCGCAGCGGAAGCGGTAGAAGTACTCGGCGCCGGGGCGCAGGCCCTCCACCTCCACGTGCACGGCGTGCGCCTGGTCGGGTTCGGTCACCACGGTGCCGGTGGCGGTGATGCGGCGGAACCGCTCGTCCTCGGAGACCTGCCACTGGACGGGGACGCGCCAGTCCGGCATGCCGCCGCGGCCGTCGTCGGCCAGCGGTCGGGGGGCCAGACGGGTCCAGAGCACCACGCTGTCGGGGAGCGGGTCGCCGGAGGCCACGCCCAGGGTGAAGGGTTCGGCGATCCGGCTCGCACGGGACGTGGTGTCGGCGAGGGCCTCGGCGCCGCCGAACGTGCCCAGGGCGGCGGCGCTCAGCCCGACCGCGCCGCCCACCAGCAGCTGGCGGCGGGTCGCCGCGTGGAGGGCCGCCGAGGACGCCGGGACCGGGGAGGCGAGGAGCGCGGGGGAGTGGGGGGCGGGGGTGTGGGACATGCGGGCTCCTGGGGGTAGGGGCGGCTCGCCCCTGGGGGGCGAGAGGTGCCGTCCCCTATCCGGCCACGCGATCCGGTACGCCCCAACCAGCGGACGGTGAACGTTGGTCGATGGAGAGTGACGATCGGACGACGATCCGTCGCCGTTCCGGTCCACTCGGTAGCGACACCGTTGGATCGACACCATACGCACCCATGTGACGACGCGCGGCGACATTCCCGTCGTGTCGTTCGGGGAACTCCGGCACGCCGTGCTCGGAGCGTTCGGCGAGGACGTGGCACCCGCGCGAGCGGACGGTGGCGCGCAGGGACCGGGCGACGGTCGCGGCGGGCGCGGTCAGACCGTGGTCGCGGCCACCGGGGGCGGCGTGGGGGGCCGGCCCGCGAACGGCCGCGCGCCCAGCAGGTACAGGCCCAGCAGGGTCAGCCACAGCTGGCCGCTGACCAGGCACATCCGCTGGAACAGTCCGCCGAGCGGCGCCCACCCCTCCGCCTGGGCGAACCCCAGGCTGGCCAGGACGAAGCACACCACGAACACCACGGCGGTGACCAGCGAGTACGCCACCCATCCGGGCCGCCCCCACCGGGCCATCGCGCGGGCCATGACGCCCATCGCGACGGGCAGGCACAGGAACACCGGGGCGGAGAAGGCGTCGTGCAGCGCGCCCGCGGCGCTGTAGGACGTCAGCCGTTCGGGGGTCCCGGGCGGGAAGCCGCCGACCGGGTCGGTGGCGAACACGCCCGCACCGAACAGACCGACCCCGTAGGCACCCACCAGCAGCGGTGTCCACACCGACCCCGGGACGCGGTGGCCGCCCGGGCGCCCACCGCCGACCGCCGGATCCCGCCCCGGGCCGGGCCGACGCGGAGACAGTGCACGGCGCAACCCCAGCGCGAGGGCCACCCCCAGCACCCCCGCGACGAGGAAGTTCACCGTCTGGGCCGTGCCGTACTCGCCCAGGGCGAGGCCGCTCACCGGGTGGCGGACCGGGTCGTAGTCGGTGTGCGCCGCCCCGGCCACGAGGAACCCGACGACGAACAGCGGCCCGCCGACCACCCCCGCCCACAGCAGTGTCCGTGTCGTGCGTGAGCCGTCCATGCCGTCTCCGATCGCCGTCCCGTCCACGCCCCCTCCCTACCGCATGAGGCCCGCGCGCGAAAGGGCGCGAGGCGCTGGGAGCCGGGCGTCGCGGAGGCGCGGAAAACCCCTGGAACCGCACCGCGCGCCAGACATAGGATGCGGGCATGCGCGAACGACATTGATCCTCCGCCACAGGCCGGTCCACGGCACGCGTCCGAGGTCCACCGGGAGCACCGCGTCCCCGGTGTCCCCTGTCGTGCGACCGAAAGACCTCGATGCGAACCCACTCCCGTGCGCCCGGCGCGCGCACGTCCCGTCTCACCCTGCCGTTGTACGCCTACGCGGCGACCGAGGAGTTCGTCCTCCTCTACCCCCTGTACGCACTGCTGTTCCAGGACCACGGACTGTCGGTGGTCCAGATCAGTTCCCTGTTCTTCCTGTGGTCGGCCTCCGGTGTCCTCCTCGGCCTGCCCGCCGGGGTCTGGGCCGACGTGGTCCCGCGCCGCTACCTGCTGGCGGCGGCCCCGCTGCTGACCGCCGCCGCGTTCACCCTGTGGCTGGTGGCGCCCTCCTACTGGGCGTTCGCACTCGGCTTCGTGCTCTGGGGCGCGGGCGGCGCCCTGTCCTCCGGCGCCCTGGAGGCGCTGGTGCACACCGAACTGGACCGTCGGGGCGCCGCCGACCGCTACGCCCGCGTCATGGGTGTGACGCGGGCGCTGGGCGTGGCGGCCGTCGGCGGATCGGCGCTGCTCGCGGTGCCCGTCATGGCGGCGGGCGGCTACCCGGCGATCGGCGCGGCGAGCGTCGCCGCGTGCGTGCTGTGCTCCGTGGCGGCGTTGGCGCTGCCCGAGCACCGCTCGGCCGCGGCGGCGTCCACAGCCGGTGACGGGACGGACGACCCGGCCGGCGGCGGCCCGGATGCCGCTGACGGGGAGACCCCGTCCGCGTACGTGGCCGCGCTGCGCGCCGGACTGTCCGAGGCCCGCTCCCGTCGGTCCGTCCGCGCCGCGATCCTGCTCGTGGTCGTGGTCGCCACGTTCTGGGGCGTGCTGGACGAGTACGTCCCCCTGCTGGCCGTCGAGGCCGGGACCCCGGAGGACCTGGTACCCCTGGTCGTCCTGGTGGCGTGGATCGGAGCCACCGTCGGAGGGCTCTGCGCCGGGTGGGCCGAACGCCTGCCCGGGCGCGCCCGGCCGGCACTGCTCGCGGTCGCCGGGATCGCCCTGGCCGCGGGCGCCCTGCTGGGCGGCCCCGTCGGCTGGGTTCTGGTCGGTGTGGGCTTCGGCGCGTGCCAGACGGCGGAGGTGCTCGCCGATGCCCGGCTCCAGTCCGCCATCACGGGTCCCAGCCGCGCGACGGTCACCTCACTGGCGCGGTCGGGCACCGACCTGTTCATCCTCTCCACCTACGCGGTGTACGCCGGTGTATTCGTCTTTCTCGGGCACGCCGGGACGTTCGCCCTGCTCGCGGCCCCCTATCTCGTGGCGTCGGCGCTGTGGGCGCGTCCCGGTGCGCGACGGACCCGAGACAGGTCGTGTGCGAGGCTCTAGCATCGGTACCCGTGGGATATCAGATGACGAACACCGCGAACACCGACAGCCCGGGCACTGCCTCCGTGCGCGGGATCGACATCAGCTACACCGACCGTGGAGCCGGGTACCCGCTCCTGATGATCCACGGCCATCCCTTCGACCGGACGATGTGGGACCCGCAGATCCGGGCGCTGGCCGGGCGCGGCTACCGGGTCATCGCCCCCGACCTGCGCGGGTACGGGCGCAGCTCGGTCGTGCCGGGGACCACCACCCTGGAGACGTTCGCCCGCGACCTGGCGGCCCTGCTCAACCACCTGGACCTGAGCGTGGTGGGGATCGTCGGGCTGTCCATGGGCGCCCAGGTCGCGTTGGAGCTGTACCGGCTCTTCCCCGACGGGGTCGACACGCTCACCCTGGCGGCCACCACACCGCACCCCGAGACCGAGCGGGGCCGGCGGGACCGCCAGCGCATGGCGGCGCGGCTGGCGGCCGAGGGCATGGCCGGGTACGCCGACGAGGTGCTCGTGGGCATGGTGAGCCCGGCCAACGCGCGTGAGATGCCCGAGGTCGCCGCACACGTGCGCGCGATGATGTGCGCGGCGCCGCCGGAGGGGGCCGCGGCCGCCCTCCGCGGTCGGGCCGGGCGTCCCGACCACGTCCCGTTGCTGCCCCGGGTTTCGTGTCCGACCCTGCTCGTGGCGGGCAGGGAGGACCCCTTCACACCACCGGAGCTGGCCGAGAGCATGCACGTGCTCGTGCCGGACTCGGTGGTGGAGATCGTGGAGGGGGCCGCCCATCTGCCCAACCTGGAGCGGCCGGAGCGGTTCAACGGGACCCTGCGCCGGTTCCTGGAACGCAACCGCACCAGCGTGCGGAGCCGGTCGGCGTGAGCCGGTGTGCCCCGGGCCGAGCGCCCGGGGCACACCACGCGCGTCATTCCCGGGCGGGGGCGGCCCCGGTGCCGGCGCCGCCCGGCGGATCCTCCGGGGCGTCCGGATCGCCGAGCATGCCCCGCTCGGTCCCGGCCACGACCCGGGTGCCGGTCAGGTCGCCGGTGACGTTGCACATCGTCCGGCCCATGTCGAGGATCGCGTCGATCCCGGCGACCCATCCCACGGGGGCCAGGGGAAGCCCGACCGAGGTGACGGCCATCGACAGCATGACCAGTCCGGCGCCGGGGACCCCCGCGGTGCCGATCGACGCCAGGACGCCGACCAGTACGACCGTGAGCAGCTGGCCGACGGTGAGCTCGACCCCGGCGATGTTGGCCACGAACACGGTGGCGGCGCCGACGTAGATCGCGGTGCCGTCCATGTTGACGGTGGCGCCCAGGGGCAGGCTGAAGCCGTAGACGCCCTCGCGCACGCCCATCCGCTTGGCCGCCTGCGTGGTGACCGGGAGGGTGCCGCTGCTGGACCGGGTGACGAACGCGGTGAGCATCGGGTCCTTGGCTGCGGCGAAGAACCGTCCGATCTGGGCGCGGAACAGCGCCAGGATGAGAACGTAGGCGATGATCTGGACGGCGATCGCGCCGTAGACGACCGCCGTCAGCCGCACCAGTGGCAGCAGCACCTCGGTGCCCGTGTCGGCGAGCACGGCGGCGATCAGCGCGAACACACCGACCGGCGCGTACTCCAGGACGCCGCGCACGACCCTGAAGACCAGCTCGACCGCGCCGTCGACCACACGCCTGAGCAGCACGCCCAGCCCCTGGACGCGGTCGTCGCCGCTGCCGAGCATGAAGGCCAGGGCCAGACCGGTCACGATCGCGCCGAACATCACGGCCAGGACGTTGCCCTCGGCCAGGGCCTGGAAGGGGTTGGCGGGCACGATGTCGAGCAGGACCTCGGAGACCGAGGTCGGCTCCGGCGCCTCCTGGCCCTGTGCGGGGACGTCGAGCCCGGCGCCGGGGGAGACCGCCAGGGCCAGCGACAGCCCGACGGTCATCGCCACGGCCGACGTGACCAGGTAGAACGCCAGGACCTTGAGGCCGATGCGGCCCAGCCGCTGCGGTGAGAGCGAGGCGACGCCCGTGATCAGGGTGGTGATGATCAGGGGGAAGATCAGCATCCGCAGCAGGCGGAGGAAGAGCTCGCCGAGGGGTTCCAGGACGGGCAGGGCCCAGTCCTGCCAGCCCAGGGCGTTGGCGGCCAGGCCGAAGCACACTCCGGCGGCCAGGGCGACGGCCATCTTCCAGATGAGGGGGATGTCGAGGTAGCGCCGCCACGGCGAGCGCGGCTCCTCGTGGGTGGTGGTGGACATCGTCGTCCTTACGCGATGGGGGAACGGGTGATCGGTTCATACCGATCCGTGACGCCGACGACACGTCACGATCGGGTATCCGGTCGTGACACAGTGGCCCCGGCCCCCTGTCCGGAAGGCCGACCGTTGACCGGGACCGGTGCTCCCGCGTCCCACGCGGGGCTCAGGAGCCGCCCGCGGCCCCGGCCACCGCGACGCTGCCCTGGGCCACGGCGCACAGGGTCTCCTCGCCCCGTTCGTCCAGGGTGTACAGGTCGCACCGGCAGACCACGCGGGTACGCCCGGCCCGGACCACCCGCGCCCGGGCGCTCAACACGGCGCCGCGCGCGGGGCGCAGATAGTCGACGGAGAAGCCCGCGGTGACCACGCGCGGCCCGACCGCGGTGCCCGCGGCGAAGGTCAACGCGTTGTCGGCCGCGTAACTGAGCACACCGCCGTGCACGAACCCGTTCTGCTGGCGCAGGTCGTCGCGGATGTCCAGCTCCAGCGTGGCGGCGCCGTCCCCGAAGGCGGTGAGGCGGGCCCCGAGCAGGACGCTGAACGGCTGGGCCTCCAACACCTTCCGTGCGACCGCCAGGTCCAGGGTCTCGTTCACGGCTCACCTCGATCCGAGTTCACTTCACTGGTGAAGTGACCATGTCGTGTCCGCGGCGCCTCTGTCAAGATCGACACATGTCCGAGCCCGACCAGCGCCTGTACTTCCTCCTCCAACGGGCCGCGCACCGGCTGCGCACGACCACCGACCGCCGCCTCCAGGCCGCGGCCGGGATCACCACCGCGCAGCTCGGCGCGCTGTTCGCCGTGCGCGGCGATCCGGGCACCACCCAGCGCCAGCTCGCCCAGGTCCTGGGGCTGCGCGAGTCCGCCGTCACCGCGCTGGTCTCCCGCCTGGTCAGGGCGGGTCTGGTCGCCAAGCGCGCGCACCCCAGCGAACACCGCGCCGTGGTCCTGGAGCTGACCGACGACGGCGCGGCCGCCCTGAGCGCCGCCCAACCCGAGATCGACCGGTTCAACGGCCAGATGCGGGCCCTGCTGGGCGACCAGGGGTTCGCGCAGACCAACGCCGCCCTGCACGCGCTCGCCCACTGGGAGCCGGAGGAGGCGCCCGGCCCCTGACGCCGGGACCGCCGCGGACGTCGGGCGCAGGCGTTCGCACAGCGCCCGTTCTACCTGGCCTGGCCCCCCGGGAGGCCGCCCGACCGGTGTCGCCGGAGTGCGGCCGTCGGGCCGACGCCGCGACCGCGCTCGGGCAAGCCCAGGACATCCTTGGGCAAGGAGCGCGTCTGGACCGACGTGCCGACCACCGGTCGGGAGCACCATGGAACCCAGGATGGCCTGACGGCCGACCCTGAGAAGGAGGTGGGCGGGGCGGGTGAGACGCGCCCCGCGCGATCATGGACCTTGGTTTTCTGCGTCCGCTGTACGAGAGCGGTGCCCCGGTGGCCTCGGTGCACCTGGACACCAGCCGCGGCAACAGGGAAGCCGACAAGGAGATCGAGCTGCGCTGGCGCCACCTTCGGGAGGAGCTGGCCGTCCTGGGCACCGACGAGGGCACACTCGACGCCCTGGAGGAGGCCGTGGGCGGAGGGGACTCCCAGGCCTTCGGCACGCACGGCCAGTCCCTGTTCGCCTCCGAGGGACAGCTGCTGTCCTCCCACACGCTCACCGAACCCCCGCGCCAGGACCGCGCCACGTGGTCGCCCGTCCCCGACGTCCTTCCCGTGGCCGTCGACCGGGACCGCCACCAGCCCTTCGTGCTGGTGGCACTCGACCGCGTCAACGCGCGCGTGACCGCCTACCCCGCCTACCCCAGCCACGGACCCGCCTCCGAGCGGGACGTCACCGGGGACAACCTGCACGGCATCGACGTCATGAGCCGCGGCGGCCCCGGCAACCTGGGCGGCTACAACGGCCGCTTTCCCGGCAAGTCGGTCGCCCAGGACATGTGGCGGGACAACACCGCCAAGGTCGCCCAGCACGTGCGGGACGCGGTCGCCGAGGTCGACGCCGCGGTGATCTTCGTCGGGGGTGACCAGGAGGCCATCTCCTACCTGCGCGACAACCTGTCCGAACGCCGCCTGGACGTGCCGATCCTGCTCGTCGCGGGCGGGCGCGGCGGTCCCGACGCCGAGGAGCGGCTGCACGAGGCCGCGGCCGAGGCGCTGCGGGAGTTCGTCGTCCAGGGGCAGGAGCACGTCGCCGCCGAGTACCACCGCAAACTCGCGCACGACCAGGCGGTGTCGGGGACCGAGCCCACGCTGCCGATGCTGTCCGAGGCCCGGGTGCGTACACTGCTGCTCGGCGCCGCGCGGGACCGCGAACCCCAGCTGTGGGGATCTCCCACCGAGCCGATCCTGGTGAGCTCGCACCGCACCGACATGGACGACCCGGAATCGGCCTTCCGGGCGCCGGCCAGCGCGCTGATGCTGCGTTCGGCCGTGATGTCCGACTCCGGGTTCACCGAGCTGCGCGAGAACGGCGAGCCCAGCGGGGACAGCGGCGCCATCCTGCGGTACGCCAGCCACACCTGAGCCGCACCTCCTGGCACCGCGCGGCCGTGCGGTGTCAGGAGGCGGTCGCGGCGACGCGTACGCGCTGTCCGCCGCCGTCGGACAGGAACCCCGCCAACGCCCGTCCCTCCTCCGCGACGGCGTCACGCTCGGCCCGGGACAGGACGCCCAGGGGTGTGACGACGACGGTGTCCGCCTCCACGGTCCAGGTCGCGGCGGCCCGGCCGTCGACCAGGACGACCCGTTCGCCTGCGACCGACAGGCCCCGGTGGGCGTCGTCGATGATCCGTGCGCGGTGCTGGTAGCCCAGGATCGCGTTGTCGAACGCCGGGAGGAACCGCACCGGAGCGGGCGTGTCGGGGTCGGGGCGCGGCGCGTCGGGCAGGTCGAGCAGCTCGCGGCCGAGTCCGTCGCGAAAGCCCACCAGTTCGTCGCGCACCGCGGCCACCGCGGCCGGCAGCCCGGCCAGACCGCACCAGGCGCGCAGGTCGGTCGAGGTCGCGGGGCCGAACGCGGCCAGGTAGCGGCGCACCATCGCCTGTCCCACGGGGTCGGAACCGTCCGTGGACGCGGGCTCGATCCCGCGGTCCAGCCAGGACGCGAGCAGCACGTTGCGCACCCCCGCCCTCACCTTCCAGAGTCCCCGCGGCGGCGCCTGCGCCAGGGCCAGGAGGGCGCCCAGCATCTCGCCCAGGGCCCGCGCCGGGACCGAGGGCCAGCGCCCGGCGACCGCCCGCACCAGCTCGGCCGTCGTGCGCGGCTCGCCGTCGGCCATCGCCTCCAGTCCCGCCGCCGCGAGCTCGTCCAGGTCCACCCCGTCGAGGTCGCGGCGGTAGACCCCCAGGACACGTTGGCGGAGCATGGGGTCGTGGCGCGACCGCCAGGCGAGGACGTCGGAGGCCGTGACCAGGTGGACGGTGCGGCGCATGAGATGGGTCCGCACCACCCGCCGCCCGGTCAGCAGCTCCGAGAGCGCCGCCGGGTCGAAGGCGCGCAGCCTCGACCACAGGCCGACGAAGGGTTCCTGCGGTTCCTGTGCCTGCAGGCCGCACACGTGCGCCACGGCGTCGAGGACGGGTGCGTCGGAGCGGTCGAGCAGCAGCTGCCGCGCGAGGGTCGCGCGGTTGAGCGCGCGGTCGTCGAGGACGGTCATCGGATCACGGTCCGTCCCGGTGCGCACGTCGTCACGGTGGCGCCGTTCCCTTCGGTCGCGGGCGTCCGGATCCGTCTCCGGACGTCCGCGACCACCGTCGCAGGAATGGAGGTCAGTTGGTGTCCTCCACTCACGGCGTCCTGGGTGCCGCGTGTCCGTGGCCGTCGTGGAGGTGGGTGCGCTCGCCGTCGTGGTCGAGGATGGTGAGGATCTCCACCGGCCCCTCGTGCGCGCCGACGACGTGCGGGGTCATGGTCGAGAACTCGGCCGCGTTGCCCGTCTGGATGAGGATGGTGCGTTCGCCCAGACGCAGCAGGGCGGTGCCGGACAGCACGGTGAACCACTCGCGGCCGGGGTGCACGCACAGGTGTTCCGGGCCGGTCGGCCGGTCCGGGGTGATGCGCATCTTCGCCACGGTCACGCCGTGCAGGGAGCGCTCGCGTGAGAGCAGCCAGCTGGTCAGCCCCGCCGTCCGGCAGGGCTGGGGCCGGATCACCACGTCCTCGTCGTCGGCGGACTCCACGAGCTGGTCGAGCGTGGTGTCCAGGGCACGGGCGATGGGAACCAACTGGTCGAGGGCGATCCTGCGGCGGCCGGTCTCGATGCGGCTCAGATTGGACGGGCTGAGGCCGCAGCGGGAGGCGAGCGCGTCCAGGGTCCAACCGCGGGCGAGCCGCAGACCGCGGATGCGCTGGCGGATCACGGCGTCCAGATCGAATTCTTGCTCCATGAGCAAGAGTGTATGCGCAGTGAGCATGGCACGGTTAGCGTGAAGACATGGAACGACACCCTCGACACCACCGTCACCGCACCCACGACCACGAGGCGGGCACGGCCGACCTGCTAGACCTGGACGCCGAGGCCCTCGGGACGTACCTGGACGACCTCACCGCCTGGGCCGACGGGCACACGGACGCGGCGCCCGGCCTCGTCGCCGACGTCGGCGCCGGAACCGGCACGGGCACCCTGGCGCTCGCCCGGCGCTTCCCCGAGGCCCGCGTCGTCGCGGTCGACCGGTCACCGCTCATGCTCGACCGCCTGCGCGACACCGCCCGGGAACGGGGGGAGGGCGACCGGGTGCGCGTCGTCGAGGCCGACCTGGACGCGGCCTGGCCCCCCGTCGGCACGCTCGACCTCGCGTGGGCCTCCTCCTCGCTGCACCACGTCGCGGACCCCGACCGGCTCCTCACCGACCTGTACGCGGCGCTCCGGCCCGGCGGCCTGCTCGTCGTGGTCGAGATGGACGCACCACCGCGCTTCCTGCCCGAGGACCTCGGGATCGGCCGCCCCGGACTGGAGGAACGCTGTCACGAGATCGGGGACCTGGGCCGCTGGAACGCGCACCCGAACTGGGGGCCGCACCTGGAGCGGGCCGGCTTCGCGGTCGCCGAGGAACGCGGATTCGACATCGCGGTCCACCCGGCGCCGCCGAGCGCGCGCCGCTACGCGCGGCTCTACCTGCGCCGCGTCCGGTCAGCGCTCGCCGGTCGGCTGGACGCCGGCGACCTCGACACCCTGGACCGCCTGCTCGCCGACGACGGACCCCACGCGATCACACACCGCGGCGACGTGGCGGTACGGGGAAGCCGGACGGCCTGGGCGGCGCACCGCGTCTGACCGGACGCGCGCCCGATTCGACCGCACACGGAAGGAATGCCCAGTGGACACCTATCAGACGACGGACACCGCGATCGTCGGCGGCGGCCCCGCCGGATTGAGCGCGGCCGTCACACTGGCCCGGTCACTGCGCTCGGTGGTGGTCGTGGACGCCGGCGAGCCGCGCAACGCCCCGGCCGAGGGCGCGCACAACGTCCTCGGGCAGGACGGGATCGCACCCCGCGACCTGCTCGCGGCGGGCCGCCGCGAGGCGCAGGAGTACGGAGCGCGGTTCCACGACGACCGCGCCGTCACCGCGCGTCGGCGCGGCGGCGGGTTCGAACTGGGCCTCGCGGGCGGCACGGTCGTGCGCGCGCGTCGGCTGCTGCTCGCGACGGGGCTGGTCGACGAACTCCCCGATGTGCCCGGAGTGCGGGAACTGTGGGGGAGCAGCGTGCTGCACTGCGCCTACTGCCACGGGTGGGAGGTGCGCGGACGGCGGATCGGCGTCCTGGGGACCAGCCCGGCGAGCGTCCACCAGGCGATGATGTTCCGCCAGCTCAGCGAGCACGTCACCCTGTTCGTCCACACCATGCCCGACCCCGACGACGACGCGTGGGAGCGGCTGGCCGGACTGGGCGTGGAGGTCGTGGACGGCCTCGTGCGGATGCTGCGCACCGACCGCGGTGTCCTGCGGGCGGTCGTCCTGGCCGACGGACACGAGTTCCCGGTGGACGCGGTGACCGTCATGCCCAGGTTCGTCGCCCGCTCGGACCTGTTCGAACAACTCGGCGGCACGCTCACCGAACACCCCATGGGCGCGTTCGTCGCCACGGGACCCATGGGCAGGACCGACCTGCCCGGTGTCTGGGCGGCCGGGAACACGAGCGATCTGGCGGCGATGGTGGCCGCCGCGGAGGGAGCGGGGGTCGCGGCCGCCACCGCGATCAACGCCGACCTGGTCGCCGAGGACGCGGACACGGCGGTGCGCGCCCGCGCCGAGCGGTACGCCGCCGCGTGAGGTCCGCGCCCGGTGGGCGGGGTTCCCTGCGGTCTCCCCCACCCCGCGACCGGAGGGTCCCCGCAACCGCCCCGGCAGCGCACCCCAGGGCCCGGCCGCGGACCGGCCGCTAGAGTCGTCGGTGCTGCGCCGACCGGCCAGCGGAGGGGGAGAGCACGGTGGCGGCGGCGACACGGCGGGACGTTCGGGCCCGGACCACGGCGGCGGCCGCGCGCGTGGGCGGGCACGCGCGGATCCTGGCAGCGGTCCTGGCCGGGCTGGGCACGGCCGCCCTGACCATGGCCGGGGCCGCGCTGGCGGCGGCCGCGCTGCCCGCCCTTGCCTGGCCCCGCACCCGGCGGCGGGTGGCGCCCGCGCTCGCCGCGGGTGTGCGGGTGATCGCCGACCTGGAACTGCGCCGCCTGTCCCGCTGGGCGGGGCTGGGTCTCCACGCGTCCCCGCACACGGCGCCACGGATGCTGTACCTGGGCGTCAGACTGGTGGTGGCGGCCGTGACGGCGGCGATCCTGTTCGTGCTCGGCGGGCTGTGGGCGCTGTTCGCCGGGGGCACCGTGTGGGAGGCGGTCACCGGCACCGCGTCGGAGGTGTGGATCACCCTGCCCGGGGTGAGTCTGTCCACCTCCACGATCGCCCTCGGCACCGCGTTCGCCCTCATCACCTTCCTGGGACTGTGGGGCGCCCTGGCCGGGGTCACCGCGCTGGACCGGTCACTGGCCCGCCGGATCCTGGGCCCCAGCACCGAGGACCTGCTCACGCGGCGCATCGACGAACTGTCCCGGAGCCGTTCGGGGATCGTCCGCGCCGTCGACGAGGAACGCCGCCGCATCGAACGCGACCTGCACGACGGCGTCCAACAGCGCGTGGTGGCGCTGGCCATGCTGCTCGGCAGGGCCCAGCGGGGCGACGACCCCGAACGCGCCGCCCGCTTGGTCGGCCAGGCGCACGAACAGACCCGGGTCCTGCTGGACGAACTGCGCGAGGTGGCCTGGCGGGTCTACCCCACGGCGCTGGACACGCTCGGGCTGGAGTCGGCCCTGCACGAGATCGCGGAACGCGCCCCGCTGCCCGTCGCGGTCGAGTGCGACCTGCCCGACCCGCTGCCGCCCGCCGCCGCGACCGCCGTCTACTTCGCGGCGCGCGAGGCCATCACCAACGCCGTCAAGCACGCCCGCCCCCACCGGGTGCGGGTCCGGGTGCGCGCCGACCGCACCCGCGTCGAACTGAGCGTGTCCGACGACGGCCACGGCGGCGCCGACCCGCGCGGCCAGGGGCTGACCGGCCTGCTTCGCCGCGTGCGCGCCCTCGACGGGACCCTGTCCGTGCACAGCCCCGACGGCGGTCCCACCGTCGTGCGCGCGCACGTGCCCCTCACCGACCGACCCACCGCACCCACGAACACGGAGCCCTCATGCGCCTGGTGATCGCCGACGACTCGGTCCTGCTGCGGGAAGGACTGGTGCGGCTCCTGGAGGAGGAGGGGCACCAGGTCGCGGCCGCGGTCGGGGACGCCGACACCCTGCTCTCCGCCGTCGCCGAGCACACGCCCGACGCCGCCGTGGTGGACGTGCGCATGCCCCCGACCCACACCGACGAGGGACTGCGCGCGGCCCTGCGCGTACGCGCCGACCACCCCTCCGTGGCGGTGCTCGTGCTGTCGCAGTACGTGGAGCGGCGGTACGCGGCCGAACTGCTCTCGGGGTCCTCCGGGGGCGTGGGCTACCTGCTCAAGGACCGGGTCTCGGAGGTGGGGGAGTTCCTCGACGCGCTGGAGCGGGTGCGCGCGGGCGGCGCCGCCTTCGACCCCGAGGTGGTGCGCCGCCTGCTGGCCCGCAGCACCCGCGTCGACCCGTTGACCGCGCTCACCCCGCGCGAGCGCGACGTGCTGGAGCGCATGGCCCAGGGGTTGGCCAACACCGCCATCGCCGAGCGGTTGCACGTGTCGGTCAGCGCGGTGGAGAAGCACGTCAACGCGATCTTCGACAAGCTGGGGATCGCCCGCACCACCGGCTACAGCCGCCGCGTGCTGGCGGTGCTGCGCTACCTGGGCTCGTGAGGTAGGACCGCTCTGACCAGCCCGGACTCGTAGGCGGCGATCACCAGCTGGGCCCGGTCCCGCGCGCCGAGTTCGGCCAGCAGCCTTCCGACGTGCGTCTTGACCGTGGCGGCGCTGATCTGGAGACTGTCTCGGATCTCAGTGTCGGACAGCCCGCGTGCGATGAGCGCCAGCACCTCGGTCTCCCGACCGGTCACCCCGTCGAGCGAGCGGACGGGGCCGCCACCCGAGGCGGGCAGCCGGGCGAACTCGGCGATGAGTCGACGCGTCACCGACGGGGACGGCAAGGACTCGCCGGAGGCGACGACGCGCACGGCCGAGAGCAGGTCGGCGGGGGGTGTGTCCTTGAGGAGGAAACCCGCCGCCCCCGCGCGCAGTGCCGCGTCCACGTACTCGTCCAGGTCGAAGGTGGTCAGGACCAGGACCCGCGTCCGGGAGGTCCGCGGGTCCTCACGAATGACGCGGGTGGCCTCGATCCCGTCCGTGCCGGGCATACGCACGTCCATCAGCACCAGGTCGGGCCGGTAGCGGCGGGCGAGCTCGACGTCAGGGCCGTGCCCGGCCACACCCGCCCTGACCACGATCACGCCGAGACCGTGCGAGACGATGTCGTGCAGCTCTCGTGCGAGACGCAGCCGTTCCTCCACCAGTGCGCGCTCCGCCGCCCACCGCTCCTCGCGCGCCGCGCGTTCCCGGCCGGCCCGCACGGCGAGGCCGACGCCCCACGCCGCTCCGACGAACAGCCAGACCAGGGCGGCGGTGTAGGGCTCGCGGGTGATGTCCAGGAGTGTGGCCGCGACCGACCCGGCCAGGACGGCGGCCAGCACAGAGAGGGGCCACCGCCGCCGGACGACCAAGGGCAGGCCCACAGCCGTGGCCACCAGCCACCCCAGCCACATGGGCCCCTCGAAGCCGGGGGCGCCGTCGGACCGTGGTCGGACGCGCCCCCGCGATGTCCGCCCACGGTCCGATCCGCGCGGCCGACCATCCTCCGGTGCGGCCACGGCGGTTGCGCTCACCCGGCGGTCGGCTGGGATGCGCCGCCGAGGGTCAGGGGCAGGTCTTCGGGCAGGTCGGCCAGGCTCGCCACCCCGTGCAGGTGGTGCACGCCGACCTCCAGCCCGTCCGCCAGGACGGCGGCCCACGCGGTCAGCGCGGCGGTGGCGCGTGACTGGCCGTGCCCACGCGCCCAGCGCACGTGTTCCCCGGTGCGGGCGAGCACCGTCCAGGCGTCGGAACCGGGCAGGTGGAGTCCGGTCGGCAGACGGCGGGCTCCCGGGATCCGGGTGAGTCCGGCCAGGGCCACCGTGAGCGGTCGCGAGTCGAGTCCGAAGTAGGTGCGCACCGGGCGGTCGAGGTCGCGGGTCAGCACGTGCTGGTCGCAGAAGTCGGTCCGGTACAGGCGCCGCCTGCCCTGACCGGGCAGGGCGAACACCGAGGGGCGGGTGAAGTTGCGTACCGGCGTCCCGGTGTCCGGGTCGGGGAAGACCCGCCCCAGCAGCCCGTACGCCCACGCCGAGCCGGCCGCGCCGTGTGCCTCGCCCGCGCCCAGGACCACGGCGAGGTCGATCGCCGCTCCGGCGGGCGCGTGCGGGCGCACGTCGGCGGCGAGCAGGTTGGTCAGCCCCGGGGCGAGCCCGACGTTGAGCAGGACGGGGGCACGCGGGGCGAGCCGTTCCACCTCCGCGACGTAGGTGTGGGCGGCGGTGGCGTCGACGAAGGCCGCGCCGCGCTCCGCCGCGATGGCGACCAGGGCCGGGTCCTCCGCACCGGAGACGTTGACGACCACGTCGACGTCCTCCACCGCGTCGCGGAAACCGCCCGACTCCGGCGCACCGGCGTCCACCACGCGGTCGGCGCGCCCGGGGTCGCGCCCGGCGGCCCAGCAGGTGTGGCCGTCCGCGCGCAGCCGTTCGGTGACCAGGGACCCCACCGCTCCGTAGCCGCCCAGTACCAGAACCCGCATGTCGTCCTCCCTTGACACGGTGCCGCACACGGCGGCGCCGGTTTCTGTAGTGACACTCAATTAAGATAATTGGAGTTACACTACAGTCAATTCGGAGGAGGGTGGCCATGAGCACACGGAGCACCGACGGGCGCCTCGCCCGCACTCGCGCGACCCGCGCCCGCGTCGCCGAGGCGGCCGCCCGGCTGTTCACCGCGGGGGGCTACGCGGCCACCAGCATCCAGAGCGTGGCCGCGGAGGCGGGGGTGGCCGCGCAGACCGTCTACAACGCGTTCGGGACCAAGGCGGCGGTCCTGAAGGAAGCGCTGGACCAGGCGGTCGCGGGGGACGCCGAACCCGTGGCCACGCTGGACCGCCCCTGGGTGCGGGCGGCGCTGGCCGCCCCGGACGCCCGCGAGCAGATCCGTCTCCAGGCCGCCGGGACCGCGTCGGTCATGGAGCGGGTGGCGCCGCTGTCGGAGGTCGTGCGGGGCGCGGCCGACTCCGACGCCGACCTGCGTGCCCTGTGGCGGGCCAACGTCGACCAGCGTAGGGCCGTGCAGCGCGTGTTCGCCGAGCGGCTCGCCGAACGCGGGGCGCTGCGGCCTGGCCTGTCCGCGGACGAGGCCGCCGACACCGCGCTCGCGTTGCTCAGTCCGGAGGTGTTCACCCTGTACACCGTCCGGTGCGGCTGGAGTGCGGACCGGTGGCGCGCCTGGGCCGTCGACGCCCTGCTGCGCCAGTTGACCGATCTGGCGTCCGCCCCGGAGGCGGGCTGAGCGGGCCGCGCCCGGGGCTCAGGCGCCGGTCATGCCGAGCCGGGAGAGCAGTTCGGCCTCGGTGATGACGTCGATGCGCTGCCCGCGCTCACGGTAGGTCTCGGCACGGCGGTGCTTGGCGGTCTTCCCGGCCCCCGCGTGGGCGCCGACGACGAGCACGTCGGTGCTCCGGGTGACGTTCCTGGCGGGGTGGCCGCCCGCCTCGGCGACGCGCCGCCACGCCTCGGGCTTGTCCATCGCGGCCAGGTCGCCGGACACGCACACGGTGCGCCCGAACAGGGGGCCGGAGGGGTCGGCGTCGGGAGAGGGCTCGGGCATCGGGGCCTCGGCGGCCCGCCGCCACGGGTCGAACCGGTCAGCGGCGGGCGCGGCGGGGGAGGGGGCGGTGACGGGGGCCGGCGAGACCACCGCGTCCAGTCGGCCCAGGCGCAGTCCAGCGGCGCGGGACACCTCGCCCAGCGAGGTGGTGCCGTGCTCGGACATGGCGGCGATCATGATGCGGGCGGCCGCCTCGGCGTCGGCGTCGGCGCGGTGGTGGCGGGTGACGCGGTGGCCGATGTGCGCGCACACGGTGGGCAGGCGGTGGTCGGCGAGGGCGCGCCAGGTGCGGCGGGACAGGGCGAGTGTGCACGCGTAGTCGATCGCGGGGTGGCCGAGCCCGGTGTGGGCGCACGCCCGGCGCACGACGCCCATGTCGAAGGAGGCGTTGTGCGCGACCAGGGCGCCGCCGTCGGCGAAGTCGAGGATCCGCCGCCACACGGCGTCCCACGTCGGGGCGTGGGCGACGTCGGCCGCGGTGATCCCGTGGACGGCGATGTTGTGGTGGGAGAAGTGGCGGACGGGGTCGGGCGGTCGGATGAGGGTCGAGTGGCGTTCCACCGGCACGCCGTCGACCACGCGCACGAGCCCGACCGCGCACGCGCTGCCGCGGTCCTGGTTGGCGGTCTCGAAGTCGATCGCGGTCCAGGTGTCGGCCACCGCGCACCTCCCGTTCGTCCGTCGCCGCCCGTCGACGGTCGAGCGTACCGGTACCGCGCCGCGTGCGTGGGCCGAACGGGTGGAACGGCGGGAGCGATCAGCCGGTTCGCGGCGCTCCGGCGAGGGGGAGCGGTGGCGCCGCGGGACCGCCCGGGCGGCCGTCGCCCGCTCCGCGCCCGGTCGCGGTGAGGCGCCTCCCACCGTGCCCGACGACGGTGGACGCGAAGGCGGCAGGCGGGACCGTGTACGGGCCGGGTCCCAGCGTCCCCGCCCCCGTCCGCCCGACATGACCCCCATGGCTGAGTTTGGTCGCGTTGTGATAGAAAGTTAGGCGTGCCGAACTTTAGAGATGAGTCCCCCTCAAGGTCATGGCCGATCGCGCTCGCCGCGGCCACGACCGGTCTCGCCCTGACCGCCTGCTCCGCCGGCGCCACGTCCGCCGAGGACACCGCCGACGACGGGCGCCCCCTGGTCCTGACGACGTTCACGGTCATCGCCGACATGGCCCGCAACGTGGCCGCGGACCGGGTCGAGGTCGTCTCCATCACCCGGCCCGGCGTCGACATCCACGTCTACGAACCCACCCCCGACGACCTGGCCAGCGGTCAGGACGCCGACCTCATCCTGGAGAACGGCATGGGGCTGGAGGCCTGGTTCCAGCAGTTCACCGAACGCATCGACGCCCCCACCGCCACCGTCAGCGACGGCATCGAACCCATTCCGATCGCCTCCGGCGACTACGAGGGCGAGCCCAACCCCCACGCGTGGATGTCTCCCGACAACGCCCAGATCTACGTCGACAACATCCGCGACGCCCTCGTCGAACTCGACCCCGAGGGCGAGGCGGACTACGACGCGGCCGCCGAGGCCTACAAGGCCGAGATCGCCGACGTCGGCGCCTACCTGGAGGCCGAGCTGGCCGGGGTCCCCGAGTCCAGCCGGGCCCTGGTCACCTGCGAGGGCGCCTTCCCCTACCTGGCCCAGGACGCCGGTCTGACCGAGATGTACCTGTGGTCGGTCAACTCCGAGGGCGAGGCCACCCCCCAGCAGACCGCCGCCGTCACCGAGTTCGTCCGCGACAACGACGTGCCCTCCCTCTTCTGCGAGAGCACCGTCAACGACAGCACCCAGCGCTCCGTCGCCCGCGAGACCGGGGCCGGGATGGGCCGGGTCCTCTACGTCGACTCCCTGTCCGAGGACGGCGGGCCCGTCCCCACCTACCTCGATCTGATCCGCTACGACGCCGAGGCCATCGTCGAGGGCCTGAGCGCCGGTTAAGGAGACGACATGATCCCCGCCATCGAGGTCACCGGGGCCACCGTCCGCTACGGCGACGTCCTCGCCCTGGAGGACGTGAGCCTGACCGTGGGTCCGGGCCGCGTCTGCGGCCTGCTCGGCACCAACGGATCGGGCAAGTCCACCCTGTTCAAGACCATCCTCGGCCTGGTCGCGGCCGACCAGGGACGGATACGGATCCTGGGCCGCACCCACACCGCCGCGCGCAGGGAGGGGCTGGTCGGCTACGTCCCCCAGTCCGAGCAGGTCGACTGGGCCTTCCCCGTCCGCGTGCGCGACGTGGTGATGATGGGCCGCTACGGGCACATGGGGCCGCGCCGCCGGCCCCGGACCGCCGACCGGCAGGCCGTCGACCACGCCCTGGACCGCACCGACCTCACCGACCTGGCCGACCGCCAGATCGGCGCCCTGTCCGGCGGCCAGCGCAAGCGCGCGTTCGTCGCCCGCGCCATCGCCCAGGGCGCCGACGTGCTCCTGCTCGACGAACCCTTCGCCGGGGTCGACAAGCGCTCCGAGGCCACCCTCGTCGACCTGCTGGGCTCCCTGCGCCAGGACGGCGCCACCCTGCTCGTGTCCACCCACGACCTGGCCCAGGTGCCCGACCTGTGCGACGAGGCGGCGCTGCTGCAGCGCCGCCTGCTCGCCCACGGGACACCCGACGAGGTCCTGCGCCCCGACGTCCTGCTGGAGGCCTTCGGGGTGCGCCCCGCCGAGGGAGCCGCCGCATGGACGTGATCACCGCCCTGACCCAGTGGTTCACCGAACCGATGCAGTTCGAGTTCGTCCAGCGCGCCCTGCTGGTCAGCGTCGTGGCCGGAGTGGCGTGCGCGGTCCTGTCCTGCTGGATGACCCTGGTGGGCTGGTCGCTCATGGGCGACGCCGTCTCCCACGCGGTCCTTCCGGGCGTGGTGCTGTCCTACCTGTTCGGCGCGCCCTTCGCCGTGGGCGCTCTGGTGTTCGGCGGAGGCTCGGTCGCCCTGATCGGCATCGTCAACCGCACCTCGCGGGTCAAGGAGGACGCGGTCATCGGCGTCGTGTTCACCGCGATGTTCGCGCTGGGGCTGGTCCTCATCTCCCGCGTGCCCAGCCAGACCGACCTGAGCCACATCCTGTTCGGCAACGTGCTCGGGGTCTCCGACGCCGACATCTGGCAGGTCGTGGTCCTGGCCGCGATCGTGCTGGCCGTGGTCTGGTTCAAGCACCGGGACCTGACCCTGTACGCGTTCGACCCCGTCCACGCGCACGCGCTGGGCATCAACCCGCGCCTGCTGGAGACGCTGCTGCTGGGGCTGCTGTCGGTCACCGTCGTGGTCGCCCTCCAGGCGGTGGGGATCATCCTCGTGGTCGCGATGGTCATCATCCCCGGCGCCACCGCCTACCTGCTCACCGACCGGTTCGAGCGCATGCTCGTCATCTCGGCGTCGGTCGCGGTCCTCGCGGCGTTCGTGGGCGTGTTCGCCAGCTTCCACGTCAACGTGTCCACGGGCGGGTCGATCGTGCTGGCCCAGGCGGGCGCGTTCGTCCTCGCGTACCTGTTCTCGCCCCGTCAGGGCGTGCTCTGGCGGGGACGGGGGGCGCGGGCCCTGCGGGCCCGGGCCCGCGCCTGAGCGTGTTCCCCGCGCGGGGGATGCGCGGGGAACACCCGGGGCGTCCGGCAGGACCGGGTGACGCGGTTCGGCGGTGCGAGAACGCACCGCACGGCGCCAGCGATGGGAACCGGGCCGGTCGGACGCCCCGCCCTCGGCCCCGGCGGGTCCTACAGCAGCATCGCCAGCTGGCGGGCCTGGGCGACCAGGGTGCCCTGGCTGTCCCAGATCTCCATGTCCTCCTCGTGGTAGCCGCCCGACACGTGCTTGGTGAACACCCGGCAGGCGAGCCAACCGGGGGCCGGACGGGCACGCACGTGCGCGGTCAGCTCCACGGTGATCGTGCTGAACTCACCGATGTTCAGCACGGCGGGCACGGCGAAGTCCACCATCGCGGGCAGGCTGTGGGTGTCGGGCTGGCGGCCGTCGGCGAAGCGCAGCCAGAACTCGTCGTGGGGGCGGCCGTCGGTGCGGCCGTCCAGCCACCCGGGACGCTCCGGGTAGCGGTAGTCCAGGCGATGGGCGATGGTCACGCCCTCGGGCCGGTCGAGCTCGGTGGGCACGGGGCACTGGTCGGGGGCGGGCAGGGCGGGCGGGCCCTCCAGGTGGAGTTCGCGTCCGCCGTTGGGCGAGAGGTCACCGTAGGTGGCCGTGGCGCGCATGACCTCCTTGCCGCCCTGTTCCAGGACGAGCTGGCCGGTCGCGGTGCGGCGGCCCTCGCGCACGGTCTCGGTGCGCACGATCGCCTCGCCGGGGGCGGCGGGGCGCAGGAAGAAGGCGGAGACGGCCACGGGGTCGGGCTGGCTGAGGGTCTGGCCGAGCGCGTTGAGCGCGGTGCCGAGGACGTAGCCGCCGTTGGGGTGCGTGGTGAAGGTGGTCCACCCGTCGGTGATGGTGGCGGTGAACGTGCCGTCGGCGGTCTTGTCGACCCGGGTGTCCCGGTCGTACTCGAAGCCGACGGAGGTCTGGTCAAGGCTCATGCGGTTATGTTACCCGCGAGTAGGTTATGTGGGGGTACCCGAGTCACCCCTGCCCGCGCGGCCGGCTTGACCCTGACGCGACGTCAGGGCCTAGCGTCGGAACCACGGCACCACCAGTGACGACGAACGGGGGACCGATGGGCCTCACCGTGGGCGAGGTCGCCAGGACCAGCGGCCAGACGGTCCGCACACTGCACCACTACGACCGGATCGGACTGCTCGTCCCGGCCGAGCGGACCGCCTCCGGCTACCGCAGCTACGGCGAGGCCGACCTCGAACGGCTCCGGCAGATCCTCACCTACAGGGAACTGGGCTTCGGCCTCGACGAGATCGCGGCCCTGCTCGACGACCCCGAGATCGACACCCGCGCCCACCTGGCCCGTCAACACCGCCTGGTGACCGAACGCATCGACCGCCTGCGCGCCGTGGCGCACGCACTCGAGATCCTGATGGAGGCAGACACCGTGGGACTCAACCTCACCCCCGAGGAACGGCTCGAACTCTTCGGCGACTTCGACGTGGACGCCCACGCCGCCGAAGCCGAACGCCGTTGGGGGCACACCGACGCCTGGACCCAGTCCCAGCGCAGGGTCAACCGCTACACCAAACAGGACTGGGACCGCCTCAACGCCGAGGCGGCGCCGATCCACCGCGACCTGGCCCAGGCCATGGCCGACGGCGTCCCGGCGGACAGTCCCACCGCCATGGACCTGGCCGAGCGCCACCGCGCCCACATCACCCGGTGGTTCTACGACTGCACACCCCAGGTCCACCGGGGCCTGGGCCAGCTGTACGTGGACGACGCGCGCTTCACCGCCACCGTCGACGCCCACCGCGAGGGCCTGTCGGGCTACCTGCGCGACGCCTTCGCCGCCAACGCCGACCGGTTGGAGGGCTGACCGCTCCCGCGGGGCACCGCTCCGCGGGAGCCCGACCGGCCGCGTGACGCCCCGCGCCTCCTCCGCCGGGGACGGGCGCGGGTCCCTCCGGCGGGTCCGCCCCACCCGATCACGGCTCCGTGGGCGCCGGATCGCGCCCGCACGGCGCGGCCTGGGGCGGCGTAGACGGAGAAGGGCTTGGGAGCGCGGCCGGTCACCCGGCGCACGTCGCCGCCGGGGACGGCGTCGCCCACAGCGGCCGTCGCCGCGAACCGGACCGCGGCGCGTCGGCGCGCACGGGCCGGTGCGATGCTGGGACGGGAGCCCGTGACGCCCACGGCCTCCCGTCCCGGCGATCCACGCGAAGGAAGCGCACACCATGGCCCGAGGCATCCAGGTCGGCGACACGGCGCCCGACTTCACCCTCCCGTCGCAGTCCGGTGATCCGGTGCGGCTCTACGACCGTCTCGGCGAGCGGACGGTGGTGCTGTACTTCTATCCCAAGGACGACACCCCCGGGTGCACCGCCGAGGCGTGCGCCTTCCGCGACAGCCACGAGGTCTTCACCGACGCCGGCGCCGAGGTGATCGGGGTCAGTTCCGACTCCGCGGACCGGCACGCGGCCTTCGCCGAACGGCACCGGCTGCCGTTCACCCTGGTCAGCGACGAAGGCGGCAAGGTCCGCAAGAGCTACGGCGTGCCGAGCGTTCTCGGTCTGCTCCCCGGCCGGGTCACCTACGTGATCGACCGCCGGGGCACGGTCCGCCACGTCTTCAACTCGATGACGGTCATCGACAAGCACGTCGAGGAGGCGCTGGAGGTCGTCCGAAGCCTCCAGGACGGGAAGTCCGACTGACCTTGTCCCGCCGGGCGGGTCCCGGCCCAGGACAGGGGTCGGACCTACCCTTGGGTCAGAGCCGCCCAGACAGCCGAGGAACCCGCCCATGCCCGACTCCACCCCGGAAGAGCACCGTCGAACGCCCACGGAACGTCGTCGGGGCGTGGCAGGCTGTCCAGGACATCAGCAGCGACACCCTCCGGGGGAGCCCATGACCGTTGCCGAACACCACCCACCGCCCGAAGCCCCGTTGCTTCCGATCAGTCCCGAACTGTTCGAGGAGATCGCCCACCTCGCGGGCAGGGAGGAGAACGCCAAACTCGAATACATCAACGGGAAGGTCTGGGTCGAACCCGTGACCGACAGCGACCACGCCGCGATCCTGTCATGGATGTTCCGCCAGTTCATCGCGCACCGCCCCGACCTGGACATGCCCATCGGGCAGGGGCTGAAGATCGGCACCTACCGCAATGGCCGCGCCCTTCCCGACGGTGTCCTCGTTCCTGTCGACCACCTCACCGGCCAAGGCGACTACCCCGACCCCGACGGGGTCCTCGCCGTCGTCGAGGTCACCTCCTGGGACGCCGACACCCACGCCCGCGACCGCGTCGAGAAGCCCGCCGCCTACGCCGCGACCGGCATCGGCGTCTACCTGCTGATCGACCGCGACGCCAACGCCGTCGTGGTGCACAGCCGCCCTCACCGCGGCCAGTACCTGGACCGCAGCACGCACCCCTACGGCGAGGTGGTCCAGATCCCCGGGCTCGGGATCACCCTGGACACCGACGCGCTCAAGCGGTTCGCCCGCTGACACCGCCCCCGGTCGACGGCCCCGTGGGCCCGTGCGCCACGATGTTCCGGTCCCGGCCGCCGACCGCGCCGTCCCCGGGTTCGGCGGCCCTCCCCTCTCCGCCGGTGGTGCACCCGATGAACTCGCTCAAGGAAACCAGCGCCGAGTGGCGCGCGAACTACGCCGCGGCCGCGCGGTGGTACCTGTCCGTCACCGTGCGCGCCGCCGACCGCCTCGACGCCCCGGGACTGGGTGAGTGGTCGGTCCGCGACCTGGTCGGACACACGAGCCGGGCTGTGTCGACCGTCGCCTCCTACCTCGGCGCCACCGGGACGGCGGAGGTCGCCTCGGCCGCCGACTACTTCCGGACCGCGTCGACGGCCGATCCCGCGGCGATCGCCGAACGCGGCCGGGCCGCCGGGGCCGAACTCGGCGCCGACCCGGCCGGGGCCGTGGCGGACCTGGTGGCCGACGTGCTCGGCCGGATCGACGAGGCGCCCGACGACGCGCTGGTCGCGACGCCGTTCGGGGTGACGGCGCTCGCGGAGTACCTGCCCACCCGCACCTTCGAACTCGTCGTGCACACCTGCGACCTGGCGGCCGCGTTGGGCGAGCGGCCCGTACCGCCCGCCCCGGCCGCGCGGTCGGCGCTGCACCTGGCCGGGGATCTGGCCTCGGACCGCCTGGGCGAGGTGCTGCTCGCCCTCACCGGACGCGCCCCGCTGCCCGTCGGGTTCAGCGTGTTCGGCGGCGCGAGCGCGTGACCCGGCCCAGCGGACCCTCCCGTTCCCGTCGCCCCGGCGGGTCGCGCGGGAGGCGACCGGCCTGCCCACCGCGCCCAGCGCGGCGGTCACGGCCCCCATGGCCGGTCCCGCTCCGCCAGGAGCGTCCGGGGGCCGGGCGTTCCCGGCTCAGACCACCTGCATGCCGCCGTCGACGGGCAGGACCGCCCCCGTCACGTAGGAGGCCCGGTCGCTGAGCAGCCAGGCGGCGGCCTGGGCGATCTCGGCCGGGTCGGCCGCGCGCCGCAACGGCGTGTGCGCGTTGAGCCGGTCGACGATGCCAGGCGACCTCTCGTTCCAGGCGTGCACCATCTCGGTCAGCGTGGTGCCGGGAGCGATGGCGTTGACGCGGATGCCCGCCGGGCCGTAGGTGGCCGCCGCCGACTCGGTGAGACTGTTCAGCGCCCGCTTCATCGCGCCGTAGGCGGGCAGTGCGGGGTTCCCCCGCAGACTCCCCACGGACGAGTTGTTGACGACGGCGCCCCTGCCGGCGGTCTCCCGGATGGCGGCGACCTGGGCGACCATGGCCGCCCAGGAGCCCTTGAGGTTCACGGCGTACAGGTGGTCGAAGTCCGCCTCGGTCACCTGCTCCATCGGACCCGGCGGCAGACTGGTCGCTCCGTTGTTGAACGCGGCGTCGAGCCGCCCGTAAAGGTGCACGGCGCGGTCGACGGCGGCGCGGACACTGACCGTGTCGGCCAGATCGCACACCGCGTAGTCCGCGGTGCCGCCCGCCGCCCGGACCTCGTCGGTCACCGCCTTCAGCTGTGCCTCCGTGCGCGCCGCGAGCAGCACTCGGGCGCCCTCCCGGGCGAACAGCCGCGCCGCGGCGGCTCCGATGCCCCGGCCGGCACCGGTGATGAGGGCGACCTTGCCGACCAGCAGGCCCGTGGCCGCGGTGTCTGTCGTCAGTGCGTTGTTCATGGCACCGAGCCTGCGTCCGGCCGCACCACCGATCCAGGCACCAGCGGTACCTGGATCGGCTCGGCGGGACAGCGCACACTGAAGACGTGGACCGACGAGAGCTGGCCGGCTTCCTGCGCGGCAGACGCGAACGGATCAGCCCCGCCGACGTGGGGCTGCCCGCCGGGCCGCGCCGCCGCACCCCGGGGCTGCGCCGTGAGGAGGTGGCGCAGCTGGCGTTCATGTCGACCGAGTACTACACGCGGCTGGAGCAGGCCCGCGGCCCGCGCCCGTCGCGCGAGGTCCTCGCCGGTCTGGCCCGGGCCCTGCGCCTGTCGGACGCGGAGCGCGACCACCTGCACCACCTCGCCGGCACCCCTCCCGGACCACCGGCCGGACCCTCGCGCGAGGTGCGGCAGAGCATCCTCGACCTCCTGCGGAGGCTGCCGCACGCCGCGGCGATCGTGCTGTCGGCGACCTACGAGGTGATCGCCTGGAACGACCTGGCGGCCGCCCTGCTGGAGGACTTCTCCGCACTGTCCCGGAACGAGCGCAACCTCCTGCGCCGCGCCTTCCTCGCGGAGCACCCGCCGTACGACGTGTCCGACGCCCAGGTGTTCGCCGGCATCGCGGCCCGGCACCTGCGGGCCACCGCCGCCCGCTACCCCGACGATCCCGAAGTCGCCGCGCTGGTGGGCGACCTTCTCTCCGGAAGCGCGGCGTTCGCCCGGCTCTGGGCCGCCCACGACATCCACACCGAGCCCGCCCCGCGCAAGACCGTCCACCACCCGCTGACCGGCCCCATCAGCCTCAACTGCGACGTCCTCGACATCGCCGACCGGGACCAGCGCGTGGTGATCTACACAGCCGAGCCCGGCTCCGCGGCGGAGGAGGCGCTGCGGCTGCTGTCGGTGATCGGCACCCAGCGCATGGACGTGCCCGGCTGAGTCCCGGCACGGCCTCGCGGCAAACCCCTGGCCCGCTTCCCGGCCGACGGCTACCGTGCCGGGCATGGACACGCACGAGCGCCGGTGGCGCAGCCCGGAGCTCGCCCGCACCATGGCGTCGATCACGGGCGAGGTCGAGGCGGAGTGGTCGGGGCTGTGCCAGGAGTGGGAGGTCCTGCCGGGCACGCCCGAGGAACGGGATCTGGCCCGGATGGTGGCCGAGGAGCCGCACCGGTTCCCGTGGCGGGTGGTCGACGCCGCCCTCGACCGGCAGCCCTGCCCGGAATGCGCCCATCCCCTGGGATCGGGCGGGCGCGGCTGCGGCCCCTGCGACCTGGCCGACGGCCACCGCTACGCCGCCCAGGAGCCGGACCGTCCGGGCGTCCCGCCGGGCAACGAGCACGCGGTGCGCGTGGCCTGGTCGGTCAGCCGTGCGCCGCACCGCCACACCTTCCGGGCGGTGTGCGGCTACCAGCTCTGTCTGCCCCACCTGTACGCGGGAGAGCTGCCCTCCACCCCCCAGGCCCAGCGCACCCGCCACCTGATCAACCGGCTCACCGAGGCCGAATGCGCAGGCGTGGGCTCCCTCGCCGAGCTGGCGGCGCTGGCCGAACGGCGCTCCTAGGAGCGCGCGAACGGGACGGCCCCCGGTCGGGGGAGGCCGATCCGGGATGCTTGAAAACAAATACCCAATATGTTCTTATGGTTTCACTGCTCGAAGGGAGACTCCGTGAACACCCGCAGGAACGTCATCGAGGCCGTGCACTGCATGTCCGACGAAGCCTGGAAGCGCCACGCCAACCCGTGGAGCGTCTGGACGCGGTTCGCCGCCGTGCCCGCCCTGGAGCTGGCGGTGTGGAGCCGCGCGTGGATCGGGTGGTGGTGCCTGGCGGGCGTGGCCGCCGTCATCGTCTGGCTGCTGCTCAACGTCCGGGTCTTCCGCCCCGTCGAACCGACCGGCTGGGCGGCCAAGGGCGTCTACGGCGAACGGCTCCACGTCTCGGGGAGCGTTCCCTCCGAACACGGCAGGGTCCTGCGCCTGCTCGTAGCCGCCGGCCTGATCGGCTTCGCCCTGATCGCCTGGGGCCTGTCCGTCCTGGACGCGTGGCCGGTCGCCCTGGGAACCGTTACCCTCGTCCTGGCCCAACTGTGGCGGATCGACCGCTACGGCCTGCTGTTCGAACAGCACCAGCGCGAGCGCTCCGACGCCTGAGAACCCACCCCCGCCGCTGACGGATCCCCGCGGCCCGCCGCGGCGCACCCCGACCGCACCGGCCGCGACGACGGCCAGCCGCCCGGGAACCGGACACACGCCCGACACGTCCCATCCATGACCACGCCACACGAAGGGAACCCCATGAAGAAGCACCGCACGACGAAGTCCAACGTCGGCATGTGGCTGCCGGTCGGGCTCTGCATGGGCGTCGCCTTCGGCGCGGCCATGGACAACCTGGCCGCGGGCATCGCGATCGGCCTGGCGTTCGGCCTGGGGCTCACCACCTTCCAGACCCGCAGGTCACGCCCCCAGGACTGACACCACCGCGGAAAGTGTCACACACCACATCCGCACCCCCCGCACCCCGAACCACCTGCTAACACGCGGTTCTCACCGAGGTCACGGGCCTGGGGTGAGCCCACTGTTTCCCGAGTGTTACGACGCGACACGTCCAGGCAATGCACACTTCCTACCTTCGGTTTTGTCATCACCGTCGAGTAGGAAGGCCTGGTCGTGGCCCCCGAGACCAGCTCACACAGCCAGCGGACCGGACGGTCCTGGATCACCCACTGGGAACCCGAGGACCCCGCCTTCTGGCAGGAGACCGGGCGGCCCATCGCCAAGCGCAACCTGTGGGCGTCGATCCTGTCCGAGCACATCGGGTTCTCCGTCTGGAGCATCTGGTCCGTGCTCGCCCTGTTCATGACCCCCGCGACCGGGTTCGACTGGGCGCCCGAGCAGAAGTTCCTGCTCGTCTCCCTCGTCGCCCTGGTCGGCGCGATCCTGCGCGTGCCCTACACCCTGGCCGTGCCGATCTTCGGCGGTCGCAACTGGACGATCATCTCCGCGTCCCTGCTGATCATCCCCACGGTCCTGGCGTTCTACCTCATCCAGAACCCCGACACGCCCTACTGGCTGTTCCTGGTCCTGGGCGCCACCGCGGGCGTCGGCGGAGGCAACTTCTCCTCCTCGATGGCCAACATCAACTTCTACTTCCCCGAGAAGGAGAAGGGGTGGGCGCTGGGCCTGAACGCCGGCGGCGGCAACATCGGGGTCGCCACCGTCCAGCTCGTCGGCCTGGGCGTGATCGCCCTGTTCACCGCGAGCGCCGGACACCTCGTCCCGCTGTTCTACGCCCCGTTCATCCTCCTGGCCATCTGGATCGCCTTCCGGAGCATGAACAACCTCACCAGCGCCCGCACCGACGTGTCCGCCCAGATCGCCGCCACCCGCGACCGGCACTTCTGGATCATGTCCTTCCTCTACATCGGCACGTTCGGCTCCTTCATCGGCTTCGGGTTCGCCTTCGGCCTGCTGCTCCAGAACCAGTTCGGCCTCGAACCCCTCCAGGCGGCCTCGGTCACCTTCCTCGGCCCCGCCATCGGCTCCCTCATCCGCCCCGTCGGCGGCAAGATGGCCGACCGCCTCGGCGGCGCCCGCGTCACCTTCTGGAACTTCATCGCGATGGTGATCGCCACCAGCCTGGCCGTCGCCTCCATCCAGATCGACAACCTGGCCCTGTTCATCTCCGTCTTCGCGGTCGTCTTCGTCCTCACCGGCATCGGCAACGGCTCCGTCTACAAGATGATCCCGTCCCTCTACGCCGCCAAGGCCCAGAGCGCCATCTCCGCGGGCACTCCGGCCGAAGAAGCCCACTCCTTCAACAAGCGCATCGCCAGCTCCATGCTCGGCCTCATCGGCGCCATGGGAGCCTTCGGCGGCGTCGCCATCAACCTCGTCTTCCGCGAGTCCTTCCGCGCCACCGAGTCGGCCGCCCCCGGACTCGTCGCCTTCCTGGTCTTCTACGCTGTGTGCGCCGCCGTCACCTACGCCGTCTACATGCGCACCCCGACCACCACCGCCAACCCCGGCACCACGACCCCGGCCACCGGCACCACGGAGACCGTCGCACGATGACCCCAGGCCCGAGCACCACGACCCACTGCCCGTACTGCGCGCTCCAGTGCGCCATGCACCTGGACACCGGACCGGACGGACGCCTGACCGCCCGCCCGGCGGCCTTCCCCACCAACCGGGGCGGGCTGTGCCGCAAGGGCTGGACCTCCACCGAGGTCCTCACCGTCCCCGACCGCCTCACCCGGCCCCTCATGCGCAAGGACCGGGACTCCGACCTCACCGAGGTGGACTGGGACACGGCCCTGGACTTCGTCGCCGCACGCCTGAGCGCGCTGCGCGCCGAGTCCGGACCCGACGCGGTCGCGGTGTTCGGCAGCGGTGGCCTGACCAACGAGAAGTCCTACACCCTGGGCAAGTTCGCCCGACTGGCGCTGGGCACCTCACAGATCGACTACAACGGCCGGTTCTGCATGTCCTCGGCCGCGGCCGGAGGCAACAAGGCCTTCGGACTGGACCGGGGCATGCCCTTCCCCCTCACCGACGTGGCCGACGCCCAGGTCGTCCTCCTGGCGGGCGCCAACCCCGCCGAGACCATGCCACCGATGATGGGACACCTGTCCGCGCCGACCCTCATCGTCATCGACCCACGCCAGTCGGGCACCGCCCGCGCCGCCCTCGACAACGGGGGAGTGCACCTGGCCCCCCGCCCCGGCACCGACCTGGCCCTGGCACTGGGCCTGCTGCACGCCGTCCACGTCCAGGGCTGGACCGACGCCGACTACCTCGACGCCCGCACCCACGGCTTCGACGACGCCTGGCGGCACGCCGCCGCATGGTGGCCCGAACGCACCGAACAGGTCACCGGCGTCCCCGCCGCCCACCTGCGCCACGCCGCCGACCTGCTCGGCCAGGCCGCCCGCGACCGCTCCGCCTACATCCTCACCGGCCGCGGCACCGAACAGCACGCCAAGGGCACCGACACCGTCTCGGCCTGGATCAACCTCGCCCTCGCCCTGGGCCTACCCGGCCGCCGCGGCTCCGGATACGGCTGCATCACCGGCCAGGGCAACGGCCAGGGCGGCCGCGAACACGGCCAGAAGGCCGACCAGCTCCCCGGCTACCGCCGCATCGACGACCCGGCGGCCCGCGAGCACGTCGCCTCCGTGTGGGGCGTGGACCCCCGCACCCTGCCCGGCCCCGGCCGCAGCGCCTTCGAACTCCTCGACGCCCTGGGCGCCGACGGCGGCCCCCGCGCCATGCTCCTGTTCGGCTCCAACCCGGTGGTGTCCGCCCCCGACGCCGACCGCGTCCGCGACCGCCTGGCCTCCCTCGACCTGCTCGTGGCCGCCGACTTCGTCCTGTCCGACACCGCCGCCATGGCCGACGTGGTCCTGCCCGTCGCCCAGTGGGCCGAGGAGTCGGGCACCATGACCAACCTCGAAGGCCGCATCCTGCGCCGCGCCAAGGCCACCGAACCGCCCCAGGGCGTCCGCACCGACCTGCAGGTCCTGGCCGACCTGGCGGTCCGCCTGGGCCAGCCCGCCGCACGCTTCCCCACCGACCCCGACACCGTCCTGGCCGAACTCGGCCGCGCCACAGCCGGGGCGCCCTCCGACTACTCCGGCGCCACCCCTGAGCGCCTAGCCGACGGCGAGGCCCTGTACTGGCCCGTGCGCGCCGACGCGGAACCCACGCCCCGCCTGTTCCTGGACCGCTTCGCCCACCCCGACGGCCGCGCCCGCCTCATCCCCGTCGCGCACCGCCCGCCCGCCGAGACCACCGACGAGGACTACCCGCTCATCGCCACCACCGGACGGCTCATGGGCCACTACCAGTCCGGCGCCCAGACCCGCCGCGTCCCCGAACTCACCGACGCCGAACCCGAGGCCTACGTCGAGGTCCACCCCGACACCGCCGCCCGCGCCGGACTCGCCCACGGCGACTGGGCCCGCCTGACCTCCCGCCGCGGCCACACCCGCGCCCGGGTCCGCCTCACCCCCACCGCCCGCCTGGACACCGTCTTCGTGCCCTTTCACTTCGCCGGAGACCAGGCCGCCAACAACCTCACCAACCCCGCCCTGGACCCCACCAGCCGCATGCCCGAGTTCAAGGTCAGCGCGGTCCGCCTGGAACCCGAACCCGCCCCGTGACACCCCCTCCCGTGATCCACCACCCGCCCACCCCGGCCAGCGCCGCCCGGGACACCTCACCACCACCAGGAGGCCGCAGATGAGCACCACGCAGGGACTCTCCCCGCGTCAGATCGTGGTCGTCGGCAACGGGATGGTCGGCGCCCGCTTCGCCGAGGAGGTCGCCCGCCTGGACCCGGCCGGCGAACGCGTCCACGTCACCGTCGTCGGCGAGGAGGACCAGGCCGCCTACAACCGGGTCCTGCTCTCCGGCGTGGTCGCCGGCTCCTACACCCCCGACCAGATCCGCCTGCCCGTCCCCGACACCCCCGGCGTCACCGTCCGCACCGGCGTGGCCGCCACCGCCCTGGACACCGAGCGCCGCCGCCTCACCCTCGACGACGGCACCCACCTGGACTACGACGAACTCGTCCTGGCCACCGGCGCCCGCGCCGCCTTCCCGCCCATCACCGGCGTGGCCGCCCCCGACGGCGGCCCCGGCGAGGGCGTCACCGCCCTGCGCGACCTGGCCGACTGCCGACGCGTGCTGTCCCTGGCCCGCCCCGGCGCGCCCGTCGTCGTCCTGGGCGGCGGCGTGCTGGGCCTGGAGGCGGCCCGCGGCCTGGTCGGCCGCGGCATGCGCGTGTCGGTCGTGGAGTCCTCGCCCTGGATCATGCGCCGCCAGATCGACAAGCCCGCCGCCCGCATCCTCGCCGCCCAGTACGCCGCCCTCGGCGTCACCGTGCACTCCTGGCGGGTGGCCTCCCGCTGGGTGCCCGGCACCGGCCTGGAACTGGACGACGGCCGCGTCCTGCCCGGCGACGCGCTCGTCGTCACCGCCGGGGTACGCGGCAACATCGAACTGGCCAAGGACGCGGGGATCGAGGTCGAGCACGGCGTCATCGTCGACGACACCCTCACCACCTCCGACGCGCGCGTGCACGCCATCGGCGACTGCGCCCAGCACCCCGGCGGCGGGGCCGGACTGGTCCAACCCGGCTGGGAGCAGGCGGCCGTGCTCGCCCAGCGGCTCACCGGGGCAGCACCGCACGCCGCCTACACCGGTTCGAGCCCGCTGACCCGCCTCAAGGCCGAGGGCATCGAACTGACCGCCTTCGGCCGCGTCCACGACGACGAGGAGACCGAGGGCCTGGAGACGGTGACCGTCAGCGACCCGCACGGCGGCCGCTACGCCAAGCTCGTGGTCAGCGCCGAGCGCGTGGTGGGCGCCGTCCTGCTGGGCTTCCCCGAGGCCGCGGCGACCGTGTCCCAGCTGTTCGACAGCGGCGCTCCCGTGCCCGCCGACCGCCTCGCCCTGGTCCAGGGCCTTCCCACGGCCGCGCCCGAGTCGGCCGCCGACGGCGGCGGCCAGCAGGCGCTGGTGTGCCGGTGCAACGCCGTCTCCCGCGAGACCATCGAACAGGCGTGGCTGGACGGGGCCCGCACCCGTGAGGCCATCGCCGACGCCACCCGCGCCACCACCGGGTGCGGCGGGTGCGTGCGCGACGTCAACGCCCTGCTGTCCGGCCTCAACGACACCGACCCCGCCAGCGTCGGCTGACCCGGTGGGTGCGCCCGCCGCGAGGCCATGGCCGCGGGCGCACCCACCGCCCCATCGCCTCGGCGCTCCCCGGGTGCGCGCACGCGGCCGACGGGGCAGGACCGACGGCTCCGCGTCACCGCCCGGCGCCGGGCGGACCCCCGCCGCCGCTACTGGCCGACCCTGCCGTCGATGCGCTCGCGCAACAGGTCGGCGTGCCCGTTGTGGCGCGCGTACTCCTCCACCATGTGCACCAGCACCTCGCGCAGCGACATCCGCCCGTGCCGGTCGATCTCGAAGGTCGCGCCCAGCGACGCCGTGCGGGCCACGAAGTCGTCGGCGAAGGCCACCTCCTCACGCCAGCGCCGCCAGGCCTCCTCCACCGTCTTCGGATCGGCGACCGCCCCGTCGAACTCGGCGTCGGGCTCCTCGGGGGTGCAGAACAGCGGAGGCGCACCCCCTACCCCACCGCCACCGCCACCGCCCCGCTCACCAACGCCACCGCCGACAACCAGGTGCGCACGTGGTTCCACGGCACCCACGCCGTCTCGAACGCGCCCCGCACCGCCGCCGGATCGGCGATGTCCTCGGCCGCGCCCGCCTCCTCCAGCGCGTTGTTGCGCGGGATGTTGGCCGCGAACGTCACCACCAGGACCGCCACCAGGGCCGCCGCGCCCGCCGCCGCCCACCCCGCCGCCGCCCACGCCCCGCCGACGGCGAACAGCACCACCGTGCCCAGCGCCGCCACTGGAGCCCCCAGGAACACCAGGGCGAACAACGGATTGAGGATCGCCACGTTGACACCCTGCATCGTCGCGATCATCACCCGGTCGCCCACCCGCCGCAGCCCCGGCATCACCGCCACCGAGAACGCGAAGAACAGACCGGCGAACAGACCGGTCAACACCACCGACACCACCGGCACAACCGCGAGCACCGCCTGCACCACCACTCACCCCACCATCCCGCCGACCATCCACAGTTCCGCGCGCAGACTACCGACCCGGCCCCGCCACACCCCTCCCGCCCCAGGTCGACGCACTCCAGGGGTAGGCAGACTGTCCACTCCCACCCCCCTTCGCGCCGGATCCGTATGACGGCACCCCCTTTTCCTCGGCGGCGTGTCGCTATACCGTTCGGTAGGTGTGCTCCCCCCAGCTCGTCGGACGCGCCCGGGAACGACGGCAGATGCGCACGGCGGCAGACCCCGGACACCTCGTCCTCGTGGCCGGGGCCGCCGGATCGGGAAAGTCCCGTCTGGTCCACGAACTCCACGAGGCGACCGACACCACCGTCCTGACCGGCCACTGCCCGCCCCGGGCCGAACCGTTCCCGCTCGCCCCCGTCATCGAAGCCCTCCGCGACGCCCCCATCCCCGGCGGGCTCAGCCCGTTGTGCGGAGCCCTGCGTCCGCTCATCCCCGAACACGGCGACCGCCTGCCCGGACCCCTGCCTCCCGCCACGGCGCTCGCCGACGACCGCCACCGCACCTACCGTGCCCTGACCGAACTCCTGGACGCCCTGGGGCCGACCGTCCTGGTCCTGGAGGACGTGCAGTGGATCGACCCCTCCACCCGCGACCTGCTGCACTACCTCACCCCCCGCCTGCCCGCCGCCCTCTCCCTCGTCCTGACCTACCGGCCCGAGGAGCTGCCCCGCTCCTTCCCCGTGGCCGCACTGGCCGCGCACGCCCCCTCCAGCACCACACACCACGAAATCACCCTCGACCCCCTCACCCCCGACGACCTGCTCGCCCTCGCCCAGGACCTGCTGGACCCCGCCCCGGTCACCCCCGAGGACGCCCACCGCCTGCACGCCTGGACCGGCGGCCAGCCCCTGGCCGCCGTCGAGACCCTGCGCCACCTGGCCGCCCGCCCGCCCACCGAACCCGCCGTCCCCGCCGCACCCCCCGTCCCCACGCCCCTGCGCGACTGGTGGCTGCACCACCTGCGCACCGTCGACCGCGACACCCGCCGCCTGCTGCGCGCCGCCGCCGTCCTGGACACGCCCTCCCACGAGGACCACCTGGCCCACGTCGCCGACCTGACCCCGTCCCGCGCCGAGAAGGCCCTGGCCCGCGCCTGCCGCCGCGGCCTGCTGCACACCACCGACCCCGCCACCCTGACCATCGCCACCCCGCTCCTGCGCCAGGTCTGCTACACCGCCCTGGCCCGCGACAAGCGCCGCCGCCTGCACCGCGCCGCCTTGACCGTCCTGGCCGAGGCCGCCGACCCCGACCACGCCCGCCTGGCCCGCCACTCCCGCGAGGCCGGACTCCTGGACGCCTGGACCGACCACGCCGAACGCGCCGCCGACCTCGCCCTGGACCACGGCGAGGACACCACCGCCGTCACCCTGCTCCGCGACGCCCTGACCCGCCAGAGCCTGCCCGCGCGCCGCCGCTGCGAACTCGCCCTCAAACTCGGCCGCGCCGCCCTCACCGGCATCAGCGCCGAACACACCGTCGACCTGCTGCGCGACGTGCTCACCACTCCCGGGCTGAGCCCCGCCGAACGCGGCGAACTGCGCATGGAACTGGGACTGCTCCTGCTCAACCAGGCCGCCCAGGGCCGCACCGCCCGCGGAGAACTCGTGCGCGCCACCGCCGAACTGTCCACCCGCCCCGACCTGGCCGCCCGCGCCATGTGCGCGCTGGCCGTGCCCCGGGACACCTCCGACTCCGTGGACACCCACCGCCGGTGGATGGAACAGGCCGTGGCCGCCGCCGACCGCAGCCGCGACCCCGCCGTCGGCCAGATCGTCGCGGTCAACCACGCCACCCTGCTCGCCCAGATCGGCGACCCCGGCGCCTGGCGGATCGCCCTGCCCGACCCCGGCCCCGCCCACGCCCACCCCACCCCCGACACGCTGGCCCGTCGCCGCGAGTTCGCCCGCGCCTCCCTCAACCTGGCCGACGCCGCCGTCATGCTCGGCCACTACGACCGCGCCGACGACCACCTGGACCACGCCACGCACTGGTCGGTCGCAGCCGACGCCCCCTACGTGCAGGAGAGCGCCCACACGCTGCGCCTGGTGCTGGACTGGGTGCGCGGCAAGTGGCCGGGGCTGGCCGAGGAGACCGAGCGCAACCTGCGCTCCCCGCGCCTGGCCCACCTGCACGGGGTCACCGCCGAACTCACCGTCGTGCGCGCGGGCCTGGCCCTGGCCCAGGGCGACCCGGCCACCGCCCAGACCCTGCTGGCACGCGTCCAGCCCGACCCCGAGACCGCGCCGCGTCCCACCCCCGACCACACCGTGCCCGTGCGCGCGCTGGCCGCCGGGCTCCTGGCGCGCCTGGCCACCGCCCAGGGCGACCACGCGGCCGCCTGGGAGCAGGTCGAGGGGCTGGTGTCCCTGGTGGCCAGCAAGGGGATCTGGGTGTGGGCCGCCGACCTGGTCCCCGGCATGGAGGCGCTGCTGGCCAGCGGACGGCGCGCCGTGGCCCAGGACCTGCGCGCCCGCTTCCGCGCGGGGTTGCGCGACGCCCACGCCCCCGCGGCTGAGGCCGCCCTGACCCGGTTCGAGGCCGCCATCGCCCGCCACCGCGGCCACCTCGACCGGGCCCTGCACCTGTACGCCGAGGCCGAGACCTCCTACCGCGCGATGTCGCGCCCCTACGACGCCGCCCAGGCCCGCGAGGCGGCCGCCAGCACCCACCTGGCCCGCCCCGACCGCCAGGGCGCCGCGTCGGCCGGCGTGGCGGGCCTGCGCGCCGCCCTGTCCGAGTACGCCGAACTGGGCGCCGCCTGGGACTCCGCGCGGGTGCGCCGCGCCCTGCGCGCCCAGGGGGTGGTCGCCGCTCCGGGCACCGGGCGCGGTCGCAGGGACCAGCGCCTGTCACCGCGCGAGAGCGAGATCGCGACCCTGGCCGCCCAGGGGCGCACCAACCGGGAGATCGCGGCGCTGCTGCACCTGTCCCCGCGCACGGTGGAGACCCACGTGGCCAACGCGCTGGCCAAACTCGGTCTGCGCTCGCGGCGCGACCTGTCGGACCCCGCGCCTCCCTCCGCTACGTAGTCCCCCGATCACTTCTTAACTACGTAGTAGATACGTATTGTTCGGCCACGCCCCGCCACGGACCATGACACGTGGGTGGCCACCCGACCCACGCATCCCTCCATCGAAGGGTTCCCCCACATGCGCAAGATCGGCGCCGTGATCGCGGCCGCCGTGACGCTGCCGTTCCTGGCAGCCTCACCTGCCGCCGCCGAACCGGAGATCCCCGCCTTCCTGGACACATCCGACACCACCGAACGCACCTACATCGTCGTCCTCGACGACGGCGCCGACCCCGACGAGGTCGCCCAGCGCAACGGTGACGACCCCAACGGCGTCTACGAGCACGCCCTGACCGGCTACGCCGCGGACATGACCGCCGCCGACGCCGCCGACCTGCTCTCCGACCCCGACGTCGCCTACGTCCAGGAGGACCAGGTCCTGGAGGCGTTCGACCAGGAGACCCCCACCGGCATCTCCCGCACCTTCGCCCCCGACAACCCCAACCTGGACATCAACGGCCAGCCCGACTACGTCCCCGACGTGGCCATCGCCGTCCTGGACACCGGCGTCGACGGGTCCCACCCCGACCTCAACGTCGTCGACTCCGTGAACTGCACCAGCGGCACCTGTGTGTCCAACACCGCCACCGACGGCAACGGCCACGGCACGCACGTCGCCGGCAGCGCCGCGGCCATCGACAACGGCGAGGGCGTCGTCGGCATGGCCCCGGGCGCCGACATCTGGAACGTGCAGGTCCTGACCTCCGGCGGCAGCGGCACCCTGTCCGGCATCACCGCCGGCGTGGACTACGTCACCGCCAACGCCGACCAGATCGGCGTGGCCAACATGAGCCTGGGCTGCAACGGCTGCACCGACCAGGCCCTGAGCCAGGCCATCACCAACGCCGTCGACGCCGGCGTGGCCTGGGCGGTCGCCGCGGGCAACGACGGAGTCGACGGGGCCAACTTCTTCCCCGCCAACCACCCCGACGTGCTCACCGTCTCCTCCATGGCCGACTCCGACGGCCAGCCCGGAGGCAACGGCGGAACCCTGAGCTGCCGCGGAGACTCCGACGACACCCTGTCGACGTTCTCCAACTACGGCTCCGTCATCGAGATCGCCGCACCCGGCTCCTGCATCACCTCCACCTGGCCCGGCGGCGGCTACAACACCATCAGCGGCACCTCCATGGCCTCCCCGCACGCCGCGGGCGGCCTGGCCCTGCTGGCCACCGGCGACGCCAAGCCCACCAACCGCGCCGGCGTCATGGCCATGTACCAGACCCTGACCGACGCGGGCAACCACGACTGGACCGACACCTCCGGCGACGGGATCCACGAGCCGCTCCTGGACGTGGGCGACCCCGACATCTTCCCCGGCGGTGACACCACCCCGCCCGACGGCCCCGTGGCCTCCATCTCGCACTCCTGCGACGACACCACGCTGACCTGCTCCTTCGATGGATCCGGGTCCGCCGGCGAGATCACCGACTACGCCTGGGAGTTCGGCGACGGCGCCACCGACAGCGGCGCCACCACCACCCACACCTACGCCAGCGAGGACACCTACACCGTCACGCTGACCGTCACCGACGACACCGGCGCCACCAACTCCGACTCCGTCGACGTCACGGTGGGCGTCCCCGACCACACCGCGCCGAGCGCCGACTTCAGCGGCTACTGCTACTCGTGGTTCTACTACTGCAGCCTGGACGCCTCCGGGTCCAGCGCCGGCGACGCGCCGATCGTCTCCTACAGCTGGGACTTCGGCGACGGCACCACCGGAACCGGCCGCACCACCTGGCACTTCTACCCGGGTCCGGGCACCTACACCATCACCCTGACCGTGACCGACGAGACCGGCGCCACCGGCTCGCTCACCAAGAGGGTCACCCTGTCCTAACTCCCACCCCCCTCGCGCGGCCCCTTCCCCCAGCGGGGGAGGGGGCCGCCGCCACGCCCGCCCCCTCGCACCGCGCCCCAACGCGCGTGCCAGACTTCCCGCACACCCAGCGTTCGCGGTCCCGCCCGCGCCCACCCGTGTAGGGAGTCACCGCCACCATGACCACGCGCACCCCCGCGGCGGCCGCCGCCCTGGCGCTCAGCCTCCTGCTCAGCTCCTGCTCCCTCCCCGACGGCCCCACCGGCGGCGACCCGACCTCCGCGCCCACCCCGGGCGCCTCCGAGGGACAACGCCAACCCCTGCCCTTCGTCCGCCAGGGACGCATGTCCATCGAGGGCGGCAACGACGTCACCTTCGAACTCACCGTCACCGGCCTCGAACACGACGGCGAGTACCTCATGCTGGAGGTCACCCACAACTACCTGGAGGACCTGCCCGGAAGTGTCACCGGCCGCAACCCGCCCGTCCGCCTGGTCGACCCCGTCTCCGGCGAGGTCCTGCGCTTCCTGCGCGACCCCCGCAGCGGCGACGAACCCTACGGCACCCACTTCGTCCCCGGCGACCCCGCCATGCCCACCCACGAGGGGCTGCCCACCACCCTGCGCCGCTACTTCCCCGCGCCCACCCAGGACGCCGACTTCCTGACCCTGACCGGCGCCGGCACCGGCCTCATCCCCGGCATCCCCGTCACCCGCGTCGACGCCTTCACCCCCGCCCCCGAACCCAACGCCCACGCGTACATCGACCCCGAGACCTTCACCCAGGAACCCGAACTCCCCGACGAGATCTGGTACCCCGACAACCCGCCGCCCCCCGGCCTGGACACCGCCGACCGACGCCACACCATGGAGAGCCTCGTCGACGGCCCCACCGCCTCCACCACCCGCGCCGGCGACCAGGAGACCATCGCCCTGCACGCCGACGAGATGTTCGCCTCCGGCGCCTCCGAACCCACCGCCGAGGCCGCGGAGACCATCCGCGCCTCCGCCCAGACCCTGCGCGCCAACGTCGGACCCCGGGTCGAGGAGATCACCATCGTCGGCCACACCGACGGCACCGGATCCGACGCCGACAACCGGACCCTGTCCCAGGAACGCGCCGAGGCCGCCCGCGCCCTGCTGGAGGAGGAACTGGACGGCGCGTTCACCCTCACCACCCAGGGACGCGGCAGCGCCGAACCCCTGGCCGCCGAGGGCGGACCCGACGACGAGCAGGCCCGCGCGCGCAACCGCCGGGTGGAATTCACCTACCAGGTCGCCCCGGACGCCGCCGAACCGGCCGACGCCCAGGGCCTGGCCTCAGCCCGCCGCCACGTCGCCGAACCCGCCCACTTCTTCGACGAGCTCGAACCCGTCACCACCCTCATCCACGACGACGTCGACCTGCACGTCTACCCGATGGTGCGCGACGGCGCCTACGTGTTCCAGATGGTGGGCTTCCAGAACTCCACGCTCTCCCCCCTGGAGGCGGACCTGGACGTGGACGAGTCGGCCGTCCCCGGCAGCCCCGCCCAGTACGCCGAGGGCACCCTGGGCGGCTTCCGCGTCCAGGAACCCGGCACCGGCCTGGTCCGGTACGTCATCCGCATCCGCACCGGCCCCGACGAGTACGAGGACTTCGCCGACCGGATCAACGAGCTGGCCACCGGCGAGCAGTACCTGGCCCTGGCCGTGTTCCCCGCCCCCGCCCCGGACGTCACCGAGATGACCCTGTACGCGGGCGCGTTCGGCCAGGTCGATGTGCCCGTCCGCTGACCACGCGCGACGGCCCCGCTCCCAGGCGGGGCCGTCGCGCGGCCGGGGGAGGGGACCCCGCGAGGTCCCCTCCAGCTCCTACCCGGCCACCGCGGCCCGCACCGGCTCGGCCTCGGGCAGCCCCTTCCCGCACTCACCGCACTCCGCGCGCCGCCGCACCGCGTAGGCGGCCGTGGCCACCCCCAGCGCCGCACCCCACACACCCATCGACACGAACACCACCGCGTGCACGGGCTCGGTGATCGGGGTCGCCCCCTCCGCCCCGGCCAACACCTGCACCACGGTGCTGCGACCCATCGCCACCAGCGCCACGGTCACCAGACCCGCGGGCACCACCGCCAGCGCCACCGGGACCCGCCGCCCGGCCAACCCGGCCATCCACCGGGGGAACCGGACCCCCCACCGCTGGACCAGACCCAGCATGAGCACCGCGCCGACCGCCCCGGCCGACCCCAGCGACAGTCCGATGACCACGGTGAAGGGGTCCGACAGCAACCGCTGGGTCTCCTCCTCGCCGAAGTCGAGCGCCACACCGAACAGCCACAGGAACCGCAGCGCCGGGTAGAGCAGGGCCAGCGCCACGCCCACCGCCACAGCCCACCGGCCCACCCGCAGCGCCCGCGCCCGCACGCGCCGCTCCTCCTCGGGACTCCAGTCGCCCTGGCGTCCGCAACGCCGGCACGCCTGGCGCACCACCCCGCGGTGGACGAGGGCCGCCGCCGCCCACAGGACCACGCCGACCGCGCAGAACAGCAACGTCAACGCCGTGGGCTCCAGGGAGGCGGACACGTAGGTCGACCACAGATCGGGCACGAACCAGCCCGCCACCGGCATGATCATCGTGTACCCCATCCAGGCCAGCAGCGATCCGTCGACGAACACCAGCAGGACCGCGACCGCCATCAGCCAAGCGCCCACCCCGGCGACCCGACCGCCCGCACCGCCGCGGCGCAGCAACAGCACCGAGCACACCAGCCCGGCCAGCCCGCACGCGACCATCGCGCCCGAGGCCACCCCCAGCCCCTGGCCGGAGAACAGCGACCCGAACGACTCACCCTCGGGCACACCCCTGGGCAGCACACCCGACCACCACCCCGACCCCAGGGCCACGGCCACCGCCGACCAGGCCAGCACCAGCCAGGGCGCCACCGGCGCCCGCAGCCCCTCCCGGTCGGGGGCGGCAGGTCGAACGGACGAGGAGACGGTCATGATCAGGGCTCCCTTCGAGGGCCGAAGCGTTGGCTCCACCCTCCCGCCCGGCCCTGCCCCACGACCTCCCCACCAGGGGTGAACCGCCTCCCTCCCGCGGGGGAGCGGCGCTCACCCGCTCAGCACGCCTCCAGTCGGTCCGTGCTGACGGTATAGCTACGACCGTCGAAGTCGGCGGTGAGCCTGAGCTCCCCGCCGAGCGCGTGGACGTAGCGGGCGATCGCGTCGACGGTGAACACCTCGCCCTGTTCGATCTGGCTCACCCGCCCCTTGGTCACCCCCATCCGCTCCGCCACGGCGGCCTGGGTCAGTCCGCGCTCCTTACGGATCCGCATGAGCCGTTGCGCGTCCACCCGTGCCAGCAGTGCACGCCGAGGCTTCTCCGCCTCCTGCGGTCCCCCCACCCGTTCCGCATAGGCGTCACGGTCCCACTGGCTGTACCCGCTCATCGTTCCTCCTCCTCGCTCCGCCCCGTGGATCCCGGCCGCAGCTCCTTGGGTTTCCTGATCCTCGGCCCGGAGCTCGTCCACCATTCCCGCACCTCATCCACGAGCCAGACGTCCCACACGGTCACGTTCACCCGCGCCGAAAGTAGAGGAAAAGCTATACCTGCGTGTGGTGGGAATCCGGGAACTCCCCGCCCCGCACCGATCACTCGCCCGCCACCTGCGCAGACAGCACATCGAAACATGGCCGTCACAACCGCCTGACGCCGGGGAAACACCCCCCGGGTTGCCTGAAACACGACCGCACCGCAGCCCGGAGGAGCCGAACACCCATGGAAGAACTCGTCGTCATCGGCAACGGCATGGTCGGCCACCGACTCGTCGAGGCCCTGCGTGACCGCGACACCGCCCACCACTGGCACACCACCGTCGTGGGCGAGGAACCGCGCACCGCCTACGACCGCGTCGCCCTCTCCTCCTACTTCGACGGCGCCAGCGCCGACGACCTCTCCCTCGGCGACCCCGCCGGCCCCCACACCGACGTCCACGTCAGCGAACGCGCCACCGCCATCGACCGCGCCGCCCGCACCGTCACCACCTCGACCGGCCGCACCCTGGCCTACGACCGCCTCGTCCTGGCCACCGGATCCACCCCCTTCGTCCCCCCGATCCCCGGCCACGACCTCCCCGGCTGCCACGTCTACCGCACCATCGAGGACCTGGACGCCATCACCGACTCCGCCAAGAACGCCCGCACCGGCGTCGTCATCGGCGGCGGACTGCTCGGCCTGGAGGCCGCCAACGCCCTGCGCCTGCTCGGCCTGCACGCGCACGTGGTCGAACTCGCCCCCCACCTCATGCCCGCCCAGATCGACGAGGGCGCCGGCGCCCTGCTCAAGAACCTCGTCACCGACCTGGGCGTGAGCGTGCACACCGGCACCGCCACGACCGCCATCGAACCCGGCCCCGACGGCCGCGCCGCCCGCCTGGTCCTGGACGACGGCAGCCGCCTGGACACCGACCTGGTCGTCTTCTCCGTCGGCATCCGCCCCCGCGACGACCTGGCCCGCGCCTGCGGCCTGGACCTGGGCGAACGCGGCGGCATCGCGATCGACGACACCTGCACCACCAGCGACGCCCACATCATGGCCGTCGGCGAGGCCGCCAACCACCACGGAACCGTCTACGGCCTCATCGCCCCCGGCAACGCCATGGCCGAGGTCGTCGCCGACCGCCTCGTCGGCGGCTCCGCCACCTTCACCGGCGCCGACACCTCCACCAAGCTCAAGCTCATGGGCGTGGACGTGGCCAGCTTCGGCGACGCCCACGGCCGCGCACCCGGCGCCCTGGACGTGGTCGTCAACGACGCCGCCAGCGGCCGCTACGCCAAGCTCGTCCTGTCCGACGACGCCACCACCCTGCTCGGCGGCGTCCTGGTCGGCGACGCCTCCGCCTACGCCACCCTGCGCCCCCTGGTCGGCTCCCCGGTGCCCGGAGACCCGCTCGCCCTGATCACCCCCGACGGCGGCGCCGCCGTGGGCGCCGACGCCCTGCCCGACGAAGCCCAGATCTGCTCGTGCAACGCCGTCACCAAGGGCGCCATCTGCGAGGCCATCCACTCCGGCTCCACCGACGTGCCCGCCCTGAAGGCCTGCACCCGCGCCGGAACCAGCTGCGGCTCGTGCGTGCCCATGCTCAAGCAGCTCCTGGACCAGGCCGGGATCGTCCAGTCCAACGCCCTGTGCGAGCACTTCACCCAGTCGCGCACCGAACTGGTCGAGATCGTCCGCGCCACCGGCCTGACCACGTTCTCCGCCCTCATCGAACGGCACGGCACCGGCCGCGGCTGCGACATCTGCAAGCCCGCCGTCGCCTCCATCCTCGCCTCGCTCGGAAACGGCCACATCCTGCAGGGCGAACAGGCCACCCTGCAGGACACCAACGACCGGTACCTGGCCAACATGCAGCGCAACGGCACCTACTCGGTCGTCCCGCGCATCCCCGGCGGCGAGATCACCCCCGACAAGCTCATCGTCATCGGCGAGGTCGCCCGCGACTTCAACCTCTACACCAAGATCACCGGCGGCCAGCGCATCGACCTGTTCGGCGCCCGCCTCGAACAGCTGCCCGCCATCTGGTCCCGCCTGGTCCAGGCCGGCTTCGAGTCCGGGCACGCCTACGGCAAGGCCCTGCGCACCGTCAAGTCCTGCGTCGGCACGACCTGGTGCCGCTACGGCGTCCAGGACTCCGTCGGCCTGGCCATCCGCCTGGAGGAGCGCTACCGGGGCCTGCGCTCACCCCACAAGCTCAAGTCAGCCGTCTCCGGATGCGCCCGCGAGTGCGCCGAGGCCCGCGGCAAGGACTTCGGCGTCATCGCCACCGAGAACGGCTGGAACCTGTACGTGGGCGGCAACGGCGGCTTCACCCCCCGCCACGCCGAACTCCTCGCCTCCGACCTGGACGAGGACACGCTCATCCGCTACATCGACCGGTTCCTGATGTTCTACATCCGCACCGCCGACCGCCTCCAGCGCACCGCCCCCTGGATCGAGGCCATGGACGGCGGCCTGGACCACCTGCGCGACGTCGTCGTCCACGACTCCCTGGGCATCGCCGACGAACTCGAACAGGCCATGGACCACCACGTGGCCGCCTACTCCGACGAGTGGGCCGACGTCCTGGCCGACCCCGACAAGCTCGCCCGGTTCGTGTCCTTCGCCAACGCCCCGGACACCCCCGACCCCACCATCACCTTCACCACCACCCGCGACCAGCCCGTCCCGGGCGCCCCGCTCAACCTCGGCATGCCCACCCCCCGAACGAAGGAGGCCACCCGATGACCACCGCCACCCACACCACCGCGCGCACCGGCACCTGGATCAACGCCTGCCCCGCCCACCGCCTCCGCCCCGAGGACGGCGTGGCCGTCCTGCTCCCCGACGGCCGCCAGGCCGCCCTGTTCCGCACCCACGACGGCCACCTGTACGCGGTCGACAACATCGACCCCTACACCCAGGCCGCCGTCATCTCCCGCGGCATCGTCGGCGACCGCGACGGCGAACCCACCGTCGCCTCACCCATGCTCAAGCACGTGTTCTCCCTCCGCACCGGCCACAGCCTGGACGACTCCGCCACCCGCCTGACCACCTGGCCCGTCCGCGTCGACGGCGACACCGTCCAGATCCACACCAGCGAGGGAACCCCGTGACCGAAACCGTGCACGCACCGCCCGCACCCACCACCGCGCCCCTGGCCGGATTCACCGTCGCCGTCACCGCCGCCCGACGCGCCGACGAACTCTCCGCCATGCTGCGGCGCAAGGGCGCCGAGGTCCTGGCCGCGCCCGCACTGCGCATCGTCCCCCTCAGCGACGACCAGCGCCTGGCCGCGGTCTCCTCCGAACTCGCCCGCCGCCCCGCCGACGTGGTCGTGGCCACCACCGGCATCGGCTTCCGCGGCTGGGTCGAGGCCTGCGAGACCTGGGGAACCGTCGATCCCCTCCTGGCCTCCCTGCGCACCTCCCGCCTGCTCGCCCGCGGCCCCAAGGCCAAGGGCGCCATCCGCGCCGCCGGACTCACCGAGGAGTGGTCACCCCCCTCCGAGTCCTCGGCCGAGGTCCTGGACTACCTCCTGGCCACCGGCGTCCAGGGGCTGCGCGTGGCCATCCAGCTCCACGGCGAACCCCTGCCCGACTTCACCGCCGCCCTGCGCCTGGCCGGCGCCGACGTCGTCGAGGTCCCCGTCTACCGGTGGACCCAACCCGAGGACACCGCCCCCCTGGACCGGCTCATCGAGGCCGTCACCACCGGGGGAGTGGACGCCGTCACCTTCACCAGCGCCCCCGCCGCCGCCGGGCTGCTGGCCCGCGCCCGCACCAACGGCCAGGCCGACGCCCTCGTCTCGGCCCTGCGCGGCGACGTCCTGGCCATGTGCGTGGGCCCCGTCACCGCCCGCCCCCTCATGGCCCAGGACATCCCCACCGTCTGGCCGGGACGCGCCCGCATCGGCGCCCAGGTGCGCAAACTCACCGAGGAACTCCCCAACCGGTTCCCCACCCTGGACGTGGCCGGACACCGCCTACGCCTGCGCGGCCACGCCGTCCTGGTCGACGGCACCGTCCACACCCTCTCGCCCACACTGATGCGCCTGATGCGCGAGCTCGCCCGCCGCCCCGGCCAGGTCCGCGACCGCGCCCACCTGCTCACCTGCCTGGGCGAGGACGCCGACGCCCACGCCGTGGAGACGGCCGTGGCCCGCCTGCGCACCGCCCTGGGCGACTCCCGCATCATCCAGACGGTCGTCAAGCGCGGCTACCGCCTGGCCCTGGACACCCCCGACTGCGCGGCGACGCCATGAACCGACAGCCCGCCCTCATCCTCGCCGTCCACGGCACCCGCGACCCGCACGGAACCGCCGTGGCCCACTCCCTGGCCCTGCGCGTGGGCGAGATCACCCGCGTGCCCACCCACCTGGCCTTCGCCGACGTGCTCACCCCCAGCGTCGGCGACGTGGCCGCCAGCGTCCCGGGCCCGGTCGTGGTCGTGCCCGCCTTCCTGGCCAGCGGCTACCACGTGCGCAAGGACATCCCGCATCAGCTCGCCAGGGCCGGGCGCGCCGACGCCGTGCTCGCCCCCGCCCTGGGCGCCCACCCCGCCGTCGTGGCCACCGCCCACCGGCGCCTGCTGGCCGCGGGCCACCGCGACACGGACGCCGTCGTCCTGGCCTGCGCCGGGACCTCCGACGCGCGCGCCCGCGCCGAACTCCACGACAGCGCCCGCGCCCTGGCCGCACGCCTGGACACCCCGGTGGCCACCGGCTACATCGCCACTGGAGGCCCCACGGTCGCCGAACAGGTCGCCCGCCTGCGCGCCCAGGGGCACGAACGCGTCTCGGTGGCCGCCTGGCTGCTCGCGCCCGGGCTGTTCCACGACCGGCTCGCCGACGTCGGCGCCGACGTGGTCGCGCCGCCGCTGTGCCCGGATCCGGCGATCGCCCACGCCGTCGCCGAACGCTACCGCCAGGCAGCCATCCCCCTGCCGGTCTGAGACACGCCCCACGGACGCGCCACCGCCCCCGCGACCCTGGGCCGCGGGGGCGGGCGTCGGCGCCCGTTCAGTCCTGTTCGGCGCGCTGGACGGCCTCGGCCATGCGCTGGATGCGCCGCAGCCGGGCGTCCCACGCGGCCCCGACCGACGACAGTTGCGCGACCGCCCGGGCGAGCTGGCGCCGGTCGACCTCGTAGCGTCGTTCGCGTCCGCGCGGCGTGGCGTGGACCAGCCCGACCCGGTCGAGCACACCGAGGTGTTTGGCGACCGCCTGGCGTGTGACGGGCAGCCGCTCGCTCAACGTGGTCGCGGTCCCCGCGCCTCCGGTCAGGAGCAGGTCGAGCATCCGCCGCCGGACGGGGTCGCCCACCGCCGACCAGAGTTCGTCGTCGAGGGGCGCGCTCACGGCGTCGACACCAGCCGGGCGGCGTAGTCGGCCAGGCGGGGGAGGCAGCGGTCCCACCCCTCGGTGTTGTCGCGGTACCGCTCCTCGAGCACGGCCGCCTCCCAGCCCCGTTCCCGGAACCCCGTCTCGGTGAAGCGCACCAGCGTGCCCCCCGCCGACGCGACGAGGTCGAAGGTGACCAGGAGCGAGTTGGCCTCGGTCGCGGTGGCGTGCTCGTCGTGGGTCCAGCGGAAGGAGAACCGTCGGGGCGGGTCGGCCTCCACCACGGTGAGCGCGACCACCTCCGTCCGGGAGCCGCCGCCGAACGAGACCGTCCCGGTGGCGCCGGGCACCGGATCCAGCTCGGCCTCGTCCGGCCACCACTGCCGCAGGTGTTCGGGCCTGCTCAGGACCTGGTAGACGATCTCGGGCGCGGCGTCGACGCGGATCTGCCGTTCGATGCTGCCGTACTCCATCGCGCTCTCCCCATTCCGCAACCTGTGGTTGCACGACAAGGTAGAGCACCCCGCCAGAATACGCAACCAAAGGTTGCAAATGGGGAGTCGGCGACGACCCGCCCCCACCCGACCTCACACACCCGCATGGCCACAACCGGCAAACCCCGCACATCCCCCCGCACACGGGGAACACCACCGGTGGTAACGCGACCCCCGTCCGTGAGGAAGGCCCATGGCCCCCACCACCCCCCTCGACGTCCGCGACCCCCTCTGCGACCGGGCCGTGGGCGCCCTCCTGGGCGCCGCCACCGCCGCCTCCCTCGTGGGAGCACCACCGTCCATGACCGCCCAGTTCACCGACCCCGCCCCCACCAGCGCCCCCGCCCGCCTCGCCCACCTGATCCGCACCGCCCTGACCGGCCTGGCCACCGCCGACGACCTCCCCGACCCCCCGACCGACCCCGCCGCACGCACCTGGGCCAGCACCCTGCGCACCACCGCACGCACCGGCACCGCACCCACCCGCGTCCCCGACCTCGAACACACCCCCGCCGACGACCCCCTCGGAGCCTCCTGGCGCGCCCTGACCCGCACCGCCCGACCCCGCCACGACCCCGCCACGGGCGCCTTCGCCTGCACCCACCTCGTCGACGCCGTCTGGTACGCCTCCACCTCAGGCGAAGACCTGGCCGCCATGCACACCGGCGCCCTGGCCGGAGCCCTGTGGGGCGCCTCGGCCATCCCCGTCCACGCCTGGCGCCACCTGGCCGACACCCTCGACCCCCACACCCTGGTCGCCGACGCCCTGCGCACCGCCCGCGGCCCCCACCCCCACCTGTGGCCCGAGACCTCCGTGCGCACCCGACCCCACCAGCGCCTGCGCCCCTTCGCCGTCCCCCACCCCCTCGACCCCGGCGTCCTCCTCGCCAACCTCGACCACCTGCGCGAGCACCCCGACAGCACCGACGCCGCCGTCTCCCTGTGCGCCACCCACCCCACCGACGCGCCCCACCTGCCCTCCCGCGACTGGGTCCGCATCTGGCTGCACGACCGGCCCGGCGCCAACCCGAACCTGCACTACACCCTCGACGAGGCCGCCGCGGCCGTGGCCACCCTGCGAGCCGAGGGCAAACGCGTCCTGCTGCACTGCTGGGCCGGAGCCTCCCGCACGCCCGCCGTCGCCGCCCGCTACGCCGTCACCGCCCTGGGCGCCCCAGCACTGCCCGCCCTCACCCAGATGGTCCGCGCCGTCGGCGGCCACCTGGACAACCCCACACTGGCGCGCGCCGTCGCCGAACTCAGCGGCCACATCCTGCCCGACCCAGCCCTCACGCTCTTCCCCGACGGGGTTCCCCCACGCCGGCCCGGACTGCCAAAACCGCAGGTCAACAGGTGACAAGTTCCACAAAACACCACTTTCCGGTACCGTGACCCCCGCGTTACCCCTAGGCTCAGCGCCCAGACCCCGTGCGATGCCAACGCCGGCGGTCACGGCTCCGCCCGTGCGCGCCCCACTCCCCACGACCGGGGCGCCACCCACCCGACGCACCCATGCCCCACGGCACCCGCAACACGCGCCAGGAGGCGGCCGCCACTCCCATCCCGCGACGTTCGAAGGACATCACCGTGGGCCAACACCAGCCCCAGAACACGCCCGCCGCCCCCGAGGACACCCCCACCGTGGGACCCCGGGTCGCCGCGACCCGCAGCCGCAAAAGACGCACGCTGCTCATCGGCTCCGCCGCCGCCGTCCTGGCCGTGGCCGTGGCGGGAACCGCCACCGCCGCGGTCGTCGTCACCGGCTCCGACACCACCGTGACCACCAACGCCGCCGGGGCCCCCGAGGCCGACCCCGACCCCCTCACGGCCGACGGCACCACCGCCTCACCCGACCCCGCGGCCGCCGACCGCGCCGCACAGGCCACCTCCGGCGCACGCCAGACCACCACCGCCACCGGCTCCGACATCGTCGAGGAACCCGAGCAGACCACCGAACCCGAGGACGACTCCTCCTCCGACGACGGCGGCGGCGGCGACGCCCAGCCCACCGGCCAGGGCGGCACCTGCCAGGCCTCCTTCTACGGCGCCGAACTCGCCGGCAGCTCCACCGCCAACGGGGAGACCTTCGACCCCAGCGCCATGACCGCCGCCCACAAGGAACTGCCCTTCGGCACCATGGTCCGGGTCACCAACACCGCCAACGGATCCTCGGTCACCGTCCGCATCAACGACCGCGGCCCCTACGTGTCCGGACGCTGCCTGGACCTGTCCACCGCGGCCTTCGAACAGATCTCCAGCACCAGCGCGGGCGTGGCCAACGTCAGCTGGGAGGTCGTGGCCTAGACCGCCGACGGGAACCCCCGCCACAGGACGCCACCGGTCAACGGACACCCGACCGGGGCGACGACCGGCCAGACCCCGCAGAGCGCCCCACCCCCACGGGGGAGGGGCGCTCACGCACATCCGGACCCCGTACACACCCCGCCAACCCCCAGCACACGTCACCCCCGCGTGGCACAATCCCACCACCAGCACAACCACCACTCACAGGGAGCACCGCGTTGTTCCGCACCGCCACCGGCTGGGTCGTCTCACCCACCGACCTCGTCGACACCCTGGAGTGCGACCACCGCAGCGCCCTGACGACCGCCCTGGCCGCCCGCATCCCCGGCGCACCCGCCCCCGAGGACATCGACCCCCTCATCGCCCGCCACGGCCACGACCACGAACAGGCCGAACTCGACCGCCTCACCGCCCTGTTCGGCGACGTCACCCACATCGAGGCCCCCGAACCCGACGACGCCTCCCTGGCCCGCGCCGCCCACGCCACCCGCCAGGCCATGGCCGCGGGCACCCCCGTCATCTACCAGGCCTGCTTCCACCACACCCTCACCCGCACCCCCCACCCCGTCTCCTTCCACGGCCGCGCCGACTTCCTCATCCGCTCCGACCTGGACCCGGCCACCGGCGGCCCGCGCACCCCCGCCCCCGCCACACCCGCCTACGAACCCTGGGACACCAAACTCGCCCGCCGCCCCGGCCCCGGCGCCGTCCTCCAACTCACCGCCTACGCCCACGCCGTCGCCCAGGCCACCGGCACCGCCCCCGAGCACATGCACCTGCTCACCGGCGACGGACAGACCCACACCCTGCCCACCGCCGACTTCACCCCCATCCTCGCCACCACCACCGCCCGCCTCCTCACCCGCCTCACGCCGCCCCCCGCCCTGCCCGCACCCACCTGGGGCCAACCCCGCCCCGCCTGCGACGGCTGCGGCTACCAGACCTGGTGCTCCACCGGCCGCACCGCCGCACGCCACCTCACCCTCGTCGCCGGACTGCGCACCGACCAGGCCGCCAAACTCACCGACGCCGGCATCACCACCATCGACGCCCTCGCCCACGCCGACGACGACCGCCGACCCACCACCCTGCCCCGCCGCACCTTCGACCAACTCCGCGCCCAAGCCGCCCTCCAGGTCCGCCAGGACACCACCCGCACCCGCCGCAACCCCCAAGGCACCGTCACCGCCGAAGTCTTCGCCCCCGACGGCCTGGCCGCCCTGCCCGCACCCAGCCCCGGCGACGTCTTCTTCGACATGGAGGGCTACCCCTACCACTCCACCGACGGCGGACGCGGCCTCGAATACCTCTTCGGCGCCACCACCGAGCACGAGGGCGCCGAAACCTTCCACGCCTTCTGGGCCCACGACCGCGCCCAGGAGAAACAGGCACTGCAGGACTTCGTCGACTTCGTCACCGCCCGCATCGACGCCGACGACGGAGCGCACGTCTACCACTACGCCTCCTACGAGGTCGACCGCCTCAAACACCTCAGCAGCGAATACGCCACCCGCGAGGAGGAGGTCAACCGCCTCCTGCGCGAGGGCCGCCTCGTCGACCTGTACACCGTGGTCCGCAAGAGCCTGCGCGTGTCCCAGCGCTCCTACTCCATCAAGTACCTCGAACCCCTCTACCTGCCCGCCGCCCGCGGCGGCGACGTCACCACCGCCACCTCAAGCATCGACGCCTACGCCGCCCACCTGGCCGCCCGCGAGGCGGGCCGCACCGACCAGGCCGAACACATCCTCGCCTCCATCGCCGACTACAACCGCGACGACTGCCACTCCACCGCCCGCCTGCGCGACTGGCTCGAGGAACACCGCACCGCCCAGGGCATCACCGACCGCCCCCTCATCCAGACCGAACTGTCCGAGACCGACGCCGAACGCGCCCGCAAACGCGCCGAGAAACAGGCCCGCCACGCCGCCCTGACCGCACCCCTGCTCGACCAGGTCCCCACCACCGCCCGCGGGCGCGACGACCACCACCGCGCCCGCGCCACCCTGGCCGCCCTCGTCGGCTACTACCAACGCGAAGCCCTGCCCCCCTGGCGCGAGCACTACCGCCGCACCAACGCGCCCCTGACCGACCTGGAGACCGACACCGACTGCGCCGTACCCTGGCGCGTGCACGCGGGGGAGTGGATCGAACCCACCGGCCGCCAGCGCAAGTCCCGCCGCGAACTCGCCCTGTGGCTCGACACCGCCCACCCCCACCCCTTCACCACCGGCCAGGACGTCCACCTGCTCTACCCCGGCGCACCCGGCCAGGCCGCGACCACCGCCACCGCCACCGTCACCGCCGCCGACCCCGACCGCATCACCCTCACCGAGACCAGCGACCCCGACACCACCCGCACGCGCCCGCCCGTCGCCGTGCTGCCCGGCGCCCCCGTCAACCCCCAACCCAAGGACGGCGCCCTCGAACTCATCGCCCGCACCGCCGTCGACGGCCTGCCCCGATGGCCCCACCACCCCGGCCTGGACGTGCTCCGCCGCCGCCCGCCCCGCCTCACCCACGGCGGCCCCCTGCCCGAGGCCGCCGACACCGGCGGCGACCAGATCGCCGCCGCCATCGCCGCCGTGGACGCCCTCGACCACTCCTACCTGGCCGTCCAGGGACCGCCCGGCGCCGGCAAGACCTACCTGGCCGCCCAACTCATCACCCACCTGGCCCGCCAGGGCCGCACCATCGGCGTGTGCTCCACCAGCCACAAAGCCGTCGAGAACGTCATGGGCGCCGCCCTGGCCGCCGCCGGCGCCGCCGGAGTCGACCTGCCCGCCGCCAAACGCGCCAAGGGCCGCGGCAAGGACTCCGTCGACCCCGACCTGCCCTGGGAACAACCCACCAGCCCCCAGACCCTGGCCCGCTGGCGCACCCAGCGCACCGCCGAGGGCCGCCCCGTCCTCATCGGCGGCACCGCCTGGGCCATGACCAACGCCGCCGTGGTCGCCGACCCCCTGGACGTGCTCATCATCGACGAGGCCGGACAGTTCGCCCTGGCCGACACCCTCGCCGTGTCCGCCGCCGCCCACAACCTCGTCCTGCTCGGCGACCCCCAACAACTGCCCCAGGTCGTCCAAGGCACCCACGGCGAAGGCGCCGACGCCTCCGCCCTGCACCACCTCATGGGCGAGGACCCCGTCATCGACCCCAAACGCGGCTACTTCCTCGACCAGACCCGCCGCATGCACCCCGCCGTGTGCCGCACCGTCTCCGAACTCTCCTACCAGGGGCGCCTGCACTCCCACCCCACCACCACCCACCGCACCCTCACCGGCCCCGAACCCGGCGTGTACACCCTCCCCGTCACCCACACCGGCCGCACCACCCACAGCCCCGAGGAGGTCGACGCCGTGGTCGCCATCGCCACCACCCTGGTCGGCCACCGCCTCACCCCCGGCCCCGACCACGACCCGCGCCCCCTGACCGGCGCGGACATCCTCGTCGTGGCCCCCTACAACCTCCAGGTACGCGCCCTGCGCCGCGCCCTGGCCGACGCCACCCGCACCACACCCGCCCTCGACGGCATCCGCGTGGGCACCGTCGACCGCTTCCAGGGCCAGGAGGCCGCCGCCGTCATCTGCTCCATGACCACCTCCAACGCCGCCGACACCAACCGCGGCCCCGCCTTCGTCCTGGACCGCAACCGCCTCAACGTCGCCCTGTCGCGCGCCCAACTCCTGGCCGCCGTCGTCCACTCACCCGACCTGCTCACCACCACCCCCCGCACCATCGACGAACTCCGCCTCCTGGCCGGCTTCACCCGCCTGACCGAAGGCGCCCGCCCCTGGCCCCGCCCCTGACCGCACCACGCCCATCCACGACGGTTCCGGACACGCCGCACGTGGAGTACGTTTTACACAGCACACCGGACCCGACCGGCGCACCCTCCGCACCGGCGTGCCCCCACATCACCGCCCTGGCCCGCCACACGCTCCGAAAGGCACCACGGCCCCCGTGTCTGACCGACCTTCCGCTCCCACCGGCGGCGGCCACAACACCCGCCACCCCACCGGCATCCGCGTCGTCCTGGCCGTCCTGGCCCTGGCCGCACTGATACTGGGCCCCGCCGGATACCTCATGGGCGTGCGCGCCTCCGCCCACGACGGCTCGGCCGCCGAATGGCTCACCCTCGCCTTCGGCGCCGCCGTCGGCCTGCCCTTCCTCGCCGCCGCAGTGGCCACCGTCGCCGGCGACCGCCGCGCCGCCCTGTGGTCCCTGGCCCTGCTGGCCTGGCCCGTCGTGTTCGTGTCCGCCATCCACCTGTCCGGGTGGGGCGGGTAGTCGGTGCGCCGGCGGGCGAGGGCGGCACCACGCCCACCCGCCCCCGGCGAAGGACCCGCGGCCGCGGCGCACCGCCCCCGCGCACGCACCGCGCACCCTCGGGCGTCCACGCCGCGCCCTCGCACGAACAACCCGAGGAGCCCCTAACCTGAACCCGCCAGGGACGACGAGCACCACCCACCGAGGACCCACCCGTGTCACCCAAGAAACGCACCCGCCGCACACCCCAGCGCCCCGCACCCGCCACCGGGCGCACCCCCGGCGATGACCCCCTCCCACGCAAACGCACCATCAGCCGCACCCCCGTGGTCATCGACGACCCGCCCGACCGCCGCATCACCGCCCTGTGGGTCCTGCTCACCCTCGTATGGCTCCTGGGCACCCCCCTGGCCATGGTCAACCTGATGTTCGTCGTCATGGACGCCCAGGAAGCCGCCTACCTGGCCCCCGACCCGACCACCGGCAACGCCCCCGCCGACCTGGTCACCGACGTCGGCAACGCCCTGGTCTGGGTCCTGGTCACCGCCCTGGCCGTGCCCGCCGCCTCCACCGCGGCCGCCCTGTGGCTGCGCCGCAGGATCGCCGCGATCGGCTTCGCCGCCGCCCTGGCCGTCTCAGCCGTCCCCCTGCTCGTGGTCATGCCCCCCGCCGACCTGTGGCAGGCCCTGGTCACACACTTCACCACCTGAGGACCCGACCCACCGCGACCGCTGCCCACAGCGCCCCGCCCCGTGCGCCATCATGGATCACCGTGAGCACACCCGCCCCCTCCCACGACGGCCCCGCCGCGCTGCCCGCACCCGTCCGCGACCGCCTGGAACACGCCACCCACAGCGTCCTGGTCGACACCCGCGCCCTGGAACGCGTCCGCGCCCGCTTCGACACCGAGCAGGCCCACACCCTGGGCCGCTACCTGGCCAGCGCCCAATCTCCCAACACCCTGCGCGCCTACCGCGCCGACTGGACCGGCTTCACCGCCTGGTGCCTGGCCCAGGACCGCCAGTCCCTGCCCGCCGACCCCGTCGACGTCGCCGTCTACCTGGCCGTGTGCGCCCAGGCCCGCACCCCCGACGGATCCGCCTGGGCCCTGGCCCCCTCCACCCTCGAACGCCGCGCCGCCGCCATCGCCGCCGTCCACGGCGCCCACGGCCTGCCCTCACCCACCCGCGCCGACGTCGTACGCATGACCCTGCGCGGCATCCGCCGCACCCGACGCGCCCGCCCCCGCCGCAAGGACCCCATCGTCCTGTCCACCCTCGACGCCCTGCTGTCCGTACGCCCCCACGACGGCCACCCCGGCGGCGTCGCCCGCAGACGCGACGCCGTGCTGCTGCTCACCGGGTTCGCCGGAGCGCTGCGCCGCGCCGAACTCGCCGCCCTGACCCTGGACGACGTCAGCGTCCGCACCGACGCCGCCACCGGAGCCACCGCCCTGGTCATCGCGCTGGCCGCCACCAAGACCGACCAGGAGGGCCGCCACGGCCAGACCGTGGCCCTGCCCCGCGGACGCCACCGCGCCACCTGCCCGGTGTGCGCCTTCGCCGACTGGTGCGACCTGCTGGCCGCCCACCGCCAAGGCGGCGACCCGGCCGTGCGCGCCCACCTGGAGACGGCCCGCACCCCCGTGGCGCCCACCGCCCACCGCTGCCAGGGCCTGACCGCCAACCCCCTGGCCGACGGCGCCGGCCGCCCCCTGCTGCCCACCGTCACCCGCCACGGCCGGGTGGGGGAGCGGGCCATGTCCGGGCGCGCCGTGGGCGAACTCGTCAAACGCTACGCCCAACGCGCAGGCCTGGACCCCGACGACTTCGGCGGCCACTCCCTGCGCGCCGGATTCGCCACCCAGGCCGCCCTGGGCGGGGCCACCGACCGCGAGATCATGCGCCAGGGCCGCTGGACCAACCCCCGCACCGTGCACGACTACATCCGCACCGCCAACCCCCTGGAGGACAACGCCGTCACCCGCCTGGGCCTGTGACCGGCCCCCTCAGCGCCCCGTCCAGGAGGACCGGTCGACCTCCGCCCAGGACCCTCGCCCGTCCCACCGCGCCCGCGCGGAACGCACGCCCTGCCCCCGAACACCCGGCCCGCCCGGGTCCGGACGCGGGCCCGGACCCGTGGCCGGGTGGGTGGAGCACGTGCTGCCGATGCCCTGGCGGTCGGGCCGCAGCGACATCGACCGCAGCGCCTCGGGCACCCTGTCGTTGACCAGGGCGCGCACATGGTCCAGGTACCGGTCGGTCTGGCCCCGCCGCTCGGGCCCCACCGTCTGGCCGATGTCGGACAGCGCCGCGACCAGCCGCCGCGTCACCTGCGGCGACTCCGCCCCGTACAGGGCGATCTCGCTGAACGCCAGATCCATCACGTCCGGCCAGGTCGGCCGCGGCTGGATCACGCGCGCCGACCCGTGGCGGTCGGTGAACACGACCGGGCGCAGCTCGCGCACCCCGAACGCGGTGACCAGGATCTGGACGCGGTCGATCGCCTGCACCGCCGTCGTCGGGTCGTTGACGCCCGGCGAGAGCGCCCGGGTGGCGATGTCGACCAGCTGGCGCAACCCGAAGGCGGGGTCGCGGTAGGAGGACCGGTTGTTGGCCGTCCACAGCATGCTGTCCACATCGGGCGGGGTGATCGGCCCGTGCGAGTCGATCCGCACCACCGGCGATCCCGCCGCCACGAAGTCCCCGATCTTGGGCAACAGGGTCACCAGCACGTCGTGGCGGCGCGCGTAACGCACCAGCGCCCGCACGTTCGCCCCCACCAGGATCCCCGGGCCGCGCCCCAGCCGCAGCACCGTCGAGTGCGAGTACCCGGGCTCGCTCATGTACACCGTGCTCGCCACCCGGTCGAAGGCGCCCAGCTGCTCCAGGGAGTCGCTCACCACCCGGTCCAGCACCGAGGTGAGCCGCATCATCCCCAGCGACCGGTGCGCGAACAGCAAGAACGCGATCAGGCAGGAGAACACCAGCACCGCCGCGATCACCCCCGACAGCAGCAGCACGAGGTTGCCGCCCTCGCCCCTGGGCGTCTCACCGAAGAACGGCACGAAGAACGTGAAGATGAACGTGCCCACGAAGATGGTCAGCGTCGCCTTGGTCACCCAGCACCGGGTGAACAGCCCCACCACCCGCGGGGTCAGCTGGCCCGCCTTCTGCAACGCCAGCAGCTTGATGCTGAAGATCAGGCCCATGACGGTCAGGATCGTGGGCCCCGCCGACTTGAGCAGCACGCGCCCGCGCTCGGCGAAACGCACCATGGACTGGTCGTCGGGGTCGACGAGGCTGAAGGGGGTGTCGAAGCGGGAGACGGCCAACGCCAGGAGGACGAACACCACCGCCCCCAGGGAGGGGAAGAGGAAGAACGACTCCTTGACGTACTCGCTCACCCGTTGGCGGACCGTCATTCCCACGTTGTGCAATGTCGCAGCCGGCATGTACTACCACCGTTTCGGATCGGGTCAGGGATCCCTGTGGTCAGCGCCACAACCTGGCGTCACGCTAACCACCCGCCCGTAACAACCCCGTTGCACCGCCCGACGCCGCCGGCGACCGGCCGAGCGCCCTCACCCGCTGACCTGGTCCAGCCACGCCCGCACCTGCTCGGCCCGCGGAGACCCCACCGGCACGGCCCCCAGCGCCGCCGCCAGCACGAACGGGTCGCGGCGCCCGTCGGGCCGCTCCGCCCACTCCACCAGCACCTCGGGGGCGGCGTTGCGGAACAGCACGTGCCTGAGCTCGTGCGCCAGATCCTCGCGGGCCTCAACGACCGCGGGCGCCGCCGACCGCGGCAGCACCGGACCCCGGTAGGCGCGCAGCGCCCGCCGGTACTCGCCCGCCGCCAGGAGGTGGCGCACCTGGTCGACGTCGGTGCCCACCGGGACCGACCACCGGTAGGGGGAGGAGTCCACCACCTCGCCCAACGCCTTGCGGATCCGCGACACCTCCACCCGCACGGTCACCGACGGCGTGCCGTGCTCATGGAGCAGGCTGGCGATCTCACCGCCGTAGAGCCCCTCGGGGTGCGCCGCCAGCAGGAACAGGATCTCCGAGTGCCGCAGGCTCAACCGGCGCGCCCGGCCCCGGTGGAACAGCTGCGCCTGGCCGCGCCCCAGAACCCGCAACCGGGTTCGCTCACCGGCCCCCGGCGCCCCGGCGCGCGAGAGCGCCCCGCTGACCCGCTGGAGCCGCAGCTCGGACTCCACCGCGAACGCCGTGGCGCGCACCAGGTCCAACGCGTAGGGCTGGGCGGCCCGGTCGCCGCCGGTCAGGTCCACCACACCGACCACCCGACCGGTGTCGGGGTCGTGCACGGGCGCGGCCGAACAGCTCCACGACTGCGCGCCCTGGCCGAAGTGCTCGCTGGAGAACACCTGAACCTCGTGGTCCAAAGCCAGCGCGACCCCGGGAGCGTTGGTGCCCGCGTCCCGCTCGCTCCACGACGCCCCCTCCACGAACCGCATCCCCTCGGCTCGGGCGCGCGTGGCGTGGTCGCCCTCCACCCACAGCAGCCGGCCCTCGGCGTCGCCGACCGCCGCGATCTGGCCGCTGTCGGCGGCGCTGTCCACCAGCAGGCGCCGCACCACCGGCAGGGCCGCGCGCAGCACGTGGGAGTCACGGCGCTCGCACAGCTCGTCCCGGGGCAGCACCAGCCGCGGGCACACCCCCTCGGGGTCGACGCCGCTGGTCAGGCTGCGCTGCCAGGACTCGCGGACCAGGCTCCTCAGCTCCGGCGAGGCCCGCCCGGAGGAGAGGAAGCGCTCACGGGCCAGGGCCACGGCGCGCCGCAGCTCGCGTGGGTCGGCCCCCTCGGGCCACGCTCTCCAGGACTCGTCCACGTTCGGCTCTTCCGGTCGTGGGGCGCCGGGCCGTCCCCGCCGGGCGACACCCCGCGCGTCCCTTACTCCAGTACATCCCCACCTTTGGCATAATTCCAGTTCGACGCGGTGGACGGGACGGTCCGGGGCGGCGGCGGGCCGTGCGCCACGCTCGCCCCGAGGCGTGCCTCCACCACCGGAGCACGGGTACCCTGCAGGGGCGACGCGGCGGCCGGGCTCGGTCGTCACCGGCCGCCCACGAGCCCGCGAGCACCTCCGCGACCGTGGCCGCGCGCCCGTGCCCAGATCTCAAATCGTCAACAAACCCTTAAATAACGCCCGAAAGCACACGTTGACGTTCGATCCAGCACTGACCAGACATTAGGTTGGTTGCGTGAGAAAGGGGACGGTCTCATGGTCGACGAGTTTCGCGCCGCATTCCAGGAACTGATCGACGCCTCCGTCGCCGCCGACCCCCGACAGTTCCCACCAGCCGTCCACAAGGTCTACGTGCTGGCCTCCCAGATCCCCGCCTCCGAACGCGAACTCGCCCTGGAGGCCCTGGCCCCCCTGCTCTCCGGCAACCACGCCGCCCCCGGCATCATCGCCGACCTGACCGTCGTCGCCGGAGCCCTCGTCGAGATGGGCACCGACCCCGGCACCACCGGCATCGAGGTCCTGCACCGCGCCCGCGGCATGGGCCGCGGCGCCATCGTCTTCACCCGCGCCTGGCAACGCACCGGACCCGACGCACCCCCCGACCCCGACGCCGTCACCGCCGCCGACGAGACCCGAGTCGCCGCCGACCTGGGCGCCGACGCCCCCGGCGCCACCATGTGCTGGTGGACCATCCGCAGACACGGACTGGCCGCCCGCACCATGCTCGGCCACACCGGCGTGCGCGCCCACATACGCCGCGACACCGCCCTGCACGCCGAACTCCTGGCCATCGCCAACCAGCTCAGCGACCACCTGGACGAGTTCGACGACATCCGCAACCTGCTGCGCATGGCCGAGGCCACCAGCGCCCTGGTCATGGACCGCCGCTCCCAGCGCGGATTCCGCGTCCAGTTCGACGGCGTCGCCGACAACTTCCAACTCCACACCCTGCTCGCCGACGCCCTCATCGGCCCCGACCACCACGGCGTGCACGGCGAACGCCCCGACCCGCACTGGGTCGCCCCCTACCTCGACGGCGACGTCGCCCCCCACGCCCAGACCGTCCGCGGCTGGTGGAACCTGGTCGCCCACGACGGCACCTGGGTCTGGAACGAGGGCCTGCCCGCCGAGATCCCCACCCTGGACGGCGAACGCGTCCTGATCCTGGACGAACAGCCCTACCCCCGCTCCTGGAACGCCGGACGCCGCCACCCCCACGTCCACGGCCGGCTGGAGGTGGAGTCCGAACTCACCGCCCAGGAAGCCGAACGGTGGTGGGCCCGCATCGCCCCGGCCGAACCGGCCCTGCCCAGCCCCGACGAGGAACCCACCCCGATCCCCGAACCCGTCGTCCTGGCCCCCGCCCAGGACCAGACCGAACGCGTGCGCGGCTTCGTCCCACCCGCCGACGCCGACCCCGCACCCACCCCGCGGACCGACCCCGCCCCGGCCAGGCCCGAACCGCGCGAGGACGCCGTGGCCCAGACCGCGCTGATCCCGATCATCACCCCCGAGACGGCGGCGCCCGCCCCCGCCGAGGAGCCCGGCCCACCGCAGGAGGACACGGGGCGAGCCCCCGGCGCGGCGATGCTGCCACCGCTGCCGCCAGGGGTCTCGCGCAGCTCCTCATGGGGCCCGAACTGGCGCTAGCCCGCGCCGGGCGCCCCTACTTCATCGCGTGCCGGCCCGCGGGCGCGGCGAACACACCCGTGGACGTGCGACCGCGCCCGTCCTCGTCCGGGCCGCCGTCACGGTCCCCGTCATCGTCGTACAGGCCCTCGAAGTACTCCTCGGCCGTGACCGGGTCCTCGTCCCGACGCCGCCACCGCCCACCGACCAGCACCGGCGCCATGAGCACCACCGCCACGGGGACGAACACGCCCAGCGGCAGCAGCACCAGAGCGCCGGTGAGCCCGGGCACGTCCGGCACCCGGTCCAGCCACGCCTCGCGCAACCACGCCACCGCGCTCAGACCGCCCAGCACCAGCGCGGCGCCCACCGGCAGCAGGGGCGTCAGCCGGGGCGGGACGGCGACCATCGCCACCAGCAGACCCACCCCCACCAGGACCGCCAACGCCACGGGGCCGGTGCCCGACAGCGCGTCCAGACCGGACGAGTGCAGGCCGCGCAGATGGGACCACACCCACCCGCAGGACAGGACCAGCACCGGTCCCAGGACCAGACCGGACAGGAAGCCGACAAGATGTCGCACGGGGATGCTCCTCTCGGGGACTGGGGAGCACCCTAGCGCCACAACGGAAAATCGGCACGAACGCCGCCACACTCGCGTAGCGGACACCACGTGAACCGCCACGGCACGAACAGCCACGACTACGCTGAGCCACCATGAGCCACGAACGCCACGAACCCGACCCCGAGGTCGTCGCCCTCGCCAGCCGCGTCTTCGACCACGCCCGCCAGGGCCACACCCAGGACCTGGGCACCTACCTGGACGCCGGGGTCCCGGTCAACCTCACCAACGACAAGGGCGACACCCTGCTCATGCTCGCCGCCTACCACGGCCACCCCGACACCGTCACCCTGCTGCTGGACCGCGGCGCCGACCCCGACCGCCTCAACGACCGCGGCCAGTCACCGCTGGCCGGAGCCGTCTTCAAGGGCGAGACCGAGGTGGCGCGCGTCCTGGCCGAACACGGCGCCGACCCCGACATCGGAACCCCCACCGCCCGCGAGACCGCCCTGATGTTCGACCAACGCGACCTGCTCGCCCTGTTCGACGCCCCCTGACACCCCCGCGCCCCGGACACGCCCGTGGCGCCGCCCCCACCTCGGGGACGACGCCACGACCGACGACAGGGCGGGGGAGCGGCCTCAGGCGGGGTCGGGCTCGCGCTCGCCCGCCTCACCGGAGCGGTCCAAGGCCCCCGCGGCGGCCGCACGCGCGGCCACCCGCGCGGATCCGGCCACCCGCGCCAGCTCCCCGGGCCCGGTGCGCCCCTCCACACCGAGCACCGTCTCGCTGACCGGCGTCGACCCCCACCGCCTGCGGACCTCGAACGCCAGCGCGGCCACCACGACCGAACCCACACTGGCCAGCAGGGCCTGGCGCTGGTCCGGCAGGGCGGCCATCGCCACACCGATCGCGACCAACCCGGCCAACACCACCCACGTCAGGTACGGGAACCCCCACATGCGCAGGGTCAACCGCTCAGGGGCGCGCCGACGCACGCGGGCGCCCACCACCAACTGCGAGGCGCAGATCGTCACGAACAGGACCAGCAGGATCGCGCCGATCGAGGCCACCAGGAACCCGAACACCCGGCCGGGAAGCAGGTACTCGGCCACCACGGCCGCATACCCCACCACGGTGCCCAGCACGATCGCGCGCGCGGGCACGCCCCGCCGTGTGGTCCGGCCCAACGACCGGGGAGCGTCCCCCTGGCGGGAGAGCGCGAACAGCATCCGCGAGGTGGTGTACATCGCCGCGTTCAGCACGCTCAGCACCGCCACCAGCACGACGACCTCCATGATCACCGCCGCGCCGGGCACCCCCACCGTCTCCATCACCACCACGAACGGGCTGCGCTCCAGGTCGGTGGTGTTCCAGGGCACCACCATCACCACGACCAGGATCGAAGCCAGGTAGAACAGGCCGATCCGCCACAGGACGTTGGTGATGGCCGAGGCCACCCCCCGCTCGGGCTCGGAGCTCTCACCCGCGGCGATCGTGATGATCTCCACCCCGCCGAAGGCGAACAGCACCACCACGGTCGCGGCCAGCACCGCGACCCACCCGTTGGGGGCCACACCGCCGTGCGCCCACAGGTTGGCCACGTGCGACCCCTCCGAGCCGCTCCACAGCCCCAGCGCCCACAGCCCGCCCATGAGCAGGAACGCCACGATCGTGCCGACCTTGACCAGGGAGAAGAACGACTCGGTCTCGGCGAACACCCGCACCGAGACCAGGTTGGCCGCCGTCATCGACAGCAGCACCAGCAGGGCCAGCAGCCACTGGGGCAGGTCCACCCACTGGCCCAGGATGCTCGCCCCGGCCACCGACTCCGCGGCCACCAGCACCGCGTACAGCCACCAGTAGACCCAGCCGATGGTGAAGCCCGCGCGCGGCCCGAAGGCCAGCCGGGCGTAGTCGGAGAACGACCCGCCCGCCGGGACGGAGACCACCATCTCGCCCAGCGCCCGCAGGGTGAGGAAGACCAGGGCCCCGGCCAGAGCGTAGGAGAACACCGCGGCCGGACCGGCGGTGTGGATGACCGCCCCCGACCCGATGAACAGCCCCGCTCCCACGGAACCACCGATCGCGATCAGTGCCATGTGCCGGCGGCGCAGCGTGTGGGCCAGCCCCGACTCGGTCGTGTGTGCCGCTTGTGGCGGCGTCGAACTACGTGTCACTTGCCCCACCATAGGACGAAAGGTTCATCACATTTCCCACTGACCCCGGCAAACCCCACCGAACCAGCGCAATGTGACGTGAGTCATACACCGGCGACGACTCCCCACCCCACCCACGAGACGGCACCACCCGTGCAACACACCACCACCCCCCGCACCATCCCCACCACCCCCGAGAAACACCCCACTCACCCAGCACGAACACCCACACCACCACCCACCTGTGCCACGATCACCCCCGTGCGCACCCTCTCCCTCCTCACCCGCCCACTCACCAGCGCCCACACCCACCGCCGCTGGGTCTACCTCATCATCGGCGGCGCCCTCCTGACCCCCTACGCCATGGCCGCCCTCGTCCTCACCAGCGTCCTGACCGGCGAAACCTCCACCACCGACACCACCCCCCAGGCTCTGGCCCTCACCCTCGCGCTCACCCTGGCCCCCGTCGCGGCCACCGCCTACATCCCCGGAGTGCGCACCGCCCAACTCCACCTCGCCCGCACCCTGCTGCGCGGCCCCCTCACCGACCACCCCACCCCGCCGCCCACCGCCAGCCGCACCACCGCCCGCACCAGCCTGTGGCTGTGCCTGCACATGGTCCTGGGCTTCCTCGTCTGCCTGGCCACCATGGTCGGCCTCACCGAAGCCTTCCTCCTGGCCATCGCCCCCCTCATCCCCGACGGCCCCCCGCCCCTCACCCGCAGCTCCCACCTGCTCACCACCATCCACGACCTGCCCCGCCACCAACGCCTCCTCGGCCCCCTCCTCGGCCTCGCCCTCCTGACCGCCCTCACCCACACCATCGCCCTGACCGGCCACCTCCTGGCCCGAACCGCACCCCGCCTGCTCGGCCCCTCACCCACCGAACGCCTGGCCGCCGCCCAAGCCCACGCCGACACCCTCACCGAACGCAACCGCTTGGCCCGCGAACTCCACGACACCCTCGGCCACGCCCTGTCCGTCGTCACCGTCCAGGCCGCCACCGCCGCCCGCCTCATCGACACCGACCCCGACTTCGCCCGCCAAGCCCTCACCCACATCGCCGACGCCGCCCGCACCGCCACCGCCGACCTCGACCACGCCCTGGGCGTCCTGCGCGAGGACACCCCCGCCCCCCGCACACCCCCGCCCGACCTGGCCCGCCTGCCCCACCTGGCCACCGCCACCCGCCACACCGGCACCGACCTGACCTGCACCCTCACCGGCGACCCCGCCCACGTACCCGCCCTGCTCTCCCGCGAGACCTACCGCATCACCCAAGAAGCCCTCACCAACGCCCTCCGCCACGCCCCCCACCAACCCATCACCCTCACCCTGACCATCGCCCCCACCACACTCACCCTGACCGTCACCAACCCCCTGCCCCCGGGCCGCCCCCGCCGCCGCACCGGCCGACGCGGCATCACCGGCATGCGCGAACGCGCCCACCTGCTCGGCGGCACCCTCACCGCCCGCCCCACCACCACCCACTGGCACCTCACCCTCCACCTGACCTGGAAAGCACACCCGTGATCCGCATCGCCCTCGTCGACGACGAAGCCCTCATCCGCGCCGGACTGGCCGCCCTCATCAACGCCGAGGACGACATGGAGGTCGTCGGCCAGGCCGAGGACGGCGCCGACGTCCCCCACCTGACCCGCCGCACCCGCCCCGACATCGTCCTCATGGACGTGCGCATGCCCGCCCTCGACGGCATCCAGGCCACCCGCACCCTCACCCAGACCCTCGACCACCCACCCCGCGTCATCGTCGTCACCACCTTCGACAACGACGACCACGTCTGGGGCGCCCTACGCGCCGGCGCCACCGGATTCCTCCTCAAACGCACCCCGCCCGAGGACATCCTCGCCGCCATCCGCATCGCCCACCGCGGCCAGACCCTGCTCTTCCCCGCCGCACTACGCGCCCTGGCCGCCACCCGACCCGCCGCACCCACCCCCGCCGCCCGCGCCGTGGCCACCCTCACCGAACGCGAGACCCAAACCCTCACCCTCATGGCCCAGGGCCTCACCAACGCCGAGATCGCCGCCCAGCTGCACCTGGGCCTGCAGACCGTCAAGACCCACGTGTCCAACACCCTGGCCAAACTCGGCGTCCGCGACCGCACCCAAGCCGTCATCGCCGCCTACGACTCCGGCCTCATCCACCCCGGAACCCACCGCTAAGCACCACGACACACCCACACCACCACAAACCCCCAAACCGCCGCACGCCCAGTCACACCACTGCTACGGTCAGCAGCCACCAACCGCCGCCGACCACAGGACCGACCATGCCGACCGCGCCAGCCATCGACCTCCACCACATCAGCCACCTCTACCGCACCCACCGCGACGACCTGGCGCGCGTCCGCGACCGACAACGCGACCACCACACCCACGCCGACCCCACCATGACCCCCCAACTCGACGACATCGAAGCCGAGATCACCTACCTCCTCCTCCGCGACACCACACCCGCCCACACCGTCGAGATCGGCACCTACTACGGCTGGTCCACCACCTGGATCCTGTCCGCCCTCCGCGACAACGGCACCGGCCACCTCCACTCCTTCGACATCGTCGACCACGCCCCCCACCACGTCCCCGACCACCTGTCCGCCGACCGCTGGACCTTCACCCAGGGCGACGTGCGCACCCGCACCGACCACCTGCCCCCGCGCATCGACTACCTGTTCATCGACGCCGCCCACAACGGCCGCTTCGCCCGCTGGTACACCCACCACCTCCTGCCCACCCTCGCCCCCAACACCCCCGTCAGCGTCCACGACGTCTTCCACCAACGCCACGCCCTGCCCTTCACCGAAGGCGCCGTCATCCTCAAATGGCTCGCCAACAACACCACCCCCTTCTTCACCGCCTCCGCCGCCCGCGCACCCCACACCCACCGCGCCATCCAGGACCTGAAGAAGGAACTCGACCTGCACACCCCCGTACGCACCGGCCACCGCAACCCCATGATCTACTTCCGCCAGCCCACCCCACCCCGCCCCACCACACCCCAGGACAGCCACCAACGCAGCCACACCCCCTGACACGACTCGGCCGGGACGGTGGACCAACCACCGCCCCGGCCGCGCTTGCTCGGGACCTCCGCCGCACCTCGGCCCGCCCGTCGCCCTCCACCACCCCCCACCGTGCCCTGCCGGGCCCGCGCCCCGCTAGGAACCCCCAGCACCCACCTGACCGTGCGCACCCCCGTCCGACAGACCCCGCTCACGCACCCACACCGCATCAGCCGCATCCGCCACGATCCGCGAGAAATTCTCCGGCTGGTCCAAACTCACCAAGTGCCCCGCCCGCGGCACATTCACCAACCGGCCGTCCACACACGCGTCGAAGAACTTCTTCTCATGGATCCGGAAATGATCACGCGACCCGTTGATCAACCACACCGGCCCCGGATACGCACCCAACGCCGCCAACGCGTCCATCTCCGAGATCTCGTCGATCACCGCCGTGGCCGCCTCCACCGCCAACCCGCCGTCCAACACCGCGTCCGCCGCACCATCGCGCAACGTCAACCGATGGAACCGCTCGTTGACCGCCGCCCCCCGATCCGGCAACCGATCCATCAACACCGCCGGAATCCGGTACACCTGCGCCAACGCCTGCGCCGGCTTGGCCGTGCAACTGGCCGCCACCAGACCCGCCACCCGACCCGGCGCCGCACCCGCCGCCGCGATCGACACGAACCCACCCAGACTCAACCCCACCAGCAGGGCACGACCGCCTACACCCTCGATCGCCCCCAACACCGTGTCCACCGCCGCACCCAGCGAGAACACCTCACCCCGCCGCGACCCGTGCCCCGGAAGATCCGGCGCCGCCACCGTGCGGCCGCGCTCACGCAACCACTCCACCTGCGGACGCCACATACTCCCCGACACCCGCATCCCGTGCACCAGCACGATCGGCACACCCATGGCCACTCCTCCCACTGCCGCGCCCCGAAGCGCACCGTCACCGCGCAAGAAAACCAACGCCCGCACCCACGGCCCCGGACCGTACGCCACAAGCGCGACCGCCCCGGACACCGCGTCCTACATGTCGAACACGACCGTGACCGGCGCATGGTCCGACCACCGCGCCGCATGGCTCTCGGCACGCTCCACACGGGCCGACACCGCACGCCCAGCAAGCCCGGGCGTCGCACACACCAGGTCGATCCGCCAACCCGCGTCGTTGTCGAACGCCCGCCCCCGATACGTCCACCACGAGTACGGGCCCTCCCGATCCGGCATCAACGACCGCACCACGTCCACGTACCCCGCCTCATCGAACACCCGCGACAGCCACTCCCGCTCATGCGGCAGAAAACCCGAGGTCCTCCGATTCGACCGCCAGTTCCTCAGATCCGCCTCCCTGTGCGCGATGTTCCAGTCACCGCACACCACCAGCTCACGCCCCTCGGACTCCACCTCCGCACGCCGCTTCCCCAGGTACGGCAGGAACGCCTCCATGAACCGCTCCTTCTCCTCCTGCCGCGGCGTGCCCACGTCCCCCGACGGCAGGTACAGACTCGCCACCGTCACCGGACCCAGGTCCACCTCCACATACCGACCCGCGTCCTCGAACTCCGCCGCACCGAACCCCACCCGCACCCCGTCCGGAGCCACACGCGTGTACACCGCCACCCCGGCACGGCCCTTCGCCGCCGCCGGAGCCAACACCACGTGCCACCCCCGCGGAGCGATCACCTCGGCCGCCAACTGGTCCCGCTCCGCCCGCGTCTCCTGCAGGCACACCACGTCCGCGCTCGTGGCCGCCAACCACTCCACGAACCCCGGATCCTTCTTCGCCGCCGCACGCAGACCGTTGACGTTGACCGTGGAAACCTCGAAACCGTTCATCACAGGCCACAGAGTAGCCACCCCCCACCTCACCCGTCCCCGCGCTCACCCACCAACCGGCGCACCACCCCATAGGTCCGGTTCGACCCCGCCGCCTCCCGCTGCGCCCGCGCCGTCACCTCGATATAGGCCTGCGACGACGCCACCGACGCATGCCCCAACAGGTGCATGATCTCACTCACCGACGCACCGTCCTCCGCCAACCGCGTCGCGAACGTGTGCCGCAACGCGTGCACCAACGTCCCCCGCGCCACCCGGTCGTGCACCCCCGCGTGCCGGTAGCACTGCCGCACCAGGTACTGCAGCCCGCCCCGCCGCAACCCCTGACCGCGGTTGTCCACCAACAACGGATCCGACCCCCGAACCCGCACCCCGAACCGCTCACGCCGCGACACCAGATACGCCTCCAACAGAGCCTCCAACGGCGCCTCGATCGGCAGCACCCGCTCACCACCGCCCTTGCCCACCACCCGGATCCGCCGCTCACCCGGCCGACCCCCCACCGACTCCACCCGCAGCGCCAACATCTCCGCCGAACGCATCCCCGTCAGCAACGCCAACGCCAACACCGCCAGATCCCGCTCCGGCCACGGATCCCGCGCCCGACGCGCCCCCCGCGCCAACGCCTCCAACAACCGCTCCGGCGTGTCCTCGCCCATCAACGGCTTGGGCCCTGACGGCCGCACCCGCGGCCTCGGCACCGCCGACATCGGATTGCCCGCCACCACCCGCTCCGCGACCCAGAACCCGAAGAACCCGTTCCACGTCGACCACGCCCGCACCACACTGGAGGCCGCACGCTCCCCGGCGAACTCCGCGAACGCCCCCCGCAACACCCCCGCGTCCAACTCGGCCAACCCCACCTCGTCCAACCCGCACCCACGCGCCCGGGCCACACACCCCAACACCCCACGCAGGTCACGCCGGTAAGCCGCCACCGTGTGCGGAGACGGCTTGGCCGCCCGCCGCGCCACCAGGTACCGCTCCACCGCCTCCAGGGCCCCCAGCCCCGCCGCATCACCGCTCATGCACACAGCATCCCCGACCGCGCACCGCACCCACACCCGAAACCCACCCCGAGTCGAACACGATCGAACAACCCCGCGCACCGCCCACACACCGGGGGAGGGGCCCACACCCCGCCAACGGGCACCGGCACACCCGCACACACAGAACCGGGGCGGCGGCCCACCGGCCACCACCCCGACCACCACCGCGCGCCCCGCACAGCGGTACACAGACCCCGACCCAGCGCAGCCGCGCCCTCAACCACCCAACACCGCACGCACCCCGCGCGCGATCTCCACATCCTCACGCGCCCGCACCACCAACGACCGCACCGCCGCACCCGCCGCACTCACCTCACCCTCACCCCGCAGACCCGCGTTCACCACCGAATCCACCCGCACACCCATGAACCCCAACCCCAGAGCCGCCCGCCACCGCACCTCCGCCGAGTTCTCACCCACACCACCGGTGAACACCAACGTGTCCACCCCACCCATCGCCGACGCCATCGCCGCCACCCCAGCACGCAACCGGTGCACATACACCCCCAACGCCAACACCGCCGCCGCGTCCCCCCGCTCCAGCACCTCCCGCATATCAGCCGTCCCCGCCAACCCCACCAACCCCGACCGCTCCTCCAACGCCTCACCCACCTCACGCACCGACAACCCCGCGTGCTCTTGCAACCACACCACCAACCCCGGATCCACACTCCCGGACCGCGTCGCCATCACCAGCCCCTCCAACGGCGTGAACCCCATCGTCGTGTCCACACACCGCCCCCGCAGCACCGCCGACAACGACGCCCCCGACCCCAGGTGCGCCACCACCACCCGCTCACCACCGGTCCACCCCGCCGCCCGACGCGACGCGTAGGCGTGCGACAACCCGTGAAACCCGTACCGACGCACCCCCCACTCACGCCGCCACCGCTCCGGCACCGCGTACGTCGCCGCCGCCCCCGGCAACCCCGCATGGAAGGCCGTGTCGAAACACGCCACCGCCGCCGCCCCCGGCAACACCCGCCCCACCGCCTCGATCCCCGCCAACGACGCGCGCTGATGCAACGGCGCCAACCCCGCCAAACCCCGCAACCGCTCCACCACCGCGGCGTCCAACCGCACCGGCGCCACGAACTCGCGCCCACCGTGCACCACCCGGTGCCCCACCGCGTCCGCCCCCGGCAACCCCGCCAGCGCCTCCTCCACCACGCCCGGCCCCCACACACCGCGCTCAGCCGGGACCTCGACCCCCTCCACCACCTCCTCACCGTCGACCACGCTCAACTTCACACTGCTCGACCCCGCGTTCACCGCCAACACCCGCATCAGTACGGCCACACCCACTCGCGGATCCACGCCGGATCCTCACCGAACTCCCGCGTGTACGCCCGATCCCGCGCACGCGCGTCCACCATCCGCTGCCGCACGTGCGCGGCGCCCTGCGCCAACCCCTCCACCCGGTCGATCACATCCATCACCAGGTGGTACCGGTCCAGATCGTTGAGCATCACCATGTCGAACGGCGTCGTGGTCGTGCCCTCCTCCCGGTACCCGCGCACATGCAGGTTCCCGTGGCCCCGACGCCGGTACGTCAACCGGTGCACCAACCACGGGTACCCGTGGAACGCGAAGACCACCGGCTTGTCGACCGTGAACAACGCGTCGTACTCGGCGTCCGGCAACCCGTGCGGATGCTCGCTGTCCGGAAGCAACCGCATCAGATCCACCACGTTCACCACCCGGACCCGCAACCGCGGAAACGACCCCCGCAACAGATCCACCGCCGCCAACGTCTCCAACGTCGGCACATCGCCCGCGCACGCCAACACCACGTCCGGATCGGCGCCGCCCCCGGTACTGGCCCACTCCCAGATCCCGATCCCGCGCGCGCAGTGCGCGACCGCCTCCTCCACCGACAGGTAGACCAACTCCGGCTGCTTGCCCGCCACCACCACGTTCACGTGGTCCCGCGACCTCAGACAGTGGTCCACCACCGCCAGCAGCGTGTTCGCGTCCGGCGGCAGGTACACCCGCACCACCTCCGCGGGCTTGTTCGACACCACGTCCAGGAACCCCGGATCCTGGTGCGTGAACCCGTTGTGGTCCTGCCGCCACACATGCGACGTCAACAGATAGTTCAACGACGCGACCGGCCGCCGCCACGGCAGCCGCCGCGACACCCGCAACCACTTCGCGTGCTGGTTGAACATCGAATCCACGATGTGCACGAACGCCTCATAACACCCGAACAACCCATGCCGCCCCGTCAGCAGGTACCCCTCCAACCACCCCTGGCACAGATGCTCACTGAGCACCTCCATCACCCGGCCGTGCCGCCCCAGGTGCTCGTCCGTCGGCAGCACCTCCTCCTCCCACACCCGCTCCGAGACCTCGAACACCGCCGACAACCGGTTCGACGCCGTCTCGTCCGGACCCACCAACCGGAACCGGTCCGGATTGGCCCGCACCACGTCACGCAGATAGCCCCCGAGCACACGGGTGGACTCACACGTGCGCACACCGTGCCCGCCCGCGCCCACCGCGTACTCCCGAAAGTCCGGCAACTCCAGATCCCGCAGCAGCAGCCCGCCGTTCGCGTGCGGATTGCCGCTCATCCGCCGCTCACCCCCGGGAGCCACCGACCGCACCGCCTCCACGGGCGCCCCCGAACCGTCGAACAACTCCTCCGGCCGGTACGACCGCATCCACCGCTCCAGCGACCGCAGGTGCTCGGCGTCCTCACGCACCCGCCCCAACGGCACCTGGTGGGAACGCCACGTCCCCTCCACCGGAACCCCGTCCACCTCCACGGGCCCCGTCCACCCCTTGGGGGAGCGCAGCACCACGACCGGCCACACCGGCCGCTCCCGAACACCCGCGCCGCGCGCCGTGCGCTGGATGTCGGCGATCGCGTCCAGCGCCTCGTCCAACACCCGCGCCATCCGCTGGTGCATCACCGCGGGATCGTCACCGCTCACCAGCAGCGGACGGTAACCCACCCCCTCCAGGAACGCGACCAGCTCCGCCTCCGGCACCCGCGCCAGCACCGTCGGGTTGGCGATCTTGTACCCGTTCAGATGCAGGATCGGCAGGACCGCGCCGTCGCGCTCGGGGTCCAGGAACGAGGTGGCGCGCCAACTGGCCGCCAACGGGCCCGTCTCGGCCTCCCCGTCGCCGACCACACACGCCACCACCAGGTCGGGGTTGTCGAAGGCCGCGCCGTGGGCGTGCGCCAGCGAGTACCCCAGCTCTCCGCCCTCGTGGATCGACCCCGGGGTCTCGGGCGCCACATGGCTGGGCACGCCCCCGGGAAACGAGAACTGCCGGAAGAGCCGCCGCATGCCCTCCCCGTCCAGGGACACGTGCGGGTACACCTCGCTGTAGGTGCCCTCCAGCCAGGCGTTGGCCACCGCGGCGGGGCCGCCGTGCCCGGGCCCCAGCACATACATCATGTTCAGGTCGCGGGCCCGGATCACCCGGTTCAGATGGGCGTAGCAGAAGTTCAGCCCCGGCGTGGTGCCCCAGTGGCCCAGGAGTCGGGGCTTGACGTGCTCGGCCCGCAGCTCCTCACGCAGCAGCGGATTGTCGAGCAGGTAGATCTGGCCGACCGACAGGTAGTTCGCCGCCCGCCAGTAGGCGTCCACACGGGCGAGTTCGTCGTCATCGATGGGCATGGCCGTGGTCCTCCCGGAACCGTCGTCCGTCGCGGTGGCGGAGGGGACCCGGCCCGGGTCGGTCAGAGGGAGTGCGGCGCCGTCCCGGTCACCGTAGCCGGGGGAGTGGGGGAGCTCCAGGCGACGTGCCGGGGGAGGAGCCCGAACAGTCACATCGAGAGAAGAGTCAACGACTCCCAGTGATCATCCCTGTGGCGGGCCGGGTGCGCACCGGGGGAGCGGGGCGCCGACGCCGCACGAGCGGGGCCGGGACGCACCGCCCCACCCCCGGCGCCCCAGGGGGAGAGGCGCCCCCTGGGGTCGCGGGCGATCGGCCCCCGTGGCCGTTCCTCGACCAACACACCACCACAAGCCACGCATTCAACTGCAAACAATGACAAAAGCATGCATAACATCGTTTATGCATCAAACATGGCGACAGGGGGAGGGACCCCACCACCGGGGGACGCCCCGGCCCCAGCGCCGGACACCGCGCCACCCCCGCCGCGAGTCGCCGACCAGACCCAGCCGACACCACCGGCGCACACCCGAACCCGCCCGAGGCCGCGAAACGCGCCCGACGCGCCGCACCGCCGGCGCCGCCGGCGCCGCCAGCGACCATGCTCCGCGGGCGTCCCGGGCGGGCACCCGGCGAACGGCGCGGAGCGGCGGCCGGCCTCAGCGCTCCACACGCGGCCCGCGGACACATCCGACCCGCCCACAACACCCGAAACCCCTACCCCACAAGGGATGCCGCATCGCCGATAATGCACATTATGTCAAGTTAACGAAGCGCGACCCCCGCCCCACGCCCGAATTAACACCCCGCCGGATACCGACATGTATACGCAACAACCGAACGCGCCCAGCGAAACACCCCGCCCCCAGCCTCCTAGGTGTCCCCCGACACCGAACCCCAAGGAGGTGGCGTGGCACGCACACGCCTGGGCGCCCTGCCCACCACCCTCACCGCGGCCGCCTGCGCCCTGCTCCTGACCACCACCGCCTGCGCCACCGGCGACACCACCGGCGTCGACGACGACACCGTCACCGTCGGCATGCTCCACTCCCTCTCCGGCACCATGGCCATCAGCGAGGTCACCGTCCGCGACGCCGTCCAACTCGCCATCGACGAGATCAACGCCGACGGCGGCGTCCTGGGCCGCCAGATCGAACCCATCGTCGAGGACGGCGCCTCCGACGAGGCCACCTTCGCCGAACGCGCCCAAAAACTCCTCCAAGCCGACCAGGTCGCCACCGTCTTCGGCGGCTGGACCTCCGCCTCCCGCAAGGCCATGCTCCCCGTCTTCGAACGCAACAACGGCCTGCTCTGGTACCCCGTCCAGTACGAAGGCCTCGAAGCCTCCCCCAACATCGTCTACACCGGCGCCACCACCAACCAGCAGATCATCCCCGCCCTGGACTACCTGCGCGAACAAGGCCACACCAACCTCTACCTCGTCGGCAGCGACTACGTCTTCCCGCGCACCGCCAACCAGATCATCAACGCCTACGCCGACGCCCACGACATGGAGATCACCGCCGAGGAGTACACCCCACTCGGCCACACCGAGTACTCCACCATCACCAACGACATCGCCCGCACCCAACCCGACGCCGTCTTCAACACACTCAACGGCGACTCCAACGTCAGCTTCTTCCAGCAACTGCGCTCCGCCGGCGTCACCCCCGAGGACACCCCCGTCCTGAGCGTCAGCGTCGCCGAAGAGGAGATCGAGGGCATCGGCGCCGACAACATCGCCGGACACCTCACCGCCTGGAACTACTACCAAACCACCCGAACCGACACCAACACCGGCTTCGTCGAGGCATTCACCCAGACCTACGGCGCCGACCGCGTCACCTCCGACCCCATGCAGTCCGCCTACAACGCCGTCTACCTGTGGCGCGCCGCCGTCGAGGAAGCCGGCAGCTTCGAGGTCGACGCCGTCCGCGCCGCCCTCGACGGCATCAGCGTCCAGGCCCCCGAAGGCACCATCACCGTCGACGGCGACACCCAACACGTCATCAAGACCGCACGCATCGGCCAGATCAACGACGACGGCCTCATCGACGAGGTCTGGGCCTCCCCCGAACCCATCACCCCCGACCCCTACCTGACCGGCTACGACTGGGCCGCCGACCTCACCGGCTGACCCCACAACCCACCCACGCGACACCGCCCACGGCGGCCGGGACCCGCACCCACCCGGCCGCCCCACCACCCCCGAAAGGAGCCGCGGTGGACGCCCTCCTCACCCAACTCCCCGTCGGCCTGTCCATCGGCGCCGTCCTCCTCCTGGCCGCCCTCGGCCTCAACCTCACCTTCGGCCAGATGGGCGTCATCAACATGGCGCACGGCGAGTTCATCATGACCGGCGCCTACACCGCCTACGTCCTCAACACCTGGCTCGGCCCCACCCCCGCCCTCCTCCTCGCCCTGCCCACCGCCTTCGCCGTCACCGGCGCCCTCGGCTGGCTCCTCGAACGCGGCCTCATCCGCCACTTCTACGGACGCCCCCTCGACACCCTCCTGCTCACCTTCGGCATCGGGATGATCCTCCAACAGGCCGCCCGCGACATCTTCGGCGCACCCAACGTCGACGTCCCCACACCCGACTGGCTCACCGGAGGCATCACCCTCCCCGGCGACATCCGCCTCCACCACGCACGCCTGTTCATCCTCGCCCTGGCCGTCATCGCCGTCGCCGCCCTCACCCACCACCTCCACCGCACCCGCCAGGGGCGACAGATGCGCGCCGTCCTGCACAACCGCGACCTGGCCGCCGTCTCCGGCATCAACACCCGCCGCGTCGACGCCACCACCTTCGTCATCGGCTCCGGCCTCGCCGGAATCGCGGGCGTGGCCCTCACCCTCACCGGCCCCACCGGACCCACCCTGGGCACCAACTACATCGTCGACGCGTTCCTCGTCGTCGTCATCGGCGGCCTCGGCCACCTGCGCGGCACCGTCCTGGCCGCCTTCGCCCTGGGCCTGCTCAACGCCACCGTCGAAGCCTGGACCGACGCCTCCCTCGCCAAACTCATCGTCCTCACCGCCATCGTCGCCCTCCTCCAAGCCCGCCCCCAAGGACTCCTCACCACCAAGACAAGGGCACTCGCGTGACCACCACCCTCACCCGCCTACGCGGCCCCCTCACCTTCACCGCCCTCATCGCCGCCGCCACCCTCGTCGTGCCCCACCTCCTCGAACCCTTCCGCCTCAACCTCCTCGCCCAGTACCTGTGCTACGCCATCGTCGCCCTCGGCATCGCCCTGGCCTGGGGACGCGGCGGCATGCTCACCCTCGGCCACGGCGTCTACTTCGGCATCGGCGGCTACGCCGTCGCCATCCACCTCACCCTCGCCCGCACCGCCGCCGACCCCCTCTCCCCCGACCGGCTCCCCCAGTTCATGGTCTGGTCCGGCCGCACCGAACTCCCCTGGTTCTGGACCGCCCTGACCCACCCCGCCGCCGCCATCGCCGCCGCCGTCCTCGTCCCCGGCGCCCTGGCCGCCCTCCTGGGCTGGTCCGTCTTCCGCCAACGCGTCCGCGGCGCCTACTTCGCCATCCTCAACCAAGCCCTGGCCGCCGCCTTCGTCATCCTCCTCATCGGACAACAACACCTCACCGGCGGCTCCAACGGCCTCACCGACTTCCCCGTCTTCGCCGGACACAGCCTCTACTCCCCCACCGCCCAAACCACCCTCTACACCCTCACCGTCCTCACCCTCGCCGCCCTCTACCTCCTCTTCCGCCACATCAACCGCAGCCGCTACGGCAAACTCCTCCTCGCCATCCGCGACGGCGAAGACCGCGTCCGCTACCTCGGCTACGACCCCACCTGGGCCAAGACCCTCGCCTACACCCTGTCCGCCATGGCCGCCGGCATCGCCGGAGCCCTCTTCGTCCCCATCCTCGGCATCATCTCCCCCACCCTCGTCGGCGTCATCCCCTCGATCATGATGGTCCTCGCCGTCGCCCTCGGCGGCCGCTACTCCCTCGCCGGAGCGGCCACCGGCGCCGTCCTCGTCAACGCCGCCCAAACCACCTTCGCCGAAACCTTCGCCAGCGGCTGGACCTACCTCCAAGGCGCCCTCTTCGTCCTCGTCATCGCCCTCGCCCCCCAAGGCCTGGCCGGACTCGCCCACCACGCCACACGCGCCCTCAACCGACGACGCACCCCCACACCGGAGCCCACCACCGCCGGGAGCCCCACATGAGCCTGCTCACCATCACCGACCTCACCGTCACCTTCGGCGACTTCACCGCCCTCGACCACATCGACCTCACCATCGACGAAGGCGAACTCCGCTTCCTCATCGGCCCCAACGGCGCAGGCAAAACCACCCTCATCGACACCATCACCGGCCGCACCCGCCCCACCCACGGCACCATCACCTTCAACGGCCACACCCTCAACAAACGCAGCGAACACCAGATCGCACGCACCGGCATCGGCCGCACCTTCCAAACCAGCGTCGTCTTCGAAGAACTCACCGTCGCCGACAACGTCGACCTCGCCGCCTCCCACCGCCTACGCCCCTGGCAACTCCTGCGCGCCCCACGCACCCACCCCGACCACGTCACCCGCATCCTCGACCGCGTCGGCCTCACCCCCCACACCCACACCAAAGCCGCCACCCTCTCCCACGGCCAACGCCAATGGCTCGAAATCGCCATGCTCCTGGCCCAACAACCCCGCCTACTCCTGCTCGACGAACCCGTCGCCGGCATGAGCACCGAAGAACGCACCCGCACCGGCCAACTCCTCACCGAGATCGCCGCCGACCACACCATCGTGGTCATCGAGCACGACATGGACTTCCTCCGCCGCCACGCCCACCAGGTCACCGTCCTGCACGAAGGCCGCGTCCTCACCCACGGCGACCTCACCACCGTCCAGAACGACCCCCAGGTCCAACAGGTCTACCTCGGCCGCACCCCACAGAAAGCCCACACATGACCACCCCCCACCTGCACATCCACCAACTCCACGCCGGCTACGGCCGCGCCCGCGTCCTCTTCGACATCAACCTCGCCATCACCACCGGCACCATCGCCTGCATCCTGGGCCGCAACGGCGTCGGCAAAACCACCCTGCTCAACACCATCGCCGGACTCATCACCCCCACCCACGGCACCATCACCCACAACGGCACCCCCATCACCCACCACCCCCCACACACCCGCGTCCGCAACGGCATGGCCTACGCACCCCAAGGCCACGACACCTTCGCACCCCTCACCGTCGCCGAGAACCTCCACGTCGCCCACACCGCCACCCGACGCGGCCGCCCCGAACTCATCGACGCCGCCCTCGACCGCTTCCCCCGCCTCAAACCCCTCCTCGACCGCCGCGCCGGCAACCTCTCCGGAGGCCAGGCACAACAACTCGCCATCGCCCGCGCCCTCATCACCGACCCCACCCTGCTCCTCCTCGACGAACCCACCGAAGGCATCCAGCCCAACATCGTCGAGGAGATCGAAACCGCCATCACCGACATCGCCGCCGAAGGAACCACCGTCCTGCTCGTCGAGCAGTACCTCGACGTCGCCCTCCGCCTCGCCGACACCGTCACCGTCCTCGACGCCGGCCGCGTCGTCCACACCGGCGACCGCGCCGACCTCACCGCCGACGACGCCCACGCCCTCATGGCGATCTGACCCGGGACCACCACCGCATCCGCCCCCGCCCAGCCTCACCCCAACCGCACCCACCCCGTACGCACCCACAACACCCCACCCGACTCCAACCGCTCCACCACCGCACGCTCCAACCGCGTCCCCCGCGGCGCCCCCGCCACATCCACCTCAGGCATCCCGAACACAAACCGAAACACGTCCCCCTCCCCCGGAACCCCCCGACCCACCAACGAGAACCGCCGCTGGAACCGCACGATGTTGGACCCCTCCCCCAACACCTCACCCCACCACGGATCCAACAACCACGACGTACACGTCGCCACCACCGGATCCATCCCCAGATGCGCCCGCGCGAACGCCCGCGCCCCCGCCAACGCCGCATCCACCGCCACCGGATCCAACCCCCCGGACGGAATGTGCAACCGCACCACCGGATCCCCCGGCGCCATCCCCGCACCCGACGCGGCCGCCTCCCCCGCCGACAACCACTCCACCGCGCCCTGATCCCCCAACGACGCGGGCTCCAACTGCAACCCGCCCACCCAGAACAACCGCCCCCGGAACTGCGCCGCCACCCACGCCGAGGTCTCCAGACTCAACCGGCCGAACATCCGCCGCGAACGCGCCACCTGCACACCCACGTCCGCCAGCGTCCGCGCCGTCACCGCACGGTCGATCCCCCACGCCCCGTGCCGCTCGAACTGGTCCTCCACCGCCGCCGCGAACGCCCACAGCGCCGCCACCCGCACCCGGGCGTCCTCCGCCCCCACCAGCGCCGGCCACGCACGCCACCCGCCCAACGGCAGGTCCACGTCCGCGCACAACCGCCGGTACATGCACTCCACCAGATGCCACAGCTCCGGCGGCCACCCCGCGTCCGGCCCCACCGCCGCCACCTCGGCCCGGTCCACCGGATCCAACCCGAACAGATCCCACACCCGCGCGGCCCGCTCCCCCACCGGCACGTCCAGCGCCCGCGCCGGATCGGGAAGCCGCTCCGCCTCCGCCAACCACACCCGCACGTCCGCACCCAACCCGAACCGTTCCACCACAGCAGCGCTATCCATGCGCACATGATGCCGGAACGCCCACGCCCCAAGCCCTCCCACACCCGACGCGAGTGAGGCCGGGCTCACAGTGGGGCATAGTGTTGACGTACGACCACGAACTCAGCGAAACCACCGAAAACGAGGACGACCACCGATGTCCGACCCGGCGCACCGCATACAGGACTGGATCGCCACCCACGACACACCCACCACCTCCGTGGCCCACCTGCTCTGCGACCGCCACCGCCCCGACACCGCGGCCACCACCGAGATCGGACCCACCCTCGAAGCCACCACCCTCACCTTCGGTGAACTCGCCGACCGCTCCCGCGCCCTCGCCGCAGGCCTGGCCGACCTCGGCGTCGACACCGGCGACCGCGTCGCCACCCTCATCCCCAAGGGCATCGACCTCACCGTCGCCGCACTGGCCGTCTGGCGCCTGGGCGCCGTCCTCGTCCCCCTCCTGCCCTCCTTCGCCCCCTCCGCCATCGCCGAACGCCTCACCCACTCCCAGGCCCGCCTGGTCCTGTGCGACGACGAGTACCGCACCAAACTCGACCCCCTCCCCGACTCCACCGCCCCCCGCTGGGGCGTGGCGACCACCGGCGCCCACCCCCTGCGCGAGGGCGACCACACCCTCGACTCCCTCGCCGAGCGCGCCCACACCCCCGTCGAGGACGTCGCCGTCGGCGGCGACGGCGCCCTCGCGCTGCTGTTCGTCTCCGGCCCGGTCGGCCCGCCCCGGGGAGTGCCGGTGCCCGTGCGCGCGCTGTCGGCCATGCACGCCCACCACCACTACGGCCTCGGGGTGGACGACGAGGACGTGTACTGGAACACCGCGGCCCCGGGAACCGCCTACGGCCTCTACCACGGGGTGATCTCGCCCTTGCTGGCCGGGCACAACTCGCTCGCCCTGCGCGCGGGGTTCTTCGACCCCGAGCTCACGCTCGACGTGCTGGGCCTGTTCGGGGTGACCAACCTGGCCGCCGACCCCACCACGTACCGCACGCTGCGCGCGGCGACCAAGACGCTGCCGCCCGACGTCGTGGTCCAGCGGCTGTCGAGCGCCGGTGAGCCGCTGGCCCCCGACGTGGTCGAATGGGTGACCGACGCGTTCGGGGTGCCGGTGCGCGACCACTACGGGCAGACCGAGCTGGGCTGGTGCGTGGGCGCGCCCAACGGGGACACGGGCGAGCCGGTGCAGGAGATCGTTCCGGGGGCGATCGGCCCGGCGCTGCCCGGGTGGGACGTGCGCGTCCTGGAGGCGATCTCCGACGAGCCCGCGCCGGTGGGCGCCTACGGTCGGGTGGCGGTCGACCTGGCCAACAGCCCGCTGGCGTGGTTCGAGGGGTACCTGGAGAACGAGGGCGCCTCGCAGGTGCGGTTCACTCCGGACCGGTCGTACTACCTGACGGGTGACACGGGGATCGTGGACCGCGGGGGCCTGCTGTTCTTCTCCACGCGCGACGACGGCGCGATCCAGTCGCACGGGTACCGGATCGGTCCCACCGAGGTGGAGGCGGTGCTCAACGAGCACGCGGCGGTGGAGGAGTGCGGGGTGTACTCGATCCCCGACGAGCTGGCGGGCCAGGTGATCGGCGCCCGGGTGGTCCTCGCCTCCGGCTACGGGGCGGGCGAGGAGCTGGCCGAGGAGCTCAAGGAGTGGGTGCGGACGCGGTACGCCACGCACGCCGCGCCCAGGACCGTGGACTTCGTGGCGGAGCTGCCGCGCACGGCCTCGGGCAAGATGCGGCGGGCGCGGCTGCGCTGAGCCCGGTGGGGGTGTGCCGCGGACCGAACTGAGAACGCGCGGCAAGCCGGATATTCGGTCATGGTCACCACGTTCGACGTCAGCGCCGATACCCCTACTCGGATGCACGCCGACAGGACACGGGATCGGTGAACGCCTCCGGTCGGGTCCGCTCGTCACCGTCGGCTCCCCTTGGCGCCTCCCCCCTTCCGCGCGGAGAACGGCGTTCGAAAGAGTGGGCGAATCGCCCCTTTCGGTACTAAGGAAATAGGGTCCGCGCCCGACACTCCGCCGCGCACGATCCGGGACGGCGGGTTCTGACCGTGATACCCATCTCGATGTCCGTTCTTCCCCGGAGTCCGAGATCCCGGTCGATCCGAACATGAATTCTCTTCTTGCGGTGACGGCCTCGTTTTCCGCCTGCCGTGGGTGAACGGATCATCGACACTCACGAAAGGAAAACGCGCATGCGCCATATGTCCACACTGATCGGCGTGGCGGCAGGGGCGGTGCTCGTCGCGTGGTCCACACCCGTGGCCGCCTTCGTCACGCCGACGTACGTCTGCGACGAGGTCACCGGCCCGGTGGAAGGCATGGGCTCCGCGACCGGACAGACGAATTGCGTCGGCCCGGAGGTCGGCGACGTCATCCATGCATTCACGCTGGAGTCGTCCGACCAGACAGTCAGGTACACCTGCCTGGGCGGCGGATATTCGAATGTTCCCGAGTACCTCATCGGATACTCGTGCGAATGAGCGGAGTGCGGCACGGGGGACGCACCCCCCAGGACCCAGACGGCGGCGGACAGGAACACCGAACTTCTCGGATGGAAGCCAGGGAGCGCGGAATGAACGGTACGGGATCGAACCGGGTGCTGACGCGCACGGCGGCGGCGCTGATCGGGATCGGCGTGGCGGCGACGGGCGCCGTGCTGGCACCGGTCCAGGCGTCGGCTGCCCAGATCGCGGCGGACTGCTCGCAGGAGGGCGTCTACTGTGACATCCAGCTGTTGAACCGCGACAGTCGGGACGGTTCGTTCTTCCAGATCAGCCCCAGCGACGGCAATCCGGGAACGGAAATGGTCCTGTACGACACCGACACACACCGGCAGAAGTACACGTTCGTGACTGATCGGGATGGGACGTTCTCGATCGTCAACCAGGACACCGGACTCTGCGTCGACGCACAGATGGGAACCAAGTCCGACCGCCTCTACCTCGATCACTGCGACGACTCCGAATCGCAGGAGTGGTATCTCCAGCCGACCACGGCAACGATCGGCGGTCAGCAGGCCAGCCGGTGGCGACTGCGGCACGCCGACGACGACAAGTGCGTCAACATCTACCGGGAGAACTTCAGCAACTTCGCACACGTCGGACTGTACGGGTGCCACAGCCCCAGCGAGCTCAACGACAGCTGGGTCATCGAGACGGAACCGGGTACGGAGCTCACCCACCAGCGGCGGATGGAGTTGGCGACGTTCCGCGCGCTGTCGATGTGGGACGACGGTTCCGGTGTCATCAGGGACGCGAAATTCAAGGTCGGATCGGACGCACCGGCCACACCCAGCGATCCGGAGATCGTCAGTCAGGTGTGGCGGAACGGATCCTCGAGGGAGATGTCCCATGCATTCTCCTGGACGCACACCACGAGCTACACCAACACCGTCGGTGGTTCCCTGTCGGTGTCCACGACGATCGGCACGGGTGAGGCCTCGCCGGTCCAGGCGTCGGTCACCGTGGGCATCGAAGTGCACTACGACCGGCAGTGGGGGCAGGAGAACGCGGTGTCGGACAGCGTCACCTACCCCGTCCAGCCCGGTGAGACGGGATGGGTGGCCCGGGCCCAACTGATGAAGACGATGAACGGGACCTGGGAGATCACGACCGACAGGGGTGATTCCTGGGTGGGGTCGGGGACCGCGACCGTCCCGGCCAAGGACAACACGGACGGCCGGCGCAGCGTGGTGGCCGTCTGCACCACGGACGGGCTCCCGGACCCGATCTGCGACGCGACCCGGCCGCGCGCTCGCATGCTCATGAACAACGGGGCCTGAGACCGACGTCGGGCTTCCACGGGGGACCGCGTCGCGGTCCCCCACCGGCCCGCGACGCATCAGGGACGGGACGGGACGAGCTCGTCGATGCGGGCGGCCAGGGCCATGTCGTTCTCGGTGAGGGCGCCGACCGCGTGGGTGCACAGGGACAGGCGCACCCGGTTGTAGCGGATGTCGATGTCGGGGTGGTGTCCGGCCTGTTCGGCGGCCTGGGCGATCTCGTTGACCAGGGCCATCGCGGCGAGGAAGTCGGGCAGGCGGACGGTGCGGTGGATGTCGGGCGCCTCGGGGTCCCACTCCCAGTCGGTGAGTCGTTCCAGGCCCTCGCGGATCTGGTCGTCGCTGAGCTTCATGGTGTCCTCTCCCCCGGTGGTGGTGCCAGTGCCAGTGTCGGTGCCCATCGGTGACCGTACGGTGCCGCGCCGTGGCGGCGCGGGCGGCGCAGGGGAACCGTACCCCGGTGTGCGGTCGGTTTCACGCACCGTTCGCGGCGCCGGGCGGGCTGGGGGTGGTCGGTGCGGCGAAGCCGCGCGATGGTGGTGGTGTGTGTGCGTCGAGTGACCGAACCCGCCACCTTTACAGTGTAGATTTTGTGCTTGGCCGGATTCGGCAACACCGGCTCTGACCAGCGCGCATCTGGGTTCTCCGGCGCCGTGGGCGGACGCCAGACCTTGCGCGATCCCCCGTGAACCGATTCACTCTGAGTCCGGCCGCTCCCCCAGCCCGCGGGCTTCGACGTCCACGCTCCCCTCCCCCCATGGAAGCGAACCCATGCCCCATGAGAAGCGCCGCTCGCTTCGCGCACGCATGATCACGCTGGTCCTGGTCCCCAGCACCGCCCTCCTCGCACTGTGGGCCGTGATGACCACCGTCATGCTGGTGGACATCCGGGACCTGCACACGACCGCGGCCCTGACCGAGGAACTCGGCGGACCCGTCGTGAGCGTCGTGGGACAACTCCAGCGCGAACGCCGCGCCACCATGGACACCGCCAGCCCCTCCCAGGCGAGCCTGCTGCGTCTGGAGAGGGCCCGGGAGGACACCGACGAGGCCCTGGCCCTCTACCGCCGCAGGATGGACGGCTTCGACTCCGCGGACCTGTCCCGCCAGGCCCAGGGCCTCGACGACCTCCTCGACGGGCTCGACGGGCACCGGGAGCTGGTGGACGGGCTCCCCCGCTCCGGGCGCACCCCCCTGGCGGCGGGGACCTTCTACGACCAGGCGATCGAGACGGGCCTGCGGTTCTGGGACGGCCAGGTGACCCGGGCCGATCCCGAACAGGTCCCCCACCTGCGCTCGCTGACCTCGCTCATGCTCACCCGGGAGCTGCTCAACCAGCAGGACGCGGTGGTGGCCCACGCCGTGGCCAGCGACTCCTTCACCGCGAGCGACCACGCCCGCTTCTCCGCGGCGGCCGGGGCCCAGCAGTTCACCTGGAACAGGGCCGGCGCCGAGCTCAGCGAAGCCGACCTGACGGAGTACGCCCGCGTCAGCTCCTTCACGGGGCTGGCCACGGTGCACCTGCTCCAGGACAACATCGTCGGCAGGCCGCCGGGCGACGACGACACCGTGCCCGTCAACGCCTCCGCCTGGCGCGGTGCGGCCGAGGCCGTGGACCTGCGGATGCGCGAGGCCGAACAGGCCCAGATGGAGCGCGTGGTGACCCTGAGCAACGAACAGGCCGCCGAGTTGACCCGCGTCGTGGCGGTCAGCAGCGTGCTCGTGCTCATCGCGGCCCTGGCCTCGACCGCGGTCGCGGTGAGCGGGACCCAGCGGCTGGGGCGCCGGCTCCAGGAGTTGCGCACGCTGACGCTGGAGCACGCCCGGGTGCGTCTGCCGGAGGTGACGGCGCGGCTGCGCGCGGGAGAGAGCGTGGACGTGGACGCCGAGGCGCCGCGGCTGAGCGTGGAGCGGCGGGACGAGATCGGTGAGGTGGCCGAGGCGTTCAACGACGCCCAGCGCGCGGCGGTGAGCGCGGCCGTGGAGGAGGCGCAGGTCCGTGCGGGCGTGCGGGCGATGTTCCGCAACCTGGCGCGGCGTACGCAGTCGCTGGTGCACCGCCAGTTGCGGTTGCTGGACTCGTTGGAGCGCGGTGAGACCGACCCCGAGACGCTGGCGTCGCTGTTCCGGATCGACCACTTCAGCACCCAGATGCGGCGCAACGCGGAGAACCTCGTGCTGCTCAGCGGTGACGCGCCGGTACGCGCGGGGTTGGGTCCGGTGGGTCTGCACGAGGCTGTGCGGGCGGCGGCCAGCGAGATCGAGGACTACACGCGGGTGCGCGTGCTGGAGGTTCCCCGGGTGTGGCTGCGCGGTGACGTGGGCGCGGACACGGTCCGGTTGCTGGCCGAGCTGCTGGAGAACGCCGCGGCGTTCTCGCCGCCGGGGACGTCGGTGACGGTGCGCGGCCGGGACGGCGACGGCGGAGGCTGCGTGGTGGAGGTGGAGGACCGCGGGCTCGGGATGACGGAGGTGCAGCGGGTGTCGGCCAACGCCCTGTTGGCCGATCCGCCGCGGTTCGATCTGGCGCGGATGCGGGAGGACTCGCACCTGGGGCTGTTCGTGGCGGCGACGATCGCGGCGCGGCACGGGTTCGGTGTGACGTTGCGGGCCGGTGCGTACGCCGGGACACGGGCGGTGGTGGAGATCCCCGCCGCCGTGCTGGCCGAGCGGCGGGAGGAGGGGCGCGCGGTCGAGGACACGGGGCCGTACCCGGGCCCGGTGGTGCGGCGGGCGCCGTCGGAGCCGTCCGGTGCGCCGACGCGGGGGTCGGCGGTCGTGTCCTCGGGGGGGCCGGGGTCCGCTCCGGAGGAGGACACCTACATGGGGTTGCCGCGGCGGCGCCGGCGTACGCGCGCGGCGGGGGTGTCCGGTGGTGTGGCCGTGGGCGAGGCGGCGCCGGAGGGCGCCGGGGCCCACGGGGGCGGGGAACCCGGCGGGAGCGGTGATCAGCGGCCGCTGTCCGAGATTCGGTCGATGATGAGCGCGTTCCAGTCGGGGACGACGCGCGGGCGCGCGGCGCCCGGCGGCGGGGGTGCGGAGGGCGTGCGCGGTGCGCGTCCCGGTGAGGAGACGGAAGGGTGATGGGGATGTCGGCGGACGTGGCTGGTGGCGGGCGGATGGTCGGTGGCGGGCTCAACGGCGGGTCGGCGGTCAGGTCGTTGGACTGGCTGCTGGGTGACCTGGTGGAGCGGGTGGCGGGGGCGCGGCACGCGCTGCTGCTGTCGGCCGACGGGCTGCTGTTGTCGGCGTCGCCGGAGGTGGTGCGGGAGGAGGGCGAGCGGCTGGCGGCGATCGCGTCGGGGTTCGCGAGTCTGGCGCGCGGGGCCAGGAGGGAACTGGGGGCCAGTGAGGTGCGCCAGACGGTCGTGGAGATGGACAACGTGTTCCTGTTCGTGTTGGCGGCCGGTCGCGGGGCGTCGCTGGCGCTGGTCGCGGAGGCCTCGTGCGACATGGGTCAGGCGGCGTTCGAGCTGAACCGGCTGGTCCGGCAGGTGGGGCCGCATCTGTCGGCGCTGCCGCGCGGTCGCAGGGGCGGGACGTGAGTCCGGCGCCGTCCGGGGAGGACGGCGAGGAGTCGAATCTGATCCGGCCGTACGCGTTGACGGGGGGACGTACCCGTCCGTCCCGGGCGGATCTGACGGTGACGACGCAGGTGGTGGCGGTTCCGGTGGTGGGCGGGCCGGACGTCGACCCGGAGGTGGAGTTGATCCTGGCGCTGTGCGCGCGGCCGCTGTCGGTGGCGGAGGTGGCGTCGCGGTCGGGTTTCGCGCTGGGTGTGGTGCGGATCCTGGTGGCGGATCTGGCGGATGAGGGGCGTGTGGTGGTGCGGACCTCGGACTGGGAGCGCGCCCGCCCCGACGCGGCCACGTTGCGTTCGGTTCTGGAGCGGATCCGGGAGTTGTAGAGGTGGAGTGGATGACCGCTGAGGTGGCGGGACCGGTGCCGGACACGTTGAAGATCGTGGTGGCCGGAGGTTTCGGGGCGGGCAAGACGACGTTGGTGTCGGCTCTGAGCGAGGTGGAGTCGCTGCACACCGAGGAGGTGATGACGGCCGAGAGCGAGGGGATGGACGACCTGGTGGGGGTCGAGGACAAGACCACGACGACGGTGGCGTTGGACTTCGGCCGGATCACGCTGGACGAGTCGACGGTGGTGTACCTGTTCGGGACGCCGGGGCAGCGCCGGTTCTCCTACATGTGGGAGGAGTTGGCGCGGGGCGCTCTGGGGGCGGTGGTGCTGGCGGACACGCGTCGCCTGACGGACTCCTTCGACGTGATCGACTTCTTCGAGGAGCGGCGGGTGCCGTTCGTGGTGGCGGTCAACTGTTTCGACGGGCAGCGCACGCACCGGGCGGAGGACGTGCGGGTGGCGTTGGACCTGGAGGATCCGGTGCCGTTGCTGCTGTGCGACGCGCGGAGCCGGCAGTCGGCCAAGGAGGTGGTGGTGGAGTTGGTCGAGTTGGTGCTGCGTTGGGAGTTGTCCGGAGCCTGAGGGCGCGGCGACTCAGAGACGGTGGTGGCGCCGTCGGCCCCGCGGGGTCGGCGGCGCCGTCGTGCGCGGGGACGGACGGCCCGTGCCGTGGGGGCTGCGGGCCGACGGGGCGCGCGCGGGTGTGGCGTAGATGGCACAACACACGAGTCTCAACGGATTTCATCGCCCACAGGCGTCAGATGTCACAAATCAGTTGCCCAGGCCAGATTTTGCGATGGATTCGCTTGCATCGTGGAGTGACGCCTGTCATGGTGGGTTTGCTCACAGAAGACCCGGAGCATACGAATCGTCGGCACACCCCTCAGGAAGAAGGTCGGTCTGTTGTCCGAGGCGACCCCGAAGCTTGCGCGCGTCCTCAAGCTGCCCCACCTGGTGCTGTTCGGCCTGGCCTACCTGGTCCCGACCACGATCCTCACCGTCTACGGGGTCGCCACGGCGATGTCGAACGGGCACCTGCCGACCGCGGTGCTCGTGGCCATGGTCGCGATGCTCTTCACCGCCTACTCCTACGGGCGTCTCTCACGGGTCTACACCTCGACCGGATCGGCCTACGTCTACGCCCAGAGGTCGCTGGGCCCGCGCACCGGGTTCATGGTCGGCTGGACGATGATGCTCGACTACCTGTTCCTGCCGCTGATCAACTACATCACCATCGGGCTCTACCTCAACGCCCAGTTCCCCGCGGTGCCCGACTGGGTGTGGATCGTCGGCTTCCTCGCCGTCGTCACCACGCTCAACGTGCGCGGCATCGCCCTGGTCGCCAGGGCCAACACCGTCATCGTCGGCGCGCAGGTGGCGTTCCTGCTGCTGTTCTTCGCGATGAGCGCCCGCCACCTGGTCGGCACGACCGACATCCACCCCCTGGCCCCGTTCGTCGGCGGCGGCCTGGAACTGCTGCCGGTCCTGAGCGCCGCCGCCATCCTGACCGAGTCCTTCCTGGGCTTCGACGCGGTCACCACCCTGTCGGAGGAGGCCGAGAACCCCAAGCGCGACGTCCCCCGCGCGATCATCCTGGTCACCCTGTGCGGCGGCCTCATCTTCCTGGCCGCCTCCTGGTTCGGGCACATGGTCTTCCCCGACCACACCCGCTTCACCGACGTCGACTCCGCCGCGCTGGACATCATGCGCGCCGTGGGCGGTGACGTCCTGGCCGCGCTGCTGACCACCGCGCTGATCATCGGCTCCTTCGGCTCCGCGCTCAGCTCCCAGGCCAGCGTCTCGCGCGTCCTGTACGCCATGGGCCGCGACGGCAGCCTGCCCAAGGGCGTCTTCGGCCGTCTCAGCAGGCGGTACAACACCCCCGCCGCGAACATCCTGCTGGTCGGCGGTGTGGCGGTCGGCGCGGTCTTCCTCGACATCGAGACCGTCGCCTCGTTCATCTCCTTCGGCGCGCTGGTCGCCTTCGCGGCCGTGAACCTGTCGGTGATCATCCACTTCGTGGTCCGCGAGCGCATGCGCACCGGCGCCGACCTGCTCAGGTACGGGCTGGTCCCGGGGGTCGGACTGTGCCTGACCGTGTACCTGTGGACCAACCTCAGCGGCCTGGCGTTCGTCATCGGCGGTGTGTGGGCCGCGGTCGGCCTCGTCCAGCTGGCCTACGTCACGCGCGGGTTCCGCCAGGCCCCGCCAGAGATGTCCTTCGACGAGAAGGCCCTGGAGGAGCGGGCCTCCAGCGCGGCCTGACCGCTCCCCCGCCGACCGGTCAGCGCCCCCGGGGGCGGCGGCCGGTGAGCGCGACCAGCCGGTCGGTGTCGTCGGCGCCGTCGGCGACCTGGACGGGGGCGTCGAACATCGCTCCGGGGCCCGGCGGCCGGTCGTCGGTCCAGGCCCTCAACGCGGACGCGAGGACGGGGTCCAGCCGGGTCGGCGCGCCCAGGGCGGTGGCCAGGTCCCAGGCGTGCACGGCCAGGTCGAAGGTCATCTCCCACAGGTAGGTCCGGCCGGGCACGTCGCCGTAGGACAGGTGCACGGTGCGGGCCAGGGCCGCGGGGGCCAGCCACGCCTCCCGGGCCGCGTGCGCCGCGGCGGACCAGGCCGCCACGGGGTCGTCGCCGAGCTGGTCGCCGTCGTAGCGGTCCCCCACGTCCTTGACGCGGGCGCCGCCGAGCAGGTGGGGGACCCACAGCTGTTCGGTGACCAGGTGGCCGACCAGGTCGCGCACGGTCCACTCGGTGCACGGGGTCGGCCGCGTCCAGTCGTCGGTACCCACGTCGCGCACCCGGCGGTCGAACTCCCCCATCGCCGTGGCGTGCAGCTCGATCAGCGTGGACATGTGCGCCCCCTCGGTGCGGATCCCCGGACCCTACCCGGGGGCGCGGTGCCGTCAAACACGGTCGGCGGGCGGCGGCGCGAGCGGTCCGGGTACCGCCTCAAGGCTCTTTCAAGGTTCCGGCAAGGCGGCGTCCCTAGCGTGGAGCGGTCGCGTCCTCGCCCGTCCTGCTCCCCGGACGGCCCCGCGCACCCGTTCCCACCCCCCGAGGAGTGCCGACCTCCATGACCGTCCTCATCGCCGCAGTCGTCCTCCTCACCGGACTGTGCCTGCTGAACCTGCTGCTCACCATCGGCGTGATCCGGCGTCTGAGGGAGCACACCGCGCTCATCGGCGCCATGGGCGGCGCGCAGGACTTCCCAGAGGCCATGCTCGCCGCGGGTGAGCGGATCGGGGCCTTCTCCGCCGAGACGCTGGACGGCGCCGTGCTGACCCGTGACGACCTGGACGGCCAGACCCTGATCGGGGTCTTCGCACCGGGCTGTCCGGGCTGTGAGCAGCAGATGCCCCACTTCGTGGAACTGGCGAAGAGCTCCCCCGGGGGCAGGGACGGTGTCCTGGCCCTGGTCGTCGGCGGTCCGGAGGAATCGGCCGGCGAGATCGCGCGGCTGGCACCCGTCGCGCGACTGGTACGGGAGGACCACGACGGCGCCCTCGCGCGGGCACTGGGCGTGCGCTCCTTCCCCGCCATCGCCCGCGTCGGCCCCGAGGGACGCGTGGTGGCCAGTGGAACCCAGGTGAGGGACCTGGAGAACGCCGCTGATGTCTGACCTGACCGAACACACGGCCGGCGGTGTCCGGACGTCGCTGCGCGGTGTGGTCGCGGCCCTGGGCCTGGCGTGGACCACGGGGTGGTACCTGCCCGCCGCCCTCGGCCTGCTCACCCTGCTCCAGGCCGTGACGCCGGTCGTGGCCGCGTGGCTGACCAAGGTGGTCCTGGACGCGGTCACGGGCACCTCCGGGACCGGGCACGTGCTCGGTCCGGGGCTGGGTCTGGCCGCCGCGGGGCTCATGACGGCCCTGGCCCCGTTCGCGTCCCGGTACGTCGTCGACGAGATGTCCCGCCGGGTCGGCCTCGCCTCCCAGGACCGCCTGTTCTCAGCGGTGGAGCGGTTCACCGGACTGGCCCGCTTCGAGGATCCCGCGTTCCTGGACCGGATCCGACTGGCGCATCAGTCGGGCGGCGCGACACCCAGTGGCGTGACCTCGTCGGTCTTCTCCCTGATCGGCGCCGTCGTCACCATCTCCGGGTTCCTGGCCTCCCTGCTGGTGATCAGCCCGGTGATGGCCCTGGTGGTGCTGCTGGCCGCCCTGCCGTCGCTGTTCGTGGAACTGCGCCTGTCCAGGGCGCGGGCGGGGATGATGTGGAATCTGGGGCCCGTCGAGCGACGCGAGTTCTTCTTCCGCGACCTGTTGTCGAACGTGCGGGCCGCCAAGGAGATCCGCCTGTTCGGGGCGGGACCCTACCTTCGCGGACGGATGGCCGACGACCGGCGCGAGTCCAACGCCCAGAACCGGCGGTTGGACCAACGGGCGCTCCGCGCGCAGACCCTTCTGGGGATCCTGTCCGCCGCGGTGGCGGGAGGGGGGCTGGTGTGGGCCGTCCTGGCGGCGGTGGAGGGCAGGCTGACGGTGGGGGACCTCACCCTGTTCGTCGCGGCCGTGGGCGGGGTGCAGGGCGCCCTGGTCCAGCTGGTGCAGGACATCATGTTCGCCCACAACCAGCTCCTGATGTTCGACCACTATCTCAAGGTCGTTCGGACCGGACCCGATCTCGCCGTCCCCGCGCGCCCCCGCCCCGTTCCCGCGCTCCGCAGGGGCGTCGAGTTCCGAGGGGTGTGGTTCCGCTACGCGCCCGAGCATCCCTGGGTACTGCGCGACGTGAACCTGGTGATTCCGCACGGGGGGTCGCTGGGCCTGGTGGGACGCAACGGGGCGGGCAAGAGCACGTTCGTGAAACTGCTGTGCCGGATGTACGACCCCGAGCGCGGGGCCGTCCTGTGGGACGGGGTGGACCTGAGGGACATGGATCCGGCCGAGCTGAGGCGCCGCGTCGGCGCGGTGTTCCAGGACTACATGGAGTACGACCTGACGGCGGCGGAGAACATCGGGCTCGGCGACGTTGGCGTCCTCACCGGCGCCGATCCCGTGCCGGGTTCCGGGGCGGACTCCGGCGCCGGACGGGAGCGGATTCGTTCCGCGGCCGGACACGCCGGAGCCGACCGGATCGTGGAGAACCTGCCCCGCGGCTACGACACCCTGCTGACGCGCATGTTCTTCGATGACTCCGACGGCGAGGACGACGCACGGCTCGGGATCCCCCTCTCCGGCGGGCAGTGGCAGCGTCTCGCTCTGGCCCGCGCCTACCTGCGCGGACAGCGCGACCTGCTCATCCTGGACGAGCCCAGCTCCGGATTGGACGCGGAGGCCGAGCACGAGATCCACGCCGGGCTGCGCGCCCACCGGCGGGGGCGCACCAGCCTGCTCATCTCCCACCGGCTGGGCACGGTGCGCGAGGCGGAGCGGATCGCGGTCCTGGACGGGGGCCGGGTGGTGGAGGTCGGAAGCCACGACCGCCTCCTCGCGGAAGGCGGCTTGTACGCCCACCTGTACGGAATCCAGGCGCGCGGCTACCAGGACGCCGAGGACGCCGTACCGGCCCAGGCGGGAGAGGGGTGACGGTGTCGGAGGCCTCCGCGCTGGGGCTCGCCCTGACCGCTGTGGCCGTGGCGGGCGGTGGCTGGCTGCTGTGGTTGCGGCGCACGTGGCTGGTGGTGGACGTGGTCGGGGAGAGCATGGTCCCGACGTTCGGGAGCGGCGACCGGGTCCTTGTGCGCAGAGGCCGGACCGAGGCTCTGCGCGTGGGTGACGTGGTCGTGTTCGGCGGGCCTGCGCGCGACGGCGGGCGCCCGTCCCTCCGGTCGGGTGCGCCCTCCTTGGTGGTCAAACGCGTGGCCGCGCTGCCGGGCGACCCGTTGCCCGACACCGTTCCCGGGAGGGGCCGCGGTACCACGGTCCCCCCGGAGCGGTTGGTCCTGCTCGGTGACAACGCGGCCCGCAGCACCGACTCACGGGACTGGGGCCCCGTCTCCCTCGAGGGTGTGCGCGGGGTCGTGGTCCGCCGCATCGCGCCTCGACGCCGACGCCCGGCGGCGCCGTCGCCTCGCTAGGCCGCGGAGCGGTCCCGCCCGGTCCGCGGACGGGACGGCGGTGGGCTCGGCGCGGCCCCCCTGAGGGGGCCGAAGAGGTCGACGAGGTCGTCGAAGTAGTACGCCACGGCGGTGACCACCAGCGCCGCGGACACAGCCAGGCCCGCCTCCGCCAACGATGGGGGCAGCTGCGCGCCGACCACGTGCGCGCAGACCAGACCCGCCCCCGAAAGGCAGGTCAGTGCCAGGTTGCGCCCTACGTGCGGCCATCCCAGGGATGACCGGGACCTGCCGAAGCAGGAGCAGGGGACGGCGTCGTCGGCGCACGCCGAGTACAGGGCCAGCAGGGTGAACGCGGCCAGCAGCAGGGTGGCCGCGGCCAGGGCGGGAATCCGCGCCCACGCGCCGGCGAGCAGGGCCGCTCCGGTCGCGATCTCGACCGCGGTGTGGGCGCGGGAGGCGGCGCGCACGGGGAACCGGCGCAGGGGCAGGCGTGCGGCGAGGACCGCCCAGGTCTCCTGATGGTCCTCACCCCGGACCTTGGACAGCCCGGACGCGAGGAGCACGCCTGCGACCGCCGTCTGGAGGAAGAAGGTGGCGAGTGTGAGCAAGGGGCTGGATCCTTCGCGGACCGGGCTGGGGGAAGGACGGCGGGGGTGGTCCCGCCAGCGGCTCGGTGCCACGGGCGGGAGGTCGGGTCAGCAGCAGCCGACGGTCACCCAGGCGCCGTAGTAGATGTCGCCGCTGTCGTGGCAGACGCGGCGGCGCTGCCTGGAGTCCCGCGTGCCGGCGCAGGTCGAGGCGCGGTACACGCACCGGTACTGGAAGTAGCAACGCTCCGCCATGGCCTTGGCGGTGGCCCTCGGGGCGAGGCGTTCGAGGATCATGTCGCTGAGCCGGACAAGAGGGGTCACGTTCATGGAGAGCTCCGATTCCTACGGGTGTCCAGGGTGGTGGCCGGACGTGTCCCGGGAATCGGTCAGCACGGTGCTTGCCGGCTCCGGGCCGGGGTCCGGCCGTCACGTGGTGTCGGAGCAGCGTCTCAGCACGACCATGAGCGTTCCTTGCCGAAACCTTGATCCGGCCGGGGAACCCGCACCGCTGCCGGAGTGGGGGGCCGTAGCGCCGTCGGAGGCCGCGGTCCCCGAATCCGTGACCGGGGACCGAGGACCGAGTCAGGCGAACAGGTCCCAGCCCATCCGCACCAGCAGCGCCAGGACGACCACGAGCAGGACCGTGCGCACGAACCCCGCGCCGCGGTTCAGTGCCATGCGCGAGCCGATCTGGGCGCCGACGATCGTGCACGCCCCCAGGGCCAGGCCCAGCCACCACAGGACGTGGCCGCCCGCGGCGAAGACGACCAGGGCGCCCACGTTGGTGGCGGTGTTGACGATCTTGGCCGAGGCGGAGGCCGCGACGAAGTCCATCCCCAGCACGGCGGTGAAGGCGATGATGAGGAAGACGCCGGTGCCGGGGCCGATGAGTCCGTCGTAGAAGCTGACGCCGAGCCCGGCCAGGGCGACGGCGGCCAGGGCCCGGTTGCGGGTGCGCAGTCGGGGGTCGGGGGCGGTGCCCATGGCGGGCCGGAAGTAGACCATGAGGGCCACGCCCGCCAGGACGAGCATGATGACGGGTTTGAGGACGTCCGCCGTGAGCGCGGTGGCCAGGAGCGCGCCCGTCCCGGAGCCGAGCAGGGCCAGGCCCGCCGTGGGCCACACGATCCGGGGTTCGAGCTTGATCCGGCGGGCGTAGGCGACGGCGGCCGAGGCGGTGCCGAAGACCGCGCCGAGCTTGTTGGTGCCCAGCAGGGTGGCCAGCGGCGAGGTGGGCGAGGCGACCAGCAGCGCGGGCAGGAGGACGAGTCCTCCCCCGCCGACCACGGCGTCGACCCAGCCCGCGCCGAGGGCCACCAGCAAGAGGAGGCCGAGGATCTCGGGGTCCACGGTCAACTCGTGCTGTGGGGGGAAGAGAGGGTGATGGGGCCTTCGGGGTTCATGTTCGCCGAGTCTAGACGAGCCGGGGTTTGTTCCTTACGGGTGGTATGCGCTCTCACCCGCACCACACATCCCCTCGCCCACGATCCAGCGGCCCACCTGTCTTCCAGGACAAGGAAGGGTCACCCCTCTGCCGGATCGGCCGCACGCACACGATCCGCGCGCCGTCGCACCGCCGGAGGCGTGCGGGACCCGTGAACGCCGGGAGGGGCCGGGCGACGCCCTCGACACGTGGTCCGGTCCCCTTCGGGAGGGACACCGCCGCTGCGGTGACGCTCCCTCAGATGTCGGCGGGCCTCCAGTCCGGAGCCTCGACGAGCGTGACCCGCCTGAGCAGGTCGGCCGCCCTGCCCACGCCCTCGACCGAGTTGACCAGCGTGTCCTCGTGCTCGATGTTGAGGGTGCCGTCGTAGCCGACCGAGCGCAGCGTGTAGACGAAGTCGGCCCAGAAGGTCTCTCCCCCGGGGTGGCCGAGCCCGAGCGTGACGTAGTTCCAGGCGCGGTCACCGGGGTCGGTGATCGCGACGGTGTCGAGCAGTCCGTCACGCGCGGCCCGCGGCCCGTTCACACGGATGTCCTTGGCGTGGACGTGGAAGATGGAACCGCCCAGTTCACGGATGACGGTGGGGATGTCCGCGCCCATCCACATCAGGTGCGAGGGGTCCAGGTTCGCTCCGACGACCTCGGGGTCCCCGACGCTCTCGATCAGCCGGACCATGCTGGAGACGCTGTGCACCAACTGCCCGCCGCAGGCTTCGACGGCCAGGCGCACGCCCTTGTCCCGGGCGAAGGCGGCCAGCTCCCTCCAGTAGGGGACGGCGACCTCGTCCCACTGGTGGGCGAGGATGTCCAGGTTCTCCGGGGGCCAGGAGGTCGTGATCCAGTTCGGGTGGGAGTCGCCCCTTCCTCCCGGAAGGCCGGACATCATGACGACGGTGGGAACGCCGAGGGCGCTGGCCACCTCGATCGTGTCGCGCACGACCTCGTCCTGCTCCGGTCCGGAGACCGGGTGGAGCTGGTTGCCGTTCGCCGTCAGGGCGCTGAGGCCCAGGCCCCGGTCGGCGATCCTGCCCGCGAACTCGGCACGGGCCTCGGCCGAGGACACGAGCGAGGGCAGGTCCGCGTGCGGGCTCTCCGACCAGTTTCCGGTGGCCACCTCCACCGAACTCAGGCCGAGGCCCTTGGCGAGGTCCAGCGCCTCCTCGAAGGTCAGGTGGCTGACGGAGTCGGTGATCAGGCCGATCTGCATGGCGGGTCCTTCGGTGTTTCGACGACCGACGGCACAGCCCCCGCAGCCTTGCCGGGCCTGTGCACTGTTTCGTAAAACTAGTACGTACAAGTACTACGTACTATGTATCCGTGCTGGTAAGACTGTCAACACCGGCACACAACGACGAAGGGTGCGCATGCGCGATCCAGAGGGCGCTGATCGACCATCCTCGGCGAAGCGGACCAAGCGACCCACGATGTCCGATGTGGCCGCGCGCGTCGGAGTCTCACAGGCGCTCGTGTCCCTGGTGTTCCGCGGCCAGCCCGGAGCGAGCCCCCGGACGCGGGAGCGCGTCTTCAAGGCCGCCGAGGAGCTCGGGTACCGCCCCGACACCGCCGCCCGACTGCTCAGACGCACCCGCAGCCGACAGCTCGGCGTGCTGTTCACCATGCGCCAACCGCACGACGTGGACATCGTCGAGGCGCTCTACCCGGCCGCCGAGAGGCGGGGCTACGACATCGTCCTCAGTGCCATGGCCGCGACACGCGACGAGCGTCAGGCCGCGGAAGCGCTACTCGGGCTGCGCAGCGAGGCCGTCATCGTCATCGGCACCGAGTCCGACCCGCGGCACCTGACCGCGGTCGCCGGCCGGACACCCGTCGTGGAGATCAACCCGCGCACGAGAGCCGCCGGTGTGGACGTCGTCCGAACCGCCGACGGCAAGGGGGTGCGCCAGGCGGTCGACCACCTCACCCGGCTCGGGCACCGCGCCATCGCACACGTCGACGGCGGCACCATGCCCGGCGCCCGCGAGCGGCGGAACGGCTACCGCACCGCCATGCGCCGCCACGGACTGGCCGCGCACATCCAGGTCCACCCCGGCGACTACACCGAGGAGTCCGGCGCCCGGGCCGCCCGGGACCTACTCGCGGACGACGAGCTTCCCACCGCGGTCATCGCGGGCAACGACCGGTGCGCCCACGGTCTGCTCACCGCGTTCCTGCGCGCGGGCGTGCGCGTGCCCGAGGACGTGTCCATCGTCGGCTACGACGACAGCCAGCTCGCGCGCCTGTCCTTCATCGACCTCACCTCCGTGCGCCAGAACGCCGACGAGGTGGCCGAACTCGCCGTCCAGGCGGCCGTCGAGCGGCTCGACGGAGGGCGGACCGCCGACAGGGACATCGTCCTCGAACCCGCCCTCGTCGTCCGGGGCAGCACGGGTCCGCCCCGCGCCTCGTAGGGATCGGCCACCCGTCCGTCACCCGGGCCGGGAACGTGTCGCCTCTGGCCTGGAGCGCACGTCCTGGGCTGTCGCGCACGCACTCGGGGCGCCGGTGGCCCGCGGTGTGGGGCCAGTGGGACAGCGCACCCGCGATCCCCGTGCCCACCTGTCCATCAGGACAAGGAAATGTCACTGTCCCGGCGACCAGCCACCAGAACCACGATCCTCGCACGTCAGGAACCGCCCGCCCGGCATGCACCGCACGATGCACGTGCCCGCCGGTTCCGGCCGGACCGCCCCGGATAGCCCGCGCGCGAACAGGGGAATGATCGCGGTCCCGGGGGTCGGGAGCGGATGGTGGAGCTGGACGTACTGGGGACCGTCGAACTGCGCGTCGGCGGCCGTCCCCTGGAACTCGCCGGGCGTGCGCGAGACCTGGCGGTGGCACTCGGAGTCGAACCCGGTCACCCCGTCGACCGGGACACCCTCATCCAACGGGTCTGGGACGGCGAGTTCGTCGAACGGTCCACGCTCGACGCGACGCTGACGCGCCTGCGCAACCGCCTGCGCACGGTCGGCGCGGCCCCGGCGGCGCTGCGGTCCAAGGCCGGGGTCTACCGCTTCCAGATCCTGCCCGAGGCAGTCGACTGGCAGCGGTTCCTGCGTCTGCGCGATCAGGCGGACCGGGCCCGGCGCGCCGGTGACGACCCCGAGGCGCACGTCCGCGCCCGCGCCGCCCTCGACCTGTGGCGGGGGCCGCCCCTGCCCGGTCTGACGAGCCGGTGGGCGTCGAGTCTTCGGCACACGATGCAGACGCGGCACCAGAGCGTCGTGGAGCTGTGGGCGCGGACCGGTCTGGCCACCGGCGCCCACGGCGTCGTGGACGCCCTGGCGGACTACGTGCACGCCTACCCGGCCAACGAGGCGCTGGCCGAGCTGCTGATGCGGTCCCTGCACGCGTCGGGACGGCCGGGGGACGCCGTGGAGGTGTACGAACGGCTGCGCGGGCACCTGGAGGAGCACGAGGCCGTGCCCCGCTCCTCCACCGAGCGGACGCTGCGCCTGGTCCTGGGCGCGGAGCCCACCGGGCCCTCCCAGCCCGACCTCGCGCACGTCGCCCCCCTCCCCCGCCGCCAGTACAACACGCTGCCCCGCGACCTGCCGGACTTCACCGGTCGCGCCCGGGAGATCGAGGGACTGGTCGCCTCCGTGACCACCCATCCGCCGGGCGCGACGGGGGTCCACGTCATCCACGGGCTGACCGGCATCGGCAAGTCGACGCTGGCCGTGCGGGTGGCCGCCCTCCTGAGCGGGCACTTCCCCGACGGCCGATTCCACGTGGAACTGCACGGGCGGGGCGAACCGCATCCGCGCAAGGCCCCGACGGAGGCGCTGCGCGAACTGCTCTCGATGCTCGGCGTGCACCAGGCGCAGCAGCCCTCCTCCGAAGCCGAGCTCATGGCTCTGTGGCGGGACCACACCGCGCGGGCCCGGATCCTGGTCGTCCTCGACGACGCGGCGGACATCGCGCAGGTCCGCCCGCTCATCCCCGGTGGTCCGGACTGCGCGGTGCTGATCACCAGCCGCTGGGGCCTGTCGGAGCTGGACGGCGCGCGCCGACTGCGTCTGTCGTGGCTGAGCGACGAGGAGGGCACCGCCCTGCTCCTCAGCGTCCTGGAACGGCACGAGTCCTCGGAGGCGATCGAGGGGATCGCGCGGTTCTGCGGCGGCCACCCGTTGGCGATCCGGCTGGCGGGCGGACGGCTCCGGTCGCGTTCCGCCTGGAGTCCGGAGGACCTGCTCGCCCGGCTCGGGGACGTGTGCGAGGGACTCGACCACATCCGGTCGGGCGACCGTTCCCTGGAATCGGTGTTCCAGGTCAGCACCCGTGATCTGGACCCGCCCGTACGGCAGGCCCTGCTCCGCCTCGCCCTGCACCCGGGCGACAGGTTCGACGCCCACGCCGCGGCCGCGCTGGTGGGGGTGTCGGCCCGTGGGGCGGAGGCGGTCCTGGAGCGCCTGCTGGAGGCGTCCCTCATCGAGGAACCGAGAGCCGGCCAGTTCGCGATGCACCGGCTGCTGTCCGCGTTCGCGCGACGCTCCCCCGATCTTTCGGCGGGTCAACGGCACGGTGCGCTCCACTGCCTGTTCACCTACTACCTCCACGCCTGCGACCTGGCGGACCGGCGCTATGCCCCCGACCGGTACCGGCGGCCCCTGGCCGACGCACCCTGCGACCTCCCGCCGATGCGGTCCCTGTGGGAGGCGTACCAGTGGTGGGACGGTGCTCAGCAGTGTGTGCTCGACGCGCTCGCCTGGGCGCGGTCGCACGGCGGCCACGAGGCGGCCGAGGCCGACATCGCACACGCCTGCGCCGCGCTGTTGGACGCGTCCGTCGGCTGGGAGGACGCGGCGGCTGTCCACGCGCGTGCCGCCCATGTGCGGGGGCACCGCGATCCGCACGGCGCGGCCCACGCACTGTACGACCTGGGTCAGGCGCAGTGGCGCCTGGGCCTGCTGCCGAAAGCCTACGCGTCCGTCACGGAGGCCCATCGGCTCTGGTCCCTGATCGGCGACGCGAAGGGCAGTGCGATCACCCTCAACGAGCTGGGAACGATCCGGTACGTACAGGGGCGTTTCACCGAGTCGGAGCGGTTGCACCGCGAGGCCTTCGGCATGGCCGAGGGCGAGGGCAACCGCGCGGGCATGGCCGACGCGCTCAACGGGATCGGCAACTGCGCCCGTGAGACGGGGCGCATGCGCGAGTCCGTGCCGCCGTTCCTGGAGGCGCTGGAGTACTACGGCCAGATCGACAACTGGCGCGGGATCGCGCGGACGATGGGAGATCTGGCGGGGTCCTACTGCTATCTCGGCCACTTCCAGGAGGCGACCCGCCTCGAGGAGAGAGTGCGCGACGTGTTCCGGTCGGCCGGGGACCAGCGCCAGGTGGCGGGAGCGACGATCAACCTCGGGGAGATCGCGCACGCCCAGGGCGACCACGGGGGCGCGCTGCGCCACGCGCGATCGGCTCTGGCCACCTTCCACACGATCGGGGACCCGGAGGGGGTCGTCGTGGCCCTGGGCAACATCGGCGCGGCGCTGGTGCGCCTGGGCCGTGCCGGGGACGCGACGGCACCGTTGGAGGAGGCTCTGGCGAGGTCGGAGCAGCGGCTGTCCGCGCGCCGGTACGAACTGCTCCTCACGCTCGGGCACGCGCACGCGATGGCGGGCGACGGCGCGCGGGCCATGGCGCGCTACGAGGAGTCGGAGGCCGAGGCCGCGCGCGTGGGAACGGTACGCGGTCGCGCCCTGGCACTCCTGGCGTGGGAGCGGCTGGCGCGGGCGCGCGGCGACGACGCCAAGGCCGAGGAGTTGCGGCGCGGCTACCGGCCGCTGAGTCACCTTCTCGACCAGGAGGAGATCACCGCGTATGCGGCCGAGTTGGACTTCCTCCAACATTCTTCGCACTAGCCCCACACGGAGCACCCGACACATCTAGGATTCGGACTGACCAGAGCGGCCTCGGACGTCAGCGTCCGGGCCGCTCGACGTCGTGATCCCCATCGAAGTGCCCAGCCACCAGAGAGTCACCCATGCCCGAAATCTCTACGATCGTCACCTTCTGGTTCCTGATCCAGGGGTGGTACCGCCACATGGCGTCAGAAGGACCGGACGTCCATGGAGTGGTCGCAGCAGTCGTGGGCGTCGTCTGCTGAACCGGTCGTGGGGGGGGGGGGCGGGGGGGGGGGCGCCCCCCCCCCCGGGCGGGGCGGGGGCCCCCCCCCACCCCCCCCCCGCGGGCCCCCCCCCCCCCCCCACACACCCCCGCGGGGGGGGTGGGGGGGGGGGGGGGGGGGGGGGGGGGGGGGGGGGGGGGGGGGGGGGGGGGGGGGCGCGCGGCCCCCCCCCCCCCCCCACGCCGGGGTCGACCGGTGAACGGTCCACTCCTCCCGATCGGTGGTCCTGCCCCCGGAGCATCAGCCGACGGTGTCGAGGTAGGCGCGGACGGCCGCGGCCAGGTCGCCCAGGTCGCCGGTGGGCCCGCCCGGGGACCGCGCCAGCAGGTCACCTTCCGGGAGCCGGGGCCGGGGCACCGGCGACCGTGACAGGTAGGGCCGGACGAGCGCGCCGCCGACCTCGTCGGGGTCGCCCGTGTCCCAGGCCGTGGACTCGCCCGTCGCGGCAGGCGGTACCGGGGGCCGAGGAGGGTCGGGCGGCGGAGCGGTCGCGACCGGTGCGCGCCTGGGCGGGTCCGGAAGGAACACGAACGCCAGCGCCTGGGCCAGGACCGCGGCGAGGACGGACCGGAGTCGGCCGGCGACGGTTCGGTGCGGCCTGCGGTGGCGGCCGACGGTGTGTTGCACGATCGTCCTCCTGCCTGTTCAGGTGGTTGATCCCGCCCCGGCTCGGTGGATCCGAGCACCGATCGGGGCGTTTTCGTGTCCGCCGCCGTCAGGCGGCCGGGTCGCGGTGGGGGTCGACCAGCGCCCACACGGTCAGCGGGCCGCCAGGGCATCCGGTCCACCACCACTTCTCCGCCAGCGCGGCCACCAGACGCAGCCCGCGCCCGTTCGGGTCCGCGTCGTCGACGCGGTCTGCGGGGGCGGGAACCGTGACCGGGAACTGAGCGCGAGGGCCGTCGTCGGTCACTCCGACCAGGACGACCTGACCCGGCAGCGTCTCCATCGAGACCCTGACCCGTCCGCAAGGGCCGCCCGAGGCGGTGTGCACCACCGCGTTGGTGACCAGTTCGCTGACCACCAGCAGGATGGGGAACGCCCGGTGCGCGGGCATGCGCATGCCGCACCGGCACCAACTGCGCACCCGGGCCACCTGGTCGCGGGTCCCGCCGAAGTAGGCGGTGCGCACGCCCGCGCGCTGCTCGGGGACCCTACGGGGCAGGTCCACCGGGGTGGTCGGCCGCTCGTCTCGCGACCGCCTCGGTGGCGGGATGTCGAAGTCGCGCATCAGGTACCTCCGCACAGGGGTTGGAGTTCATCCGGCTACCGCGAACGCACTGATCACCAGCCGAGGGCTCACCCGGGCTGCGAACGCGCGGATGCCCCGTCGCGGCGGGCAAGGACAGCTCAGGGCATCGTGACTCTGGGTCAAGGGATGAGCACGATCGCGGTTGCCACCATGATGAGCGCGTAGAATATTTTCTGCAACCTTCTCTCAGAAATATTTTTGAGAAGATGCGTAGAGTGTGCGAGACAATGAACGTCGACCTGAGCCAGGCCCGAGCCAATGAGGATGGGAGGGCGCCCATGCCCGAACGCCACGCCCCGGCGGCCAGCCGCCGCAAGCTGGGGATACTGCTCCGCCAGCTCCGGGAGGGCTGTGACCTCACTGGTGAGCAGGTCGCCAAGCAGCTTCGTGTGCGCTCGCCGAAGATCTACCGGGTGGAGGGCGGCAAGGTCGTCCCCACCCACCCTGAGCTGACGATGCTCATGGATCTCTACCAGGTGACCGACGAGCACCGGGAGGTCCTGCTCCAGCTCGCTGACGAAGCGCGGCGCAAGGGGTGGTACGAGTCCTACGAGAGCGTCCTACCGCCCAAGTTCGAGACCTACGTGGGTCTGGAGTCCGACGCCACGGCCCTGCGGGCGTACGAGCCCAGCCTCGTCCACGGCCTCCTCCAGACACGGGACTACGCCCACGCCGTCCTGACCGCCGGAAACCCGGCCGAGCACCCCGATGACATCGAACTCCTCGTCGACCTGCGTATGCGCCGCCAGGAACTTCTCACCCGGGAACACGATCCGTTGCGGTTCTGGGTGGTCCTCGAAGAGGTCGTGCTGCACCGACCCGTAGGCGGCGCTCAGGTTCTCACCGAACAGCTGCGCCACCTGCTCACGGTCGCCGCGGACCTGCCCAACGTCACCGTCCAGATCATCCCGACCGCCGTGGGAGCCCACGCGGGGCTCGCGGGCTCGTTCAGCATCCTGGAGTTCGAACCCTCCTCCCCCGAAGTGATCTACGTGGACAGCCACGGAGGCAACCTGACACTGGAGAAAACCCGGGATCTACGCCGCTGTAAGCTCCTCTACGACAATCTCGTCGCCGACGCGCTCTCGAAGAGGGAGTCGACCCGGCTCGTCGAGGCCGCTCTGGAGGACACCCGTGCATCCTGAAGACGACGCTCCCAATACCCAGTCCTACGAGCAGACAGCGACACGATGGGTGAAGTCGAGCGCGAGTACCAGCGCCCAGGGCTGCGTCCAGGTGCGGGTTCCGCGCGCGGGCATGGTCGAGATCGGTGACACCAAGAACCCCGACGGACCCACCCTCACCGTCCCCGACACCGACTGGGACCACTTCCTCACCCAGGTCGCCACCGGCCGAACCGACTACAGACGCCTGCGCCCCACCTTCCTTCCCCACGGCGGCTTCACCCTCACCGACACCACCACTCCCCACTCCCCCGTGCTCGTCTTCACCCAGCCCGAATGGGACGCCTTCAAACTCGGCGTCGACGCCGGTGAACTCCACAGCGGCCACCCGCGCGGCGTCCTCGTCGGCTGACCCGACCAGGGACCTGTCGGGTGCAGGCGATGCGTCATACGAATCGCAGGCCGATGTCAGGTCCCGTGCAGGCGGTTCGTCACGTCCTCCGGGTGACGCTCGTGCTCCGATCTCTGAAGAGAGGAGCACGGATGAACGGCATCCGTCAGCGCGACCGGAGGGCCGACTTCCAGGCCACCTGGCGCACCGACCGCACCGTCCTGGTCGTCGTCCACCACCTGACCGCCGCGACCCGCCTGGCCGACGTGCTGCCCCTGTTCGAGTCCGACCCCCGGGTGCAGGTCGTCTTCACCGTTCCCCCGTTCTCCCGCGCGGCGCGGAGCGGCGCCCAGTACGTCGACCGGCTGGGCGCGGCCGTGCTCGACTGGGAGCGGGCGACGTCGCGCCGCTTCGACCTGGCCGTCGCCGCGAGCCTGGGCGGCCTCGAACAGCTCGACGCCCCCGTCCTGACCCTCGAACACGGCGCCGGCCCGGGCAAGCTGCGCGCGCGACACTCCGGTGACGGCCCCGAGGCGCCGCGGGAGGTCATCGGGTCGTCCCTGTCCGGGCTGGTCTTCCAGGGCAGGGTCGTGCCCGCGATGATCGGCGTCCCCCACCACCGGCAGCGGTCGGTCCTGGCCCGGCACGTCCCCCAGGCAGTGGAGGTCGCCCACGTGGTCGGCGACCCCACCTTCGACCGCGTCCTGGCGGGCCTGCCCGAGCGCGAGGGTTACCGTCGCGCGCTGGGCGTGGCGGAGGGGCAGACGCTGGTGTTCGTCTCGTCCACGTGGTGGTCGCACTCGCTCCTGGGCCGCATGCCCGATCTCCCGGGCCGGCTCGCGGCGGAACTCGCCCCGCACGGCGCGCGTGTGGTCACGGCGGTGCATCCGGGGGTGCACGCCGTGCACGGACACCGGCAGGTGCGGGCGTGGATGGGCGACGCGGTCGGACTCCTGCCGCCGGAGGGCGGCTGGCACGCGGCGATCGCCGCGTGCGACACGGTCATCGGGGACCACGGCAGCGTGACCTACTACGCGGCGGCGGCCGGGCGGCCGGTCCTGCTCGCGCAGTTCCCGGACGAGGACGTCGTACCGGCCTCGCACACCGACCTGCTCGGCAGGGCCGTGCCCCGGCTGGACGCCGGGCGCCCGTTCCTGCCGCAGGTGCGCGCCTGCGCGGAGGAGCACGTGCCCGAGCGCGGGGAGTGGTTCGCCTCGATGCTCACCTCCGCGCCCGGGGACGCGGCCCGGCTGCTGCGCGAGGCGGTGTACCGGCTCATGGACCTGCCCGAGCCGGAGCGGCCCGCCGTCGCGCCGCCCGTGCCGCCTCCGGTCCTGTCGCCGTCCCTGCTCGTGCGGGAGCAGCGGTGGTAGGCGTCCGGTTCGTGCGCGCGCGGCTGTCCACGCCGGGACGTCCGGCCACGGTGGCCACAGACGACCTCGTGTGGGCGGCGACGGGCGCCGACGACCACGCGAGGGGTCTGGCGGACGTCGTCACCGACGGGTCGGGGACGGTGCCCGGCGGTGCGACCGCTCTGCTGGCCCGTTTCCCCGGATGCCGTGCGGCGGCGGTGCGGGGTGAGCGGGTCTGGGAGGTCGCCGTCGCGGAGGGCGGTGGGGCCGCCGTGCCGGCCGCGGTCCCCGAGGAGCGGGTGGCCCTCGTTCTGTCCCTGCTGCACACGGTGGGCGTGCTCGGCGGGGTCGGAGAGGGCCCGGCGGCGGTGGTGCGGGCGGCGGTCAGGGCGTGGGACCGCCCGCCCGCCGCAGACGGAGTGTTGTCTCTGCGGCTTGGGGGGCGCCCAGTTCGGTATGGATGGCGAGTGCGCGCCGCAGATGGTCGCGCTCGTCCGGGTCGTGCCGCCTGAGCCGGGCGAGGTCGGCGAGCAGTGTGTGGGCGCGCGCCTCCTCCAGGCGCGCGCCGCAGCGCCGCGCGACCGCCAGCGCCTCGACGAGCGACGCGCGTGCGCGAGGTTCGTCTTCCTCGCGCAGGTGCGTCATGCCCTGGCCGATGAGGGTGCGCAGGGTCATGTAGTCGTCGCCGGTGCCGGTGAAGTACCGGTGGGCGCGGGCGAAGTGGTCCAGGGCGGTGTCAGGGGCGCCGAGTTCGCGGTGGGCGTCGCCGAGGTGGCGGTCCATCAGTGCGACGCCCCGCTCCACGCCCTCCTCGGCGAAGATCCGCCGGGCCCGGCCGTAGTGGGCGACCGCCCGTCGGTGGTCCCCGGCGATGAGGGCGAGGGTGCCCAGGTTCTCCAGGGAGGTGCCCTGGCCGAGCCGGTGGCCGATCGCCTCCCACAGTTCGAGCGCGCGCGTGTACTCGTCGAGGGCCTGGTCGGTGCGGTGGAGCTTGAGGTGGGCGTTGGCGAGGGCGAGCAGAGTCCGGGCGATCGGGGCCGGGTCTCCGGCCGCCTCGGCCGAAGCCAGGGCCAGACCGTGCGTCTCGGTCCAGGCCTCGAAGTGCTGGCGGAGGGTGAACAGGGCCCACAGGGCTTCGCACAGCTGCCACGCGGCCTGGTGCCGACCGGTGTCGTGGCACAGCCGGACCAGGGACCGCAGGACGGGGAGTTCGGCCTCCAGCCAGGCCAGTGCGCCGTCGCGGTCGGGGAAGGGCGAGGGGGTGTTCGCGGCCTCGGCGAACAGGGGTCCCAGGTGCCACCGGTGGGGGTTGAGGGCCAGGTCGGCGGCGGTGGCCGTGCGCAGGTAGCGGTCCACGAGCCGGTCGAGGGCCGCCGCGCGCCGGGGCTCGGGTTCGTCGCTGTGAGCCTTGGCGCGGGCGTGGTCGCGGACGAGGTCGTGCAGACGGTGCCGGCCGTCGGCGTCCTCCTGGAGGAGGTTGGCGTCGAGGAGGGCCTCGACGCGGTCCTCGGTCTCGTAGGGGTCGCCGCCGTCCAGCGCGATCGCCGCGTCCAGGGTGATGGCGGGTCCCGGGTGGAGGCCGAGGAGGCGGTAGAGGCGGGCGACGTCGTCGGGCAGGGCGGTGTAGGAGGCGTCGAAGACGGCGGTCACGGAGCTGTCCCGGTCGGTGCTGAGGGCGGACAGGCGGCGGTGTTCGTCGGAGAGTTCGTCGACGACGCGTTGGGCGGAGCGGCCGGGGCGCAGGCGCAGTCGTCCGGCGGCGGCGCGCAGGGCGATCGGGAGGCGGCCGCACAGGTCGGCGAGTCTGCGCGAGGTGGATCCGGAGAGGTCGTCGCGGTGGCCGCTGAGCAGTGTGTGGAGAAGCTCGACGGCGGCCTGGTGGTCGAGGGGGTGTACGTGCACGAAGCGGGCGCCGTGGGGGACGAGGCCGAGCAGGTGCAGGCGGGTGGTGACGACGACCCGGTGTGCGCCCGCTCCGGGGAGGAGGGTGCGGACCTGTGCGGGTGAGACGGCGTTGTCCAGCAGGAGTGCGAGCCGCTTTCCGTGGGTGCGGGTGCGGAACTCGGCGGCACGGGGTTCGAGGCCCTGGGGGATCTGGCGGGCCGGGACGCCGAGCGCGCGGAGGAATCCGTCCAGCACGGCGGCGGGGTCGGCGGGCGCGGCGGCGTCGGTGAAGCCCGCGAGGTCGGCGTAGAGCTGGCCGTCGGGGTGCTGGTCCGCGTGCTGGGCGAGGAAGTGCGCGGCGAGCGCGGTCTTGCCCACTCCCCCGGTGCCGACGAGGACGGACAGGTCGGTGTCGTGGTGCGGGGCGCAGGCGAGTTCGGCCAGTTCGCGGGTCCGGTCGGTGAAGTCGGCGGGAGGGGGCGGCAGTTGGCGGGGGACGGCGGTACCGGTGCGGGGCGCGTGGAAGTGGACGCCGCCGTGGATGGCGCCGCTCTGGACGATGTTGGAGTGCGAGGCGGCGTCGGCCTGGTTGTGCGTGACGCGCGCGGGGTCGGGGTGCTGGGGGTGGGTGTCCATGGGGCCTCGCACTGGGGGTCGTCGAGGGTTCGTCCCCGTTCGTGCGGGGTCGGCGCGGGAGTGTTCGATGCCTGACGTTCCCGTGGCGGGAGGGTTCTACACGGTTGGTGGCGGGGTGAACGCGAAGGGGCAGGACGGCGGTGGTGAACCGAGCCGCCTTTACGTTGTAGATTCACTGACTGCCACGGGCGAACCGGGTGCGGGCGCACACGTGTGGGCCGAGGACGAACCGCCCGGCGCCGGCCGCTGAGCCGTCGGCACGGGCAGGAGCGGTGACGCCCGGGGCAGGGGACGCCACCGCGGTTCGCGGACGCGGTCAGACCGGGCGCGCCTGCGGCGTCACCGCGTCTCCCCCATGCGCGGCAGGTGCCGCTCGATCCTCGCGCGGTCCGGCTCCAGCCAGGGCGGCAGCCGCAGGGCGCGGCCCAGTTCGAGCAGCGGTTCGTCGACGTCGAAGCCGGGCCCGTCGGTGGCGATCTCCAGCAGCGCGCCGCCGGGCTCGTTGAAGTAGACGGACGTGAAGTAGCAGCGGTCGCGGACCTCGGTGACGTCCACCCCCTCCCGCGTCAGGGCCAGCCGCCAGGCGTCCTGGGCGGCACGGTCGGGAGCCCGGTAGGCCACGTGGTGGACGCTTCCGGCCGCGACCAGGCCGCGCTCGGCCCCGGGCGCGGCCACGACGTCGACGATGGTGCCCACTCCGGGGGCGGCCGCGCCGGTGCGGAAGCGCAAGCGGTCCCCGGACTCGTCGACGAGCCGGAAGCCGAGCTGGTCGCCGAGCATGCGCGCGGTCTCCTCCGCGTCCCGCTCGGTCAGCGTGACCGAGCGGATGCCCTGGACGGCGCGCTCGACCGGCACCGCGCCCCCGTCCCAGGGGTCGGTGTCGTGGGGGTCGGCGTTGGCGGCGAGTTCGATGAGCAGGCCGTCGGGGTCGCGCAGCGTGAGGACGTCCTCCTCGGCGCGCTCGGTGGGGCGGGTGGCGTCCACGTTCAGGGCGGCCAGGTGGTCGGCCCACCAGCCCAGCGCCCCCTCGGGCACGGACAGCGTCGTGGTGGTGGCCTGTCCCGTCCCCGCGCGGCCCGGCGGGGCGTCGGGCCAGGGGAAGAAGGTCAGGACGGTGCCGGGGTTGCCCGCCCGGTCGCCGTAGTACAGGTGGTAGGTGTCGGGTCGGTCGAAGTTCACCGTGCGCTTGACCAGGCGCAGACCGAGCACGTCGCGGTAGAAGTCCGCGTTGGCGCGGGGATCGGTCGCGATCGCGGTCACGTGGTGCAGGCCCGTGGGGCGCACGTTCATTCCGTCGCCTTCCGACACGTAGTTGAATTTTGAACAAAACTCCGGGGAAGGACCTGCCCTCCGCGGGCGTCCGCAAACCTCCGGGTTCAGGGACGGTCGGGCAGACGGCGCAGGCGCAGGCCCGCCAGCGCGGCGAGCGCGCACAGGGCCAGCGCGTAGACCACCGCGCCGTGCCAGCCCGCGGCGTCGTAGACCACTCCGCCGCACCAGCTGAACAGGCTCGCTCCCAGGTAGTAGGCGAGCGTGTACACGGCCATGGCCTGCGCCCTCCCGGCCGTCGCCCGGCGGCCGACCCACGCCGAGGCGGTGGCGTGCGCGGCGAAGAACGCGAAGGTCATCACCAGCAGGGTGGCGGCCAGCGCGGCCAGGGACGTGGTGACCAGGCCGCACAGTCCGACCGCCATGAGCGCGGTGGCGGCCAGCAGCACCGCGTACCCGCCCCACCGGACGGTGGCCGCGCCCGCCACGGCCGAACCGAGCATCCCCGCGGTGTAGGCGAGGAACAGCAGGGAGGCCGTCGACTGGGACAGCCCGAAGGGCTCCTGGACGAGCCGGAACCCGAGCAGGTTGTAGACGGTCATGAACGCGCCCATGAGCAGCAGCGCCTGGGCGTAGAGGGCGGGCAGCCCCCGTGTGGTGAGCGCGGCGCGCAGCCGTCCGCGCGGCCGGGGCCTGGCGCCGCGGTCGGACGCGGGCCCGCCGGAGTCGCGCCGCCGCGGCAGGACCAGCACGAACACCACCAGTCCGACCGCGCCGAGCAGGGTGTTGGCCGCGATCCCCCACTGCCAGCCGCCCAGGTCGGCCGCGAACCCGGCCAGCAGGCGCCCGCCCATGCCGCCCAGGGGGTTGCCCGCGATGTACAGCCCGGTGGCGCGCGGGGCGTCGACGGGGTGGATCTCCTCGGCGAGGTAGGCGACGGCGGCCGCGGGCACGCCGCCCAGGGCCGCCCCCTGAAGGGTGCGCAAGGCCAGCAGGACCGGCAGGTCGGCGGCCAGGGGCGCCAGGCCGCCAATGAGGGTGGCCGCGCACAGGGAGAGGGCGATGACGCGGCCTCGGCCGATCCGGTCGGCGGCCCCGCTCCACACGAGCGTGAACCCTGCCAGCCCGCCGGTGGCCAGGGACGCGACCAGCGCCGCCTCGGCGGCGGAGGCGTTGAAACCGGCGGCGATGGCGGGCAGGATCGGCTGGACGGACCACAGCTGGGCGAAGGTGGCCACGGCGGCGGCGACCATGGCCACGACCGTGCGCCGGTAGGCACGGGTGCCCGCTCGCGGACGGGCGTCGTGGACGGGCACGGAGCTGCGGGTCGCGGACATGGCTCCACGCTAGGAAGACCCGTTTCATACGTCCAATGCATGTGTTGTGGTTGTTCCATACTGAAAGGTATGAGTACTCCCGATGCCCTGGTCAGCGTTCTGGCACCGAGGCTGCGCCTGGTCGCCGCGGTGGCCGAGACCGAGCACGTCACCCAGGCCGCCGCGCTGCTGGACATGCCCCAGCCGACGCTGAGCCGAGCGCTGGCCCGGCTCCAGGAGGAGTTGGGGATGGCACTGGTGGAACGCACGGGGCGCGGGGTGCGGCTGACGCGCGCCGGTCGGCTGTTGCTGCCGCACGTGCGGCGCGCCCTGGAGGACCTGCGGGCGGGGTTGGCGGAGCTGACCGACGCCGAGGAGGGGAGGGTGGCGCTGACCTTCCTGCCGACGCTGGGCGTGGAGGTGGTTCCGGCGCTGCTGCGCGGTTTCCGTGCACGGCATCCGGAGGTGCGGTTCACGCTGACCCAGGAGCCGTGGGCGCAGTCGCTGCGGCGGGTCTCCTCGGGCGGCGCGGATCTGGCGCTGACCTCGCCGCTTCCGTCCGGGCCGGGGCTGGCGTCGGCGACGCTGCACACGCAGGCGCTGCGGCTGGTGGTGCCCGAGGACCACCCGCTGTCCGCGGCGACGGGCGGGGTGCGGGTGTCGGAGGCGGCCGGGGACGAGTTCATCCTGCTCAAGCCCGGGCGCGGGGTGCGCCATCTGACCGACCGGTTGTCCGACCGCGCGGGGTTCACGCCCCGCGTGGCGTTCGAGGCCGACGACATCGCGACGGCGCGGGGACTGGTCGCGGCGGGGCTCGGGGTGGCGGTGCTGCCCGCGCGTCCCCGGGGGCCGTTGGGCGGGACGGTGGAGCTGGCGATCCGCGGCGCCGACACCACGCGGCCGATCGGTGTGGTCTGGCCGGAGGAGGGGGCCGGAGGCGGCTACGAGCCCCCGGCGGTGGCGTTGTTCCGCGAGCACGTGCGCCGGGTGGGTCCGAGCCTCATCCCCGACCTGACCGGCTGAGGCGGGGCGGAGCCGCTCCCCGGAGAAAGGGAGCCTTCGGACGGGTTCCCTCCCGCCAGGGGACATGCGGGGATTCCCGGCTCAGGGCGCCCGCCCCGACTGGGCGCACGGTCCTCCGTCCCCGGCACCAGCCGGTCCGGCCCCGCCCGGACCGGCACCGCGTGCACGGAGCTCCAGTCCCAGGGACGCGGGGTCCCGCGCGCGGTGCCGGTGGACGTTCCCTCCGACAACGGTGGGTCGGGAGAGAGCCGGTGATGCGAGAGGGCTCCTTCGGCGTGGACTAGCGGGCTGCGGCGGCGCCGTTCTTGGCCCGCTGGATCTCGGCGTAGACGCGGGCGCGCAGTTCGGTGAAGCGCTCGTCCTGGCGGGTGGTCAGCTGGTCGCGTTCCACGGGCAGGTCGACGGTGATGTCGTCCTGCACGACGGTGGGCGAGGAGGACAGCACCAGGACACGTTCGCCGAGGTAGACGGCCTCGTCGATGTCGTGGGTGACGAACAGGACCGTCACGCCCAGGCGCTGCCAGAGGTCGCGGATGAGGTCCTCCAGGTCGGCTCGGGTCTGGGCGTCGACGGCGGCGAAGGGCTCGTCCATGAGCAGGACCTTGGGCTCGTAGGCGACGGCGCGGGCGATGGCCACGCGCTGCTGCATGCCGCCGGAGAGCTGCCAGGGGTAGGAGTCGGCGAACGCGGTGAGTCCGACCGCCTCCAGGGACTCGGCGACGAGTTCCCGGCGGCGCGGCTTGGGCAGTTTCTTCTCCTTCAGGGGCAGTTCGACGTTGTCGCGCACGGTCATCCAGGCGAAGAGGCTGCGTCCGTACTCCTGGAAGACCACCGCCATGTCGGGCGGCGGGGCGGTGACGTTCCCGCCTGCGAGTTCGACGGTGCCGCTGGTGGGCGGCATGAGTCCGGCGATGCACTTGAGCAGGGTGGTCTTGCCGCAGCCGGAGGGGCCGACCAGGCAGGCGAGTTCGCCCTCGCCGAGTTCGAAGGTGAGGTCCCGGACCGCCTCGACGGCGTTCCCTCCCCCGTTGTAGATCTTGCGCAGTCCCGTGACCTTGAGCATGGTGGCGTGTTCTCCTTGGTGGTGGGCTACTCGCCGCGGTGGGCGGCGCGCAGGCCGCGGTACCAGCGAAGGACGCGTCCCTCGACGAGTTCGAAGACGGCGGTCAGGGCGAAGCCGATGAGTCCGAGCAGGACCATGCCGGCCCACATCTCGGGGATGGCGAAGGTGCGTTGGAACTGGACGATGGTGAAGCCCACGCCGCTGGAGCTGGCGAACATCTCGCTGATGACCATGAGGATGACGGCCAGGGCCAGGGCGAGGCGCAGTCCGGCCATGATCTGGGGACTGGCCGAGCGCAGGACGAGCACGCGCAGCCGGGTGCCGGTGCGCAGCCCGTAGCAGCGGGCGGTGTCGGCCAGGACGGGGTCGACCGCGCGGACGCCCTCGACGGTGTTGAGCAGGATGGGCCACACGCAGCCGGAGACGATGACCAGGACCTTCATGGTGTCGTCGATGCCCACGAGCAGGATCATCAGCGGGATGAGGACCGGCGGCGGGATGGCGCGCAGGAATTCCAGGACGGGTTCGAGGACGGCGCGCACGCGGGTGGACAGGCCCAGGACCACGCCCAGGGACACGCCCAGGACGGCGGCGACGGTGAAGCCGGTCAGCAGGCGGAGGAGGCTGGGGACGACGTCGACGAACAGGCGCTCGGAGAACCACAGTTCGGCGAAGGCGCCCGCGATGAGGTCGGGCGTGGGCGTGTAGAAGCTGCCGGAGGTGGCGGTGGAGTAGGCGTACAGGCCGATGAGGACCGCGGGCAGCAGCAGGATGTGCGCCGTGCGCAGGAGCGTCCGGGCGGCGGCGGAGGAGGTGGCGCGGCGGGGCCGCGCGGGGCCGCGCGGCGGGGTGGCCCCGGTCGGGGGCGCGGCGGTCTGGGTGGGCTGGCTCATGGGGTGGCCTCCCCGCGGACGGACGAGTGCCAGCGCAGCACGCGTCGTTCCAGGACGCGTACGCCCGTGTTGATGACCACGCCCAGGACACCGGTGGCGACGATGAGGGCGTAGACGTAGGCGACGGCGTTGCTGGACTGGGCGACGGCGATCTCCTGGCCGATGCCGGGAGAGCCGATGATCAGCTGGGCGGTGATGGACAGGATGAGGGCGACCGCCGCCGCCAGGCGCAGACCCGTCATGAGGTAGGGCAGCGTGGTGGGCCACACGACGTACCTGACGCGGGCCAGGCGGCCCAGCCCGTAGGAGCGGGCGGTCTGTTCGGCGACGGGGTCGACGTCGGCGACGCCGTAGAGCACCTGGATGTAGATGAGCCAGAAGCAGGCGTACACGACCAGCAGCAGCGTGGACCGGATGTCGGTGCCGTACAGCAGGACGGCCAGCGGGATCAGGGCCACCGAGGGGATGGGGCGCAGGAAGTCGACCGTGGAGGTGGTGAAGGCGCGCACGCGGGGCAGGGAGCCCAGGGCGAGGCCGAGCACCGTCGCGGCGGCGAAGGCGATGGCCAGGCCCAGGGCCCACCCGAGGAGCGTGTCGCCGACGGCGGTCCAGAAGCCGGGCGTGGCCGCGCGTTGGGCGAGGACGGTCAGGACCTCGGAGGCGGGCGGCAGGTAGCGGTCGGAGACCACGCCCAGGCGCGGTACGGCCTCCCACAGCAGAAGGAAGAAGACGATGCCCAGGGTTCCCAGGAGGGCGCGGTCGGGTCGGGGGCGGGCGGGGCCGCGCGGGGGTGGGCCTTGGTCGAGCGTCCCGGGTGCCCGCGGCGCGTCGGTGGTGTCTGTCTTGGTCATCTGATTCGGTGCGTCCAGATCGGGTGGGGGCGGGCGCGAGAAGCCCGCGTCCCGGAGGCGGGTGCGGTGGTCAGCGGATCAGCGCGGGTCGGGGATGATGATGCGCGGCCCGCCCGGAGGCGGTACGTGCGGGCTGGCCCTCAGCGGTAGAGGCCATCCAGGTCGGCTTCGGCGTCGATCACGCCGTCCTCGAGCATGAGGTCGGCGAGCGTCTGAACGGAGTCGCGGTCGATCTCGGAGGGGAAGCGCGGCAGGATGAGCGCGTCGACGACGCTCTGGTCGATCTCGGTGTAGCTGGTCATGACCTCGCGCACCGCGTCGGGGTGGTCCTGGGCGTAGGCCAGGGACTCCTCCAGGGCGGCGGTGAGGGAGGCGAAGAGTTCGGGGTCCTCTGCCAGGCGCTGTTCGGAGGTGAAGTAGGCGGCCACGCTCAGGTCGGGGTCGGTGTCGACGAAGTTGGAGGCGATCTCTCGGCCGCCGGCCTGGCGGATCACCGTGCCGAAGGGCTCCACGGCCCAGACGGCGTCGACCTGTCCGGTCTCCAGAGCGGCGGGCATGTCGGGGAAGGGCAGTTCGACGAACTCGATGCCGGTGGGGTCGCCGCCGGCCACGCGCACGGACTGGCGGACGGTGGTGTCGCCGATGTTGCTGAGGGTGTTGATGGCGACCCTGGCGCTCTCCAGGTCGGCGGCGCTCTCGATGTCGCTGTCGCCGGAGACGAAGACGCCGCCGAGGTCGGCGCCCTGTTCACCGGTGCTGGTGACGCCGTTGGTGAGGGTGGTCAGGGGCAGGCCCTGCTCGCGGGCGATGATCAGCGAGACCATGTTGGAGAAGCCGAGGTCGAATTCGCCGCTGACCACGCCGGGGACGATCGCGGCGCCGCCGGAGCTGGACTCCAGGGTCAGGTCGATGCCGTGCGCTTCGAAGATGCCCTGCTCGACGCCGAGGTGGACGGGGGCGACGTCGACGATCGGGATGACGCCGGCGGTCAGTGGGGTGAGCTCACCGTCCTCCTGGGACGGCGAGTCCTGGCCGCCGCAGGCGGTGGTGGCCAGGAGAGCCGTACCGGCGGCCAGGGCGAGCAGGCGGTGACGCATGGGGACTCCAGGGAGGGGATGGAAGCCGAGGGTGCTACGGAACGTCTTGTACGAATGGCGAACTAATGTTCATCTGGCGAACATGAATCTAGATGATGCAACTCACCTGGTCAAGTGGCCGATCACACACGACTTCGCGATGTCGCGGGCGCGTGAAGCGAACTCCCGCGGGATCAGGGCCCCAGGCACGGGGACGGGCCCGAAACCCCGTTTCGGGGAAGCGCCGCGACCGCGAAGAGGGCCGACGACGAACGACCGGCGCCGCGCGCCCGATCGGGTTGGTCGGGCGCGGGTGCGGGGTGGGTACGAACCGCTGGCGGTGGCGCTGATGCGTGCGTACCCGCGGTGGGTGGGGCCGAGCCCCATCCTCGACCCGGCCGGGTGAGGCGGGCCTTCCGGGACTCCGCGTCGTGGTCCGGTGGGCGGTGGCGCTGGGACGACCGCGCATCCGGTTGCGAGGCCGCACGGGAGCGGGCCATGATGGCGAGCCATGACGACCGTGCCCGCCCCCTCGTCGCCCTCCCGTCCGGTCGCCCTGGTCACGGGGGTGGGCCGCACGGCGGGCATCGGCGCCGGGATCGTCCGGCGGCTGGCGGAGGCCGGGTGGGATCTCGGCTTCTCCTACCTGTCCTCCTACGACGACCGCATGCCGTGGGGTGTGGAGGCCGGCGCGGTGGAGGCCAACCGCTCGGCCGTGGCGGCTTGGGGCGGCGCCGCCGTGGCCGTGGAGGCCGACCTGGCCGACCCCGAGGCGCCGGCCCGTCTGCTGGAGGAGGTCGAACGACGGCTGGGCCACGTCACGGCGCTGGTGATGTGCCATTGCGAGTCGGTCGATTCGGGTCTGCTGGACACGTCCGTGGAGAGCTTCGACCGGCACTTCGCCGTGAACGCGCGCGCCACCTGGCTGCTCGTCCGCGCGTTCGCGCGGCGATTCCGGGGCGCGCACGGGTCCGGGCGGATCGTCGCCCTGACCAGCGACCACACGGTCGGCAACCTGCCCTACGGGGCGAGCAAGGGGGCCCTGGACCGCATCACTCTGGCGGCCGCCCGGGAGCTGGCCCACCTGGGCGTGACCGCCAACGTCGTCAACCCGGGGCCGGTCGACACCGGGTGGATGGACGACCGGGTACAGGCGGCGTGCCTGGAGAACACGCCGCTGGGCCGTCTGGGCACCCCGGCCGACACCGCGGACCTGGTGGAGTTCCTGTGCTCGCCCCGGGGCGGGTGGATCAACGGGCAGCTGCTGCACAGCGACGGCGGGTTCTCCGCCTGAGGCGCGCCGACGGATGCCACCCGGGCCCGGGTGGCATCCGTCGGTCTCCGGGGCCGCCTACTCGACGGTGACGGTGACCTCCATGCCCATCGCCCGGTGGCTGCCCACCGAGCAGTAGAAGGTGTACGTGCCGGGCTCCAGGGTGACGGTGGCGCTCTGGCTGGTGCCGCCGTCGATCACCGGGACGACCTGCTGGTCGCCGAGCTCCTCGACCACCAGGTCGTGCCCGGCCTGACCGGCGTTCTCGAAGTCGATCCGGATCGTGCCCGCGGGCAGGGTCTCGGGGAAACCGGTGTAGGACATCTCCTGAGCCGTGACGGCGACCGTCTCCACGACGTCGCCGTCCTGGGCGTCGCCGCCGTCCGCGGCGGTGTCGTCGGCGCCCGTGTCGTCGGCCGGGGCCTGCTCCTGTGCCGCGGTGTCCTGGGAGGCGGCGTCGGTGCCGGTCCCGTCGCCGGAGCAGGCGGTGAGCCCGAGGCCGAGGGCGAGGGCCAGGGCGGCGAAGAGGGTCGGGCGTGGCATCGTTCTGATCTCCTTGCGGTGGCGATCGGGTCAGGGGACCGACGGGGGTCGCGTGGAGGAGCCGGGCGGGGCCAGGGCCCGGGCCGCCGGGCGGTCGGGGCCCATGGTTCGGATGGGCGGTGTGCGACCGGAGGCGACTCCCCCAGCATGCACGCGACCGCGTCAAGCGCGCCTAAAACTTACATAGAAATAGCTTCCCGAGAAGGATGTTCGGACATGACCTTGCGCACACGCGCGGGCGCACCGCGTGGGACGCCGGGTCGGATTCGGCTCGGAGGGAGACCCGGGGCGCCGCCTTTACGACGTAGATTCCTTCGATCGGCACGCCTTCGGCACGCCGGAGGGCGGGTGGATCCTCCCGCCGCCCCGCCGGCCGGGGGTCCGGACGGCACCGCTCCCGCGGGGACGCATCCACCGGAGGAGCCGACGGGCCGCCGAACACCCCGGAACGACACGTTCGGGGACTCCGTGTTGCATACCGGGGTAGCGGATTGGATAGGCTAGCCTAACCTTCACGTACACGGCCCGGCGTGCCGTCACAGCCCGCCCCGTGTGCCCGTCGGAGCCCCACACCCGATTGGAACGACGACCGTGCGTCTACCCACCGCCCCGGACGGCAGCCGCGGCTGCTCGGCCCTGGCCCGCTACACCGGCGAGCAGATCGCCGGCACGGCGGGCACCACCGGTGGATGGCTGCTGGTCGAACACCCCGGCCCCTGGCGCCATCCCGCGTTCTCCAGCCCCGGCCTGGACAAGGCCGTCGTCTCCAAACTCGCCGAGCGCATCGTCGGTCGCGACGTCAAGCCCCAGCTCATCAAGCGTCCTGGCACCCGACGCCCGGACGGGGAGCGGGGTCCGCGCCGCGCGTACTACGTGCACACCAGCCGGACCTCGCCGTGGGTGCGCATGGTCGAGTTCGAGGACCTGGCCGAACTGCTGGAGTACGACGTCACCGCCGTGGAGAAGCCCGAGCCGCCGGACTTCGGCGTGCCCGTCGAGCACGCGCTGTACCTGGTGTGCACGCACGCCAAGAAGGACCCGTGCTGCGCGGTGCTGGGGCGTCCCGTGGCCGCCGCGCTGGCCGGGGGCCGCGCCGAGGTGTGGGAGACCACCCACGTCGGCGGCGACCGGTTCGCCGCCAACCTGGTGGCGCTCCCCCAGGGCCATTACTTCGGCCGACTGGACCCGGAGTCGGCCGTGCGCACGGTGACCGCCTTCGAGCGCGGCGACGTCGTCCCCGACAACTACCGCGGCCGGTGCACCGACTCCTCCGCCGTCCAGGCCGCCGACGCCGCACTGCGGTCCCGGCTGGGGACGGTGGGCGTGGACGCGGTGACCCACCTCGACGAGGAGTACACCGACACCGACGTGCGCGTGACTCTGGGCCACGGCGGCGGGGTCTACACGGTGTCGGTGACCGCCGAGGAGGGCCCGGAGTGCGCGACCACCTGCTCGGCGATCGCCCCCAGTAGGCCCGTGCACCACCGCGTCACGGAGATCTCCGAGGGCCGCGTCGGCACGGCCGCGCACTGAACCGCGCGGGACCCGGGCCTCTTCCCCGGCCCGGGTCCCCGCCTCCCCGCCCGGCTCGGGCCGGTCAGCCCCAGAAACCGAAGCTGTACAGCAGGCCGTTGGTGGCCGCGATCGCGGCCAGGGCGAGCACCGACCCGGTGACGAAGGACGTCCGCAGCGACCGGACCAGGTACTCCGCGGAGATCAGGTTGTTGAACAGGAAGTACCCGAGCATGGTCGCGTGCCAGAACGCGTCCATGCTCAGCGGCTCGAAGGAGTAGGGCGCGCCCGTCCAGACGTCGGTCTCGGTGGTGAACCACGACCACGCCAGCGCCGCGCCGTAGCCGACCGGGATCTGCACGAGCGGCAGCACCAGCAGCGGCAGCAGCTTGACGAACCCCCACACCCCCGGCTGGTTGGCGGTGCGGGCCTCGGTCTGGGCCCGCTGGGCGGCGTGCCGTTCGGCGCGCACGCGCTCGCGGTGGGCGTCCTCGGCCTCCCTCTGGCGGCGCGCCTCCTGCTGCTGCCGCTGGCGTTCCTCGTGCTGGCGGCGCTGCTCCTGCTGGTGGTACTCGACCTGCTGCCGCTGCAGCTCCTGCTGACGCCGGTGCTCCTGCTCGGCGCGCTCGCGCTCGCGCTGGGCCCGTTCGTGGGCCTGCTGGAGCTGACGGGCGTCGGTGCCGTGGCGGTGGCCGCCGTACAGGTCGGCGTAGGGGTCGTCGTCTCCCGCCCCGCCCTGTCCGCGGGCGGGCGCGGCGGGTCGGTCGAATCGGGCGGTGGGCGGCTGGGCGTGCGCTCCCTGGCCGTAGTGGGCGGTCGGCGGGCTCGCGGGCGGCGGGGCGGAGGGCAGGTGCTGGGTGGGCTGGTGGCCCTGCTGTCCGTACACGGCCGTGGCGTCCCCGCCGTCGGACGCCGCGGGCGGAGCGATCCGGGTGGCCTGGTCGTCGCCGAACGCGCCCGCGGCGCCGCCCGCGCCCAGCACCTCGGTGCGCTGGTGGCCTCCGGTGGCCCCGGCGCCGCCGGGCGCGGACAGGGCCTGGTTCACGGCGCCGACGCGGTCGCGGACCCCCGCCGCGACGGCCGGGGGCAGCCAGGTCGATCCGGCGTGCACGTCGCCGAGGTGGTCGAGGATCTCGCCGGGGCCGGGGCGGCCCGCGGGGTCCTTGGACAGGCAGGCGGCGACCAGGTGGCGCAGCGATTCGGGGACCGCCGACAGGTCGGGCTCGGCGCTGATGATCCGCATGACCATCGTCGGCATGCCGCCCTCGCCGAAGGGTCCGGCGCCGGTGGCGGCGAAGGCCAGCACCGCGCCGTAGGCGAACAGGTCGCTGGCGGGCGTCAGCGGCTTGCCCTCCACCTGTTCGGGGCTCATGAAGCCCGGGGTGCCGATCACCGACTGGGTGGCGGCGGTGCCGTCGGTGGCGCGCGCGATGCCGAAGTCGATGACCCGGGGGCCGTCCTCGGCCAGCAGCACGTTGCCGGGCTTGAGGTCGCGGTGGATGAGGCCGACCCGGTGGATCTCGGCGAGCGCCTCGGCCAGCCCGGCGGCCAGCACGCGGACGCTGGCCTCGGGCAGCGGGCCGTGGTCGCGCACGGCCTCGTCCAGCGGCAGGGAGGGAACGTAGGAGGTGACCAGCCAGGGCACCTCGTCCTCGGGGCCGGCGTCGATGACGGGAGCGGTGAAGGCGCCGCTGACCTGCCGGGCGGCCGTGACCTCACGGGCGAAGCGCTGGCGGAAGGAGGCGTCGGCGGCCATGTGGGGGTGGATGCGCTTGATCGCGACGGCCCGGCCGCCGGCGGAGCGGCCCAGGTAGACCTGCCCCATGCCTCCGGCGCCCAGGCGGCTGATCAACCGGTAGCGACCGATGCGCTCCGGGTCGTTGCTGTCCAAGGCACCCAACGTCCTCAACCTCCGACTCTGCCGCTCACGGAGGCCCCAGTCTAGAGGGGGGCGCGAGGGCCGGGGACGGGTCGGGAACCGGGCACGGCCGACGGTTCCGGTCCGTGCTGGTGCGGCAACGACCGGGGCGGCGGCGGAGTTCCCCCGCGTCCGCGTTCGGCCACTTTCCCGGGGGTGGGTGAGAGACACGGCCCCTCGCGCCTAGTGTCGTGTACGTCACGAGAGGAAACCTGCCATGCGCAAGCTCGACTCCCTCCGTTTCGACGCCCGTGTGCGCGCCGCCACCGCCCTGTCGTGGTCGGCCGCGCAGACCGGCGACCACTTCAGCCGTCTCCTGCACTGGCCCTGGCGGGAGAACCCGTACCCCACCTACGCCCGGCTGCGTGCCGGCGGCCCGTTCGCCAGGACCCGCCTGGGCTTTCGCGTCGCGCACGCGCACGCGACCGTGGCGCACGTCCTGGCCGACCGGGCCTTCGGCGTCGAGGCCCCGGAGGGCTTCGTACCGCAGGAGCAGTACGACGTGATGGACCTGTCCTTCCTCCAGAGGGACCCGCCCGACCACACCCGCCTGCGCAAGACGGCGCGCCCGGCGTTCGCGCCGCGCCGTGTGGCCGGGTACCGCACCGAGATCGAGAAGATCGCCGAGGCGCTGCTGGACTCGGCGCTGGAGCGGAGCGACTTCGACCTCATGCGCGACTACGCCCAGCCGCTGCCGATCGCCGTCATCTCCCGGCTCCTGGGGGTCTCCGAGACCGACGACGACGCGTTCGTGCGGATCGGCACGGTGATCGGGACCGCCCTGGACGGGGCGCGGTCGGCACGCCAGCTCCGGGAGATCCGCGCGGCCACCGAGGAGCTCGACGCGATGTTCGCGCGGATGGCGGACGAGCGGCGCGCCCACCCGCGTGAGGACGTGCTGTCGGCGCTGGTCGCCGAGCACGACGGCGGCGGGCTCTCGTCCGACGAGCTGTCCGCGATGTGCCGCCTGCTGCTGGTCGCCGGGTTCGAGACGACGGTGAACCTCGTCGGCAACGGGGTGATGGCCCTGCTGCGCCACCGGGACCAGTGGGAGCGGCTGGTCGCCGACCCCGGTCTGGCCGAGGACGCCGTCGAGGAGATCCTGCGCTTCGACTCCCCCGTCCAGGTGACCTCGCGGTGGGCCCGGGAGGACACGGACGTCCTCGGGGAACCGGTGGCGCGCGGGGAGCAGGTGGTGTGCCTGATCGGGTCGGCCAACCGCGACCCGGCCCGGTTCGCCGACCCCGACCGGTTCGACGTCACCCGGGCCGACGCGGCCGACCACCTGTCCTTCTCCAGCGGCGCCCACTACTGCCTGGGCGCGCCGCTGGCCCGCCTGGAGGGCCAGGTCGCCCTGCGGGCCCTCGCCGAACGGGTGCCCGGCCTCAGACCCGCCGCCCTGCCCACCCGGCGGCCGACGCTGTCGGTGCGGGCGCTGTCGGCCTTCCCCGTCACGACCGGTTCGCGGTAGCCGTGCCGGGGGGCACGGGGGGCGGGGCCGTCCGGCGGCGGTTCGGCTCACGGGGAGGCGCGGTGGCGCTGGCCGCGGTCGCGGGCTGCTCGGCGGTGCTGGTGGTGGCGGCGGCCCTGGCCGTGGCTCTGCCCGAGGACGAGGCGCCTCAGGGCGAGGTCCCGGCCCTGGCGGCGGAGCACGGTGTGGACCTGGGCGTGGCCGTGGCGGTCGAGCCGCTGCTGTGGGACGGCGGCTACCGGGACGTGGTCACCGCCAACTACACGTCGGTGACCGCGGAGAACACGATGAAGTGGGACTCCGTGCAGCCCGAACGGGGCGAGTTCGACTGGAGCGGTCCGGACACGGTGATGGACTTCGCCGAGCGCAACGGCCTCGACGTGCGGGGCCACACGCTGCTGTGGCACAACCAGCAGCCCGCGTGGCTGGCGGGGGGGTCGTTCGGGCCGCAGGAGCTGCGGCAGATCATGCGCGAGCACGTCGGGGAGCTGGTGGGGCGGTACGAGGGGCGGATCACGGCCTGGGACGTGGTCAACGAGCCGTTCGCGGACGAGGGTGCGCAGCTGCGGGAGAACCTCTGGTACGGGGTCCTGGGACAGGACTACATCGCCGAGGCGCTGTGGGCCGCGCACGAGGCGGACCCCGGGGCGCGGCTGTACATCAACGAGTTCGGGATCGAGGACGGCGGCGCCAAGGCCGACGCGCTGTACGCGCTGGCCGAGGACCTGGTGGAGCGGGGGGTGCCGCTGCACGGGATCGGATTCCAGAGCCACTTCGTGCACGGCCAGGTGCCCGAGGACCTGGCCGGGACCATGCGGCGGTTCACCGGCCTGGGTCTGGAGGTGGCCGTCACCGAGCTGGACGTGCGCGTGCCCGAGCCGGCCACCGACGCGGAGCTGGCCGACCAGGCCGCGGAGTACCGCCGCGTGGTCGAGGCCTGCCTGGACGTGGCCGGGTGCGTGGGGGTGACGGTGTGGGGGGTCACCGACGGCCACTCGTGGATCCCCGAGTGGTTCCCCGGGTACACGGCGGCGACCCCCTTCGGCGAGGACTACCGGCCCAAGCCCGCGCTGGAGGGGATCGTCGAGGCGCTGGCCCGCCGTCCCGCGCCCGTCGCCTCCTGAGACCCCTAGCCGAAGGTGTACGGGACGAGGTACTCGGGCACGACGACGCGGGATCGGGGTGAGACGCGGCGCACCAGGTCGGAGAAGTCCGCGACGCTCATGCCCGACCCCGTGCCGTCGACGGGCGGGTTGGTCAGCTCGCGCTCGAAGTCGTCCCAGTGGATCGGCACCACCGTGCGGGGCAGGTCCAGGGCCTCCAGCAGACGGGGCACGTACTCGTGGGTGCTGGAGGTCGAGGGCATGGCGACCATGGCCACGTCCGGGGACAGGCCGGAGACCGCCCGGGCGTCGAAGTCGCTGGCGCCCATGAAGAAGACCGAGGGTCCCGAGGCGGGGTTGAGTTGGAAGGCCAGCGTGTCGCCCTCGGGCAGGTCGGCGATGGTGGCCGGGGCCTCCGGGACGCCGACGCGGATGCCGGGGAAGAGGACGGAGTAGCGGCCGTTGCGGCTGTGCAGGGAGCGGACCACCTCGACGACGTCGCCGCCGAAGTCCAGCACCTCCCCGCCGCGGACCGGGGACAGCTGTGCGGCGGGCACGCCCATCGCCTGGGCGACGTGGTAGGTGGTGAGGGTGCCCAGGACGCGGGCGCCGGTGGCGGTGGCGATGTGCGGTACGTCGGAGAAGTGGTCCCAGTGGGTGTGGGTGACCAGGATGACATCGTCCTCGCCGATGCCGGCGGTGTGCTCGTCCACCGTGGCGGCGTCGACCGTGAGCGGGGTGGCGGAGTCGAACTCGCGCCCCTCCTGGAACAGGCCGGTCGGGAACCGGGTGAGGTAGGGGTCGACCAGGATGGTGCGCTCGGGCAGGTCGACGCGCCACCCGCTGGTGCCCAGCCAGCGCAGGGTCGGCCCCCGGCCGGAGCCCGACGCGGGGCGGGCGGGCGCCGCGGTCGTGGCGGCCGCGTGGGCGGAGCCCTGGGCGGCGAGCAGGGATGTGAGGGCGGTGCCCGCGACGGTGCCGCGCAGGAATCCCCGTCGTGCGATGGTCATGCCGTCTCCTCGTCCGTGGTGGTCGTTCGGCGGCGCACAGTCGACCACGGCCCGCGCGGGGGCGTCCAATAACCGGCGCCCGCACGGTGCCAGCCGTTCGCTTATCGGCACAGGTCAGACGGGGTGGTCACGGAGGCGGTCGACCGCCTGGCGCGCGGCGCGGCCGAGTGCGAGGTCGATCTCCAGGGGTGGGAGACCGGGGTCGGTGACGGTGGCGGACACGGCCACCGCGTAGCGCCGCCCGTCGGGGTACTCGACCACGCCCGCCTCCTGGCGCAGGCCGGGGAGGGTGCCGGACTTGGCGCTGACGCGGACGGCGGGCGGGAAGCCCGAGGCGATGCGGGCGCGGACGAGCTGGCGGGCCATGAGGGCGCGGACGAAGGCGCAGGCGTCGGGCGGGGCGGCCCGGTCGGTCCAGATCAGGCTCAGCAGGCGGGTGAGGTCGCGCGGGGTGGCGGAGGTGGCGCGGGCGGGGTCGTAGTCGCGCGGGGTGTGGAGGGACTCGGGGTCGTCGGCCAGGAGGGTGTGCAGAAGGCTGCGGGGTCCGCCGGTGAAGCGGGTGCGGGTGAGCCCGAGCTCGGTGGCCAGCAGCTGGACGGGTTCGACGCCGACGCGGTCGACGATGAGGTCGGCGGCGGTGTTGTCGCTGACGGTCATGGCCAGGGACGCGCAGTCGCGCAGGGAGAGCTCGACGTCGTCGGCGAAGTCCGCTGTGCCGGTGCCGCCGAGGCGGTGTTCGCGGCGTGCGACGACGCGTTCGGCGGGGTCGAGGCGGCCGGTCGCGGCCTGGCGGGCGAACTCCAGGACGATGAGGATCTTGGCGACCGAGGCGAGGACGACGGGCTCGTCGGCGCGGTGGGCCGTCTCGGCGGCTCCGTCGATCTCCCGGGCGTGCACGCGGGGTGCGGGTGTGTCGGTGGTGCTCACCGGCTCACGGTAGTCGTGCGACGCCGGTAGGGTCGCCTCCGTGGATCTGGGACGTCATCTGCGGTACTTCCTGGTGGTCGCGCGGGAGGGGCATTTCGGGGACGCGGCCGTGGAGCTGGGGATCGCCCAGCCCGCCCTCAGCCAGTCGGTACGGCGGTTGGAGGCGGAGCTGGGGGTCACCCTGTTCGACCGGTCGCGCCGCCGTGTGCGGTTGACCCCCGCGGGGCGGTTGCTGGTCGACCAGGCGCGTGAGGTGGTCGCCGGGGAGGCGCGGCTGCGGGAGACGATGCGGCGGGTGCGCGACGGCGGGGTGGCGACGCTGCGGGTGGGCGTGCCGCCGGGGACGTCTGCGGTGGCGTTGCGGGGGCTGTTGGACGGGATGGCCGGGGAGGTGCCCGACGTGACCGTGGACGTGGGCGCGATGACCGGCGCCGAGGTGGTGCGGGCGCTGGGTGAGGGGTCGGTGGACACGGGCTTGGTGACGGCCCCCTTCGACGGGTCGGGGCTGGTGAGCGAGCCGGTGCGCCGGGTGGAGGTGGGCGCGGCGGTGCCGCGCGGCGCTCCGCTGGCGCGCGCGGGTCGGTTGGAGCTGGCGGACCTGGCGGGATCGGATCTGGTGGTGGCCTCCCGTGCCGAGGCCCCGGAGTGGTTCGAGCGGGTCCTGGCGGTGTGCCGAGAGCACGGGTGGGTGCCGCCGAGGGTGCACGAGGCCGAGGGCACGGAGTTCCTGTCGGGGCTGGTGCTGGCGGGCCGGGGTGTGGCGCTGGCGGCGGAGGCCCTGGCCGCGCGGGAGCCGCGGCTGGCGTGGCGTCCCCTGGCGGGGGCGCCGTTGCACCAGCGCACGGAGGCGGTGCGGCCCGAGCGGGGCGCGCACCCGGCGGCGTCGGTGTTCGCGCGGGTGGCCGCGCGGGTTCTGGCCGAGCCCGCCGGTGGCGCCGATCCGGTGGCGCCCCTCGGCGGCGGGACGGACGGGCGTCCGTGGTCGCTGGTCTACGGAGGCGGCGCGATCCCCCAGCCCGGTTGAGCCGGAGGCCCGGGCGAACCGCGGTGGCGCCGCGTAGGATCGGCGGGAGACCGCGTCGACGATCCCGAGGTGTTCGGTATGCCCTAGGCACGTGCCCCGCCGCGCTCCTTCGTCCAGGAACCCCATCCACGACGAAGGAGACGACCGACATGAACGAGACCACACCGCCCGTCGCCGTGCCCGCGGCGCTCGCCGAGAGCGTCACCCGCAACTTCGGGCCGGAGTGGACGGCCGCCCTGCCGGGGGTGACCGCACGCCAGTGCGACCGGTGGGGGCTGCGCCCCGACGGCGCGGCCATGCACGGCATGGTGGGGCTCGCCCTGCCCGTCCGGCGCGCCGACGGCTCTCCGGCCGTGCTCAAGGTGCAGCCGGTGGACGAGGAGACCGGCGGCGAGCCGGTCGCGCTGCGCGCCTGGGACGGTGACGGCGCCGTCCGGCTGCTCGACCACGATCCGTGCACCGGGGCGATGCTGCTGGAGGCCCTCGACCCCTCGCGGTCGCTGCTGGGGGTGGAGCTCACCGAGGCGCTGACCGTCATCGGGACGCTGCTGTCGCGGTTGAACGCCCACCCCGCCCCGGCGGGTCTGCCCGGCCTGGGTCCGGTGACCCTGGACCTGGCGGAGCGCGCGGACCGGCTGGCGTCCGCCCGTTCGGGCGGCGATCGCGCGCTGCTGGCCGATCTGGCCGCTCGGGCGCGGGAGGCGGCGACCGAGCCGGGCGACCGGCTCCTGCACTGGGACCTGCACTACGAGAACGTGCTGGCGCCCAGGCCCGGATCGGACCGGGGGGCGTGGCTGGCGATCGACCCCGAGCCCCTGGCGGGCGATCCGGGGTTCGAACTGATGCCCGCCCTGCACGACCGGTGGGAGGAGGCGGTGGCCTCCGGTGACGTCCGCCGCGCCACGCGCCGCCGGTTCGACCTGCTGACCGACGCGGCGGGCCTGGACCGCGCCCGCGCCCGGAGGTGGACCCTGGTGCGGGTGCTCCAGGAGTGCGTCTGGTGGGCGGAGGACGGTGAGGAGGGGCTGCCGGAGGTTCCGGTCGTGATCGCCGACGCCCTGCGCCGGTAGCGGTGACCCGCCGTGTGGCGGCGGTACCCCGCCACACGGCGCTGTCCCCACCGGGTCCGGCGGCACACAATGGCGGCACACCATGCGCACCGACGTTCGGAGGTCCCCATGACGTCCCCTGCCCGTCCGCCCTTCGACCCCGAGCTGGGCGCCGCCCTGACGGTGGTCAACGAGAACGTCCCCGCCACCATCACTCCCGAGATGGTCCCCGTGCTGAAGGAGGCGGCGGCCCAGGAGGCGGCCGCCTCCGTTCCCGACGACCTGACCCTGGAGGGGGCCTTCAGCGAGGAGGCCCATGAGGCGCCCGGGCCCGAGGGGGCTCCGGCCGTGCCCCTGATCGTGTGGCGGCCCACCGGATCGCCCTCCCCCACCGGTGTCCTGTACTGGATCCACGGCGGCGGGATGATGCTGGGCACCCATCGGGGCCGGGAGATCTCCGGTCTGCTGGAAGCGGCCCGCGAGCTGGGGGCGGCCCTGGTGTCGGTGGACTACCGTCTGGCTCCGGAGAACCCGCACCCCGCGCCCGTGGAGGACTGCTACGCCGGTCTGGTGTGGGTGGTCGAGAACGCGGAGAAGCTGGGGATCGACCCCGAGCGCGTGGTGGTCGGCGGGGCCAGCGCGGGCGGCGGCCTGGCGGCCGCCACCGCGCTGCTGGCGCGCGACCGCGGCGGGCCGCGCCTGATCGGTCAGCTCCTGCTCTACCCGATGCTGGACGACCGCAACGACTCGGTCTCCGCCCACCAGATGGTCGGCGTGGGCGTCTGGGACCGGGTCTCCAACGCGACGGGGTGGGGCGCGCTGCTCGGCGACGCCGCGGGCGGGCCGGACGTGTCGTTCCACGCGGCTCCGGCCCGTGCCGAGGACCTGTCGGGACTGCCCCCGGCCTTCCTGGACGTGGGCTCGGCCGAGACGTTCCGCGACGAGGTCGTGGAGTACGCCTCCCGGATCTGGAAGGCGGGTGGGGTGGCGGAGCTGCACGTGTGGCCGGGCGCCTTCCACGGCTTCGACACGTTCGCGCCGCAGGCGGCGATCAGCCGGTCCGCCGCGGCGCAGCGGCTGCCGTGGCTGCGCCGGACCATGGGCGCCTGATCCGTGGGCGGCCGGTCCCGCAGAATGGGTGTATGAGAGAGCTGGTGGGCAGGGTCACGGCGCTGGACCCCGAGGCCGGTGAGGCCGTCAGGGTGATCTCCTACTTCGACGCCCTGGCGGGCGCGGGCGTGGAGGCGATCGTGCGCGGCGCGGCCGTGCTGACCGGTGCGCCCGCCGGGTTCGTGGACCGGTCGCGCGGGGTGGCGCTGCGTGTGGCGCCCGACGGCGCCGTGGAGTGGACGGCGTCCGGTCCCGATCCGTCCTGGTGCTCGCTCCGTGTCGGCTCGGGGGGCGCGACGCTGTGGATCGAGCGCTCCGGTGCGCCGGGCCCGGTCGAGGCGATGGTCCTGGAGCGGGCGTCGGCCGCCCTGCGCACCCGCCTGGAGCTGTCCTCGCCCGTGGGGCAGGGCCGGGAGCCGCTCGCGCGGACGGCGGTCGACCCGCGGGTGGCCGAGCCGGTGCGACTGCGCGCGGCACGGCGGTTGGGGTTCGACGCCCGTGCCCGGGTGCGAGCGGTGGCCGTGCACGGCGGCGCGGCGCGGGTCGTGGCGTCGGAGGCGTCCGCGGACGGGCCCGATCGCGCGGGAATCGGCCCGACCGTGGTCCCGGCGGATCTGCCGGAGTCGTGGGAGGACGCGGTGCGGGCGGTGCGGTTCACCGCCGAGGGCACGGGGGCCGATCCCGGGCCGCGGGTGGTCCGCGCCGAGGAGTTGGGCGGCCTCCTGCTGCTCGCGGACGCCGTCGGCCGGGACTGGAAGCCCGTGCCCGACGTGGTCGCCCTGGAACGGGTGGGGCGGGAGGGCGTCGCGTTGCTGGAGGAGCTGGACGCGCTCGCGGGCGCGCCCAGTCTGCGGGCGGCCGCGACCGCCTTGGGGGTGCACCACTCCACGCTCCAGGAGGGCGTGGGGCGGGCCGAACGGATCCTCGGCTGGTCGGTGCGCGACGTACCGGGGAGGCTGCGTCTGCAGGTCGTGTTGGCGTTGCGGCGGCTGCACCGCAACGCCTGAGGACCCGTCCGGAGGCGGCCCGTCGGAGTTTCCTCCAGGGCACGCGCTCACCTCGCCTCAGTCCGCGACGACGGTGATGCCCAGGGCGGCCAGGATCGACCCGGCCTGCGCCGGGCCGACAGCGGCCCCGCGCAGGTTTCCGGCCTGGTCCAGGGTGAGCTCCCCCAGGTCCGCTCCGCGCAGGTCGGCCCCGGCGAACCGTGCGCCGGCCAGGTGGGCGCCGCGCAGCCGGGACTCGACCCACACCGTCTGGCGCAGGTCGGCGCCGGTCAGGTCGGCCTCGTCCAGTCGCAGCCCCTCCAGGGTCCGGCCGCGCAGGTCGACGCCCTTGCAGCGGGCGAGCATGAGGTTGCAGTGCGCGAAGGCGTACCCGACGCCGCGCAGGGAGGTGAGCGCGGCGCCGGTCAGCCGGCACCCGGTGAACTCCGCGTCGGTGAGCAGTGCGCCCTGCCAGCGGGTGTTGGCCAGGTCCACCTTCCCGAAGCGGGTGTCGGGGCCGTCCACGTGCGCGAACGAGGCCCCCGCGGCGCTGCCTCCCTCGAAGCGGGCTCCGTCCAGGAGCGCGCGGTCGAGCCGGGCGCCGTCGAGCCGGCAGTCGGTGAACACGGCGTCGACGAGGTCGGCGTCGCGCAGGTCCGCCTCGGTGAGGTCGCAGCGGACGAACGTCCACGCGTCGGGGAGGCCGTCGCGGTCGACGCCGGACAGGTCGGCGTCGGCGATCGTGGTGCGTGCGGGTTCGGTACTCATCGCGCGGACCCTAGCGGTGCACGGTGACAGAACCCGACCCGACGCGCTCAGTCGCGCAGTTTGAGCGCCAGGAACAGGTCGACGCGGTGCTCCAGGCTGCTCAGATCGCGTCCGGTGAGTTCCTCGACGCGGCCGATCCGGTAGCGCAGGGTGTTGACGTGCACGTGCATGGCCGCCGCGCAGCGCTGCCAGGAGCCGGAGTGCTCCAGGAACTGTTCCAGGGTGGAGACGAGCTCGGAGCGGTGGTCGCGGTCGTAGGCGAGCAGCGGGCCCAGCAGGCGTTCGCGGTAGGAGGACTGCACCTCCTCGGGGACCGAGGCGAGCAGCAGTTCGTGGGAGTCGATCTCCGCGCCCGCGATCACCCTGGACCGTCCGCCGCGCAGCTCGGCCAGGCGTCGGGCGTGGCGGGCCTCCACGGCCCCGCCGCGCAGCTCGGACACGCCGTGGGCGGCCGAGCTGAGGCCGATCGCGATGCGGTAGTCCAGCAGCCCGCCCTCCAGGACGCGGGCCCTGCGCACGAGGCCGGCGCGGATCTCCTCGCCGCCGCGGCGGGCGTCGCCCCCCTCGGGCACCGGGACCACGGCCAGGGAGTCGGTGTCGCCGGTGACGACGGCGCCGGGCCAGTCGGCGACGAGTTCGGTCAGCACGCGCCTGGTCAGGTCGGGGATGCGGGGTTCGGGCATCATGACGGCCCTGACCACGACGCGGCCGAGCACGGAGAAGTCCTCCTCGGGACCGAGTCCGCTCATGAGGGCGGCGGCCTCGTCGAAGCGCTGGGCGGCCAGGAGCCGGGGCAGGCCCTCCAGGTGGCGGGCGTCGGTCAGGGCGCGCTCCTCGGTCCGGCTGCGCGCCAGGACGGCGACGGAGACCAGTTCGGCGACCGACTCGTGCTCCTCCTCGGTCCAGGCGGCCTGGTCGCCCGCGCACACGAGCAGCCAGGTGGCCAGGGGGTGGGACTCCTTGGTCTGCACCGGCAGGACGGTGACCACGGTGCCGTCGCCGCTCGGCAGGCGCACGGTGCGGGGAAAGGTCGGCCAGGTGAGCGCCTTGGCGGCGAGCCACTCACTGGCGTCCGGCGACAGCGGCGTGCCGGAGGAGGCGACGCGGCGCCCGGTGGAGGAGATGACCCAGGCGGTGATCCCGGCCTGGGTGGCGGCCCCGGCGAAGGCCTCGGCGAAGTCGGCTCCGGCGGCCACCTCGGCCATGACGCGGCGGTGCCGGTCGCGGGTCTCGGAGATGGTGGTGAACCGGTGCTGGGTCAGGGCCCGCAGGACCTCCTCGGTGACCGCGCCGAAGGACGTCTCGGAGGGCACCTCGACGAGGGGGATGTCGTGGGCGCGGCAGGCCTCGACCAGGTCGGGCGGGATGTCGCTCAGGGCCGTGCCCGCGCCGAGGGCGACCGCCCCGGCGCTGGCGATCGAGGACACGAATGTCTCGGAGTCCTCTGGGCGGGTACGCCACATCATGCCGGTGAGTATGAACTCTCCACCGCGCAGGTACCGGGCCGGTTCGAGCAGATCGGTGGTGTAGAACCACCGCACGGTGCGGTGGGCGTGCTCGGCTCCGGTCAGGAACCGCAGGTGCAGTCTCTTGACGGCGAGCAGCTCACTGATCTGCATGAACGATCCTCTGTTGCTTGTGGGGCGGCTGGTCCCAGTGGACGGTACGTGATCTTCCTGCTCAGTGGCACCGTCTGGCGGTCACCGGGGGGATGTGAAGTGTTCGCGCAGACGTTACTTGTAGGAAGATCCCAACGATAGTGGCCCGTTTCACTGACGGTTCATGTCTTTACGTGCTAGTAGGCCGCGTCGCGTCGGTGGTGTACTTCACATCACTACCGGATTACCCAGGAGTTGTGCACACCTTCCGACGTCCAACCAACTCCGTGGCGAGCAACGAGGACAAGTATGGAATTCCTGAGTCCCTCCACTGTGGAGGAGGCGCTCGAGGCCAAGAGCGCCCATCCTGACGGGGTGCCCATCATGGGCGGCACCGACGTCATGGTGGAACTCAACTTCGACAAGCACCGTCCCGACGTCCTGATCGACCTGGCCCGGATCCCCGAGCTGGCCGAGTGGGGCCCGGACGGCGAGTACACCCGCCTCGGCGCGGGCGTGCCCTACACCCGGATCATCGAGAACCTGCAGAAGCAGGCCCCGGGCCTGGCCAAGGCCTCCCGGACGGTCGCCTCCCCGCAGATCCGCAACCGGGGCACGGTCGGCGGCAACCTCGGGGGCGCCTCCCCCGCCGGTGACACCCACCCGCCGCTGCTCGCCACCGACGCGGTGATCGAACTCGCGTCGGTGCGCGGCCGCCGCACGGTCGCCGCACGCGACTTCTACCTGTCGTTCCGTACGACCGCCCTGCGGTCCGACGAGCTGATCACCGCGGTCCTGCTGCCCGAGCCCAAGGGCCCGCAGCAGTTCCTCAAGATCGGCACCCGCAACGCGATGGTGATCTCGGTCGCGGGCTTCTCCCTGTCCCTGGACGCGGAGAACCGGACGGTGGGCACGGGCCTGGGCTCGGTCGGGCCGACCCCGATGCGCTCCGAGGCGGCGGAGGAGTTCCTGGCCGCCGAGTTCGACTGGGAGAACGCGTCGGTTCCGTCGGAGGCCACCGTGCGCCGCTTCGGCGAGCTCGTCGCCTCGGCCGCCCGCCCCATCGACGACCAGCGGGGCAGCGCCGACTACCGCAAGCATTCGATGGCGGTCATGGCGCGTCGCGCGCTGAGCTGGTCGGTCACCGAATACCGGAAGGGAGCCACGCGATGCGCGTGAACCTCAACGTCAACGGCGAGGACATGACCGCCGAGAACGTCTGGCCGGGCGAGAGCCTGCTGTACGTGCTCCGCGAGCGGCTGGGCCTCCCGGGCAGCAAGAACGCGTGTGAGCAGGGCGAGTGCGGTTCCTGCACGGTCTACTTCGACGGCGTCACGGCGTGCTCGTGCATGATCGCCGCCGGGCAGGCCGAGGGCCGCCGGATCCGGACCGTCGAGGGCCTGGCCGAGGAGTCGGGCAAGGGTTCGGACAAGAAGCTCGGGACGGTCCAGGACGCGTTCGTCGAGGCGGGCGCCGTCCAGTGCGGTTTCTGCACGCCGGGTCTGCTGGTGCAGACCGACGACCTGCTGGAGCGCACGGTGGGCGCGGGCAAGCCCGCCCCGAACGACGCCGAGATCCGCGAGGCGCTCGCGGGCAACCTGTGCCGCTGCACGGGCTACGAGAAGATCATCGACGCGGTGCACCTGGCCGCCGAGCGCCGGGCGGCCTCCGGGAGCAGCGCATGAGCCGCACGATCGTCATCGAGGGCGCCCACGTCGTCACGGTGGACGGCGCGGAGTACGCCGACGGCCACATCGTGGTCGCCGACGGCCGGATCAGCGCGGTCGGCGCGGGCCCGGCCCCCGAGGCCGCGGGCGCGGAGCGGATCGACGGCCGCGGGTGCCTGGCCACTCCGGGTCTGGTCAACACGCACAACCACCTGTACCAGTGGGCCACGCAGGGGCTGTTCGCCGACGGCACGCTCTTCGAGTGGCTGGTGGGTTCCTACGAGATCTGGCACCGGCTGGACGCCGAGGTGGTGGCGGGAACGACGGCCGCCGGCCTGGCCCACCTGGCGCTGTCCGGGTGCACGACCGCCTCGGACCACCACTACATCTACCCCTCGGGCCGCGGCGACATCGTGGCCGCCGAGGTGGAGGCCGCCCGCGAGGTGGGCATCCGGCTGGACCTGGCCCGCGGGTCGATGGACCGCGGACACAGCGCGGGCGGGCTGCCGCCGGACAGCGTCGTGGAGACCACCGACGGCGCCCTGGAGGGCACCGCGGCGGCGATCGACGCCCACCACGACGCCTCGCCCGAGTCGATGACCCGCGTGGCAGCGGCTCCGTGCTCGCCGTTCTCGGTGAGCCGGGAGCTGATGGTCGGCGCCGCCGAGCTGGCCCGCTCCAAGGGAGTACGGCTGCACACCCACCTGGCCGAGACCCTCGACGAGGAGGAGAAGTGCCAGGCCGAGTTCGGCTGCACCCCCGTCGAGTACGCGGAGAAGCTCGGCTGGCTCGGTGAGGACGTGTGGTTCGCCCACGCGGTGCACCTGTCCGACGCCGCGATCGCCCGCATCGCCGCCACCGGCACCGGCATCGCGCACTGCCCGACCTCCAACGCCCGTCTGGGCGCGGGGATCTGCCGGGTGACCGAGCTGCTGGAGGCGGGGGCCCGGGTGGGCCTGGGCGTGGACGGCCCGGCCTCCAGCGAGCTCACCGGCCTGGCCGGCGAGATGCACCAGGCGCTGCTCATGGCCCGCGCCCGCAAGGGCCCGCAGGCGCTGAGCGCCCGCCAGTCGCTGGAGATGGCGACCCTGGGCGGCGCCCGTGTCCTCGGCCGCGACGCCGAACTCGGTTCGATCACTGTGGGCAAGGTCGCCGACATCGCCCTGTGGCGGGTGGACGGCTTCGGCCACGACGTGATCGACGACCCGGTGGTGGCGGCGATCTTCGGCCCCACCCCTCCCCTGGAGCGGCTCCTCGTCGGCGGGAACACCGTCGTCGACCGCGGCCAGCTCCGCACCCTGTCCGCCGACACCGCGGCCGCGCGCGGTCGCGCGGCACACCGCGCCCTGGTTCAGGAGGCGAGCCTCTAGATGGCGACGACCACCACGACGGTCACGAATCTGTCCAGCACCACCAGGGACGGGTTGGGCACCAGCCCGCGCCGCCCCGACGGCACCCTGAAGGTGACCGGGGAGTTCGCCTACTCCTCGGACATGTGGATGGAGGACATGCTGTGGGGGATGACCCTGCGCAGCCCCCACCCGCACGCCAGGATCCTGGGCATCGACATCACCGAGGCGCTCAAGGTCCCCGGGGTGGAGGCCGTGCTCACGCACGAGGACGTCCCCGGAGCCAAGCGCTACGGCCTGGAGTACAAGGACCAGCCGGTGCTGGCCTACGGCAAGGTGCGCTACAAGGGCGAGCCCGTGGCCCTCGTGGCCGCCGACCACCCGGAGACCGCGCGCCGCGCCCTGGAGCGGATCAAGGTCGACTACGAGGTCCTGCCCCCGGTCAGCGACTCGCGCCGGGCCGCGCTCGACCCGGAGTACCCGCTGGTCCACGAGGAGGGCAGCCTCAAGATCCACGAGGAGTACCACCAGTCCGGCAACCGGGTCCGCTACCAGCCCATCCGCACCGGAGAGTTCCGGGACGCGGCGGGGAACGGGGACCGGGAGCGGGGCGTCCTGGAGGCGCTGCGCGCCCAGGCCGACGCGGTCGTGGAGACCGAGTACGAGGTCGGCATGCAGGACCAGGCGTTCCTGGGCCCCGAGTCCGGCCTGGCCGTGCCCGAGGAGGACGGCGGCGTCCACCTCTACGTCGCCACCCAGTGGCTGCACAACGACCTCTGGCAGATCGTTCCCTGCCTCGGCCTGCCCGAGGACAAGGTGCGGATGACCATGGCGGGGGTCGGCGGCGCCTTCGGCGGTCGCGAGGACCTGTCGATGCAGATCCACGGCGCCATGCTCGCCCTGCACACCGGCAAGCCGGTCAAGATCGTGTACAACCGCGAGGAGTCCTTCTACGGCCACGTGCACCGGCACCCGGCCAAGATGCGGTTCGAGCACGGCGCCAAGGCCGACGGAACGCTGCTGTACGCCACGCTGGAGATCATCGTGGACGGCGGCGCCTACGCCTCGGCGACGCCCGCCGTGGTGGGTGTGGCCTCCTCGCTGGGCATCGGCCCCTACGAGGTGCCGAACGTGCTCGTGGACGCCTACGGGGTGTACACCACCAACCCGCCGTGCGGCGCGATGCGCGGTTTCGGCGCGGTCCAGGCCTGCTTCGGCTACGAGTCGCAGATGGACAAGCTCGCGGAGAAGCTGGGCATGCACCCGGTGGATCTGCGCATCAAGAACGCCATGTCGCAGGGCTCCCGGATCATCACGGGCCAGGAGATGCACAGCCCGCTGCCGATGGCGGAGATGCTCCAGCGCGCCCGTGACCTGCCGATGCCCGTCGACCGCTCCGAGCTGCCCGACCCGGCGGACCTGCGCACCCTGCCGGGCGGGGTGGCCGGGACCACGCACGGCGAGGGCGTCGTGCGCGGTGTGGGCTACGGCGTGGGTCTGAAGAACCTGTGCTTCTCCGAGGGCTTCGACGACTACTCCACGGCGCGCGTACGGATGGAGATCGTGGCCGGGGAGCCGGTGGTGCTCGTGCACACGGCGGCCGCGGAGGTCGGCCAGGGTCTGGTCACCGTCAAGGGCCAGATCGCGCGCAGCGAGCTGGGCGTGGAGAAGGTGGTCATCAACCCGTCCGACACCCAGGTGGGTTCGGCGGGCTCCTCCTCCGCGTCCCGCCAGTCGTACATGACCGGTGGCGCGGTGAAGATGGCCTGCGAGGCGGTGCGCGAGTCGGTGTTCGCGATCGCCCGCGAGCGCGGTGTGGTCCCGGTCGACCGCCACGGCGCGGACCTGTCCCTGGTGGGCGGCAAGCTGGTCTCGGCGACCGACGGCGTGCTGGCGTCGCTGGCCGACCTGCTCGGCGAGTCCGCGAGCGGCGGCAGGGTCGTCGAGGAGACCCGGGAGCACCACCACCGTCCGACCGAGATGATCGACCCGGTCCTGGGCCAGGGCTCCTCCCACACCCAGTTCGGCATGTGCGTGCACCGCGCCGTGGTGGACGTGGACGTGGAACTCGGCCTGGTGAAGGTCGTGGCCCTGGACGCGGTGCAGGACGTCGGCAAGGTGCTGCACCCGCAGCAGCTGGCCGGTCAGATCCAGGGCGCCTCCACCCAGGGGCTGGGTCTGGCGCTGATGGAGGAGATCCAGGTCAAGGACAGTGTGATCCGGAACCCCTCGTTCACGGACTACCTGATCCCGACGATCCTGGACACCCCGCCGATGCGGATCGACGTCCTGGAGCACCCCGACCCCCGCGCCCCGTACGGGCTGCGCGGCGCGGGTGAGCCGCCGACCCTGTCCTCGACCCCGGCGATCGTGGCCGCGGTCCGGAACGCGACCGGACGTCCGCTCACGCACGCTCCGGTGCGTCCGGAGGACATCGTCGGAATCGATCTCTGACGCGGGCGGCGGGCCCCGGCCCGCCGCCCGGGCCGGGGGGGGGGGGGGCCCCGCGGGCCCCCCCCCCCCCCCCCCCCCCCAAAAACCCCCCCCCCCCCCCCCCCCCCCCCCCCCCCCCCCCCCCCCCCCCCCCCCCCCCC
>NZ_JBITHK010000013.1:0-185410 GCF_044457925.1 Nocardiopsis sp. NPDC050513 | reverse complement strand
AGCATGTGGTCGGCGTAGGGCACGCGGAAGGCGTCCGTGACCATGCCGCCCCACTGGCCGCTGGCTGGACCGAATCCGTAGGCGGCGAGGGTGGACTGCCAAAACCTGGCCCTGCAGATGCCTGGCCGAGCACACTTGCCGCATGCACGACACCTTCCACCTCGGCGGCGACCCGCCCGTCAACCGCACCGGCTTCGGCGCCATGCGCCTTCCCTCCCAGCAAGGCATGGGAGGGCCCGCCCGCGACCCCGAAACCGGACGCACCGTCCTACGCCGCGCCATCGAGCTCGGCGTCGACCACATCGACACCGCCGACTTCTACTTCGGCTCCGACGGCGGGGTGCGCGCGAACACCTTGATCCGCGAGGGACTACACCCGTATCCGTCCGATCTGGTCATCGCCACCAAGGTCGGCCCACGGATCGGCCCCGACGGCCTCACGCACGGCACCGCCGCGGACATGCGCGGCCTCGTGGAGGCCAACCTCGAAAGCCTGGGCACGGACCGGCTCGACCTGGTCTACCTGCGCGTCGGAGCGATGGAACCTCTACACGGCGAGTCGATCGCCGACCGCTTCGAGTCCCTGGCCGCCCTGCGCGAGGAGGGACTGATCCGCCACCTCGGCCTCAGCAACGTCTACACCGACCACCTGACAGAGGCTCGCGCGATCGCACCCGTGGTGGCCGTGCAGAACGCGTTCCATGTGGGCGGGATCGGCGACCGCGACGTTGGCGGCGAGAGAAGCACGGGAACCGATGATCAGCAGGCTCCACGGCAGCAACCCGCCCTTACGGCCGTGGCGGGCGTCGCTCAGCAACGTCATGGAAGCACCGACGATCATCCCGTCCACCGACAGGGGGAACAGGGCCGCGCGTCAACCAGGCTCACCGTTACGCAATGCGAGTTCGTACATGTGCGAGTAGGACACCACCGCAGCGATCACGGCCAGCATCAGCACGGCGGCGACGGTCGTCCAGCGGGACCAGCGGGAGGAATCCATCACGGGTCACCGCCCATCCAGTGACAGGTCGGTGCTCAGCACCAGCGGGCTCGGACCCTGTGGGGGTTCAAGTCCTCCCTCGGACACACGTCCTTCCCCCAGGGGAAGCTTTCGTCGTTTCGGTGCGGGTCGAGTCGTATCTCGGCCCGCGCTTTGTTGTGCACGGGCTGGCGCCGGCCCCGGGGCGGCCGAATCGGACTCGGCCGCCCCGGGGTCCGGTCAACGTCGTGCCCGGTCGAGCAGGATGAGGGGCACAGCGGCCGTGGCGAGCGCGGCTCCGATCAGGGACACCGATGTGAGTGCGGCCCCCTGTGTGAGCGACGCCGCCGCCAGGACGGGGGTGATGCTGATCCCCAGTTGGAACGCCGACACGGTGGTCGCTCCCGCGAGGGTCGGGGCGTCGGCCGCGATCGCGAAGACCCGTCCGTAGACGGCGGGGTTGAGCACGAACGCGGCGATGCCGATCAGGAACACCGTGGGCACCACCGCCCAGACGTGCGGGACCGCGGCGACCATGGCGACCGACAGGACCGCGGTCCCCAGGGCGCCCGTGAGCAGCGCGCGGTGGGGGCGCCGGTCGGAGACCCGGCCGCCGACGGACAGACCGAGGAGGGCGCCGACTCCGAAGAGCGCGAGGACCGCCGGGATCCAGACCTCGGGGACGGCGGTGATGTCGGCGAGCATGGCCGCCAGGAAGTTGAACGTGATCATGTACGCCGCGGTGGTCAGGATCGTGATCGCGTAGACGCCCCAGAGCATCGGCTTGCGCAGCACGGCGATCTCCCGCGCCACGCTCGGCCCCGCGTTCGGGTGGGACCCCGGGTCGGCGGCCGGGAGTCCGAGGCGACAGCCGACCATCCCGGCGACCGTGAGCGCCGCCACGGCCCAGAAACCGCCGCGCCAGTCGGTGAAGTGACTGAGCAGCGTGCCCGCGGGACCTCCGGCGACCATCGCCACGCTGAGCCCGCTGACCACGACTCCGGAGGCGCGGGCGTTGCGGTCCGGCGTGACCAGGCTGATCGCCGTCACCGTCGCGACGGCGAAGAAGCCCGCGTACGCGACCCCCGACACCACCCTGGACAGCAGCAGGACCTGGTAGTTCCCGAGCAGTCCGACGACGACGCTGGCGGCGAAGACGGCCTGGGTCGTGACCAGCGCGGTGCGGCGGGGCCAGCGCAGGCTGAGCACGGCGAACGGCGGCGCGCCGAGCACGACTCCCAGCGCGAACGCGGTGATCAGGAACCCGGCCGAGGAGAGCGTGACGTCCAGGTCCGCGGCGACCGCGGGGAGGACGCCGGCCAGCAGGAACTCCGCGTTCCCCATCGCGAACAGGCTGAAGGCCAGCAGGTACACGCCGAGGGGCAGTCGTGCGGAACGTCCGGTCCGGGGCCCGTACGTGTCGGTCCCCGCCATCAGGCCGCGTCCCCGGTGTCGAGCCGGCCGGTCGAGGCGGCGGACAGGTCCCGCTCGAGCAGCCAGCCGGTCATGCCGATCGCGGCGGTCGAGCCCGCACCCGCGGCGGTGACGACCTGGGCCCGGGGGTTGACCACGTTGCCGGCCGCCCAGACTCCGGGGACGTCCGTGGCGCCAGAGGAGTCGACGGCGACGAGCCCGCTCACCGGGTCCCTGGCCGCGCCCAGCGCGGTCAGGACCGCGTCGTGGGGTACGGGGCGGGGCGCCACGAAGACGGCCGCGCACGCGACCGCCCCGCCGTCGTCGAGTTCGACCGCGACCGTGTCCGCGCTCCCGGCGTCGGAGTTCGCCACGACGCGCGTCACGTTCGCGTCGACCAGGCGCACGCCGTACGCGGTGAGGCGCCGCCGCTCGTCGGGGTCGACCTCGACGCCGTTGACGCAGAACGTGACCGACGGGCTGAAGCGGCGCATCAGCGCCGCGAGATGCCTCGACACCGCGCCCCTCGCGCTGCCGATCACGGCCACGGTCCGGCCCCGCACCTCGTAGCCGTGGCAGTGGGGGCAGTGGTGCACCGTCGAACCCCACCGCTCGGCCAGACCCGGGATGTCCGGCAGTTCGTCGGTCATCCCGGCGGCGACCAGCACCGCCCGCGCGCGCAGGGCGCGGCGGTCGCCGAGCCGCAGCCCGAACGTTCCGTCCGCCGCGCGCCGCGCGTCGACCACCGACGCCCGCACGTGGTTCCCGCCGTAGCGGACCAGTTCGGCGCGCCCGGTCGCGGCGAACTGGTCCGGAGCCATGCCGTCGCGGGTCAGGTACCCGTGCATGTGGTCGGCGGGCCCGTTCCGGGGCGCACCTCCGTCGACCACCAGGGTCGCGAACCGCGCTCTCGCGAGCACGACCCCGGCGGACAGTCCGGCGGCCCCACCGCCGACGACGACCGCGTCCCACAGCTCTTCCGGCGCCGACCGATCGGTCGGACTCGTCGTGTCCATACGGATCACCTCCGCCGACAGCGTCCGGGGGGCCAACCGGTTTCGGCAAGGATCCTTGCCGAAACCGGGACACGCGACCAGACTGCACCGCATGGAGGAACAACCGACGGTCAGTGCCGTGATCGAGCAGATCGCTCCGCGCCTGCGCCAGGCGCGCGAGAGGAAGGATGTCAGTCTGGCCGATCTCGCTCGGGCGACCGGCATCTCGACCAGCACGCTCTCCCGGCTGGAGTCGGCTCAGCGCAAGCCGAGCCTCGAACTCCTTCTGCCGATCACCGCGGCGCTCGGCATCGCCCTGGACGAGATCGTCTCCGCGCCCCGCGTTCTCGATCCGCGCGTGCCGCAGCAGCCGACCAGTCGGGGCGGCCGGGTCCTGGTCCCGCTGTCACGGCAGCAGGGAGAACCGCGTGCCTACAAGATGACCATCCCCGCGCACGACGAGCAGCCCCATCTACGGACCCACACGGGCCACGAATGGCTCTACGTGCTCCGCGGGCGGCTCCGGGTGAGGCTCGGCGACCAGGACTTCGTCATGGGAGAGGGCGAGGCGGCCGAGTTCGACTGCCAGGTCCCGCACTGGTTCGGCGCGGCCGGGCGCGGCAGCGTCGAGGTGCTCAGCCTCTTCGGGAAACAGGGCGAGCGCATCCACCTGCGCACCCCGCGACGGTGACGGGGGCCACGCGCCGGCCGTGCACCGCCGCGGTGCGCGGGCTCAGGGGCGGCGGCCCGCCAGGACGCAGAACTCGTTCCCCTCCGGGTCGGCGAGCACGACCCAGCTCGCCTCGCCCTGGCCGACGTCGACGCGTCGGGCGCCCAGGTCGAGCAGGCGGCGGACCTCGGCGTCCTGCTCCCTGTCGGCCGGGTTGACGTCGATGTGGAGCCGGTTCTTGACGGTCTTGGCCTCGGGCACGTGTGCGAAGGTCAACGCCGGCGGCACCGGCCCGGGGCGGTTCTCCGCCCCGGGCGCCGCCGGCGGGCCGATCGTGACGAGCCCGTCGTCCTCGTCGCGCACCTCGTAGTCGAGGACCGAGCACCAGAACCGGGCCAGGCGGTGGGGATCGGCGCAGTCGACCGCGAGCTCGGTGAACCTACTGGCCATGCTGGGACCTCCCGATCGCGTCGCGGTTCCGCCCAGGGCCGCCCGCTCGTCGCGGTGTTCGACCGCGAGACGGGCCGCACGTGGTGTGCGCTCGTCGTGGGACGGGTGGGGTCGGGGGCCGCTCTCCTGTGGATCTCCCGAGCACGGTAACAGGATTCCGGCTCACCCCCCGCGGACCCCCGGTCGGTCAGGGGTTCCTCCCACCGTGCCGGGCGCCGCTCCGGCGGCGGCGCCGACGTGGCGCAGGGCCATCGCGGTGACGGCCGCGACGTTCATCCCCGCCGTGAAGGCCTCCCTCGCGTGGTCGAGGACCTCCGGCGGGACCTCCGGCGCCCCCTCGGCCTGGCGGCCGAGGCGGCGCCGGTGTCGGCTGAGGCGGACCGCGACCGACCGGTCACACCTCACGCGACCGGCGTGCGGCGGTGTCCGGGCGCCCTGGACAGCACCGCCTTCTGCAACGCCTCCAGCGGCCCCGCGCGGAACCGGCGCAGCCACAGCGTCGACCACACCAGCAGCAGACCGGACACCGCGGCCCACAGACCCATGACCCACCACGGGCCGTAGGCTTCGAACCGCGCGGCCAGCCCCAGCCCGAACCCGTAGCACACGAGCACGCAGACCAGGTTCTGGGTCACGTAGCCGGACATCGCCATCCGCCCCAGGGAGGCGAACGCGCCGACGACCGGCCCGGTGGTGCTCACCCGGTCCAGCAGCCACCCGACGACGCCGATGTACCCCAGCGCGACGATCGGGGCCGCCACGTAGCGGTCCGCCAGGAACAGGTCGGGCCCGGCGAGCGACGTGGCGACGTTCAGCGGCACGCCCACGCCGATCCCCCACACGAGCATGCGGGAGCGGATGCGGCGGCCCGTGGCGTCCGCGCCGAAGGCCCCGGCGCGGAACAGCCGCACGCCCAGCAGGAACATGAACACCAGCAGGGCGAAGGTGATGATCGGCTCCAGCCTCAGCAGGAACGCGTGGTCGAGCCGGAAGGCCACCTGGTCGAGCCAGCCGCCCTCGGCGTACAGCGCCACCACGTCGTCGGGGACGCCGGTGTCCTCCGGCGGTGTGTCGGCCAGCATGCCGACGGTCACCAGGGCGACGAACGCCAGGTGGACCGAGAGCGCCGTCCACATCACCGCGCCGCGGACGCGCTCGGAGCGGACGAGCAGCCAGGCGACCACCAGCGACACGACGGCGTACCCCATGAGCACGTCCGCCGCGAAGACCAGGGTGAAGTGGACCAGGCCCTCGGTGAACAGGAACAGCGCGCGCCACGTGTAGGGGCCCGGCCACCGGCCGCCGCGCCGGGACGCGGACCTGAACTGGATGGCGAGGCCGACTCCGAACAGCAGGGTGAGCAGGGACAGGAACTTGCCGTTGGTGAACAGCAGGAACACGCCCTGGGCCAGTCCGGCGGCCGACGGGTCGGCCAGGAAGGCGCCCAGGGGGCTGAGCATGTCCGTCTCGTAGAGCATGACGCCTTCGCCGCCGCGCGCGGTGAAGAGCCACACGTTGGTGCCGAGGGTGCCCAGGATCGCGATGCCGCGCAGGACGTCGAGCAGCGGAAGCCGCGCACCCGGCCGCTGTACCCCGGGGGTCCGTTCGGTCGTCGGTGTCCGTTGGTCGGAGCGGGTCATGGGGACCGCCTTCGTGGTGCTCGATCGGATGGCTGCGGACTCCCAGGGGCAGTGCGGAGCCGGTCGAGGTAGGCGCGGAGGGACGCTCGGATCTCCTCCTCGGGGAACTCCCGCGTGGTGACGAGGTGGTGCAGGGTCAGTCCGTCGACGAAGGCGACGAGCCGGGTGGCCTCGCCGCGCGGGTCGGTCCCCTCGGGGAGGTCCCCCTTCCGCACGGCGTCCTCGAACCCGTGCGCGATCCCGTCGACGAGGGCCCGGGTGGTGTCCTGGTGCATGCGCGCCATCTCCGGATCGGTCAGGGTGGCGGGCAGGAACTCCAGCCAGACGGTCAGCTCCACGCGGCGCTCGTCGTCCAGCGGGAGGAGGGTCTCGGCGAAGCGGTACGCCCGGTCGTGGAAGGTGCCGCTCATGTCGACCGCCTGGAAGCGCTCCGCCGCGCGCCGGTACATGTGCTCCACGCCGAACCGCAGGAGGTCGGACTTGGCGCGGAAGTAGCGCTGCACCAGCCCCACGGAGACGCCCGCCTCGTCGGCGACGTCCGCGAGCGTGGTCCTGGCCAGCCCGCGCTCGGCCACCGTGCGCATGAGCGCCTCGGCCACCTGCCGCCGCCGTGCCTCGTGGTCCGCCGTCCGTGCCATGAGAAAAATATTAGCGGCATATTTTTATCCGCGCCACCCGGCCGCGCCCCGGGAGGATCCGGGATTCCCCGGCAGTTGACCTCAACCATTGTTCAGGTAGAAAGCTGGGTCCCGCCGCGGGAAGCGGTGACGAGGTTTCGATCGTGAGGAGCGATGGTCATGCGTGCGGTTCGCGTCAAGGATTTCGGCGGCCCCGAGGTACTGGTGGCCGAGGAGGTGCCCGACCCCGTGGCGGGTCCCGGCGAGGTCGTGGTCGACGTGGCCGCCGCCGACGTCCTCTTCCTCGACACCCTCATCCGCAAGGGCTGGGGACAGGACTTCTTCCCGGTCCCCCGGCCGTACACCCCGGGCACGGGCGTGGGAGGGACCGTGTCCTCGGTCGGGGAGGGCGTCGACCCCGCGTGGATCGGGCGCCGGGTCGTCGCGGAGACGGGCCGCGCCGACACCGGCGGCGGTCGGAACAGCCCCACGGGCGGGTACGCCGAGCGGGCGGCGGTGCCCGCGGAACGGCTCGTCCGGATTCCCGAGGGCCTCGACACCGCGCACGGCCTGGCCCTGCTGCACGACGGCGCGACGGCCATGCTGCTGGAGCGGGTCGCGCGGTTCGAGGCCGGCGCCTGGGTCCTCGTCGCGGCGGCCGCGGGCGGCGCGGGCAGCCTGGCCGTCCAGCTGGCACGTGCCGCGGGGGCGCACGTGGTCGGCGCGGCCCGCGGGGAGGCCAAGCTCGACCTCGTGCGCTCCCTGGGCGCGGAGGCGGCCGTCGACTACTCCACGCCGGGCTGGGTCGACCGGGTGCGCGCCCTCACCGGAGGCGCCGGGGCGCGCGTGGTCCTGGACGGAGCCGGCGGGCCCCTGGGCGAGGAGGCCTTCGGCGCCGTCGCCGACGGGGGCCACTTCATCAGCTACGGGACCGCGGCGGGCGCGTTCGCCGAGGTCGACGAGGAGGAGGCCGAGCGCCGCCGGGTGAGGGTCACCGGGCTGCTCGACCTGGAGACCGCTTCGCCGGCGGCCAAGCGCGACCTGACCCGGCGTGTCATGGAGCTCGCCGCCGAGGGGCGGATCGCCCCGCGGATCGGGGCCGCCCTCCCTCTGGAGCGGGCGGCCGAGGCGCACGCCGGCCTGGAGGAGCGCACCACGGTCGGCAAGTCGGTCCTGGTGCCCTGACGCGCGCACGGAGGCGTACGGCCGCGCGCGACCCGGCGGACCGCGGGTCGCGCGCGGCCGCGGTGGCGGCGCGCGGCCGACTCGACGGCACACGGGGCCAGCGGCCGGGGCCAGCGGTCTCCCCCGCCCGCGGCGTCAGTCCAGGGTGTCCCCCAGTGACACCAGGAGCTTGCGCAGCACGGCGGCGAGCCGCTCGCGCTCCCCCTCGTCCAGTGCCGCCAGGAGCCGCTCCTGGTTGGCCACGTGTCCGCCCACCGCCCGGTCGATGACCTCCAGCCCCTCCGGGGTGAGCGTCACCAGTGTCCGCCGCCGGTTGTCCGGATCGACCTCGCGCGTCACCAGACCCCGGGCGACCAGCCGGTCCACGCGGTTGGTCATCGCCGCGCCCCCGACCATCGTCATGGCCACCAGTTCCTTGGGCGTCAGGGAGTAGGGCTCACCCGACCGGCGCAGCGTGCCCAGGACGTCGAACTCCCACCTCTCCAGCCCCTCCCCGGAGAGGAACTCCTCGACGCCGCGCCAGAGCAGCTGTGAGGCCCGGCCCATCCTCCCGATGATCCCCATCGAGGACACGTCCAGATCGGGGCGCTCTCGGGCCCACTGGCCGAGGAAGACGTCAACGGCATCGCTCATCCGGCGATGATAGCGCCGCCCGCTTGACGCGCCGGGGCCGCGCGATCTAATGTTTCGACATCGAACAGTTTGATGATGAAAGGTTCGCCGTCAAAATGACTGTGCTCCCCCCGGTCTCCGTCGCGGACGCCATCCGCAGCCGCCGCAGCGTGCGCCGCTTCCGGCCCGACCCCCTGCCCGACGACCTCCTCGCCGGACTCCTCGACCTGGCCATGGAGGCCCCCTCCAGCTGGAACTTCCAGTCCCGGTCCGTCGTCGCCGTCACCGCCCCCGAGGACCGCGAGGCCCTCGCCCGCGCGGCCAACGGCCAGGACCAGCCCCGCCGGGCGCCCGCGACCCTCGTCTTCCTCGCCGAGTGCGACGCCTGGCGCGGCGACCTCACCGACGTCCTGGACACCGCCCGCGCCAACGGGGCCTGGAGCGAGGACTTCACCGAGGCCGTCGCCACGCACGGGGTCGACTTCCAGCGCGACCTCGCCGCCCGCGGCCTCCTGCGGGAGTACGCGGTCAAGGACGCGATGATCGCCGCGAGCTTCGCCATGCTCTCCGCCACCGGCGCGGGCCTGGCCAGCTCGCCCATGAACGGCTGGGACGAGGCCAAGGTCAAGAAGGTGATCGGCGCCGACGCCCGGGAGGACCTGGCCGTCGCGCTGCTGCTCTCCGTCGGCCTCCCCGACGAGGACCGCCGCCACCCCGGCCGCCGCCCGCGCACCCGCCACGTGTTCCACGGCCGGTACGGGCGCCCCCTCCCGTCATCCACCACCACTTCCGACGGAGAACCCCGATGAACCGCGGACGCATCGCGCTCGACTCCCTGATCACGCTCATCGCTCCGGTCGTGTGGGGCAGCACCTACATCGTCACCACCGAGTTCCTGCCGCCCGACCGCCCGCTGCTGGCCGCCGCCATGCGCTCCCTGCCCGCCGGGCTGATCCTGCTCGCCGTCTGCCGGGTCCTCCCGCACGGCGTGTGGTGGTGGCGCACTCTGGTGCTCGGCACACTCAACATGGGTGTCTTCTTCTACCTGCTCTTCGTGGCCGCCTATCTCCTGCCCGGCGGTGTCGCGGCCCTGGTCATGTCGGTCCAGCCGATGCTGGTCCTGGTCCTCGCCGCGCTCGTGCTCGGCAACCGCGTCCGCCCGGTCCACGTGCTCACGGGCGTGATGGGCGTCGTGGGCGTCGGCCTGCTCGTCGTGGGACCGGAGGCCGCCCTGAACCCGTGGGGCGTCCTGGCCGGGCTCGCGGCCGCTGCCTGCATGGCCACCGGGATCGTGCTCACCAAGCACTGGGGACGCCCCGAGGGGGTGGGCGTCCTGGCGATGGCCGGATGGCAGCTGACCGCCGCCGGGTTCCTGCTGGCCCCCGCCACCCTCGTCTTCGAGGGGCTGCCCGACCGGATCACCGGCGCCAACCTCGCCGGATTCGCCTACCTCGGTCTGATCGGCGCCCTGGTGGCCTACGCCCTGTGGCTGCGCGGCCTCGACCGCCTGCCCGCGGTGGCCGTGTCCTTCCTGTCCTTCGGCAGCCCGCTGGCGGCGACGGTCCTGGGCTGGGCGGTCCTCGGCCAGGCCCTGACCCCTGTCCAGCTGACCGGGGCGCTGATCGCCGTGGCGGCGGTGGCCGTCGCCCAGGTCGTCGCGCCCCGGAGCGCGCCGGCCGCCGCCTCGGGTCACCAGCGGGCCGAGGACACCAGTCCCTCGGTCCCGTCCAGCCCGTAGTCGTCCACCACGAGCACGTCCGGCCCCTCCAGGAGCCACACACTCTGCTCGAAGGAGGCGAAGTCGGAGGCGCCCGTGTCGAAGCAGGGGACGGATCCCGTCGCGCGGATCGCCTGACCGCCCGCGACCGGAACGGTGTCGGCCGACCACCCGTCGCCGACGCCGCCCGCCAGGTCGCCCTGCCCGTGGAGGGCGACCTCCTCGGAGCACGGCCCCGGGTCCGAGGACGGGGCGTAGGCGGCCCCCGTGCCCGAGGCGACGTCCATGGGCACGTAGCCCGGTCCGGCGTAGTCGAGCACCTCCGGCCCGAAGACCTTCAGGTGCCGGCAGCCGGAGCCGAGGTCGTTCCAGGACCAAGCGGTCCCGGCACAGGCCGCCTGGCCCTCCGGGTACAGCGCCAGCCACGACACCCGCTCCCTCTCCCCCTCGGGGTCGCTGAGGGCGCCGACCTCCTCGCTCACGGGCTCCGCCCCCCACCCGTCCGGGAGGGTGAGGGTCACACCGCCCAGTTCGACCGGGGTTCCGCCGGCCCCCTCGGCGGGGCTCTCCGACGCGGCGGCGCCGTCGGCGTCCGAGGCCTCGGAGCCGGGGGACCCGCTCGCCGGGGCGCACGCGGTCAGCGCCGCCGCGACCACCGCCAGGACGGGGAGGGCAAGCCGTCCCAGGGGCGGGGACGCGGCCGTGGGAGCGGGGGCGTGCGTGGAGACGGGCATGCGCGGCATCCTTCACTCGGATCCGGGACCTGGTGTCCCGGGCTCGCGCCCTTGGACCGCCGCCCGGGGTGAAAGGTTCGCACACGGCGAGGCCACCGGTTCCGCACCGGTGGCCTGGACGGGCGTCGGGTCGGGCCGAAGCTCAGTCGGCGCCCTTGGGCCTCTTCGCGTACATGCCGTCGACGATGTAGACGATGACGGCGGCGACCAGCACCTGGACGATCAGCACCCACCACCACATGGACGAGATCAGAGTGGCGAGGAACCCTCCCACGAAGGCCGCCACGATGCCCAGGAGCAGGGTCAGCCAGATCGGCAGGTGCTGTTTGCCGGGCACGACGAGTCGGCCCAGCGCACCGATGATCAGACCGACGACGAGTGCGCTGATGATTCCGGTGATCTCCACGGGTCCCTCCCCAGATCGACGCCCTTGCCTCGTTCCCCCCGGTCAGCTCGCGGACACCGGCCACACGCCAGACGCGGTCAACCCTTGGCACGACTTTGGATTCCCCGTGGGGCGGGCCGTTCTGCCGTCGGCAGAAGCCCGTCCGTCCCCTCCCCCGGCCCGGGGCGCGCGGCGTACGCTCGGAGTCGGACCAGCGCCGCACTGCCCGGGAGGCACCGATGACCGAGACCGTCCTGCGCTTCCTGGACGAGGCCCGGCGGGGCCCCGCCCGCGCGGCGCGCGAGGATCCGCTCATGCGCGACCTCATCGGCGACCTGCTGCGGCGCACCCGGATCGAGCAGGGGCGGACACTGCGCGAGGTCGCCGAGGACGCCCAGGTCTCCCTGCCCTACCTGTCGGAGATCGAGCGCGGCCGCAAGGAGGCCTCCTCCGAGGTGCTCGCAGCGGTGTACCGATCCCTGGGGCTGGGGCTCTCGGACGTCCTCGCCGAGCTCTACCGCAGCACCGCGGGCCAGGTCCCGCCGCGCGTCGGCGCCGGTGCGGGCGACTACCGGCGGGCGGACGCGGCCTCCGCGCCCGCCCACCGCGCCCAGGTCATGTCCCTGGCCGCGTAGCCTCCCGGGTGGTGACGATGCCGTCGACCAGGCCGTAGTCCCGTGCCTGCTCCGCGGTGAAGATCCGGTCCCGGTCGGTGTCGGCCCGCAGGCGCTCCACCGGCTGGCCGGTGTGCCGGGACAGGATCGACTCGACCTGCGACCGGACGCGCAGGATCTCCTCCGCCTGGATCTCCAGGTCGGCGGCGACCCCCTGTCCCTCGGTCGACGGCTGGTGCAGCAGCACCCGGGCGTGCTCCAGCGCCATCCGCTTGCCCGCCGCCCCCGCCGCGAGCAGCACGGCCGCCGCCGAGGCCGCCTGGCCCATGCAGACCGTGGCGACGTCGGCCCGCACGAAGCGCATCGTGTCGTAGATGGCGGTCAGCGCGGTGAACGAGCCGCCCGGTGAGTTGATGTAGAGCTGGATGTCGGTCTCGCTCGACTCGTAGTCCAGGTGCAGCATCTGCGCCATGACCACGTTGGCGACGTCGTCGTCGATCGGCGTCCCGAGGAAGATGATCCGCTCCGACAGCAGTCGGCTGAACACGTCGGAGGAGCGCTCTCCCCGCGGCGTGCGCTCGACGACCACGGGCACGGTGTAACGTCCGCTCACTGGTCCCCTCCCCCGGTCCGGTGGGCGAATCCGGGCGCCGCGGTGCCGAGCCGGAACCCGGTGCCCTCCACCTCGTGCACCGACTCCACCACGTGGTCCACGAAGCCGTACTCCTTGGCCTCCTGGGCGGTGAACCACGCGTCGCGGTGCTGGTCCCTGGCCACGGTCTCCTCGCTCTGACCGGTGTGCTCGGCGATGAGCCGCACCATCGTCCGCTTCGTGTGCGCGAGGTTCTGGGCCTGGATGGCGATGTCGGCGGCGGTACCGCCGAGGCCGCCGGATGGCTGGTGCATCATGATCCGCGCGTGCGGGAGGCTGTAGCGCTTGCCCGCCGTCCCCGCACAGGCCAGGAACTGGCCCATGCTCGCCGCGAAGCCCATGACCAGGGTGGACACGTCGTTGGGCACGAAGCGCATGGTGTCGTAGACGGCCATCCCCGCGTAGACGGAGCCGCCGGGGCTGTTGATCGCGAGGGTGATGTCGCGCCGGGGGTCCTCGTCGGCGAGCAGCAGGATCTGGGCGCACACCCGGTTGGCGCTCGCCTCGTCGACCTGCGTGCCCAGCAGCACGATCCGGCTGCGCAGCAGGCGGGCGGCCAACTGGTCGTCGAAGGCGCCGCCCGACGCGTCGTGTTCGGCGACGGGCCGTCGGTGGGTCAGCATGGAACTCTCCTCCACCGGTCGGCGGAGCGTTCGTCCGCCCGGCCGGTGGTTCCACCCTGCGGTGGCGCGCACGGCGACTTCCAGCGTTTCGGCCCGGGGCAGATCTGCCCACGGCAGACCGGAACCAGGCCACCGCGAACCCGCCGGTCAGCCCCTGGTGGGCCGCTCGACGACCGTGCCCGGACCGTCCCCCGAAGAGCGGTCGCCGCGGCACGGCGGTCTCACGCGTCGTCGATCGCCTCGCGCAGATCGCGCAGGATCATGAGTACCTGGGGTCGCAGCGACGGCCGGATCGCCGCGTACATCTGGCGCTGTTTGCGCTCCAACGCGGTCCGCCGGACGGCGAGGACCCGCTCACCCTCCTCCGTGAGCCCCACCACGGTGCTGCGCTCGTCGCGGGGGGACCGACGGCGCGCCATCATGCCCTTCCGCTCCAGCTGTTGGATCATGCGAGTGGCGGAGGGGGACGACACGCCGACGACCCGGGCGACCGCGCCGACGCTCGGGTCGCGCATGCCGCGCACGGTCTCCATGAGGAGCGCCTGCGTCAGTGTGAGCTCCTCGTGCCCGTGTCCGCCGCGGGAGCGGGCGTGGACCGCCGCGTTGATCAGTTCGGTCCAGGCCCGCTGGAACTCCTCGAGTCCGGCGTCGGGCGGCTCGGGATCGTGCGGCTCGGCGTCGGGCGGCGGGGCCCCGGGGTCGACTGACTCGTCAGGCACGAAACGATCCTCGCTGGCTCGGCGTCCATCGCGCACCCTGGTGCGCGCGGTGGTTTGACCATTGTGTAGTCTAGCTATTAGATAGCAAATGCACGTAATTTCACGATGATCCATGCCCCGCCGAGGCCACCCCGACACCTGATCCGCGGCCCCGATCCGCGCAGGCGTCGTCCCGGCCCCGGGGTGACGGGTGTCCGCCCCCGGACTCGGGCGGGCCCGGACCCATCCGGGAGGGACGCATTGACCACCGTGCTCGTCGCACACTTCGTCGCCGCGGCGATCGCCCCCCTGCTCGTGCGCCGGTGGGGGCGGAACGCGTTCGTCGCGCTCGCCCTCGTCCCGGGCGTCTCCACCGTCTGGGCGCTCCTCCAGGCCCCCGTGATCGCACGCGGCGGCGCCCTCTCCTCGTCGACCGCGTGGGCGCCGCAGTTCTCCCTGCGCCTGGGCCTGCACATGGACGCGCTCGGGCTGGTGATGACGCTCATCGCCGCCGGAGTCGGCGCGCTCATCCTCGTCTACTGCGCCCGCTACTTCGAGGACTCCGAACCCGGGCTCGGCCGCTTCGCGGGGGTGTTCGTCGCCTTCGCCGCCGCCATGCTCGGGCTGGTCCTGGCCGACGACCTCATCCAGCTCTTCGTGTACTGGGAGCTGACCACCGTCTTCTCCTACCTGCTCATCGGGCACAGCACCGAGCAGAAGGAGAGCCGCCGCGCCGCCATGACCGCGCTGACGGTCACCACCGCGGGCGGCCTCACGATGTTCGTCGGCATGATCATGCTGGGCGAGACGGCGGGCACCTACGTCCTCTCCGAGATCGTCGCCGACCCTCCGCCCGCCGGGACCGCGCTCAACGTGGCGCTCGTCCTCATCATGGTCGGCGCCATGTCCAAGTCGGCGCTGTTCCCGTTCAGCCTGTGGCTGCCCGCCGCCATGCGCGCGCCCACACCGGTCTCCGGGTACCTGCACGCGGCGGCGATGGTCAAGGCCGGGGTCTACCTGGTCGCGCGGCTGACCCCCGCCTTCCACGACGCCGCCGTCTGGCAGTCCATGGCGCTGGTCTTCGGTGTGCTCACGATGCTGCTGGGCGGGTGGACGGCCCTGCGCCAGTTCGACCTCAAGCTCCTGCTGGCCTATGGGACCGTCAGCCAGCTCGGCTTCCTGGTCGCCCTGTTCGGGGCCGGGACGCGCGCCGCCGCGCTCGCCGGAATCGCGATGCTCGTCGCGCACTCGCTGTTCAAGGCGGCGCTGTTCCTCGTGGTCGGCATCATCGACCACGCCACCGGCACCCGCGACCTGCGCGAGTTGTCCGGCTTGCGCACCACCGCGCCCGCCGTCTTCTGGACGGCGCTCGTCGCCCTCGTCTCGATGGCGGGCCTCCCGCCCGCGATCGGGTTCGCCGCCAAGGAGCTGGCGTTCGGCGCGTTCACCGACGGCGGCGCCGTCGACACCGCCGTCCTCGTCGGCCTGGTCGCCGGATCCACCCTCACCGTCGCCTACAGCCTCCGGTTCCTGTGGGGCGCGTTCGGCGTCAAGGAGAACGTCCCCGCCACCGCCGTCCACGCGCCGGGACCGCTGTTCCTGGCGCCCGCCGTGCTCCTGTCCGGGCTCGGCCTGGCCGCCGGTCCGTTCTCCGGCGCGATCGACCCCCTCCTGGCCGTCTACGCCGACACCGTCCCCCCGGCGCCCGGCGCCGAGACCACCCACCTGGTCCTGTGGCACGGCTTCGAGTTCCCGCTGCTGCTGTCCGCGCTGTGCCTGGCGCTGGGCTACGTGCTGTTCCTGCTGCGCGGCCAGGTCGTGCGGCTGGGCCTGCGGCTCGCCCTCGTCGACCCCGACCGCGTCTACCGGCGGATGCTCGCCGCGCTGGAGAACGTCGCCCTCCAACTGACCGGCGGCACCCAGCGCGGTTCGCTGCCCGTCTACCTCGGCACGATCCTGGTCGCCATGGTGGTCGTGTCCGGCTGGCCGATCGTCGCCGGACGCCTGTGGGAGCTGCCCGCGCCGCCCGTGCGGGTGTGGGACACGCCGGTGCAGCTGATCCCGGCCGCGATCATCATCCTCACCTGCCTGTTCGTCCTGTTCGTGCGGCGCCGCCTGTTCGCGGTCGTCCTCGTCGGGATGACCGGCTACGGGTGCGCGGTGCTGTTCTTCCTGCAGGGCGCGCCCGACCTCGCGCTCACCCAGTTCCTCGTGGAGACGGTGAGCATCGTCGTCTTCGTCCTGGTCCTGCGCCGCCTGCCCGCCCGGTTCTCCACACCCGCCCTGCGCGGGCGGCGCATGTGGAATCTGGTGATCGGGGTGGCCACCGGGGCGCTCGTGGCGAGCATGACCTACTTCGCCCTCGCCGGGCGCCAGGACGAGTCGGTCTCCCCCGGATTCGCCGACGCCGCGCGCGAGGTCGGCGGGGACAACATCATCGCCGTCCTGCTCGTCGACGTGCGCGCCTGGGACACGATGGGCGAGATCTCCGTCCTGGGCGCGGCCGCCGCGGGCGTGGCCAGCCTGATGTTCGTGCGCCGCAAGGCCCAGCCGCGCGGCGGTCCGCACGGGCTCCGGCCCCGGTCGGTCACCGCCCCGCACGTCCCGCCCGGCGGAGCCGGTCAGATCGACCTCGGCGGCCTGCGCGTGGCGCCGCGCGAGCTGCACGTCAAACCCGCGCCGAGCCGGGCGTGGCTGACCGGGGCCGACGCCCTGCCCACGGAGCGGAGGTCGGTGATCTTCGAGGTGGTCTCGCGCTTCCTCTTCCCGGTGGTCATGGTGATCTCGGTGTACCTGCTGCTCACCGGCCACTCGGCGGTCGGCGGCGGGTTCGCCGGGGGGATCGTGGCCGGGCTCGCGCTGATCGTCCGCTACCTGGCCGGGGGCCGCTTCGAGCTGTACGCGACCGCCTGGGTGCAGCCCGGCGCGCTGATCGGCGCGGGTCTGGCCCTGGCGACCGGGGTGGCCCTGGCCGGTCCGCTGATCGGCGGCGACATCCTGTCCGGCGGCTCGCTGGACCTGCACGTCCCCCTCATGGGCCACCTGCACCTGACCACCGCGCTGGTCTTCGACACCGGCGTGTACCTGCTGGTGATCGGCCTGGTCCTGGACATCCTCCGCAGCCTCGGCGCCCGGATCGACGAACAGATCGAGCGGGACGCCGTGCACGCGGCGGAGGCCGCCCGACGCGGGGTCGAGGCCCCGACCGAGGAGGTCACGCCTTGAACGACACCCCCACCCTCGTCCTGGTCCTCGTCGTCGGCGTCCTGGTCGCGGTGGGCGTGGTGCTCCTGTTGGAGCGCAGCCTGACCCGCGTCCTCCTCGGGTTCGTCGTGCTCAGCAACGGGGTCAACCTCATGATCCTGGCGTCGGGCGGCGCGGCCGGGGGCCCGCCGATCCTCTGGCTGACCGACGAGGGCCGGATGACCGACCCGCTCCCGCAGGCGATGATCCTCACCGCCATCGTCATCACCCTCGGCATCACCGCGTTCCTCCTGGCCATGGCCTACCGGAGCTGGCAGCTGGAGGGCAACGACGAGGTTCAGGACGACGCCGAGGACCTCCGGATCGTCCGGGGCGAGGGCATCCGCGCCGTGCGGCGGCGGTTCCGCCGAGAACGCCGCCGTCTGCGCGCCGACATCCGCGCCCAGCGGGCCGAGCTCCAGGCGACCATCGCCGCCGCCGACGCCCAGGAGCTGGCCGAACAGGCCCGGATCAAGGCCGAGATCGCCGCCGCGCAGGCCGAGCTCGCCCGGTTCGAGGTCGACGCCGAGGAGAGCGGCGCGGACGAGCACTCCCAGGAGACCGTCCGGCGGCTCACCCACCGCACGCAGACCATGGTCGAGCAGGTCGCCGAGCTGCGCGGCCGCATCCGCCGGGGCCGCCGGAAGCTGCGGGAGCACCGCCGCGCCGACCGGGCCGCCGAACGCGAGCTGTGGCGGGAGCTGCGGCGCCGCGTGCGCGCCCAGAGGCGCCAGATGAGCCAGACCATGCGGGCCGAGCGCGAACGCCTCGCCCGCGCCGAGGACAGCGAGCTGCAGGGGAACGACTGATGATCGACGGATCCCTCTTCGCCGCGACCGTGCACCACCTCGTCCCGCTGCCGGTGGTCCTGCCGCTCTTCGCCGCCGGTGTCAAGCTCGCGCTCGGCACCCGCTGGCCCCGGTTCCAGCAGTGGGTCAGCGTCGCCACGCTCAGCGCCGTGCTGCTGATCGGGTTCGCCCTCATGGTGGGCGCCGACCTGTACGGCCCGCTGGCCGTGCAGCTGGGCGGGTGGGAGGCCCCGCTCGGGATCACCATGGTCGCCGACCGGCTCTCCGCCCTGTTCGTGACGGTGTCGTCGGCGATCACGCTGGCCGTGCTCGTGTACTCCATCGGCCAGGGCATGGCGGGCAAGGCCGAGGTGGCGCCGCTGTCGGTCTACCAGCCGACCTACCTGATCCTGGTCGCCGGCGTCTCCAACGCCTTCCTGGCCGGTGACCTGTTCAACCTGTACGTCGGCTTCGAGATCCTGCTGACCGCCAGCTACGTGCTGCTGACCCTGGGGGGCACGCAACCCAGGATGCGCGCGGGCGCCATCTACGTGGTGGTCTCGCTGCTGTCGTCGGTGCTGTTCCTCATCGCGATCGGGCTGGTCTTCGCGGCCACCGGCACGGTGAACATGGCGCTGCTGGCCGAGCGGTTGTGGAACATCCCCGCCGAGCTGCGGCTCGTGCTGGAGGTCATCCTGGTCATCGCGTTCGGCATCAAGGCGGCGGTGTTCCCGCTGTCGGCGTGGCTGCCCGACTCCTACCCGACCGCGCCCGTGCCGGTCACGGCGGTGTTCGCGGGCCTGCTGACCAAGGTGGGCGTGTACGCGATCATCCGCTCGGAGACCCTGATGTTCCCGGGGACGCGGATCGACACGTTCCTGCTGTGGGTCGCCCTGGCCACGATGATCATGGGCGCGCTGGGCGCGGTCGCCCAGAACGACATCAAGCGCCTGTTGTCCTTCACCCTGGTCAGCCATATCGGGTTCATGCTGTTCGGGGTGGCGCTCGGCAGCGAGCTGGGACTGTCCGGCGCGGTGTTCTACGTGGCCCACCACATCACCGTGCAGACCACGCTGTTCCTCATCACGGGGCTGATCGAACGCCGGGGCGGGTCCACGTCGCTGGACGACCTGGGCGGTCTGGGGCGGATCGCCCCGGTGCTGGCGGTGCTGTTCTTCATCCCGGCGATGAACCTGGGCGGCATCCCGCCGCTGTCGGGCTTCCTCGGCAAGCTCGGCCTGCTCCAGGCGGGTGTGGAGGCAGGGACGCCGATGGCCTACGCACTGGTCGTGGCGTCGGTCGTCACCAGCCTGCTCACGCTCTACGTCATGGCGCGGGTGTGGAACTACGCGTTCTGGCGCACGCCCGCCGAGGGGATGGTCGCCGAGCCGGGCACCGTCCTGGAGGAGAGCGAGGACGGCGAGGAGACGACCACCGCCGCCCTGGGGCCGGAGGAGGCGGTGGGGCCCACGTCCCGGCTGGAGGACACCGCGACCCGCGCCGCGACGCGGGTGGTCACCTCGGTGGTCCTGCCCAGGAGCATGGTCGGCGCCACCATGGCGCTGGTCGCGATGGGGCTGGCCCTGACCGTGCTCGCGGGGCCGCTCATCGCCTACTCGTCGGACGCCGGCGCCGAACTGCTCCAACGCACGCCGTACGTCACCGCGGTGCTGGGAGGCGACCGATGACCGTGAACGATGCCCGTGGCCGAGGGGGACGGCGCCTGCGGGCGGTGCGCCGCCGTCTGGGCAAGGTGCAGCTGCCCGTCGCGCTCGGGATGACCCTGGTGTGGATGCTGCTGTTCAACGGCTTCCAGTGGCGCGAGGAGTCGCTGGGCCTGGCCGTGCTGGGGTTCGGGGTGTCGGTGCTGGTCACGGTGGTGTTCCCGCTGCCGCCGATCGGCCCGGGGCTGCGGCTGCGCCCGCTGGCCACGCTGCGGCTGCTGGGGTTCGTCGCCAGCGAGATGGTCGTGTCGAGCCTCCAGGTCACCCGGCAGGTGTTCGCTCCCGGGCCGCCCGTGCGCAGCTCGGTGATCGCGGTGCCGCTGCGCACCGACTCGGACCTGATGCTCGTGTGCACGGCGATCGCCCTGTCCGCGATCCCGGGAAGCATGGTCGTGGAGGTCGGGCAGCCGGACCGCGTGCTGTACGTGCACGTCCTCGGCGCGGTCGACGAGACGGGGACCGCCCGCGCGCGGGCGGGGTCGCTGCTGCTGGAGGAGCGCATCGTGCGCGCCGTCGGCACCCGTCAGGACATCGCCGATCTGGAGGCCGCCCAGGCGGCCGGGAGGGAGGGCGCGTGACCGCGCTGTGGATCGCCATCTCCGTGCTGCTGGGGCTGGCCGCCCTGCTCAGCACGGCCCGCCTGATGCTCGGGCCCAGCATCCTGGACCGGGCGCTGTCCGTCGACGTGCTGGTGGCCTCCGCGCTCACCGGGATCGGCGCCTACGCGGCGTTCAACCGCGACCCGACCGTGCTGCCGATCCTCCTGGTGCTGTCGCTGATCGGGTTCGTGAGCTCGGTCAGCGTCTCCAAGTTCGTGGTCCGCCGCCACCTGGACGAGGCGGACAGCGCCGAGGGGAAGGGGTGGAACACGTGAGCGAGCCCCTGGTCACGGTCCTGGACTGGCTGGCGGCGGTGTGCCTGCTGGTGGGCGCGGCGCTGTCCCTCGTCGCGGGGGTGGGGCTGGTCCGGTTCCCCGACCTGCTGTCCCGGATGCACACCGCGGCCAAGCCCCAGGTGCTGGGGCTGCTGCTCGTGCTGGTGGGGATCGGTCTGCGCATCGCCCCGCAGGACACGGGCGTGTTCAACGTGGGGACGCTGATCCTGGTGGGGCTGTTCCAGGTCCTGACGGTGCCGGTGGCCGGGCACATCGCCGCGCGCGTGGCCTACCGGACCGGGCGGATCCGCGAGGACCTGCTGGCCACCGACGAGCTGGCCGACCGGATCGCCGAGCGCCGGGGAGGCGGGGCGGAGGGCCGGAGGGGGGACCGGGAGGGCTGAGGGCGGGGCGGCCCGGGCCCGCGTCCGGTGCGGTCCGCGTCCGCGACGGCCGAGCGTCCGGTGCGTACCCGTGCCGGGCCGGTCCACGGGTACGCGCTCGGGACGGTCGGGGTCGGGGCCCGCCGGTTCGGGGCCCCGTCCCCGGAACCGTGTCGGCCCGGTCAGGCCAGCCGTTCGGCCTCGTCGTCGGTCATGAGCCTCGACCGGACGAGGAAGCGCCGTCCCGTCGGCGCCTCCAGCGAGAACCCGGCGCCGCGCCCCGGAACGACGTCGATCGTCAGGTGGGTGTGCCGCCACAGCTCGAACTGGGCGCGGGACATCCACACCGGCACCGGCTCGGGCCCGCCCACGTCCAGGTCGCCCAGGTGGACGTCGGCCGCGCCGGTGCGGAACTCCCCCGCCGGATAGCACATCGGGGAGCTGCCGTCGCAGCACCCGCCGGACTGGTGGAACATGAGCGGCCCGTGCTCGGCGCGCAGGTCGCGGAGGAGGGCGGCGGCCGCGTCGGTGACCGCCACCCGCTCCGCCCCCGCGCCGCCCGCGGGGGCGGGCATCAGAACAGCCCCAGCGCCGAGTCGGAGTAGCTCACCAGCAGGTTCTTCGTCTGCTGGTAGTGGTCGAGCATCATGCGGTGGTTCTCCCGGCCGATCCCCGACTGCTTGTAACCGCCGAACGCCGCGTGGGCGGGGTAGGCGTGGTAGTTGTTCACCCACACGCGCCCGGCCTGGATGTCGCGGCCCGCCCGGTAGGCGGTGTTGCCGTCGCGGGACCACACGCCCGCGCCGAGGCCGTACAGCGTGTCGTTGGCGATCTTGACGGCGTCGGCGTAGTCGTCGAACCGGGTCACCGACACCACCGGGCCGAAGATCTCCTCCTGGAAGATCCGCATGTCGTTGCTGCCCTCGAAGACCGTCGGGGTGACGTAGTAGCCGCCGGACAGGTCGCCCCCGAGGTCGGCGCGCCCGCCCCCGGCGAGCACCTTCGCGCCCTCGCGGACCCCGATGTCGATGTAGGACAGGATCTTCTCCAGTTGGTCGTTGCTGGCCTGGGCGCCGACCATGGTCGCGGTGTCCAGCGGGTCCCCCTGGACGATGGCGCCGACCCGCTCCAGCGCGTCGCCGAGGAAGCGGTCGTAGACGGAGTCCTGCACGAGGGCCCGGGACGGGCAGGTGCAGACCTCGCCCTGGTTGAGCGCGAACAGCGTGAAGCCCTCCAGCGCCTTGTCGTAGAAGGCGTCCGCGCGGTCGGCGACGTCGGCGAAGAAGAGGTTCGGGCTCTTGCCGCCCAGCTCCAGGGTGACCGGGATGAGGTTCTCGGACGCGTACTGCATGATCAGGCGGCCGGTGGTGGTCTCGCCGGTGAAGGCGACCTTGCGTACGCGCGGGCTGGAGGCGAGCGGCTTGCCCGCCTCCACGCCGAAGCCGTTGACGACGTTGACGACGCCGGGCGGCAGGAGGTCGGCGATCAGCTCGACCAGGAGGAGGATCGACGCGGGGGTCTGCTCGGCGGGCTTGAGGACGACCGCGTTCCCGGCGGCCAGGGCGGGGGCCAGCTTCCAGGTGGCCATGAGCAGGGGGAAGTTCCAGGGGATGATCTGGGCGACCACGCCCAGCGGTTCCTGGAAGTGGTAGGCGACGGTGTCCTCGTCGATCTGGGAGGTGTGCCCCTCCTGGGCGCGGATCGCGCCCGCGAAGTAGCGGAAGTGGTCCACCGCCAGCGGCAGGTCGGCGGCCAGCGTCTCGCGGACGGGTTTGCCGTTCTCCCAGGCCTCGGCGACGGCGAGCCGCTCCAGGTTGGCCTCGATCCGGTCCGCGATCCGGTTGAGCACGAGCGCGCGCCCGGCGGCGGACGTGCGGCCCCAGGCGGACGCGGCGCCGTGGGCGGCGTCGAGGGCGAGTTCGACGTCCTCGGCGCCGCTGCGGGCGACCTCGGTGAAGGTCTGGCCGGTGACGGGGGTGGGGTTCTCGAAGTAGCGGCCCCTGACGGGCTTGACCCACTCGCCGCCGATCCAGTTCTCGTAGCGCGGGGCGTACTCCACGACGCTTCCGGGCTCGCCGGGGCGCGTGTAGACGGTCATGGCTGCCTCCTGGTGTCCGTCGGCGCCGAGGTTCCGGCGTCGCGGGCGTGACGCTAGTCACCGGGACGTTGCGAGCACGTTGCGGCGGTGCGGCGGGGCCGCGGGGCCGCGCGGTTCAGCCGCCGAGCCAGTGGAGCCGGCCGCGCAGGGCGGCGTGCCGGGGCGAGCCGGGGTCGACCGCGCCGAGCGCCGCCGCCACGGCTCGGGGATCCTCGCGCCACTCGGGGTGCTCCGCCCAGGCGAGCAGCACCTCGGGGGACGCGTGGTCGGCGAGGACGGCGCAGACCTCGGCCTGGAGGGAGTCGCGGACCTCCACCACACCCGGGGCCTCGGAGCGCGGCAGGACCGGGCCGGGGTAGGCGTCCAGGGCGCGGAGGTGGTCCCCGGCGGCGAGGTGGCGGCGGACGTCGTCCACGTCGGAGTCCACCGGACGGCACAGCCGGTAGGGACGGGAGGCGAGCGGCCCCGGCCCCAGGAGGCGGCGCAGGCGGGCCATCTCGGCGCGGACGGTGACCGGGGAGGCGTCGCGTTCGTGGAGGAGGGCCCCGAGGGCCGCGCCGGTCAGGCCGCGCGGGAAGCGCGACAGCAGCAGGAGGATCTCGGCGTGGCGCAGGCTCAGCGCCGTGGCCCCTCCGTCGTGGGAGAGTTCGGCCCCGTCCCGGCCGAGGACGCGCAGGCGGAGGCGGTCGTCCTCGCCGGGCGGACGCTGCGGGGGCACACGGCCGCCGAGCCGCAGGGCGCGCAGCTCCGCCTCGGCGGCGGCCGCGGCGGCACGGACGAGGGCGAGGGCGTGCGGTGAGGCGACGTGGTCCTCGCCGGTGAGGTCGAGGACGCCGAGCAGCGCGCCGGTGTCGGGGTCGTGCAGGGGCGCCGCCGAGCAGCTCCAGCGGTGGACGCTCCGGGCGAAGTGCTCGCTGGCGAAGACCTGGACCTCGTGGTCGAGGGTGAGCGCGACGCCGGGCGCGTTGGTGCCCGCCGAGCGCTCGTCCCAGTTGGCGCCCTCGACGAAGGCCATGGCCTCGGCGCGGTCGCGCAGGCGGTGGTCGCCCTCCACCCACAGGAGGCGGCCGGAGGCGTCGCCGACCGCGACGAGCTGGGGCCCGGGAGCGGTGTCGACGAGGAGGCGGCGCAGCAGCGGCATCACGGGGGCGAGCGGGTGGGCGGCGCGGTGGTCGCGCAGGACGTGACCGGAGAGTTCGACGCGCGGGGTGGTGCCGTCGGGGTCGACGCCGTGCCGGGCGCTGCGCCGCCAGGAGGCGCCGACGACGGCGCGGACGCGGTCGCTGATCTGCCCGGAGTCGGTGAAGCGCGCGTGCGCCACGGCGACGTCGCGCCGCACGGCGTCGGGGTCGGCGCCCCGCGGCCAGGCGATCCACCCGTCGGCCATCCGCAGACTCCCTTCGCCGGACCAGCGCCGGGCCACCGTGGCGGCCTGCCCCGTGACCACGAGTGAAGCCCCGCACGAGCCGCTTGGCAAGGGGGTGTACGCACGCGTGTCCCGGCGCGGCCGGACCGGCGCCGGTTCCGCCACGTCACCTTCGGTAACCGTGCCATGACAAGATGTCCGACATGTCCACACCACCCCCTCCGATCGCTCCCGCGGCGCCGCCCGCGGACGTCCGGCCGCGCAAGCTCTGGTACTGGGTGAGCGTCCTGGTGTTCGCGCTCTGCCTGGGGGCGGGGACCTGCATCCTCGTCTTCGGCACCAGCCCCGAGCGGCCCAACCCGAGCCCCGGCTTCCAGGCGGAGTTCGACGGTGACTCGTCCGCGACCTTCGAGATCGGGGAAGGCGAGTCCGGCGACTGGGCGCTCTACTCGGCGCGGGCGACCGACCTGGTTCCGTGCGAGCACCGGTCCCCCTCGGGCGAGAGCCTCCCGATCCGGCGGGAGCGGTACTCGTACGTGTCCGACGACGGGGAGTGGGCGTACGTCGCCACGCTCGACACGAGTGAACCGGGCACCCACCGCATCACCTGCGCGGAGAGCATGCTCTGGGGCGCCCTCCACACGCCCTACGCGGTGGGCGGGACCGACGTGGTCCGCGACGCCGACACCCGGCTCGCCCTGGGGGTCGTCTCCGGCATCCTCATCCCCATGGGCGGCTTCTTCGTCGGCCTGGCGGTCTTCCTCGTCACCCTGTTCGTACGTCTGTCGCGCAAGGCCGACCTCAGGCGGCGCGAACGGCGGGCGTGGGCGTACCCCGCCGCCCCGCCCCACCAGGGGTAGCCGGAGCCGCGCCCCGGCTCAGGTCGCGGCGGCCCTCCCGGGAGGCGTGCGGCCACAGCGCGGACCGGAGTCACGCGTGCGGGGGCTCGCCGGTGACCACGTGGTCCGCGTGGTTGAGCGCCTCCAGGACGAGTCTCCGCAGGTGGCCGTCGCGCATGCGGTAGATCGAGTGGCGCGACTCGCGCCGCGCCTCCACCAGGCCCGCCAGCCGGAGTTTGGCCAGGTGCTGGGAGACGGCCGTCCGCGAGGCGCCGCACGCCTCGGTGAGCTGACCGACGTCGGCCTCGCCCTGGGCCAGCGTCCACAGCAGGCACAGGCGCGTGGGGTCGGAGAGCAGCCGGAAGACGTCCGCGGCCACGGCGAGCCGCTCGGCGCCCGGGGGCTCCCCGTGGAACAGGCTCGGGGCGGACGGCGGCTCACGTTCGGGCATGGGCGCAGTCTAGGTGTTCCGCCCGGCGGGGTCGGCGCCACGGCCGCCGGACGGAACGCGCGGGCGAGCCGCCCCGCACATGACATGTGCACAGTTGCGCACATATACTGCTCGGGTCTGCCGCCGACCCCCGGGAGCCCGCCCATGCTCCGCGTCCTCGCCCACCCGACGTACCGCCGGCTGTTCACCGCGCAGGTCCTCGCCCTGCTCGGCACCGGGCTGGCGACCGTCGCCCTCGGCCTGCTCGCCTACGACCTCGCGGGCGCCGACGCCGGAAGCGTCCTGGGCACCGCCCTGACCATCAAGATGCTGGCCTACGTCGGTGTGTCACCGCTGGTCGGCGCGGTGGCCGCCAGGCTCCCCCGGCGCGCCTTCCTCGCGTCCGCCAGCGCACTGCGGGCGATCTGCGCCCTGGGACTGCCCCTGGTCGACGAGCTGTGGCAGGTCTACCTGCTGATCCTGCTGCTCCAGACGGCCTCGGCGGCGTTCACCCCCGTCTTCCAGGCCACGATCCCCGACGTCCTCACCGACGAGCGGGACTACACCCGGGCGCTGTCGCTGTCCCGGCTCGCCTACGACCTGGAGAGCCTTGCCAGCCCGCTCGTCGCGGCGGCCCTGCTCGCCGTGGTCGGCTACGGCACCCTGTTCCTCGGCACCGGAGCCGGGTTCCTCGCCGCGTCCGTACTCGTCCTCCTGACACGGCTGCCCGGATCGCGGGCGGACGCGGAGGCCGACCGGGCGGGCGCCGCGCTCGGGATCGCCCCCTTCCTGGCGGTGCCCCGGCTGCGCGCCCTCCTGGCCATGAACCTCGCGGTGGCGGCGGCGACCGCCGTCGCGCTCGTCGACACCGTCGTCATCGTCAGGGACCTGCTGGGGCGGGACCAGTCGGCGGTGGCGCTGGCCCTGGGAGCCTTCGGTGCCGGGTCGATGGCCGTGGCCCTGTCGCTGCCCAAGGCCCTGGACAGGATCCCCGACCGCGCGGTGATGCTGCCCGCGGGGTTCGTGCTCGCCCTCGGCCTGGCGGTCGCCGGGGCCACGCTGTCCGTGACGACGGGAGCCGTGGCGTGGGCGGGCGTCCTCGCATGCTGGTTCGTCCTGGGATCGGGCACGTCGCTCGTCCTCACCCCGACCGGCCGACTGCTGCGCAGGTCCGCCGCCTCCTCCCTCCCGTCGCTGTTCGCCGCCCAGTTCGCGCTCTCCCACGCCTGCTTCCTGGTCACCTACCCTCTGGCGGGTTGGCTGGGGGCACGGGCGGGGCACCCCTTCTCACTCGGGGTGTTCGCGCTCCTGGCACTGGCCGCGGCCGGGGCCGCCACCGTGCTGTGGCGGCGCCGCGCACCCGCCCGCGCGGAGGGATCGGGTCAGCGCTCCGGTGCGGACACCGGGTAGGGCGAGACGGTGCTGGAGTTCTCGTTGACCAGCAGCGACCGACCCGCCGGGGGGAAGGCGCGCTGGGGGCACGCGGGACGCTCGCACACCTTGCACCCCAGCCCGATCGGGGTCGCCGCGCGCGGGTCCCCGAGGTCGAATCCCGCCGAGTAGACGAGGCGCCGCGCGTTCCTCAGCTCGCAGCCCAGACCGACCGCGAAGGTCTTGCGGGCCGCCCCGTAGCCGCCGTAGCCGCGCCCGACGGTCCGCGCCACCCAGAAGTAGGCGCGGCCGTCGGGCATCTGCGCGATCTGGGTCTGGATGACGCCCGGCGCGGAGAAGGCGGCGTAGACGTTCCACAGGGGGCAGGTGCCGCCGGAGCGGGAGAAGTGGAATCCGGTCGCGGACTGGCGCTTGGACATGTTCCCCGCCCGGTCCACGCGCACGAACGAGAACGGGACTCCGCGCAGGCCGCGCCGCTGGAGCGTCGACAGGCGGTGGCAGACGGTCTCGAAGCCCACCCCGAACCGGTCGGCCAGCAGTTCGATGTCGTACCGCTCGGCCTCGGCGGCCGTGTGGAAGGCCCGGTAGGGCAGGACGAACGCCCCCGCGTAGTAGTTGGCCAGGCCGATCCGGGCGAGGCGCACGGCCTGCTCGGTGGCCAGCTCCTCCCCCCGGGCCAGCTCCTCCAGCAGGTCGCCGTGTTCGAGGAAGGCGAGCTGTGTGGCGAGCTGGAAGGCCCGCTGACCGGGGCGCAGGTGGGCGGCGAGGGTGAGGACGCGGCGGTCGGGGTCGAAGGCGCGGTGCCGGGATCCGGGATCGCCGCCCGGGGCCTCGGTCTCCACGCGCACGCCGTGGCGTTCGCCCAGGACGCGGGTCAGAACGGTGTGCGCCTGGCCCGGGGCCACGTCCTCGCGCCCGGCCAGCTCCTCGGCGCGTTCGTCGAGTTCACCGATGTAGTTCTGGCGGGCGTAGAAGAAGTCGCGGACCTGCTCGTAGGCCATGGGCGCGGGGGCCGGGCCGTCGCCGCGCCCCTCGGCCAGGGCGGCGGCCTGGGCGGAGGCGTCGCGGTAGCGGCGGTGGAGGTCGACCAGGGCGCGTGCGACCGAGGGGAGCGAGGTGGCGAGCTCGTCGAGTTCGTCGGGGCCGACGCGGTCGCCCGAGGGAGCGTCGACGAGCGCCTCACGGAGTTCGGCGATGAGGCGGGTGGTGTCGCCGGTGGCGAAGAAGCCGGGGTCGACGCCGAACACCTCGGTGACCCGCAGGAGCACGGGCACGCTGAGCGGTCGCTGGTTGTGTTCCATCTGGTTGAGATAGCCCGCCGAGATGCCCAGCTCCCGGGCGAGTTCGACCTGCGACAGCGAACGCTCGCGCCGCAGCCCGCGCAGTCGGGGCCCCGCGTAGACCTTGCGCACCGTGTCCCCCTCCGTCGGTGCTCAGGGTAGTCGCCGGGTTCGGGCGGGGCGGTCGCGGCGGGCAGGCGGGTCGTGGGCGGAAGACGGCCGGCGGTCACGTCCAGCGCAGCGCGAGCTCGTCGCCCTCCGGCACGACCCGGCAGCCGAGGTCGCGGCTGACGTCGTCGAGGGTCTCCTGGAGCCACCAGGCGTCCCTGCGGGAGGCCGGGCCCAGACGCATCCTGCGGGAGACCAGCGGGACCATCCGCAACGCGAGCAGTCGGCCGGTGCCCGCGTCGACCGAGGGCAGGAACATCAACCGAAGGTCGTCGCGGAAGTCCTCGTAGCCCTGGATGCCCTCGTAGTCGTTGACGAAGTCGCCGCAGCCGTACAGGATCAGCCGGTCGCGGTAGACCTCGATCGGCCGGGGATGGTGCGAGGAGTGGCCGTGCACGACGTCCACGCCCCCGTCGACCAGGGCGTGGGCCATCGCGCGCTGGTCGGAGACGCCGTAGCCCCAGTTGGAGCCCCAGTGGACCGAGGCGACCACCACGTCGCGGGGGCCGCGCGCCTCCGCGATCCGTGCGGCGACGCGCGCCGCGCCCACCCCGGCGTCCTCGGGCACCAGGTGGACCCCCGGCCCGTCGTCGCGCGCCGCCCAGCCGGGCGGGATGCCGGTCGAGGTGGTCCCGAACGCGGCGACCACGACCCGGCCGCCCCGTTCCAGGTCGACGACGGCCGGCGCGCCGGCCTCCTCGGCGTCGCGGCCCGCGCCCGCCGACCGGAGCCCGGCGGAGGCCAGGGCGTCGAGGGTGTCCTCCAGGCCGCGGACGCCGAAGTCCATGACGTGGTTGTTGGCGAGGGAGCACACGTCCGGCCGCGCCGCCGCGAGGCACGGGAGGTTGCCGGGATTCATGCGGTAGTGGATGCCCTTGCCCGGAGCGAACTCGCCGTCGTCGGTCACGCTGGTCTCCAGGTTCAGCACCCGGATGTCGGGGGAGGCGTCCTCCAGAACGGTGAGCGCCTCGCCCCACGGCCAGGCGAAACCGACGGGGCGCGGGATCGGGCCGTTCATCCGTTCGGCCAGTTCGACGTAGCCGCGCGCGTCCCGGACGTAGTACTCCTCCAGCGCCGGATCGCCGGGGCGCGGCAGAATCTGGTCCACGCCTCGCCCGAGCATCACGTCGCCGCAGAGGAACATCGTCACCGGCTCGGTGCGCATCTTCCCAGCGTACGCCGGACGAACCGGATGTCTCGACACACGGGCGCCGAGAGCACACCGAAGGCGGGTAAGGCGACGCGACAGCCATTGTTCGGCGTTATCGGCTTTTGTTCCGCGAGAGGGAATCTTTCCCCCTCACACCGCCTTTTCGCGCCGTTCTGATGCCCCGTTTTGATCAGGCAATACCTGAAAAATCAGAGAAAACCCTGCGGCCCGAACGTCCGGGCCCTATCGTCGTGGAATCCGCAGAGGCCGCCTGACCGCGTTCGCCCGCGGGCCGACCCGTGTCGCCCGCCGCCCACAGAGGAGCCGACGTGCCCACCATCGACCAGCAGATGCGGGAGATGCTCCAGACACCCGGAGTCCGCAGTGTCTGCCTCGTCGACTGGCGGGTCGGCGGCACCGTGTCCCACGTCGGCGACGACGACGGGGCCGAGGACTCGGCGTCGATCCTCCAGGCCATCGACAAGGGTCCTCTGTACACCGCGGACACGGTGGAGGACATGGTCGTCACCGATGTCGACCACCACCTGCTCCTCGCTGTCCTGAAGGGCTCCGACCTCTGCGTGCAGGTGCGGATGGAGCGGGATCGCGGGCATCTCGGCTTCGCTCTCAGACGACTACGCGGACTGGCCAGCACGGCCCGTGTACCGCTGGCCCGGCGCGCGGGCGGGCGCGGTCCGACGCCGCGCCCCGCCGTCGCGGTGGACCGCGCGGTACTCGAACGCGTGCTGGACGGGCTCCGTTCGCTGTCCGTCGACCGGCCGCGGACGGAACCGGTGGTCGCGTGACGGATCGCCGGTACCCCCTGCGGCGTGTTCCGTCCGTGCGCCGGTGGATCGCCCAGCGACCGAGACTGCGGCGGACCAACCCAAGGAGAGAGAAGGACATGCCGAACATCGAAACCGGGCTGAAGGACATGATGTCGATCGACGGCGCCGTCGGCGCCGCCGTGGTCGACTACGGCAGCGGGATGGCTCTGGGAACGCTCAGCGCCACGAGCACTCTCGACCTCAACGTCGCCGCGGCCGGGAACACGGAGGTCGTCCGGGCCAAGATGAGGACGATGGACCAACTGGGGCTCAACGACACGATCGAGGACATCCTCATCACGCTGTCCAACCAGTACCACGTCATCCGCCCCCTCAGGAACCGCCAGGGTCAGGGCCTGTTCCTGTACCTGGCGCTGGACCGGGCCCGGGGCAACCTCGCCCTGGCCCGGCACCGCCTCAAGGGCATCGAGGAGGGGCTGGAGGTCTGATCCGGGGCCGCGGGTGGAGGCGGGAAGCGGCCTCCACCCGCGACGGGCGGCGCCGTGCGGTAGGTTCGCGGCATGACGCCCGTGGATCCCGCCGCCCTGGTCGGCCTCCGTCTGGACGGCCTGTTCGCCGCGTGGGTGGTGCTGGACGGCCGGGCCCCGGAGGGTCCGATCGACGTGTGGCTGGTGGGTGAGCGGGGAGTGCCCACGCACCTGACGACCGCCGCGGACTGGCGGCTGGTCGTGGCGGAGGCGCATCCCTACGGGGACTACGGCATGGGAGGCCTCGGCCGCGTCGAGGTACGCGCGAGCGCGGCGGGCACGCCGTTCGAGCGGCATCTCGGGCAGACCGTGGAGGCCGTTCGCCAGGACTGGGATCCGGACACCGGGCTCGTCGGGCTGGCCGTGGAGTTCCCGCACGGGACCGTCCACGTCGACGGCTGGGACGGCGACCTGCGGCTGCGCGACTGACCGGGCGCGGACTCAGGCCCGGGAGAACGCTCCCCGGAAGGTGCGCCGGTAGGCGCCGGGGGACACGCCCAGCTCGGACTGCATGTGCTGGCGCAGCGACGCGCCCGTGCCGAACCCCGCCTCCGCCGCGACCCGGTCCACGGACAGGTCGGACTCCTCCAGGAGCTGGCGGGCCCGGTCGAGGCGCTGCTGGGCGATCCACCTCCCGGGCGACTGCCCCACCTCGTCCCGGAAGCGGCGCGTGAAGGTGCGCACGCTCATCGACTCCTGCTCGGCCATCTCCCTCAGCCCCGGCTGGAGGCGGAGGTGCTCCAGGGCCCAGGCGCGGGCACGGGCGGTGGCCGAACGCTCCGGCCGCGGCACCGGGTGCCGGATGAACTGGGCCTGGCCGCCGTCCCGGTGGGGCGGGACGACCGTGGTGCGGGCCACCTCGTTGGCGACGGCCGCGCCGTGGTCGGTGCGGATCATGTGCAGGCTCAGGTCGATGCCGGAGGCGACCCCGGCCGCGGTGAGCACGCGCCCGTTGTCGGTGTAGAGCACGTCGGGGTCCAGGTCGATGTGCGGGTACATGGCGCGGAAGTACCCGGCGGACATCCAGTGCGTGGTCACCCGGCAGCCGTCGAGCAACCCCGCGGCGGCGAGCACGAACGCGGCCGAGCAGATGGAGGCCACCCGCGCCGTCGGCGGTATGCGCGCGACGGCGGCGGCCAGCGCGGGGTCGAGGGGGTCGTGGGGGCGTTCCCCGTAGTCCGCCTCCGAGGCGGGGACGATCACCGTGTCGGCCTCGTCGATCGCTTCGGGGCCGCGCGCGACGTTGAGGGTGACGTCGGTGTCGGTGGTGATCTCACCGGGTTCGAGCGCACAGGTGAGGACCTCGTAGAGCGGCCGGTCGCCGGCGTCGCGGACCCGGCCGAACAGGCGGTGGACGATGCCGAACTCGATGGGCAGCAGACCGTGGCGCACGAGGACGACCACGCGGTGGACGGCGGGGCGCACGGAGTCGCACATGGCCTGATTCTTTCACATGTTGGCTTCCGGGACACTGTCAGCGGCGGTGGGTTCCGAAGGACTCTGGGGGCATGACGAACGACACCGCCTCCCGACACAGACCCGCCCTGTTCCACCGCGCCTGGGCGATCGCCGTCATCGCCTGTCTGACCATCGTGGCCGCGGCGGCGTTCGCCGCGGTGCCCGGCATCCTCGTCGATCCCCTGCACACCGAGTACGGGTGGTCGCGCGCCTCGATCGGCGCCGCCGTCTCGGTCAACATGACCGTCTACGGGCTCATCGCCCCGTTCGCGGCGGCGTTGATGGACCGGTTCGGCATCCGCCGCATCGCCGTGACCGCCCTGGCGACCGTCGTCGTCGGCGCAGGGCTGACCACGGTGATGACCGACGTGTGGCAGCTGACCCTCTACTGGGGGCTGCTCATCGGCGCGGGCACCGGATCGCTGTCGATGACGTTCGCCGCGACCGTCGCCGACAACTGGTTCGTGGAACGCCGGGGACTGGTCATCGGCGCGCTGACCGGGTCCAGCGCCTTCGGCCAGCTGGTCTTCCTGCCCGCGCTGGCGTGGATCGTCGACCACCAGGGATGGCGTCCCGCGCTCGTGACCCTGGCCCTGACGGCGGGCACGATGATCGTGCTCATCGCCCTGCTTCTGCGCGACCACCCCGCCGATCTGGGGCAGCGGCCCTACGGCGCGACGGCGTTCGTAAAGCGGCCGGAGGCCGACCCGGGCGCGGCGCGCCGAACCGTCCGGGTGCTGTTCGGATCGGTGCGCGACCGCCGGTTCTGGCTCCTGGCCGGGACGTTCGCGGTGTGCGGCGCGACCACCAACGGCATCATGTGGACGCACTTCGTGCCCGCCGCGCACGACGCGGGGATGGCCGTCACGGCCGCGGCCTCCCTGGTGTCGACGATCGGCGTCTTCGCCCTGGTGGGGACGGTGCTGTCCGGCTGGCTCACCGACCGCTTCGACCCGCGCCTGCTCCTGGTCGGCTACTACGCGGGCCGCGCGCTGTCGCTGGCCGCGCTGCCCGCGCTGCTCGGACCGGACGCCGGAGCGGTGATCGTGTCCTGGGTGGTGCTGTTCGGCCTGCTCGACGTCGCGACCGTGCCCCCGACCATCCTGCTGTGCCGCCGGGTGTTCGGCGCGGACGGCGCGATCGTCTTCGGCTGGGTCAACGCCGTGCACCAGGTCGGGGCCGGGGCGATGGCGGTCTTCGGCGGCCTCACCCGCGACGTGACCGGCGGCTACGGTCCGGTGTGGCTGCTGGCCGCCGCCCTGTGCGCCGTGGCCGCGGTGGCGGTGTACGGCCTCACGCCGACCGCCGCGCGCACCGGCCAAGCGGCGAAGGCGTGAGCGCGATGAGCGGCCACGAACCCCGCACGGCGCCGTCGCTCCCGTTCTCCCTCGTTCTGCTGCTTCTCGCGGTGGCCGTGGCCTACATCGGCTTCGCCGGGCTCGACCAGAACCTGCGGGCGGCCCGCGGTGAGGGTTCTCCGGGAACGTTCGCCGCGGTCAGCCTCTCCTGCGTCCAGCACCCGGGACACGAGTCGTGCGTCTGCAACGGCCACTTCACGCCCGACGGCGGCGGAGAGCCGCGCGGGGTGTACCTGCACGCCGCCGGGCGGGAGACATGCGTCGAGGGGGAGTCGGTGGCGGCCGTGGACGTGGGCGCGGACAACCGGGTGTACGGGCCCGACGGCTCCCGGGAGTGGATCCTGTCCGCCCTCCTCCTGCTGGGACCGCTGGCCGTCGCCGGAGGCATCGCGGCGTCGTGGGCGCGGCGTCGTCGGCGGTGGCTAGCATCGGGCCCGTGACGGAGCACAGATCATCGGCTCTGTGACGTCGGTGTTCTGGCACCTCGGGGAGTTCGGCGTGGGTGAAGAGTGGCAGCTCCTCTTCAAGGCGCGGACGGATGCCCTCCCGCCGACCACGACATGATCATCGACCGCGACCCGCGAGGAGACCAGCGAGGAGACCAGCGATGAGCCCACACACCCGACTCACGTTCCCCTCCGGCTGGGAGGGACACCCCGACTACGAACGCGCCAAGTGGTGCGCGGCCCTGTCGGACCTGGTCTACGACGAGCGCAGCAAGCGGGAGTGGACCGAAGCGGAGTTCGCCGAGCGCGCCGGGGTCAGCCTGGACTACGTCGAGGAGCTAGAGGGCAGCGCGGTCTACCCCGACCCGGACGTCTTGGTGATGCTCGCCACCGTGTTCGGTGGTCGCGTCGCGGTCGGCGGCCGCGATGAGCCCTACTCCCTCGCGTTCGTCGCCTGACGCGACCCCGAACACCCGCCACCCCGCCCAGCGGAAGGACCCCGGTTGCCCCTGTCCCCGTCGCTGCGGTCACCGAGGGGCGGATCGAGGACCGATGGGACCGGTCCGCCACCGAGGACGAACGCGCCCTCTTGCGCGGCGATGCCCTGACTCACGTGGGCATCCACGTCTGCAACGTTCTCGTTGGTGATGGTGACGGGGCCATCCCCGCGTGCGCGGGGAGCAGGTGAGGTTCCCGTTCACCGTGGTCTGAGGGCGGGGACCATCCCCGCGTGCGCGGGGAGAAGTCCTGGCCTACGCTTCTGTCCGGCCAGCACCACCAAATCTGCAAGTTCCTGAGAAACAGACATCCGCCCCATCCACCTCAGATGGCCACACAGGCACCAGCTAGGACGCCTACGGCTTCAACACAGCAAGCAGACCAGCCCACTCCGCGCTCGGATACGCCCAGTGCCCGAGGTCCCGGTTCCGCGTGTCACGAACCAGCGTCCGCCCCACGTCCTCCTGGCGGAACCGACCCCGGGTGAGTTCGACGAACTTGCCGGGCTCGTCCGGTGCTGCCCCGACGGACCGGGCTGACCCGCGACGCTTGTGACCCGCAGTCTTAGCAGACTTAGCAAGAACACCCCTCCGGCTTAGCTGAACCCAGCTGATTTAGCCCCTTCCACCTGGGGAATCCCTTTGGCACGCTCGTTCGCACCACACGCAGAACGCCGAGGGGACGAATATGCAGCAGCACCGCGTCCGGGTTCACCGCAGTTCCGAGGGCCCGCCCAAGGAGCAGCAGCTCGCGCACCGGATCGCGACCGTGGCGGCCGACCCGGTGGCGGTGGAGGCCACCGTCGTCGAGATGATCGGCAACCGCGTCATCGACAACGCCGCCGTCGCCGCCGCGGCCCTGCGCCGCCGCCCCGTCCGCGGCGCCCGCGCCCAGGCCGCCCGGCACCCGCTGGACCCCGGTGCGACGATCATGGGCGCCCCGCCGTCGGCCCGCGTCTCCCCCGAGTGGGCCGCCTGGGCCAACGGCGTGGCGGTGCGCGAACTGGACTTCCACGACACGTACCTGGCCGCCGACTACTCCCACCCCGGCGACAACATCCCCCCGATCCTCGCCGTCGCCCAGCACACCGGGCGCGACGGCCGCGACCTGGTCCGGGGCATCGCCACCGGGTACGAGATCCAGGTCGCCCTGGTCCGGGGCATCTGCCTGCACGAGCACAAGATCGACCACATCGCCCACCTGGGCCCGTCGGCGGCCGCGGGCATCGGCACCCTGGTGGACCTTCCGGTCGAGGTCGTCTACCAGGCCGTGCAGCAGGCGCTGCACGTCACCACCACGACGCGCCAGTCCCGCAAGGGCGAGATCTCCAGCTGGAAGGCCTACGCCCCGGCCTTCGCCGGGAAGATGGCCGTGGAGTCGGTGGACCGCGCGATGCGCGGCGAGGGCGCCCCGTCGCCCGCGTACGAGGGCGAGGACGGCTTCATCGCCTACCTGCTGGGCGGACCGGGCGTCGAGTACACCGTGTCCCTGCCGGGCGCGGGCGAGGCCAAGCGCGGCATCCTCGACACCTACACCAAGGAGCACTCGGCCGAGTACCAGAGCCAGGCCCTCATCGACCTCGCCCGGCGCTTGGGCCCGCGGATCGGCGACACCTCGCGGGTCCGCTCGATCACCGTCCACACCAGCCACCACACGCACTACGTGATCGGCACCGGGTCGGGCGACCCGCAGAAGATGGACCCGTACGCGAGCCGGGAGACCCTGGACCACAGCATCCCCTACATCTTCGCCGTGGCCCTCCAGGACGGCGAGTGGCACCACGAGCGCTCCTACGCCCCCGAGCGCGCCCGGCGCCCGGACACGGTCGAGCTGTGGCGCCGGATCCGCACGGTCGAGGACCCCGCCTGGACCAGGCGCTACCACGCGACGGACCCGGCGGAGAAGGCGTTCGGCGGCCGTGTGGTGGTCGAGCTGGACGACGGCACGGTGATCGAGGACGAGATCGCCATGGCCGACGCCCACCCGCTCGGGGCGCGCCCGTTCACACGGCCGGACTACGTCGCCAAGTTCCGCACACTGGCCGAGGGCGTCGTCGCCGCGGAGGAGCAGGACCGCTTCCTGGAGCTGGTCGACCGCCTGCCGGAGCTGACCGCCGAGGAGGTCGGTCGGCTGACGTTCACCGAGGACCAGGCGACCGCGCCGCGGGGTCTGTCCGTGTCGAAGGGGATCTTCTGATGCTGCACTCCAGGACGCTCGCCCAGGACAAGCGCCGCCGCCTGCGCGAGGACCTCGCCTCCGGGCGCCTGCTGCGGGTCCCCGGGGCGTTCAACCCGCTGACGGCGGTCCTGATCCAGGAGCTCGGCTTCGACGGGACCTACGTGTCCGGCGCGGTCGTCGCCGCGGACCTGGCCCTGCCCGACATCGGCCTGACCACGCTTCCCGAGGTGGCCGCGCGCGGCGGCCAGATCGCCCGGGTGACGGACCTGCCGACGATCATCGACGCCGACACCGGTTTCGGCGAGCCGATGAACGCCGCCCGCACCGTGCAGACCCTGGAGGACGCGGGGCTGGCCGGGTGCCATCTGGAGGACCAGGTCAACCCGAAGCGCTGCGGCCATCTGGACGGCAAGGCGGTGGTGGAGACGGAGGAGATGGTGCGCCGGATCCGAGCGGCCGTCACCGCGCGGCGCGACGACGGCTTCGTCGTCTGCGCGCGCACGGACGCGGCGGCCGTCGAGGGTCTGGACGCGGCGATCGCGCGGGCGAAGGCGTACGTGGACGCGGGCGCCGACATGGTCTTCCCCGAGGCGATGCGCGGCCCGGCCGACTTCGAGGCGTTCCGCGCGGCCGTGGACGTGCCGCTGCTGGCCAACATGACCGAGTTCGGCAAGAGCGAGCTGCTCGGCGCCGGGCAGCTGGAGTCGCTCGGCGTGAACATGGTCATCTACCCGGTCACCGCCCTGCGGCTGGCCATGGGCGCCGTGGAGGACGGCCTGCGCACCATCCGCGACGAGGGCACCCAGACGGGGATCGTCGACCGGATGCAGACCCGTGCCCGCCTGTACGAACTGCTCGACTACCCCGCCTACAACGCCTTCGACGGCGATGTCTACAACTTCACGATCTGAACGGATGTGGTGAACATGGCCGACACGGCGATCCACAAGGGTCTGGCCGGGGTGGTGGTCGACACCACCGAGATCTCCATGGTCGACGAGGCCTCCAACTCGCTGACCTACCGCGGCTACCCGGTACAGGACCTGGCCGCCTCGTGCACCTTCGAGGAGGTCGCCTACCTGCTGTGGAACGGCGAGCTGCCCGACGCCGCGCAGCTGCGCGCGTTCCGGGCCCGGGAGAGCGCCCGCCGGTCACTGGACCGGCACACCCTCGACCTGCTGCGGTACCTCCCCGGGACCGCGCACCCCATGGACGTGCTGCGCACCGCCGTCAGCTACCTGGGCGCGGACGACCCCACGGAGGACGACGGCTCGCCGGAGGCCGACCGGATCAAGGCCGAGAGCATGATGGCGAAGCTGCCCGCGGTGGTCGCCGCCGACCACCGGCGGCGCCGGGGCCTGGACCCGATCCCGCCGGACCCCGGCCTTGACCTGGCCGAGAACTTCTTCCACATGTGCTTCGGCGAGGTGCCCGCCACCGAGGTGGTCCGCTGCTTCGAGACGTCGATGATCCTGTACGCGGAGCACAGCTTCAACGCGTCGACGTTCACGGCGCGCGTGGTGGCGTCCACGCTGTCCGACATCTACAGCTCGGTGACCGCCGCGGTCGGCGCGCTCAAGGGCCCCCTGCACGGGGGCGCCAACGAGGCCGTGATGCACACGTTCGAGGAGATCGGCGGCGCGGCGCGGGTCGAGGCGTGGCTGGACCGGGCGCTGGCGGACAAGCGCAGGATCATGGGCTTCGGGCACCGCGTGTACAAGCACGGGGACTCCCGGGTGCCGACCATGCGGGCCGCGTTGGAGGAGATGGCCGCGCTCAAGGGCGCCGACGACCTCATGGAGCTGTACCGGACGCTGGAGCGGGCGATGTTCGAGCGCACGGGCATCCACCCGAACCTCGACTACCCGGCGGGGCCCGCCTACCACCTGATGGGATTCGACATCCCGACCTTCACTCCGCTGTTCGTCATGGCCCGGATCACCGGGTGGACGGCGCACATCCTGGAGCAGCGGGAGGCCAACGCGCTGATCCGCCCGCTGAGCGACTACACGGGTCACGGCCGCCGTCCGGTCCCGCTCCCGGCGCAGCGACTGGCGGGCTGACCGACGGCGCCCGGCGTCGCGCGCGCAGCGCGCCCGCACCGGGGCGGGCGCGGCACGCGGGGGGTGTCGGCGCCCGCGGCTAGGCTGGTGCCATGGTGTCCAGCCAGGCCGCGACGGTCGACGAGTACCTGTCCGAACTCCCCGAGGACCGGGCCGAGGTCGTGCGCGCGATCCGCCGGATCATCCTCGACCGGCTGCCGACCGGCTACGAGGAGGGCATGCTCTACGGGATGATCGGCTACTACGTCCCGTTGGAGCGCTTCCCCGACACCTACAACGGCCAGCCGCTGTCCTACGTGGCCCTCGCGGCGCAGAAGCGGAACTACTCCCTGTACCTGATGGGCGTGTACTGCGAGGAGCGCCAGGACGAGTTCGCCGAACAGTGGCGGGCCACCGGCAAGAGGTTGGACATGGGCAAGTCGTGCGTCCGGTTCAGGAAGCTGGACGACGTCCCCGTGGACGTGGTGGGCGACTGGGTGGCGCGCTACCCGGTGGACGACTTCGTCGCCGCACACCACCGCACGTGAGAGCGCCGACCGCCTCCGCGCCCGGCGTGCGCGGAGGCGGTCGGCCCGGCGGTCAGGAGCCGTCGCCCGGTGACCCGTCCGCCCCCGCGCCGTCCGGCTTGGCGGAGCGCTCGCGGATGGCGTTGACGATCGCGGAGAAGTCGCGCTCGGTGTCGAGTTCCCCGGCGAAGGCCGTGTAGATCCGGGCGGCGTGCAGCCCGATCTCCGCCTCCACCCCCGTGTCGCGCAGCGCGTTGGCCGCCAGTCCCAGGTCCTTGGCCATGAGCGACGCGGCGAACCCCGGCCTGTAGTCCCGGTTGGCCGGACTCGTCGGCACCGGTCCCGGCACAGGGCAGTTGGTGGTGAGCGACCAGCACTGCCCCGACGCCGTCGACACGACGTCGTACAACGCCTGGTGGGTCAGGCCGAGCCGCTCGCCGAGCACGAACGCCTCGCTGACTGCGATCATCGACGCCCCGAGCACCATGTTGTTGCAGATCTTCGCGGCCTGACCGCCTCCGGGCCCGCCGCAGCGCACGACCTTGCGCCCCATCGACGACAGGAGCGGCTCCACGTCGGTGAAGTCGGCGGCCTCCGCTCCCACCATGAAGGTCAGCGTCGCGGCGGTCGCTCCCACGACACCGCCCGAGACCGGTGCGTCCACTGCGCGGTGACCAGCGGCGACGGCCGCCGCGTTGGCGGTGCGGGCGTCGGCCACGTCCACCGTGGAGCAGTCGACGAAGAGCGTTCCCGGGCGGGCCGCGGCCAGGAGGCCGGTGCCCTTCCGCCCGTTCCCCTCGGCGTCGGCGCCGTTGTACGCGGTGAGCAGGTGCCGCCCGCTCGGCAGCATCGTGATGACGACCTCGGCGTCGGCGACGGCCTCGGCCGCGCTCCCGGCCGCGCGCACCCCGGCCTCGGCGGCCTTGGCGAGGGCCTCGGGCACGAGGTCGAATCCGGTGACCCGGTGCCCGGCGGTCACGAGGTTGGCGGCCATGGGAGCTCCCATGTTGCCCAGTCCGACGAACGCGACGGCGGTCATGCGCGGCTCCTCTCGTCGACGAGTCCCAGCGGCCCGTCCGGTGCGGGTTCGAAGAAGCGTGCGACGTGCGTGTCCGACACGGCGGACAGCCTGTCCGGCACCCACTTCGGGCTCCGGTCCTTGTCGATGACCTGGGCCCGGATGCCCTCGACCAGGTCGGGCGAGGACAGTGTGGCGCAGGACACGCGGTACTCCTGCTCCAGGACCGCCTCCAGGGTGGGCAGTCTCCGGGCACGGCGGAGGGCGGCCAGGATGACCTTGACCGACGTGGGCGACTTGCCCTCGATCACGTCGGCGGCGCGCGCGGCGTCGCGGTCGCCGTGGGAGCGCAGCCGTTCGACGATCTCCTCGGCGGTGTCGGCCGAGTAGCACGCGTCGATCCAGTGGCGGGCGCCCGCGAGGTCTCCGGCCGGGGCGGTCTCGGCGAACCGGCCGACCGCGTCGGAGACGTCGGCGGAGGAGGACGCCTTGGTGAGTGCGTCGGTCAGGTCCACCAGCCGTTCGGACGGGACGTAGTGGTCGGCGAGGCCGGTGTACACCGCGTCCCCGGGGCCGACGGGCGCGGCGGTCAGGGCCAGGTGCGTCCCCGTCTCGCCCGGAGCCCGGGAGAGGAGGTAGGTTCCGCCGACGTCGGGAACGAAGCCGATCGTGGCCTCCGGCATGCCGACGGTCGAACGCTCGGTGACGACGCGGACGTCCCCGTGCGCGGAGACGCCCACGCCCCCGCCCATGACCACACCGTCCATCAGGGCGATGTAGGGCTTGGCGAAGCGGGCGATATGGGCGTTGAGGAGGTACTCGTCGCGCCAGAAGGCGGCGGCCTCGCGCCCGGCTTCCCTGGCGCTGGCGTGGATGGAGCGGATGTCTCCGCCCGCGCAGAGGCCGCGCTCACCGGCCCCGTCGATGAGCACGGCGAAGACGGCGTCGTCGCGCTCCCACGCGGTGAGAGCGGCGTCCATGTCCCGCACCATGGCGTGGTTGAGGGCGTTGATCGCGCGCGGCCGGTTGAGCGTCACGCGGCCGAGGGCGCCCTCGACCCGGAGCAGGACCTCGGCGTCGGTGTCGGCGGAGGCGGTCACGGGCCCGTTCGTGGCCGGCGTCGCCGGTGTCTCGGACATCAGGCGGCCCCGGTGAGTCCGCGAGCGATGATCAGGCTCATGATCTCGTTGGTCCCTTCCAGGATTCGATGCACCCGCAGGTCGCGGACGATCTTCTCAATGCCGTACTCGGTGAGGTACCCGTACCCCCCGTGCAGCTGGAGGGCACTGTCGGCGACGTCGTACCCGGCGTCGGTGGCGTACCGCTTGGCCATGGCGCACAGGCGCTGGGCCTCGGGGGACCCGGCGTCGAGCGCCGCGGCGGCGCGCCACAGCAGGGACCGGGCGGCCTCCAGCTCGGTGGCCATCTCCGCGAGGCGGAAGCGGAGCGCCTGCGCGTTGATCAGCGGGCCGCCGAAGGCCTCACGGTCGGTGAGGTAGGCGGTGCTGGCCTCCAGGGCGGCCTGGGCGCCGCCGAGCGAGCACGCGGCGATGCCGAGGCGCCCGCCGTTGAGCCCGTTCATCGCGATGCGGAAGCCGTCCCCCTCGCCGCCGAGGAGGCGGTCGGCGGGGACGCGGACCCCGTCGAGGAGGACCTGGCGGGTGGGCTGGGCGTTCCAGCCCATCTTGGTCTCGTTGGCCCCGAACGACAGGCCGGGGTCGTCGCGGTGGACGAGGAACGCGGAGACGCCGGAGGCCCCGTTGTCCGCCGTCCGGGCCATGACGAGGTAGACCGACGAGGCGCCCGCGCCGGAGATGAACTGTTTGGTGCCGGTGAGGACGTAGTGGTCGCCGTCGCGGACCGCGCGTGTGCCGAGCGCGGCGGCGTCGGAGCCCGCGCCCGGTTCGGTGAGGCAGTAGCTGCCGAGGGTCTCGGCGGAGCAGAGGCCGGGCAGCCAGCGGGCGCGCTGGTCGTCGTCGCCGTAGCGGTCGACCATCCACGCGACCATGTTGTGGATGGACAGGTACCCGGCGATGGACGGGCAGCCGGTGGCGAGCGCCTCGAAGACGACGACGCCGTCGAGCCGGGTCAGCCCGGAGCCGCCGGAGTCCTCGGCGACGTAGACGCCGCCCAGGCCCAGGTCGGCCGCCTTGCGCAGGACGTCGACCGGGAAGTGCTTGGCCTGGTCCCACTCGACGGCGTGCGGTGCGAGGTGTTCCCGGGCGAAGTCGCGGACGGTCTCGGCCAGGATGACCTGGTCGGAGGTGAGCGCTGTCATGGTGGCGGCTCCGCTCACTTCATGACCGGGATCGTGAAGCTCGCGCCCTCCTTGGCCCCGGACGGCCAGCGGGAGGTGACGGTCTTGGTGCGGGTGTGGAAGCGGATCGAGTCGGGCCCGTGCTGGTTGAGATCGCCGAAGCCCGACCGCTTCCAGCCGCCGAAGGTGTGGTAGGCGACGGGCACCGGGATGGGCACGTTGACGCCGACCATGCCGGTGTCCACACGCTGGGAGAAGTCACGGGCGGTGTCGCCGTCACGGGTGAAGATCGCGACGCCGTTGCCGTACTCGTGCTCGCTGGGCAGGCGCAGGGCGTCCTCGTAGGCGTCCGCGCGCACGACCGAGAGCACCGGGCCGAAGATCTCCTCGCGGTAGATCCGCATGTCGGGCGTGACGCGGTCGAAGAGGCTGGGGCCGGTGAAGAACCCGTTCTCGTGGCCCGGCACGGTGTGGCCGCGGCCGTCGACGACCAGGTCGGCCCCCTCGGTGACGCCGAGGTCGACGTAGCCCTCCACGCGCTCCAGGGCCTCGCGGGTGACGAGTGGTCCGAAGTCGGCGTCGGGGTCGTGCGACGGGCCGACGCGGAGGCCGGTGATGCGCTCCTTCAGACGGGAGACCAGGGCGTCTGCGGTCTCCTCGCCGACCGGGACCGCGACGGACACGGCCATGCAGCGCTCGCCCGCGGACCCGTAGCCCGCGCCGATCAGTGCGTCGACGGCCTGGTCGAGGTCGGCGTCGGGCATGACGATCATGTGGTTCTTCGCCCCGCCGAAGCACTGGGCTCGCTTACCGTGCGCGGTGGCGGTCGTGTAGACGTACTCGGCGACGGGCGTGGAGCCGACGAAGCCGACGGCCGCCACGCGCGGGTCGGTGAGGAGCGTGTCGACGCTCTCCTTCCCGCCGTTGACGACGTTGAGCACGCCCGGGGGCAGTCCCGCCTCCAGGAAGAGTTCGGCCAGGCGCAGGGGGACGGAGGGGTCGCGCTCGGACGGCTTGAGGATGAAGGCGTTTCCGCAGGCGAGTGAGGGCGCCGCCTTCCAGAGCGGGATCATCGCCGGGAAGTTGAAGGGCGTGATGCCCGCGACGACGCCCAGGGGCTGGCGGAGGGAGTGGACGTCGATGCCGGTGCCGGCGTTGTCGGTGAACTCGCCCTTGAGCAGGTGCGGGATCCCGACGGCGAACTCGACCACCTCGAGGCCGCGCTGGATGTCGCCGTGGGCGTCGGGAACGGTCTTGCCGTGCTCGGAGGAGAGCATGCGGGCGAGACTCTCGCGCTCGTCCTCCACGAGTTGGAGGAAGCGGAGGAGGACGCGGGCCCGGCGCTGCGGGTTCCAGGCGGCCCACCCGGGCTGGGCGCGCTCGGCGTCGGCGATGGCCGCCTCGGTCTCCGCGCGGTCCGCGAGCGGTACGCGGGCCTGGACGGCGCCGGTGTTGGGGTCGTGGACGTCGCCGAAGGAGTCGGATCGGCCGGGGACGTGCTTTCCGTGGATGAAGTGCGTCAGCTCGCGGGGCGCGTCGGCCGGGTCGGGGTCGCGGGGCGCGCTGTGGTCGGTCACCATGGCAAACCAGCTCTCGTCTGGAGGCGGAGCGATGCGCGGAGCATGGCGGAACAGGGCCGCGGGGGTGTGCGGCCTGCCGGACTCCCGGGATGCCGGGAGGCCGGGAGGCCGGGTTCACGGTGCGCGGTCCCGGACGGCTCGCCCAGGCGGCTCTGCGTGCCTGAGGCGGATCGCGCGTACCGGTGCCATGCGTGCTCGCTCCCTCCTCGTGGATCACACGGACGTCGAACCGCGGCCGGTGTCCTGGCTCCGGGAACGCTCCCCGGTCACATGGGTGGGACCGTGCCGGACTCGCACCGGCCTGCCCGTACCGCGGCTCTGTGGCGCCCACCATATAGTTGGACGTCCAAGTAAATCCAGAACCGGACGAACGTGAGCTGAATCACACGAAAAGTGCGGCGAGGACCACCCCGCGACGACCGGGGCGGAGCCGCCGGATGGGCGGCGAGGGAGGCCGGGGACACGAACCCCCCTGCGGGACCCCTCGGGGCAGGGTGACGCCGTCAGTGGCCGGCGAGGAGTTTGTGGGCCTCGTCCAGGCGGGCGGACAGGGACTCGGGGGTGCCCGACAGGCGCGCCGCGGTGATCTCACAGGCCATCGCGAGCTGGGCGGCGAGGACCGCCACGGTCTCCGAGGTGCCGGTCTCCACCAGAGCGTTGGCCAGCTTGTCGGCCCTGCACTGCTGCATCAGGAGGTAGCGCGAACGGAGGTCGTCGCTCTCGCGCAGGAGGCGGGACAGCACGCGCGCGTGCTCGGGGGACTGGGTGGTGTGCGGGCCCGCCTCGCGGAGCAGCTGGACGGCGGCGCGCAGGTCGTCCCCCACGGACGCCCTCTCGCGGACGTACGCGCACATGCGGTCGGCCTCGGCCGCGTCGTCGGCGAACAGCACTTGTTGTTTGTCGCCGAAGTACCTGAAGAAGGTAGTTCGTCCCACTTCGGCACGTTCGGCGATCGCCGCGACCGTGACGTTGTCGAATCCGTGCTCGGCGAACAGCTGGAAGGCGGCCGACACGATCAACGCACGGGCCTTGCGCCGTTTACGAGCGTGGAGCGTGTCCGGGGGGTGGTGCATGAGTCGACCCTATCGAGTGGGAACCCGGTTCTCCATGAGACGCCGGACCATTAGGACTGTGGTCCTGAAACGCTCAGTGAGTACTCGGGTAGCGGGAAGTCGTCTGGCCGAAGTCGTTGTGGACACGGGCGTCGGGCACGGCCAGAGGGCCCAACGCACATGTTCCGGCTGGCCCGGAATTTTATTGCAGAACCAGCGCCGAGTGACAACCGTCTTGACGCGGACGGAGCTGATCGGCATCGAATGTGGTTCCCCTCTCACGGAGGTTATGCCACCGGCTTTTCCGGCGGGACCAGAATTCTGCCCCAAGTGAATAGTTAGGCTTCTTAACTGTAGTACGGCGTGTTGCCTGCCGCCCAATGTCGGACCCGTGTGCCACAGTGGGAGACCTGAATCACACCCCTGGAGTTGGTTATGACGTATCTCCTGGTCATCGGCACGCGCAAGGGGCTCTTCACCGCGCAGAGCGAGGATCGTCGCGCGTGGGAGGTGGCCGGACCGCACCGGCTGGACGCGGCGGACTACGCGAGCATGGACGCGGTGTACGCGGTCGGGATCGACCCGCACACCGGCCGGATCCTGGCGGGCGCCGAGAGCTCGCACTACGGCCCCAGCGTCTGGTACAGCGACGACCACGGCTCGACCTGGCACGAGCCCGACGCTGCGCCGATCGCCTTCCCCGAGGACACCGACGGCTCGTTGACCCGGGTCTGGCAGATCGCCTTCGGGGAGGAGCCGGGGGTGGTGTACGCGGGCGTCGAGCCGCACGCACTGTTCCGGTCGACCGACGGCGGGCTGAGCTTCCGGCTGGTACGCGCCCTGTGGGACCACCCGCACCGCGCGGAGTGGTTCCCCGGCGCGGGCGGCGGCGCGATCCACACGGTCCTCCCGGGCCTGCTGGCCTCGGGCGACCGGTCGCCGGACGGCATGACCGTGGCCATGTCCACGGGCGGTGTGTACCAGACCCGGGACGCCGGGGCCAGCTGGGCGCCCGCCAACCGGGGCGTCTCGGCGGTCTTCCTGCCCGACGAGGAACCCGAGTTCGGGCAGTGCGTCCACAAGGTCACGGCGGCCCCGAACGGGGTCATGTACCTGCAGAACCACCACGGGGTCTACCGCAGCGCCGATCCGGCGGGCGAGGGCTGGACCGCGATCGAGAAGGGGCTGCCCTCGAACTTCGGGTTCGCGGTGGTCGCCCACCCTCGGCGGCCGGAGACGGCGTTGAACTTCCCCGTGCTCAGCCAGGAGGTGCACCTCCCGCCGGGGAACAGGCTGGGCGCGTACCGGACGGACGACGGCGGCGACAGCTGGCGGGCCGTGACCGAGGGACTGCCTCAAGGGCCCTACTTCGGCATCGTCCTGCGCGACGCCGCGTGCACGGACGGGGCGGACGTCCCCGGATTCTACTTCGGGACCCGTACCGGCGACGTGTACGCCGCCACGGACGACGGGGGGCGCTGGCACCAGGTGGCCGCACACCTGCCCGACGTCCTGTGCGTGCGCGCGGTGGAGGTCTGAGATGCGGGTGACCGTCCACCTGCCCGGGCTGCTGCGGGCGGACGCCGACGGCGCCGCCCACGTACCGGTCGAGGTCGACGACGGTGCCAGGCTGAGGGGTGTCATCGACGCACTGACGCGGCAGTACCCGGGACTGGACCGCCGGATCCGCGACGACCAGGGCGCCCTGCGCAGATACGTGAACGTGTTCGTCGGCGAGGACGAGTGCCGGGGCATCGGCGGACTCGACGCCCCGGTCCCGGACGGCGCCGACGTGCGGCTGCTGCCCTCCGTGGCCGGGGGCTGAGCCGCCTCAGCGACGCATCGGCATCGGCCGCAGGTAGGTGAGGCTCCGCCACACCCACTCCAACGGGCCCAGGCGGAAGCGGGCCGTCCACAGGCGGGCGCCGACCGCCATGAGGACGAAGTAGGCCGTGGCGACGGCGTACTGGCCGAGGACGGTGATCTCGCCCTGGAAGGGGCTCATGGTCAGAAGGAACACGGCGGTGCTGCCCAGGTAGACGGTGAGCGTCATGCGGCCGAGCGGGGCGAGCACGCCCAGGACCCGGGAGGCGGCGCGCCCGCGGTCGACCAGCCACCAGACCAGGCCCAGATAGAACAGGGCGCCGCCCAGCCCCGAGAGCGAACCGCCGAACGAGACGAGCGCGTCGGAGACCGGACGGGTCACCGGCAGGCCGTCGGCGCCCAGGTGGACGGGCACGCCGTCGGCGTCCACCTGGATCGGGAAGAGCAGGTCGGACGCGAGCATGAGGGCCAGGCCGACGGCCTGGCCGACGAGGCCCGTCCAGACGAGGCGGACCGGCAGACGGGAGGGCGCCCCCGCGAACGCGGGCGTGCGCGCCAGCCACACGCCGACGCAGAAGAACGCGAGCGTCTGCGGGACGAGCGACACCAGGATCCACACGCCGCCCGCCGGCATCAGGAGCTCGAAGCCCGGGGCGAGGGCGAACAGGGCCGCGGCGGCGACGGCCGGGCGGTGGCGGGAGCCGGACAGCAGCACCGGCATGAGCGGGGCCAGGACGACAGCGGTGATCGCGTAGTGGGTGAGGATGTCGCCGTCGAAGACCAGAAGGTGCGGAACGCCGAAGAGCAGACCGAGCGCCACGTAGCGCCGGACCATCACCGCCATGGGGCGTTGACCGCGCCCGACCGCGCCCCGCCAGGCGAGGACGGCGCCGACGCCGAGCAGCACCATCAGCATGGCGCGGGCCTTGCCGGACATCAGGAGGGAGGCGCCGGTGTCGACGACGGAGGTCAGCGTGCTCGGAGCGAGCTCCCCGGCGCGTTCGGCGGCGAACACGACGACGGTCACGTTCATCATGACGACGCCGATCATCGCGAGTGCCCGCGCGACGTCGAGGAAGGCCACGCGGGGCGCGGGCGCGGACGGTGCTCGGGCCGCTCTGGCGTCTCGGGCCTGGACTTCGGTCACGGGGTACTCCTCGTTCGTCGGTACCCGACCACGATCCCTCGCGGCCTCCTCCCCGCGCATCGGCCGAAGCGCCGACCCGGCGCCTCGTCCTTTCGGTGGAGGCCCGTGGAGCGATCGCGCTCTAGCCTGAGGAGCATGGCGTTGAACAGGGCCTTCGCCCGGATCTCCGGACACCTCGCCGCCACGGAGTCGGGCCTGCCGATGCTGGTCGTGTGGTCGGCGAACCTGCTGCTCGCCCTCGCCTGGTTCGTCGACCTCGGCACCACGGTGCGCGTCCTCGGCGAGGAGGACTGGGTCGGGCCTCCGGAGCGGTCCCTGTACTTCCTGACCCTGGTCTCCGGGACCGTGCTCGTCGTGCTCGGGTGGATCGCGCTCTGGCCGCGGACCCGGGCGGCGACGACCACGGTCCTCGGGGTGTGCGGCGCGCTCGTGGCGGCGGCGACCTCGGCGGTGCTGTGGGCCCCGCCCAAGGGGATGTTCGGGTACTCGTTCGCGCTGTCCGAGGCGGTGGGGCTGCTGCTCCTGCTCACACTCGCGGCGCTGCGGTGCCGGGTGTGGCAGATCGGCCTGGTCTCCGCGCTGGCCTTCGGGGCGTTCCTCACCGACTACCTGCGCGAACCGTACTGGCCGGGTCAACTGTCGGGGGCGCTGGTGGCCGTCGGGGTGGGGTTGGCGCCCGGCCTGTTCCTGCGCTGGCGGGCCGCCCAGCACCGCGAGCACATGGCGACCGTGCGGGCGCAGGAGCGGCTGTCGCTGGCGAGGGACCTGCACGACGTGGTCGCCCACGAGGTCACGGGGATCGTGGTGCAGGTCCAGGCGCTGCGGTACATCGCGGAGAGGGATCCGGAGGCGGTCCGCGCGGCCCTGCCCGGGATCGAGGCGGCGGGCGGCAGGGCCCTGGAGTCGATGCGCGGCATGGTCTCGCGGCTGAGGGACCCGGCCGACGCGCCGCTGGCGGCCAACGTCGCGCAGGGACTGGAGCGGCTGGCCGCGCCCGCGCGGGGCGGTCGGCCCGAGGTCTGCGTGCACGCGGGCGAGGCGGTCGCGGACCTTCCCACGGACGTGGGCACGGCGGTGCTGCGGATCGCCCAGGAGTCCGTCACGAACGCCCTGCGGTACGCGCGCGGCGCGGAGCGCGTGAGCGTCGTGGTGGAGGTCCTCGACGACGGCGTGCGGCTGCGCGTCTACGATGACGGGCGCGGCGGCGCGGTCGCTGTCGGCGGCGGATACGGGCTGCTCGGCATGGCCGAGCGGGCCAGACTGGTCGGTGGCGAGCTGACCGCCGGTCCGCTGGGGCCGGCACAGGGGTGGGTCGTGCGGGCGTGGCTGCCGCTCGACGGCGACGGAGACGGAGACGAGGACGCTTGACGATTCGGGTACTGCTCGCCGACGACCAGGAGATGGTCCGGACCGGTTTCCGCTACATGCTGGACGCCGAGGACGGCATCGAGGTCGTGGGCGAGGCCGGAGACGGCTTGACGGCGGTCCGCCTGGCGCGGGAGCTGCGGCCCGACGTGACGCTCATGGACATCCGCATGCCCGGGTTGGACGGCCTGGAGGCGACGCGCCGACTGGCCGGACCCGGGGTGGCCGACCCGCTGAGGGTGGTCGTGGTGACCACGTTCGATCTGGACGAGTACGTGCACGCCGCGTTGGCGGGCGGCGCGGTCGGCTTCCTGCTCAAGGACGCGGGTCCCGCGCTGCTGATCGAGGCGGTCCGGGCGGCGGCGCGGGGCGACGCGATGGTCTCCCCGCGGATCACCGTCCGGCTGCTCAGACACTTCGCCGCGGCGGGGCCGCGCCCGGAGGCGGACGCGGCAGGGCTGACCGAGCGCGAGTTGGAGATCGCGCGCGCGGTGGCCCGGGGCCTGACCAACACGGAGGTGGCGGCGGAGCTGTACGTCACCGTGAGCACGGTCAAGACCCATCTGGCGAGCATCCAGAACAAGCTGGGCGCGCGGAACCGGGTGGAGATCGCCGCCTGGGCCCACCGCGGCGGCCACGTGAGCTGAGCGCCTACCAGGCCGCGGGCGCGTAGTCCTTGAGGAAGCAGCCGTACACGTCCTCGCCGCGCTCGCCCCGGACGATGGGGTCGTACACGCGCGCGGCCCCGTCCTCCAGGTCCAGCGGAGCGTGGAACCCCGCGGCGGCGATGCGCTCCTTGTCCGGGTGCGGCCGTTCGTCGGTGATCCAGCCCGTGTCCACGCTGGTCATGAGGATGCCGTCGGTCTCCAGCAGTTCCTGGGCGCTGGTGCGGGTGAGCATGTTGAGCGCGGCCTTGGCCATGTTGGTGTGGGGGTGGCCGGCGCCCTTGTAGCCGCGTCCGAAGACCCCCTCCATGGCGGACACGTTGACGACGTAGGCGCGCCGGGCCGGGGAGGCGGCCAGGGCGGGGCGCAGCCGGTCGACGAGGAGGAACGGCGCGCTCACGTTGCACAGCTGCACCTCCAGCATCTCGACGGGGTCGACCTCGCCGACCGTGCGCGACCAGCTGTTGACGGGAGCGAGGTCGGGGACGAGGCCTCCGGCGTCGATGGCGGTGCCCTCGCGGACCCGCTCCATCGAGGCGGAGCCGGTGGTCAGGGCCAGGGAGGTGAGCATCTCCGGGGTGAAGGCGCTCGGCTCGCCGGAGTCCAGCGAGCGCGGAGCCGCGCCTCCGAGGACGAGCGGTTCGGGGGCGTCGCCGGTGAGCGGTTCGGCCTCGGCGGCGATCAGCGGCCCGTAGGAGCCCGGAGCGCGCCGGACGGTCTGCGCGGCGTTGTTGATGAGGATGTCGAGGTGCCCCCGCTCGGCGACGGCGTCGGCCAGCCGCACGACCTGCCCGGGGTCGCGCAGGTCGATCCCCACCACACGCAGCCGGTGCAGCCACCGGTCGCTGTCGGGCATGGCGGCGAACCGGCGGACGGCGTCCTTGGGGAAACGCGTGGTGACCGTGGTGTGCGCGCCGTCGCGCAGGAGGCGCAGCGCGATGTACATGCCGATCTTGGCGCGCCCGCCGGTGAGCAGGGCACGTCGTCCGGTCAGGTCGGTGCGCGCGTTGCGGCGCTCCCGGTTGACCCGTGCGCAGCTCGGGCAGAGCTGGTGGTAGAACGCGTCGACCTCCGCGTACTTCTCCTTGCACACGTAACAGGGCCGGGGCTTGCGGAGCACGCCCGCGAGCTTCCCGGCGGTCCCGCTGGTCAGGGCGCGGCCGTTGGTCTCGTCGTCGATCCGGTCGGGCGCGGCGGTGGCCGTCGCCGCCAGGACGGCGTCGTCGTGGGCCTTGCGCTCGGTCCGTCGGACGCGCCGGCGGTGCTCCTTCACGGCCTTGAACAGCTTGGCGGTGGCGCGCTGCAGGGTGACCGAGTCCGGGTGGTCGCCGGGCAGCTCCACGGCGCGTTCGAGCACCTCCAGGCACACACGCAGGTGCTCCGGGTCGACCCCGGCCGTCTGTTCTTCCGTCACCGCTGGCTCCACCGCCGTCCTCCGTGGCCCCCGTGTCGGACCACCAGGAACCCTATGCGCATCCGGGGACCAACCGGGGCGCGGCTGGGTAGGAGGAGGGACAGAGCCCCCTCGCCCCCGGTAGGAGCTGAGATGCCGACCCGCCCCCTCGCCCTGGCCTTCGACGTCCTCGACACCCTGTTCCCGCTGGGCCCGCTGGAGTGGCGGTTCCGTGAGGCGGGGATCCCGCGGATCCTCATGACCCGGTGGAGCGACCACCTGTTGCGCGACGCCTTCGCGCTGGCCTTGGTGGGCGGCGACCGCACGTTCGAGGACGTGGCCCGGGGCTCGCTTCGGGACATCACCGGCCACCAGATCGCCCCGGCGGCGGAGGACGCCATCATCGAGGGCCTGTCCCGGCTCGCCCCCCGGCGCGAGGCCGTGTCCGCCGTGACCGCCGCGCGGGACGCGGGTCTGGGGGTGGTGGCGCTCGCGATGGGAGGCGAGGACGCGACACGGGAGCTGTTGTCGGGGGCGGGACTGCTCGACCTGGTCGACGGGGTGTGCGCCGGCCGGTGGAGACCGGCCGGGGAGGCGTATCTGGCGGCGGCCGGGACCCTGGAGGTCGAGCCGCACCGGTTGGGACTGGTCACCGCGCACGGTTGGGACGTGGGCGGCGCGGGTCGGGCGGGCCTGGTGACGGGGTGGTCGGCCCATCTGGAGGGCCGCTTCCCGGCGGTCTTCCCCGAACCGGACGTGCGGGGGCGGGACCTCGGCGAGGTGGTCGAGGCCCTGCTGGACCTGCGGGCCGCACCGGCGTGACGCCGCGCCCGCCGGAAGACCGCGCGGCGTCCGGACGTTGCCCCCGGGTATGAGAATCGGCGAAGCCTCCAGGGCGAGCGGCGTGAGCACCCGGTCACTGCGGCACTACGAGGACCAGGGTCTGATCGTTCCCGGCCGCCGTGGAAACGGATACCGGGACTACTGCCCGTCCACCATCGACCGGGTCCACGCCATCCGCTCGCTGTTGGCGTCGGGGCTGCCGCTGCGGCTGGTCAAGGAGGTGCTGCCGCACCTGAACGGCGGACCCGGGACGGAGGCGTCGTGCGCGGAGTTCCTGCACGAGGTGGAGCTGCACCGCGACCGGCTCGCCGCACGCATAGCCGTTCTCAGCGATCAGCGGGCCGCCCTCGACGCCTACCTGCGTGAGGCGCGCCGCGCCCGCCCGTGACTCGGCCGCTTGACGTTGACGCAAGTGTGAGGGTCCTAGGTTCCGGGGTATGGAGCAGCGACACACGAGTGAGCAGACGGGGCGGGCCCTGGTCCAGACGTCCCACGGGGGGCCGGGGGACCTGGTCCTCACCACCGATCGTCCACGCCCCGTCCCGGGCCCCGGAGAGTACCTGGTCCGGGTCGGCGCCGCCGGGGTCAACTTCGCGGACGTCATGCAGACCCGCGGAACCTACGGCGGGGGCCCGCGAGCGCCCTACGTGGCGGGCTTCGAGGCCGCCGGCGAGATCCTGGGCTCCGGTCCGGGAGTCCGGGCCCCGCTCCCCCTGGGGACGCACGTCGTGGGAGTCGGCCCGGGCGCCTTCGCGCAGTACATGACGATGCCCGCCGCGGGTGTCCTCCCGGTCCCTCCCGGGTGGACCGACGCCGAGGCCCTCGGCATGGTGCTGAACTGGGCGACCGCGTTGGCGGCGCTGAAGCCGCTGGGCGAGGTCCGGGCGGGTGACACGGTGCTCGTCCACGCCGCGGCCGGGGGCGTGGGGCAGGCCGCCGTACGTCTCGCCCGACACTACGGAGCGCGCGTGGTCGCCACGGCATCACCGGCCAAACACGACACCGTCCGGTCCCTCGGCGCGGACGAGGTCCTGGACGGCGCACGCCCCGACCTGGCCCGGGAGATCACCCGTCTGACCGGAGGCGTCGACCTGGTCCTGGAGTCCGTCGGCCGGGCCACCTTCGAGGCCAGCCTGTCGGTCGCCAGGCCGTTCAGCGGTCGGGTCGTCGTGTTCGGCGCCGCCTCCGGAGACGCCACGCTGTCCACGCACGATCTGGTGTTCACCCACCGCGTCCAGATCAAGGGCCTCCACATCGGCGCGCTGGCGGAGCAGGCCCCGTCCGTCTACCGGTCGCTGATCGCCGAGATCGAGGCGCTCATCGCCCGGGGAGTGTACCCGCCCGGGACTCCCCGGATGCGTCCCCTGTCCGAGGGACCGGAGGCGCTGTTGGAGCTCGAGGCGGGCCGGACCAGCGGCAAGCTGGCCCTCGACCCGTGGCGTGAGGGCTGACCGCCGGGCGGACCGGCCGTCCGCCCGGTCAGTCCTCCCAGGACCGGTCGTACTGGGGGTGGCCCCGGTACACGGTCGCCAGGTACTTCACCGCGCGCCGCCAGGCGAGGAGTTCCGCCCACGGGTCGCCGTCGGCGGGCGCGGAGGGCGCCGGCCCGAGCACGCGCATGCTCGCGGAGTGCGCCTGGGTGTACCCCTGGACGATCATCCGCTTGGCCGCCACCTCCGCCAGAGCCCGATCCCGACCACGGGCGCCCACGGGAACCGCCCTCGACGCGCGCTCGTCCTCGTCCAACCGCGCGTTGAGGAACTCGACGATGGTCAACGAAAGCAGCTCCCTCCGGATCCCCCGACCTGTCCGGTCAAGTATCCGTGATCCGACCGCGACGGGCCACCACCGTCACGGGCACCCCTCGAACTGGGGAACGCTCGTGACGAGGTCCAGGCCGGTCTCCCCGAACCACTCGTCCAACAGTTCCGCGGCGGTTCCGTCCTGGTACATCTCGCTGATCGCCTTGTTGACCGCCTCGCACGCGCGCACGTCGCCGTGCGGCAGCCCGACCCCGTACTTCTCCTCGGTGAACGGGTTGTTCACCAGTCGGAAGGCGTGCGGGGACTGCGCGAGGAAGCCCGCGAGGATCAGGTTGTCCGTGGACATCGCGTCCACCTCCCCGTCGCGCAGGGCGTCGACGCAGTCGCCGTAGCTGGGGGCGTCCGTCTGCTCGACCTCGATCCCGAGCCCCTCGGTGATCCGCCGCGCCGAGTTGGACCCGCGCCCCTGGCAGAGCCTGCGCCCCTCCAGGTCGCGCACGTCGTCGATGTCGGTGTCCTCCGCACGGACGAGCAGATCCTGTTGGGCCACGTAGTACGGACCGGCGAAGGTCACCTCGGTCTTGCGGGCCTGGGTGATCGAGTAGGTCGCCACGATGATGTCCACCTCACCGCTGATCAGCAGGTCCTCACGCTCGGCGGAGGTCACCCCGACCAGTTCGACCTGGTCGGGGGAGTAGCCCAGGCGCTCGGCGATGTCGTGGGCGACGTCGACGTCGAATCCGGTCAGCTCTCCGTCGGGCCCCCGCAGACCGGTGCCGGGCTGGTCGTACTTGACCCCCACGGTGATCGTCTCCAGGTCGAGCACCGAGGCCTCGTCGCCCAGCGCGACGGCGCAGCCGCTCATCCCCAGCACGACGGCGGCCGCCGCGGCGGGGCCGGTGGTCAGCCTCATTCCCGTTCCTCTCTCAGCGGTACTCGGCCAGCCGCGGACGGACCCCGAGCCCGACCAGGGCGAGCAGGGCCAGGGTGAACGCGGGGAGCCCCCACCGCCACGGGTCCAGCACCCTGTCACCGCGGGCGATGCCCTCGGTGAACGCGCCGCGGTGCAGGTCGCTCAGCCCGTCCAGGGCCGCGACGTAGGCGGGGAAGGCGCCGTCCCGGGAGTCGGCGATGGCCATGCGCGTGCCGATGGCGGCGGCCAGGTCGCCCTCACTGGCGGACGCACGGAGTTCGCGGTCCTGCGCGTGCAGCCGGCCGTAGGTCCGGAGCACCTCGGCGAGGGCGTCCTCCTGGCCGGGCAGCAGTGATTCCTGCGCCTGTTCGCCCAGGTAGCCGAGCGTGCCCGGATCGTCGTCGTCCGGACCGTCCGCCCCCGGCAGGTCGGGGTAGGCGGCGGCGACCTCGTCGACCGCCGTGTAGTACTGGCCGAGGTTCTCGGCGGGCCGGAAGAGCACCTGCTGGGCGCGTTCCAGGTACACCTGCTGGTAGCTGTCCGCGAGTTCGGGGTCGCCGAGGTAGCGGCTCTGGTCGGCCTGCATGTCGGTGGCGATCGCACCGGCGCGGGCGAGCGCCATCGTGGCGTCCAGCCCCTGCTCCTTGGCGTCGTGCTGGTGGCCGATGCTGACCTCCAGGGTGAGGACCACGCCGACGGTGAGCGCCACGACCCCCAGGGTCGCGCACAGGAGGGGGAGGTTGAACCGGCGGCGGAACCGCACGCGCAGGTAGAGCTGGAGCGCCACCAGCGCCGCGGTGGCGGCGACACCGACGGCTCCGACCGACAGCAGTCCCCGCACGACCGCCAGTTGCCCCTCCTCGTGGTTCTGCCGGACGATCGCCGAGGAGTCCAGGCCGAGGTTGAACGCCTTGGGCAGCAGTTCGGTGTGCATCAGCTGTGTGGCGTGCCGGTACTCCTCCAGTGCGTCCCCGTCCAGTCGGCCGGGCGGGGCATCGGCCCGGTCGTTGAGCAGGAGGGCGCGGGAGGCGAGCCGCTCGTAGGCGCCCATCCCGTCGAGCACCGCCTCGACGTTGCGCTCCTCCACGCTGTCGCCCTCGGTGAGCGAGGCGGCCTGGAGCAGCGCCTCGTTGGCCCGCAGGCGGCTGGCCTCGAACCGCTCCAAGGCGTCCGCGCGCCCCGACCCCAGGTCGTGGTCGGTCCCCATGAGCAGGACGTCGGCCATGCGCGCGTCCATGTCGGCCAGGTCCAGGTACAGCTCGGTGGTGGCCATGGCACGCGGACCGGCGTCGCGGCCGAGTACGTCGAGACCGTCGCGGGCCTCGGTCAGGGCGGCGTGCGACGACGCGAACAGACCCGCGATCGCCGCGGCGCACAGCACGGTCATCGCCCACACCCGGGCCGGAGTGGAGTTCAGGAGACGGCGGGCGCCCGCCCTGGCGGCGGTCACCGCGCCTCACCCCTTCTGGACGATGATGACGGTCCACGCGCCGACGTAGATCCGATCGCTGTCATTCAGGGGAACCTCCACGTTACGGGGGATGGGGTTGGTGGCTCCGTTGATCGTGGTCCCGTTGGTCGACCCCGGGTCGAGGAGGGACCAGGAACCGCCGGAGGCGGGCACCAGGATCGCGTGGAGCTGGGAGATCGCGGGGTCTCCCTCCGGCCCGCCGAGGTCGATCTCGGGGGTGAAGCCGCGGCTGACGCTGCGTCGGCCGATGTGCATCCGCTCGCCCTGGAGCATGACGCGGCGCTGCTGGTACCGCGACGGGAACGGGAGCCGCTCGGCGTCGAGCCTGCCCTCGTTCACCAGGTACTGGTAGTAGGCGGGGTCGGCGGTCACGACCGCCCGCCACGGCACGCCGTGGACCGGACCGTGCGGGCCGGAGCGCCGACGGTCGCCGCCGGTGCGCGAGGCGAAGTCGAACCCGCACTCCTCGCAGAACCGGCCGGTGCGGGACGTGCCGCAGTCGGGGCACGGGCCGCCCCGGGGTTCGCTACGACCGTGCGGGTAGGGGTTCAGGAGGCGGTGCTGCGGCCTGTCGGGGTGGTCAGGCCTGTCCCGCACGAGGGCCACCACCTCCGGGCACGGGTATGACGACGACGGTGATGTTGTCCTTGCCGCCCGCCTCGAGGGCGAGGTCGACGTAGCGGCGGGCGGCCTCCCGTGGCGCCGTACCCGCGCCGGGGACAGCGGCCGCCAGGTCGACGGCCTCCGGGTAGTAGTTCCACAGGCCGTCCGTGCACAGGACGACGGCGCCGGGCCCGGTCGGGGTGACGGTGGACACGTGCGCGTCGATCTGTCCGGAGTCGGCTCCCATCCAGGCGACGAGGGCGTGCGCGTTCGCCGAGCGCATCGCCTCCTCCCTGGAGAGCATCCCCATCTGCACCATGGCCTCGCTCCAGGAGTCGTCCCTGGTGAGGAGGGCGGAGGCACTGGCGGAGGGGCCTCCGGAGAGCCAGTAGGCGCGGCTGTCCCCGACCCAGCCGACGGTGACGGCGCCGGTGTCGGGGCGCACGACGGCGGAGACGAACGTGCAGGCCGGCGCGGAGCGCGGCGAGTCGGCGATCGCCGCGACGGCACGGGCGGCCTCGGTCATCGCCGCACCGGTCGCCCTGCGCGGGTCCTCGCCCCGGAGCACCTGTTCGGCGAGTACCGCCACGCCGGCCTCGGCGGTGACCCGGGAGGCCTCGTCGGAGCGGGGTGAGCTGGACACGCCGTCGCAGACCACGGCCACGACCGCGCCGGGGGCGTGGGGGGCGTCGGCGGGCAGGACCCGGACGCCCAGGGCGTCCTCGTTGCGTCTGTGCCGCAGCCCCCGGTCGCTGACGCCGACCGCTCCTGGCGCGCACACCTCGACGTGGTCGCGTCCCCTGGGCTGGAGCCTGCCGCACGATGCGCAGAAGCCGGTGCGGACCCGCCCCGGGCACCACGAGCACAGCTCGGGGTTGGTGGGCTTGACCGGCACGCTGCCGGTGGCCGGCGGCGGCCAGGCCGGGACGGTCGGGGCGGACGTCGCGGTCCGGCTCCCGGACCGGGCGGGGCCGGCCGACCTGGCGGGCTCGGAGGACAGGCTCGGCCCTCCGGATCCGGAGGGGACGGAGTCCCGCCGCATCGGCTGGGTGGCCAGCGCGTCGGGCACCGGGGGCGTGGCCCCGGACAGGCTGACCTGCGGGGCGGTGGGGGGGCCGTCCTCGGGGACCAGACCGGGCCGTCCGTCGTGCTCGGGTCCGGGGGTCGCTCCCGACAGGCTCACCTGGGGGGCGGTGGGCACCGAGTCGGGGTTCTCGACGGACGTGTCCCCGATGCCGCCCGGAAGGGTGCGTCCGCACCCCTCGCAGAAGCTGTCACCGGCGGCCGCTCCGTCGGCGCAGGCAGGGCAGGTCCGTACCTTGGACATCGCTGTTCCTTCGATCCTCACAGCAGGGTCACCGGTCGTAGGGAGTTGGCCTTGTCGACGAGTTCACGGCGTTCGCGCGCCGATGCGGCGCGGTAGGCCATCGCACGGTAGCGGCGCTCCAGGTTGGCGCGGACGCCGTTCTCCGAGAGCGGCGCGCCGAGCAGCACCCGGTCGGCGGGCGCGCGACCGCCCCCGCCGAGCCAGACCAGGACGTTCTCCAGGACCCGGACCGCCAGCCGGTCGGTGGACTCGCCGTCCAGGCCGAGCCGGTCCAGACGCTGTCCGGCCTCCAGGAAGTCCTTCGCGTCCGCGGATCCGTGGCGCGCGGACAGCACGGACACCAGTGCGGTCTGGGCGTGGACGTACTGGCTGGAGAGTTCGGGCACGGAGTCCAGGACCCGGATCGCCTCCGCCCGGTCGTCCTGGGCCAGGCGGATCCGCGCCAGGCCGAACGCCGCGCTGACGAAGGAGTGGTCGGTGTTCCAGACCGTCCGGTACTGGCGGGCGGCGGTCGCGTGGTCGCCGATCCGCTCGCTGGCGATGGCCAGGCCGAGCTTGGGCGCGCTCTCCCCCGGAAGGTGGTCGTAGATCCGGTCGAAGAGGTCGCGGGCCCCCTCGAAGCGGCCGGTGCTCAGCTCGGCGACCGCGAGGTACCAGTCGGTGCGCCAGTCGTCCGGGGCCGCCTCGCTGAACCGGTGCAGCGCGTCCATCGCCTCGGCGTGTCGGCCCGCCGTGATGAGCGCGCGGCACAGCAGGAGCTGCGTCGCCGGGGAGGGCGCGGCCATGCCCTGGAGGATGGGGACCAACTCGTCCGCGGACAGGGCGGAGAACCCGCGCAGGTGCTGCGCGGCCGGGTCCGCGGGGTCGATCTGGGGCTTGGGCAGGAGCGCGGCGGCCTCGGTCGGCGAGGGCGGGGTGAGCAGCCGGTCGGCGTCGATCGCGCCGACGTCGGTGGCGCCGAGCGTGTTCTCCCCGCCGAACTGGGAGGAGGGCGCCGGGTGCGGTGTGCCGTCGAGCTCGGACAGCACCTCGCGCAGGACGCCGGTGAGCTGGTCGGACATGTCCTCGGCGTGGTGGAAGCGCTTCCTGGGCTCGGCGTGCGTGCTGCGGCGCAGCAGGCGGTCGAAGGACTCGTGCCGCACGAGCAGCGGCACCGTCGCCCTGGGCGGGAGCGTGTGCTGGTGCTCGCGCTTGGCGTCGAACCGGAAGCTGAGCACGGCCAGCGTCCGGCCGACGGAGTAGAGGTCGGAGCTGACGGAGGGACCCGGCGAACGCAGCTCGTCCTCCGGGACCCGGTAGCCGGGGGTGGAGTAGACGTGGCTGGAGGTGTCGTCCATGCGCCGGACGCCGCCGAGGTCGATGAGCTTGATCTGCTCCTCGCTCTGCATGACGTTGTCGGGCTTGAAGTCGCAGTAGAGCAGGCCCTTGCCGTGCAGGTGGCTCAGGGCGCGCAGGCTCTCCAGCCCGAAGGCGATGACCTGGTCGACCGGTAGGACCTCGTCCCCGGCGCCCCGTTCGCGGCGCTCCATGAGCAGCTGCCGCAGCGACTTGCCGCCGACGTACTCCATGACGATGTGGCCGGACGGGATCCCGCTGTCCGGGTCGGGGTGCTGGGAGAAGTTGATGATCTTGACGATGTTGGGGTGCTCGACCTCCGACAGGAACGCGCGTTCCGCGGCGGCGGCCCTGTGCGCCGCGGCGTCCCCCGCGTTGAGCAGCCCCTTGAGCACGACCCAGCGGTCGTTGACGTTGCGGTCCCGGGCGAGGTAGATCCACCCGAGCCCGCCGTGGGCGATGCAGCCGAGCACCTCGTACTGCCCGCCGACCAGATCGCCCGGGGAGAGCTTGGGGGTGAAGGAGAAGCGCGTGCCGCAGCTCCTGCAGTACCCCTCGGTGCGGCCGGGCCGCCCGTCCCTGGAGCGGCCGACCCGATCGCCGCAGGACCCGCACAGGCGGTTGTGCTCGGCGACGACGGGGCGGGACAGGACCGCCTCGGTGGGATCGCGGTAGGGGACGAGGGGCACCTGGACCATGCCCATCCCGAGCATGCCGCGCGCGGAACGACGGCTCGTCCGCGCCGACCCCGGGCCGGTGCCGCGCACACGGTTGATGCCGACGGTGCCACTGGGTCGGTAGCGACCGGAGATGCGGACGTTGTCGAAGAGCGGGTGGGACTCCACGGGGTTGTCGTCGGTCCGGTCCGCGTCGGAGGAACCGGAGGTGAGCCACCGTTCGACGACGCCGTCGGGGGGTTCGGAGTGCGCCCCGGTGCGCGGCGCCGGAACCCCGGGCGCCGGAACCCCGGGCTGCGGAGCCCCGGGCTGCGAAGCGTCGGGCGGCGGAGCGTCGACGGGACCGTCTTGGGGAGGGGGCGCGTCGGCGACCGACCGCGCCTCGGGCGGGGGTACGCGCGGCACCGGCTGGGTCGCGGGGGACGGCTCCAGGGGGACCATCCGCGTCCGGGCGTGGAGCGCGTCGTCGCCCCGGGTCCGTCCGCACACGCCGCACCGGCCGTCCTGGATCCCGCCGTCGCAGCTGGGTTCCGCGCACATGGTCATCTCGTCACACCACCATCGCTCCCGCCCTCCGGCGCCCAGGCGCCGGAGGCGGTTCCGTCGTCGGGGAAGTCGGCGCCGGACGTCTCCTGGAGCGCCCTGAGGTAGGCGGCCAGGGAGACGGTCGCGGCACGCAGGTCACAGGGCACCCGCCACAGTTCCCAGTGCGCCGCGCCGTGCAGCTCGGTGAGCCGGCGGTCCCCGGTCAGCCCGAGGCGGACGGCGCGGGCGCGGTAGGCGTCCAGGCGGCCGCGCAGCTCGGCGCGGCGCTCCAGCAGGCGGGTGAGGTTGACCTCGCGCTCGCGGGCGTCGTCGGTGGCGTCGTGGATCGCGCGTTGGAGCACGCCCAACCGGGCGCCGAGATCGCGCCAGCGCTCCTGGGCGCGCAGGGTGTCCAGGTCCGCGACGGCGGCGCTGAGCGCGGGAACCGGGTCGTGGACGTCGACCGGGGCGGGCGCGGAGACCTTGGCGAGGACCTGCTCGCGCAGGATCCGGGTGCGCTGGACGATGCGCCCGACGTCGTCGACGGCGAAGCGGAGGCGTTCGACGTTCTCGTGGTAGGAGTCGCGCATGCGCAGGGCGTCGCGGAGTTCGCCCCGGGTGCCGTCCAGCAGAACGCGCAGTCGCTCGATCTCGCTGGTGACCACGTGGCCGTCCACGACCAGGGACAGCGGGTCGCGGTGGATGGTCTCCTCCACCCCGGACAGCTCGGCCCGCAGGTCCTCGTGCGCCTCCTCGGGGATTCCGACCATGTCGGAGTAGGTGCCGATGTCGCGCCACATGGACTCCAACTCGGCGAGCCGGGGCCGGAGCGCGTCCCCGGCGGTCTCGACGGCGGAGACCGCCTCGGTGACCTCCTCGTAGTCGGCCGTCGCCCGGGCGATCGCCTCGGCGAGGGTGATCCGCTCGCCGGGAGCGTCGCCGCCGGGCAGGACCACCGACGGTCCGTCGAGGAGCCGGGTCAGCGTGCACGGGGTGTCCGGATCCGCGGAGGCGCGCAGGTCGGCGGCGCGGTCGACCACGGCCCGGAGGGCGGCGTACACCGTCCACAGGCTGTGGACGCGGACCTCCGCCTCCTCCCAGCGCCGCCGGGTGCGCCCGACCAGGTCCGCCGACCCCACCGTCCGGTGGCGGCCGTCGCGGTCGAGGTCCCTGCACTGGAGTGCGATCCGGTCGGCCTCACCGCGCACGCGGTCGAGCGCGTGGTCGATGCCCTCCCAGCTCATCGGAGGCATCCGTGCCCCTGGTGCGCTCCCCACCTTCCGTACCACTCCCCATGTCACCCGCCCACGCTCCACGCAGGCGTGAACGGCCCAGTGCTCCCGGTGTCTGGGTACGAGTCTGGCGGGAGGGCTCCCGAACCACAAGGGCGTCCGGGCGTTCGGCCGCCAGCGGTCACCGCGGGACGTAGTCTCGCATGCACCACCGCCGCCCCGCGAACATCGGAGGAAGCGTGACCGACCGCGCCGTGTCCCTGGTCGTCTCCGTCCGCGTCCGCCCTGGCCGCCGCGACGCCTTCGTCGCCGGGATCACCCGCAACGCCACAGCCGCGGTACGCGACGAGGCGGGGTGCCTGCGGTTCGAGGTCGCCCAGGACGCGGGGGACCCCGACCTGTTCTGGGTCTACGAGGTGTTCGCCGACGAGGAGGCGCTCCGGGCGCACCGACGCGCACCGCACTTCCTCGCCTGGCGGGAGGAGAAGGCCGACCTCGTCGTCCCCGGCAGCCAGGTCGACCGTCTCGGCACGCGTGTCGTGACCGGCGGCTGACGGGGACCGTCGCCACACACCGTGCCGCGCGACGTCCCGACGCCTCGCTGCGTTGTCAGCGGTCGCGAGGACCTCGCCCGGTCGTCCGCTGTGCGGCACCGCGAAGCTCGCGGAGCCGGGCACGGTAGGGGCGCTCCTCCTTCGGCCCCGCGAACGCCGGACCGGACCCCCCGCCCGCGGCGGGCGGCATCCCCGGAAGACGTCCTACGGATTCGCGACCGGGCCGGGCGGTTCGTCGCCCTCGTCGGGCCCCGGCCCCTCGGAGTCGGGCTCCTCCCGCACGCGGTTCCCGGGCGGGGCGAAGGCCTCGGCGACACCGCGCAGCCGGAACCCGGCCACCGCGAGCACCACGCCGAAGATGATCGCGTAGACACCCACGACCAGCACGATCACCTGTGCGCCCTCCAGGGGCCAGAACCACAGCAGCAGACCGAAGATGACCGACAGGGCGCCCACGAAGATGAGCAGCCACTCGGAACTGATGTGCGCCCGCAGACGGACGGCGGTCACGATCTCGGCGACGCCCGTCACCACCGCCCACACGCCGATCACGAACACCAGCGCGATCACCGCGACCATCGGCCAGATCAGCGCGATCAGACCCATGATGACGCTCAGCACCGCCTGGATGACCAGCGAGGCACGGGTGCCGGGCGACGCGCGGAACGCGGCGTACCCGAGGGCACAGCCGTCGACGAGCGCGAAGGCACCGAAGACCACCGCCAGGGCGATCAGGGTCAGCCCCGGCCACAGCAGCGCGACCAGACCGAAGATCACGGCGGCGACGCCGCGCAGGACCACCACCCACCAGTTCCGGCTCATCTCGCCGAGCATGTCGCCGGCCAACGCGTACCGGACCATCGCTGCCTCCCGAGTCCCTCGCGGTCGCCCGTGGTCACGGGACCTTCAGGATGCAACTTCCCCGGGGCGCGCGCCCCGACGACAGATGACGGGCAAAATGCCTGGCAAGGGACGGTACGGGCCGGACACGACGACGCCCGCCCCCGGCGTCGGGAGCGGGCGCGGCGGTCGCGGGATCAGCCCTGGCCGGGGTAGCGGCGCTCGCTGGAACCGATGTAGTGCTGACGCGGGCGCGCGATCCGGAAGGCCGGGTCGTGCAGCTGCTCGCGGTAGTGGGCGACCCACCCGGGCAGGCGGCCCAGGGCGAACAGCACGGTGAACATGTTGGTCGGGAAGCCCATCGCCCGGTAGATGACGCCGGTGTAGAAGTCGACGTTCGGGTAGAGCTTGCGCTCGGTGAAGTAGGAGTCGGCGAGCGCGGCGGCCTCCAGCTTGAGGGCCAGCGAGAAGAGCTCGTCGGGGTTCTCGTGGTTGTCGAGGATCTGGCTGGCCAGACCCTTGATCTCCTTGCTCCGCGGGTCGAAGTTCTTGTACACGCGGTGCCCGAAGCCCATCAGGCGGACCTCGCGGGCCTTCACGCGCTCCAGGAAGTCCTCGATGCTGGTGCCCGAGTCGCGGATCTCCTCGAGCATCTCCAGCACGGCCTGGTTGGCGCCGCCGTGGGACGGGCCGGACAGGGCGTTGATGCCCGCCGCGACGCTGGCGAAGATGTCGGCCTGGGAGGATCCGACCACGCGCACGGTCGCGGTCGAGCAGTTGAGCTCGTGGTCCGCGTGCAGGATGAGCAGGAGGTCGACGGCCTTGCCGAACAGGTCGCCCAGCTCGCCGTCGGCGGAGTCGTCGCCGAAGGTCATCCGGATGAAGTTCTCGACGTAATCGAGGGAGGCGTCCGGGGCGATCGGCTTCTCGCCGATGGAGTTGCGGTAGATGCGGGCCGCGATCGTCGGCAGCTTGGCCAACAGCCGGATCGTGGCGAGCTCCACCTGGTTCTCGTCGGACGGGTCGACGCTGTCGGCGTAGTAGGCCGCGAGCGTGTTGACGGCGCTGGCCATCAGCGACATCGGGTGGCCGTTGCGGGGCATCGCGTCGATGAACGTGCCCATCTCGGCCGGGATGTCCGCGTTCTCGCGCAGCTTGTCGGAGAACTCCTTGAGCTGGCCGGGCTCGGGCAGCTCGCCGTAGATCACCAGGAAGGCGACCTCGAGGAAGCTGCTGCCCACGGCCAGGTCCTGGATCGGGTAGCCGCGGTAGCGCAGGATGCCCGCGGCCCCGTCGATGTAGGTGATCTTCGAGCTACACGAAGCGGTGTTGCCGAACCCCGGATCCAGGGTGGTCATACCGGTCGACCCCAGCAGGGTCTTCAGCTCGATGGTGCGCTCACCCTCGGAGCCGGTGAACACCGGCAGCTTCAGCACGCCGCCCTCGTAGTGGAGCTCCACCGTGCGCTCTTTGTCGTCTTCGCTCATGCCCGAGGTCAACCTTTCCAGGCGGGGGATACGTGAGGTGCGTCAGACGCGGGGCGGTCCGCCGCCGCGTTCTTGATTCACTCGTTATTGTTCTGTTTTGTTAAACGACGGTTAAGCAAAATCATATAAGTTTCACCGATTCACGAACAGGTGACATGCAACACATACCCACATGTGGGCAGAATTACCGCACGGTGAAGATTTCCAAACTTTGCCGAACGTCGATTACTCCGTGATCGCCCTGAGGCGTCGCGGACGGCACCGGGGGTTCCCCGATGGCGCCCAGCCTCCTGTGCCGGTCCCCTGAGCACTCCGCCACCCACCCCGAACCGGGGCCGTCCGGGCACCCTTCACAGATGTGGACAGGTCCCCCGAAGCCCGGTGCGACGGGGTGTCCGTTCGCGCCCTAGTGGCCTTCCCTCAGAGTACCTTCGCCCTGATCACGGGCGTTGAGGAGGGGTGCCGACAGCGCGGTGATCTTGACCTCTGTGCGGTTCCGCGCAACCCCGTCCATCACTCTGGCCACACGAGAGCGCGCCCACCGTGTTCGGCGGTGGTACGGGCGGCACGTGAGTTCACACCTTCCCCGGCGGGCACACGGCGACGCGGTAAACGGCGTGCCGCCCGGGAGCCCGAGCCGGAATCCACCGGAAGTCGACGCGCCGTCAACGGCATTCACCGGGAGTCAACGGAAGGGACAGGAGTTCCCACAATGGCCGCGACGAAACCCGCCCGTGACACAGTTCTTGTCACAGAAGGGTTACTCTTCCTCGACGCCTCCGGCCAGCAGCGGCTCCATGAACAGACCGGGATGATCGCGCTCGATCACCCGCAGCCGCCACTTGTTGTGCACCAGCACCAGCAGTTCCCCGTCACCCCGCCGGCGCAGCACCTCCGCCCCGGACAGGGCGTGCAGCTCCGGCGCGGACTCGGCGTCCGTGCGGCGCGCCACCGAGTAGTCCAGCGGCGAGGTCTCGATCGGCGACCGGAACTCCTGCTCCATCCGGTGCTTGACCACGTCGAACTGCAGCGGGCCCACCGCCGCCAGCACGGGGGCCTGCTCGCCGCGCACGTCCGAGGTGAGCACCTGGACCACGCCCTCGGCGTCCAGCTGGGCGATCCCGCGTTGGAACTGCTTGTACTTGCCCGCGTCCACGGCCCGCGCGACCACGAAGTGCTCCGGGGCGAAGCTCGGGATCGCCGGGTAGGTCACCTTCGGCCCGTCGTAGAGGGTGTCCCCCACCGCCAGCGCCTGGGCGTTGACCAGCGCGATCACGTCGCCCGGGAAGGCCACGTCGATCGTGGACCGGTCAGCGCCGAAGACCGCCTGGGTGTACTTGGTGGCAAACGGGCGCCCGGTGGGCGCGTGGGTGAGCACCATCCCCCGCTCGAAGCGGCCCGAGGAAACCCGCACGAACGCCATCCGGTCCCGGTGGTTCTTGTCCATGTTGGCCTGCATCTTGAACACCTGGCCCGAGAACGGCGCCTCCACCGGACGCGGCTCGTCCTTGGCGTCGGACTTGGGCGCGGGAGCGGGCGCCAGGCGCACGACCGTGTCCAGCAGCTGGCCCACGCCGAAGTTGGGCAGGGCCGCACCGAACAGCACCGGGGAGGACTCCCCGGCCAGGAAGGACGCCTCGTCGTAGTCGGCGCCGAGGGCCTGGAGGAGTTCGATCTCCTCCCGCGCGCGCTCCCACTCCGCGCCCTCGGTCCGCGCCGCCGCGTCGGCGTCGAGGACCTCCTCGATCGCCTTGTGCGCGCCGCCGGGCGTGCGGGTCATCTTGGTGTAGGACCCGCTGGAGCGGTCGATCAGGCCGCGGAAGTCACCGGCGATGCCGACCGGCCAGTTCAGCGGGGTCGGCCGCAGCCCGATCCGCTGCTCGATCTCGTCCAGCAGCTCCAACGGCTCGCGGCCCGGGCGGTCCCACTTGTTGACGAACGTGATGACCGGCATCCTCCGCGCCCGGCACACGTCGAACAGCTTCAGCGTCTGCGGCTCCAGGCCCTTGGCCGAGTCCAGCAGCATGATCGCGCAGTCCACCGCGGACAGGACGCGGTAGGTGTCCTCGGAGAAGTCGGCGTGGCCGGGGGTGTCCAGGAGGTTGAGGACCCGGTCGGAGTAGTCGATGCGCAGCGCGGCGGAGGTGATGGAGATCCCGCGGTCCTGCTCCATCTGCATCCAGTCGGAGGTGACGCCCCTGCGGTCGCCCTTGCCGTGGACGGCGCCGGCGGAGGAGATCGCGGCCGCGTGCAGGGCGAGCGCCTCGGTGAGCGTGGACTTGCCGGCGTCGGGGTGCGAGATCACCGCGAAGGTGCGACGGCGTCCCGCCTCGCGCCCGACCTCGGCCTCCTGCCGTGTCGTGTTCGCCTGATCTACGCTCATTCCCGCTGCCCGTCCCGCGTCCGTCCTACATCTCGGCCCCGTCCAGAGTACGCCCGCCGGAGGAGCTTCCGGTCCGCCCTGTGGACGACCCGCGCGCCGCCCGGGGAATCGCCCCGCTTCGTCCGGTGGGCGGGCGCGTCACGTCGTCCGTCGCGGGTCCCGCACCGCCGCCGTGATCCGGCGCAGGAGCTCGTCGCGGCCGGTGTCACTCGGGTAGACCGCGACCAGCACGCTCTCCCCCGCGGCCCCCTCCCCCGGATCCCCGGTCTCCCGCCGTTCCGGCGTGTCGAGCACGCTCTCGGCCGTGCGCCGCACCAGCTCCGTCGCGGCGTCGAACCGCGCCCACACCTCCCGGGGGTCCTGGTCGGGAGCGCGCAGCCAGGACCGCAGCACGTGGTTGTGCGCGGCGATGAGGGACGCGGCCACCACACCGGCCTCCAGGGACTGGCGCTCCCCCCGGTCGGCGGCCAGGTACCGGCTGAACGCCGCCTGGTAGCGGGCGGTCATGGCCACCTCCCGGTCGCGCAGCCTGGGGTGGGCGCGCACGAGCCGGTAGCGGGGCACGGTGATCTCCGGGTCGCGCAGGTAGCCCTGGAGGACCAGCCGGGCGGCCGCGCAGACCGAGCTGAGCGGGTCGTCGGGGGAGGCGTCCAGGTAGCAGACGACGGTGGAGAAGAGCTCGTCGTGCTCGGCGAAGAGGATGTCCTCCTTGGAGCCGAAACGGCGGAACAGGCTGCGGCGGCTGACCCCCGTGGCGGCGGCGATGCCCTCCATGGTGGTGGCGTCGAAGCCGTCGTCGGTGAAGAGCCGGACCGCTGCGAGCACCACCTCGCGTGTGTCCGTGCGCGACGCGCCACCGCGCGCCTCGGCACGCTCCCGCGCCCCCGCCCCCGCCATGCGTCCACCCCCTCCGCCTCTCGACCTGGTCCGTCCCGTCCGGAGGACATCCAGAAGGTATCCGACCTCGGCGGTGTACTTCGCCCCGTTCACCCCCTACCCTGGCACTGGATGCCATACACCGGCACGCGGTGCCAAGGGCCGGGACGTCGGGACGCCACCGGAGAGGGAACGTGACATGAGCGACTTCGACCTGTTCAAGACCACCGAGGAGCACGAGGAGCTGCGCGCGGCCGTGCGCGCGGTCGCCGAGGACAAGATCGCCCCGCACGCCGCGGAGGTCGACGAGACCAGCTCCTTCCCCCAGGCGGCGCACGACGCCCTGGTCGCCACCGACTTCCACGCCCCGCACATCGCGGAGGAGTACGACGGCGTGGGCGCCGACGCGCTGGCGACCTGCATCGTCATCGAGGAGGTCGCCCGCGCGTGCGCCTCCTCCTCGCTCATCCCCGCGGTCAACAAGCTCGGCACGATGCCGCTGATCCTCGGCGCGTCCGAGGAGGTCAAGCGGCGCTACCTGCCCGAGGTGGCCAGCGGCGAGGCGATGTTCTCCTACGGCCTGTCCGAGCGCGAGGCCGGTTCCGACACCGCGAGCATGCGCACCCAGGCCGTGGCCGACGGCGACGACTGGATCCTCAACGGCCAGAAGTCGTGGATCACCAACGCCGGGGTGAGCCGGTACTACACGGTCCTGGCCGTGACCGACCCCGAGGGCCAGCGCGGCCGCAACATCTCGGCCTTCGTCGTGCACACCGACGACGAGGGCTTCACCCTGGGCGAGCCGGAGCGCAAGCTCGGCATCAAGGGCTCCCCCACGCGTGAGCTGTTCTTCGACAACGTCCGCCTCCCCGGCGACCGCATCGTCGGCGCCCCCGGCGAGGGCCTCAAGATCGCCCTGCGCACCCTCGACCACACCCGTGTCACCATCGGCGCACAGGCCGTCGGCATCGCCCAGGGCGCCCTGGACCACGCCGTGGCCTACGTCAAGGAGCGCAGGCAGTTCGGCAAGGCCGTCGCCGACTTCCAGGGCGTGCAGTTCATGCTGGCCGACATGGCGATGAAGTTGGAGACCGCCCGCCAGATGGTCTACGTCGCGGCGGCCAAGTCCGAGCGCGGCGACGACGACCTCGCCTTCTACGGCGCCGCCGCCAAGTGCTTCGCCTCCGACGCCGCCATGGAGATCACCACCGACGCCGTGCAGCTGCTGGGCGGCGCGGGCTACGTGAAGGACTTCCCGCTGGAGCGCATGATGCGCGATGCCAAGATCACCCAGATCTACGAGGGCACCAACCAGATCCAGCGCCTGGTGATGGCCCGCCAGCTGCTCAAGTAGGCCGCAGGAACGACGAAGGCCCCGGGCGTCGCGTCACCTCGGGTGGAGGAAGCGGAGCGCCCGGGCTCCGGTCACACCGTGGACTCGCGGACGAAGCGCTCCATCGGGATGGGGTCGCGGCCCAGCACGGCGCGCACGTCCTCGGTGACCTCGGCGGCTCCGCCCGCGACGGCGGCGGCGAACCGCTCGTTGAGCGTGTCGACGTAGCGCTCGCCCCAGCCCCGGTCGGTCGCCCGGAAGTAGAACCGCGACTCGTCCACCGTCTTGAACCGCCACACCGGGCTGTCGGTGCCCTTCGTCATGCGCACCACCTCGCGGAACGTGAGCGCCTGCGGCCCGGTCAGCGTGTACTCCTTGCCGTGGTGGTCCTCCAGCAGGGCTGTGACCGCCGCGTTGGCGACGTCCCGCGCGTCCACGAAACTGACCGCCGTCCGCTTCGTGACCGGCAGTTCGAGCCTGCCGTTCCGGGCCCGCGCCATGCGGGCGAAGTCCCCCTCGGTGAGGTCCTGGTCGAGCCAGTTGGAGCGGAGCACGGTCCACCGCGGGAACCGCCGCTTCGCCCTCTCCTCGACCACTCCCTGGTCGGACGCGGCTCCGGCGCCCATGCAGGACAGGACGACGGCGTTGCCCACCCCCGCCTCTGCGGCCCGGTCCAGGAACCCCGCAACGCGGTTCCCCAGTCCGCTGCCCGTCGGCGTCACCACGAAGACGCTGTCCACTCCGTCGAGGACGTCGTCCCAGCCGGACGTGTCCGTCCAGTCCAGGCGGGTCTCGGCGGTCCGCGAAGCCCCCGCCGCGGCCAGCCCGCGGCGGCGCAGCTCGGACAGAACGCGTCTGCCCACCATCCCGGTGGCTCCGGTGACGAGTGTGCTCATCGGGTCGACCCCCACGATCGGTTCGCTCCGGGGGCGCCCCCGTCGGTGTCCGCGCCCCCGCGTGGGCCCCACGGTACCGACCGGTCCGCGCCACGCGTAACGTCCCAGTTCCGCGGGGTGTCCCTCAGTGACGGCGGTGCGGGGCGAGCGCCTCCGCGGCCAGGACCGTGACAGCGCCGACGACCGCCACCGCGAGGTTGGCGAAGAGGGCGTACTCGCTGAGCAGCGCGACGTTCGGGATCACGAACCGGTTGAACGAGTTCAGGACGACCCCGAAGAACGGCTGGTACCACAGGTGGTCGATCGCACCGCTCACGCCGATGAGGAGGACGAGCACGCCGGTGCCCTGGAGGATCTTGCGCATGGGACCGACGCTAGGCGCCGCGGCCCCGCATGCGCATCGGCCGTCCGTGCCGTGCGGCACCCGCGGAAGGCGGTTCCCGGCGGGACCGCCGCGCGACCAAAGTATGGCGTCCGCCGACGGAGGTCCCCGGCTCACGCGCGTCGCGCCCCCGCCGCCCCGGCGAACCGTAGACTCCGGGGCGATGGACGCTTCCACCACCCCCGGACGGCGACGACGGCGTAGAGCGCGCGACTGGTTCGTCGATCTGACGATGTTCCTGTTCGCCGTCGGGTTCGGGCTGATGGTCGCCGTCGGCTTCGGCGAGTCCCCGCACGCGCCGAGCTTCCGGGAGTACGGACCCGACCTGCCCGTCTGGTTGTCGGTCACCGAACAGCTCGTCGCGTTCGCGGGCTGTGTGACGCTGTGGTGGCGGCGCCGGTGGCCGGTGGAGCTGACGGTGGTCCTGGTCGCGGTCGCGGCGCTGACCCCGCTCGCCGCCGGGGCGATGCTCGTCGCCCTGTTCTCCCTGGCCGTGCACCGACCGCCGCGGGTCAGCCTGTCGGTGTTCGGGCTCGCCGTGGTGTCCTCCCTCGTCAACGCGTGGATCTGGCCCGACCCGACCGTGCCGCTGTTCGTCAACTTCCTGCTGGGGGTTGCGATCCAGGGCGCCGTCACCGGGTGGGGGCTGACCGTCCACCACCGGCGCAAGCTCGTGGAGTCGCTGCGCGACCGGGCGGTGCACGCGGAGGCCGAGGCGCGGCTGCGGGCGGAGCAGGCGCAGCACCAGGTCCGCGAGGCCATCGCCAGGGAGATCCACGACGTTCTGGGCCACCGCCTGTCCATGCTCAGCGTGCACGCCGGCGCCCTGGAGTACCGACCCGACGCCTCCCCCGAGGAGGTCGCCCGCTCGGCGTCGGTGATCCGCGAGAGCGCCCACCAGGCGCTCCAGGACCTGCGGGAGGTCATCGGCGTGCTGCGTGCGCCGGTGGGCGAGCTGCCCCAGCCCACCATGGCCGACCTGCCCCAACTCGTCGAGGAGGCCGACGACGTCGGCGCCCGGGTGGAGCTGGTGCGCGAGTACGACGGCACGGTCCCCGAACGGGTGGGCCGGACCGCCTACCGGGTGGTCCAGGAGGCCCTGACCAACGTCCGCAAGCACGCGCCCGGCGCCGACACCCGGGTGCGCGTGGCGGGCGGCCCCGGCCGGGGGCTGACGGTGCAGGTGCGCAACGGCCCCGCGACCGCCGCCCGCCCGCCCCGACTGGTCGGCGGCGCGGGGCAGGGGCTCGTCGGGCTGACCGAACGCGTGTCGCTCGCGTCGGGCCGTCTGGAGTACGGGCCGGCCGACGACGGTGGCTGGCTCCTGTCGGTGTGGCTACCGTGGCCAGCATGAGCGAGACGGAGCAGGGCGCCCGGGAGATCGGCGTGGTCATCGTCGACGACGACGCGTTGGTGCGGGTGGGCCTGGTGATGATGCTGGGCGGCGCACCCGACATCCGGGTCCTGGCGGAGGCCGAGGACGGCGGGCAGGTGCTCGACCTGGTCGACGAACACGCCCCGGACGTGGTGCTGATGGACATCCGCATGCCGACGGTGGACGGCCTCACCGCCACCGAACGCCTGCGGGCCCGCCCGGACCCGCCGGAGGTGCTCGTCCTCACCACCTTCGACGCCGACGAGCACGTGCTGCGCGCCCTGCGCGCGGGGGCCGCCGGGTTCCTGCTCAAGGACACACCGCCCGCGCAGATCGTCGAGTCCGTCCGCCAGGTGGCGCGCGGGCTGCCCGTCCTGTCCCCCGCCGTGACGCGCCGCCTGATCGACCGGGTGGCCGCCAGCGACCACGACGAGCGCGCCGAGCGGGCGCGGGAGCGGCTCTCCGCGCTCAACGCCCGTGAACTGGAGGTGGCGGTGGCGGTGGGCCAGGGGCGGTCCAACGCCGACATCGCGGCGCGGCTGTTCCTCAGCGTGCCGACGGTCAAGACGCACGTGTCCAGCATCCTCACCAAGCTCGACCTCAACAACCGCGTCCAGGTCGCCCTGCTCGTCCACGACGCCCAGCTGCTCGACGGGTCGGAGTGAGCCCGGCCCGAACCCCGCACGACGACGTCTGCGCGCCGGGGCCGATGCGCCACGACGCGGCCGCTCCGGTCACGCCCGGTCACACTACCGGCGATGACAGCCCCATCCTGGGACCACGGTCACGAGGCGGGCACGAACGACTCGGCCATGCGGTCCAGGAGCGCGTGGTTGGCGTCGGGATCGTCGTTGCTGGCGACGAGGAACAGCGCGTAGCCGAAGTCCTCGGTGTGGAAGCCCCGGTTGACGGCGTGCATCCGCCCGCCGCTGCCGTCGTAGGTGAACTCCCAGTCGGCGGCGCTGACGTAGGCGTCGGCCCAGTCGGCCTCGACGTCATCGATGCCCGTGAGCGTGTATCCGGGGAAGTTCCGCCTGCCGACGGGCTCGAAGTCGCGCCAGTCGTCGCCGGCGTCCGGGTTCGGGTCGTCGGTCTGGTCCACCTGGAGGTACCCGCCGTCGGGGTTGCGGAAGAAGACGCTGGAGCCCTGCCGTTCGATCGTCCAGTTCTCGGGGACGTCGACGGAGAAGCCCGTGGAGTCCTCGTGGCGCACGAGGAAGTCCCACTCGTCCTCCTCGGCGTCCGCCTCGTCGTCCCCGCTCTCCTCGTCCTCGCCCTGGGCGGCGGCCTCGTCCGGGGCCCCGGCGTCCGGGTCCTGGGGCTCCACGGTGGCGCCGACGTCCGTGTCGTCGACCGAGCCCTCGGCCAGCCCGGCCGGGTCCTGCGGGCGGTTCATACTGATCAGGACGCTGGCGACCCCGCCGCCGAGCAGGACCACGAGCACGGCGGCGACGACGAGCACGCGCCTGCCCCATCCGGCGCCCGCCGCTGGCGCGCCCCCGGCGGGCCGCGCCTCCGGTGCGGGGACCTGCGCGGAGGACGCGGACCGGTCGGCGGCCCAGGCGACACCCGACGCGTCGCCGGCGGCTCCGGGACCGTCTGCGGTGACGGGGTCCGCGGAGTCCGTGCTCCGCGCCGTCCCCGGCTCCTCCGTGGGACGGGTGGTCGCCAGGGCGGCCGCGCCCCCGAACGCGGCGGCCTCCTCGGTGTCGCGGATCTCCCGCAGGAGGGCGCGCGCCTCGGCGATGGAGAGCCGGTCCTCCGGCTCCTTCGCGCACAGCCCCTCCAGCACCGGGCGGAGCGGGCCGGCGTTCACCGGTTCGGGCAGGTCCTGGGTGCAGATGGCGGTGAGCGTCGCCATCGGCGTGGGCCGGTCGAACGGCAGCGACCCCTCCACCGCCTGGAAGAGGGTGACGCCGAGGGCCCAGGCATCCGAGGCGGGGCTGGCCTGGAACCCCTGCGCGACCTCCGGGGCGAGGTAGCTGGGCGAGCCGATGAGCAGGCCGGTGCTGGTCAGGTGGGTGGAACCGTCCAGGTGGGCGATGCCGAAGTCGGTGAGGACCGCGCGGTCGTCCCCGGCGATGAGCACGTTGCCGGGCTTGATGTCCCGGTGGACGATGCCCCGGCCGTGCGCCTCGGTCAGTCCCGCGCCCATCTGCTCGCCGATGTCGGCGACCCTCCGCACGGAGAGCGTCCCCTCGGACCGGATGAGGTCGCCCAGGGACGGCCCCTGGACCAACTCCATGACGATCCAGGGACGGCCGTCCTCCTCGGCCACGTCGAACACCGTGATGATCGACGGATGGCTCAGCTGCGCGGCGCTGCGGGCCTCGCGGAGCATGCGGGTGCGCAGCACCTCCACCTCCTGCGCGGGGAGGCCGGGGGGCGTCGTCAGTTCCTTGACGGCGACCGGACGGTCCAGGAGGGTGTCGGTGCCCCGCCAGACCCGGCCCATGCCGCCCTCGCCGATGATCTCGTCCAGGCGGTACCGGTTGACCAGGGCACGGCCGGGTTCGGCCGCTGAGCTGTTCATCGTGGCGCGATTCCTCTGAAGGACGAGGGGAGAGGGACAGGGGGACCGCGGAGGCGGGGCGCGGCGAACGTCGGGGGACCCCATGAGTCTAGAGACCCCCGCAGGCGTCGACACCGGCGGCGACGGCTCTCCGAGGGCCACCCCACCGACCGGACGAGGAGGGCACCCCCTCTGAAATGCGACGATCCCGCAGGAAGCGGGGCGAAACCCAATTCCGCGGGATCGTGACGGCCGGGCGTGTCCCACCCTGCGCCACCCTCAGCGCAGGCGCACCGGGAGTTCCTCGACACCGGCGACGACGATCGACGGCAGCGGCCGCAACCGCTCCGGCGGCACGGCCAGGTCGAGCTTCGGGAACCGCTCGAACAGGCGCGGCAGGACCTCGACGGCCTCCATCCGGGCCAGGCTCGCCCCCAGGCAGTAGTGGCGGCCGTGGGAGAAGGCCAGGTGGGAGGTGTCCTCACGGGTGATGTCGAACTCCCCCGCCGTGGGCCCGTAGCGCTCCTCGTCCCGGCCGGCGGCGCCGTATCCGAGCAGCAGCGGTTCGCCCGCGGGGACGCGCACCCCGGCCAGGTCGAGCTCGCGCGTGGTGTAGCGCATGGGGATGTACTCACCCGGCCCGTCCCAGCGCAGGACCTCCTCGACCGCGGTGGACCAAGCCGCGCGGCCGTCCATGAGCAGGTCGAGCTGGTCACGGTGGGTGACCAGGGCGCGCACGGCGTTCGCGATGAGGTTCATCGTGGTCTCGTAGCCCGCGCTGATGATGAGCAGCAGGCTCCACATGAGTTCGCTCTCGCTGAGGCGGTCGTCCTCGTCGCGGGCGGCGATCAGCGCGGTGGTGAGGTCGTCGCCGGGTGCCTCGCGCTTGGCCGCGATCAGCCCCGTGAGGACCTCGACGATCTCCCCGAACGCCGCCATCGCGCCCTCCGGCGTGACGCTCTGGTCGAAGAACTGGCCGACCAGGCGGTCGAGCGTCGGCCGGATCGGCTGGTCGAGACCGAACAGGTCGCTGATCACCGTCATCGGCAGCGGCTGGGCGACCAGCGCCCGCAGGTCCACGACGCCGTCCTCGTCCGCCTCGGCCGCGGTCTCCAACCCGTCCAGCAGACCGTCGATGATGGCGACGACGTTCCCGCGCAGCAGCTCGATCCGGCGCGGCGTGAACGCCTTGGAGACGAGCTTGCGCAGCCGGGTGTGCTCGTCGCCGTCGCTGGTCAGCATGTTCTCGGCGATGATCCACGTGATGAGCGGCCAGTCCGGCGGGACGTCACCCGCGTTGAACGCCCGCCAGTGCCGCTTGTCCTTCTGGACGTGCGGGCTGGCGAGGGCCTCGCTGACCGCCGCGTGGCTGGTCACGATCCACGCAGCAACCTCACCAGGAAGTTCGACAGGGACGACAGGCCCGATCGAGCGGAGGTGGGCGGCTTGGGATCGGAGGTTTCCGGGAGCGAGTCGGACGGGCTCCATGAGGGTCCTTCCACATCGGTGGGGGGCAGGGGCGACTGCGGTGTGAACCGGACGGGCAGCTGGAGCGGGATACAGGACAGCGCGGTGATCTGCCAGCGCAGGTCCTCGCGCGGCACCGCCAGACGCAGTCCGGGGAGTCGGGCGAGCAGGGCGCGAAGCGCGATGCTGGTGATGGAGGTGGCCTCGTCCCGGTTCGGACAGCGGTGCGGCCCGGCGCCCCAGGCGACGTGGGCCCGGTTGGGCGCCTCCTCCAGGCGCTCCGCGTTCTCCTGGCGGTAGAAGTGGTTGGCGGCGGCGAAGCTGAGCATGACCGGCTGGCCGGCCCGGATCGTCCGGCCCCCGTCGAGGGGCACGTCGATGCGCGGGTAGATCACCGGGTAGTTGATGATCGGCGGTTCCAGCCACAGGACGCGGTCGACGAGGTCGGACAGGGCCGCGTCGGAGGGAATCCGGTCACCGGTGGCGACGGGGTCGGCGAGGGCGGACCGGACGGCGGCGCCGATGAGGTTGGCGGTGGGCTCGTTGGCGGCGCCGACGATGAGGAGCATCTGCATGATGACCTCCTCGTCGGTGAGCCCGGCGCGGTGCTGGATGAGGCGTGTGGTGACGTCGTCGCCCGGCTCGCGGTGCTTGGCGCCGACGACCTCGGACAGGGCCCGTTCGGCCTCGGCGTTGGAGCGTTCGGCGTCCACGCCCAGCCACAGGTTGCGCATGGCGGTGGCGAAGCGCACGCCCTGGTCCTCGTCGAAGCCGAAGAGTTCGTTGATGACCAGCATCGGGAGCACGCGGGCGTACTCGTTGAGCAGGTCGGCCTCGCCGCGCTCGCAGAACTGGTCGATGAGGCCGTCGGCGTAGCGGCGGGTGACCTCGCGCAGGTGCTCCTCGGTGACGGCGCCGAGGCTGTCGCTGATCGCGCGGCGGTAGCGTTGGTGCTCGGACCCGTCGGTGAAGAGGGCGTTCGTGCGGGGAGCCATCATCGGCAGCAGCGGGGAGTCGGGGTCGACGCGCCCCTCGCGGTAGTCCCGCCAGATCCGTGAGTCGTGGGTGAAGGCCGTGGTGTCGCGCGACCAGGCGATCAGGGTCTCGTAGTCGGTGACCAGCCACCCGTCGACGCCCGGTTCGAGTTCGACCGGTACCACGGGGCCGTGCTCGGCGCGCAGCTTCGCGTACACGGCATACGGGTCGGGGTGCGGTTCACTCTGCTGGAACGTGGCGTGCGGGCATCCAGATGTCACGGGGGCCTCGTGGGAGGGGAGGAGGGGAAGGGTGGCGCGCGGGGCGTGCGGGGCGGGTCTGGGTGCGGTTCCGTCCTTCGGGTCGCGAGGGCACGGCGGGGAGGTACCGCGCGGATCGGTACCGGAACCCACGCGGGGTTCCGCGCAAACCCTAGCGGGCGGGAATGCGGAACGCGAGACCCGATTCACACCGAGTTATCCAGGTCTGCATGACCATCAGGGGTTTCGTCCGGTTATTCATGCTGGCCGCGGGCACGCGGCCGCCCCGGGACGCGGATCCCGGGGCGGTTCTGGGCGCGGCGGCGGGCTGGCCGGGGCCGGGTCAGGCGGCCCGGACGTGGTCGGAGAGCGGCTGGAACCGGCGCAGGCGCTGGCTGTTGGTCACCACGAACACGCTCGACAGCGCCATCGCGGCCCCCGCCAGCATCGGGTTGAGCAGGCCGAGCGCGGCCAGGGGCAGTGCCGCCGAGTTGTAGGCGAAGGCCCAGAACAGGTTGCCCCGGATGGTCGCCAAGGTCCGACGCGAGAGCCGGACCGCGTCCGCGGCGGCGCGCAGGTCCCCGCGCACCAGGGTCAGATCGCTGGCCTCGATCGCGACGTCCGTGCCGGTGCCCATGGACAGTCCCAGGTCGGCCTGGGCCAGCGCGGCGGCGTCGTTGACCCCGTCGCCGACCATCGCCACGGTGCGCCCCTCGTCCTGGAGCCGCCGGACGACGTCCGCCTTGTCCTCGGGCAGGACCTCGGCGATCACCTCGTCGACGCCGACCTCGGCGGCCACGGCGCGGGCCACGGCCTCGTTGTCACCGGTGAGCAGGATCGGGGTGAGCCCGAGGTGGCGGAACTGCCGGACCGCCTCGGCACTGGTGGGCTTGACCGTGTCGGCCACGACCAGGACCCCGCGGGCACGGCCGTCCCAGCCGACCGCGACGGCGGTGCGGCCCTTCGACTCGGCGGCGGCGAGCGCGGCGGCCAGGCTCTCGGGCAGGGACTGCGACCACTCCTCCAGCAGGGACGCCCGGCCGACCAGGACGGCGTGCCCGTCGACGATTCCCTGGACTCCCCTGCCCTCGATGTTGGCGAAGTCCTCCGGTGTCGGGAGGGCGCCGACCCGCGCGGCGGCGCCCTTGGCGACGGCGCGGGCGATGGGGTGCTCGGAGGCGTTCTCCAGGGCCCCGGCCAGGCGCAGGAGTTCGTCCTCGTCCTCGCCGTCGGCGGCGGTGACGCCCGCGAGGGCCATCCTTCCGGTGGTGACGGTGCCGGTCTTGTCCAGGACGACGGTGTCGACGCGGCGCGTGCTCTCCAGGACCTCGGGGCCCTTGATGAGGATGCCGAGCTGGGCGCCCCGACCGGTGCCGACCATCAGCGCCATCGGTGTGGCCAGGCCGAGCGCGCACGGGCAGGCGATGATGAGGACGGCGACGGCGGCGGTGAAGGCGGCGGACACCGACCCGCCGGTGCCGATCCAGAAGCCGAGGGTGCCGACGGCGATCACGATCGCGATCGGGACGAAGACCCCGGAGACGCGGTCGGCGAGCCGCTGGACGGCGGCCTTGCCGTTCTGGGCGTCCTCGACCAGGCGCGCCATCTGGGCGAGCTGGGTGTCGGATCCGACCCGCGAGGCCCGGACGACCAGGCGGCCGCCCGCGTTCACGGTGGCCCCGACCACGGCGGTCCCGGGCGAGACCTCGACCGGGACGGACTCTCCGGTGAGCATGCTCATGTCGACGGCGGAGGTGCCCTCCTCGACGGTGCCGTCGGTGGCGATCTTCTCGCCGGGACGGACGACGAAGCGGTCGCCGACGGCGAGCCGGTCGACGGGGACGAGCTCCTCGACCGCGGCGGAGCCCTCGCCGCGCAGGACGGTCACGTCCTTGGCCCCGAGTTCGAGCAGGGCGCGCAGGGCGGCCCCGGCGCGGCGCTTGGACCGGGCCTCGAAGAACTTGCCGAGGAGGATGAAGGAGGTGACCCCGGCCGCGACCTCCAGGTAGATGTTGCCGGAGCCGTCGGTGCGGGTGATGGTGAACTCGAAGGGGTGGACCGTACCGGGGGTTCCGGCGGTTCCGAGGAAGAGGGCGTACAGGGACCACAGGAACGCGGCGGTCACCCCGAGGGAGACCAGCGTGTCCATGGTCGCCGTACCCAGCCTGAGGTTCTTCCACGCCGAGACGTGGAACGGCAGCGCGCCCCAGACGACGACGGGGGCGGCCAGGGCGAGGGACGCCCACTGCCAGTAGGTGAACTGCAGGGCGGGGATCATCGCCATCGCGATGACCGGCGCGGAGAGCAGCAGGGAGACCAGCGCCCGGTTCCGCAGGCCCCGCGCGGGGTCCTCCGGCTCGGCCGCGGTCGCCTCCGGCCCGGCCTCGGGCCGGGGGAGGGTGGCGGTGTAGCCCGCCTTCTCGACCTGGGCGACGAGCTCCTCGACCGCGACAGGGGCGCCGTCGAAGGAGACCCGCGCCTTCTCCGTCGCGAAGTTGACGCTGACCGTGACGCCGTCGATCCGGTTGAGCCGCTTCTCGACGCGGTTGGCGCACGCGGCGCAGGTCATGCCGCCGATGGCGAGCTCGACCGGGGCCGCGCCGGTCTGTCGCTCCCGGGTGTCGCTGGTACTCAATTCACCGCTCCAACCGCTGCTCGTGGTCCGTCTGGGAGGCGTCGCCGCCGTGCTCGGGGCCGGTGTCGCCGCCGGGGGTGCCCGCGGTGCCCTGCTGGGCGGCGCCCTCCGGGAGGAGGGGGCCGACCACGGAGCCGACCCCGAACATCGCGGCGAACACGGCCACGAGCCCCAGCGCGAAGAGCCCGAGTCTCGTGGTCACGCCCATGTCAGCTGCGCACCTCGTATCCCGCCTCGTCGATGGCGGCGCGGACCTCGGCGTCCTTGACCGGCCCCTCGCTGGTGACCGTGACCCGCTTGGCCTCGAGGTCGACCCTGACGTCGCTGACGCCCGCGACACCCGTGACCTCCTGGGTGATGGCGTTGACGCAGTGCCCGCAGCTCATGCCGTCGACGTCGTAGACAGCGGTGGTCATGGTGGCCATGTCGTCTCCTGAGTACGCGTGTACCTCGGCGGCCCGGTGCCGGACCGCTCCAACTGCGGCCAACTATACCCCCAGGGGGTATAGCTTCGTCAAGCACCCGGACACGCCCGTCCGACGCTCCTCCGAGATTACCCCAGGGGGGTACCAATCCACGGTAGGGGAGATCAGCCAGAGCCCCGCACGGCACTCCGGCCACGGCCGCGCGCACGCTCCCACCGGCCACGCGATCGCCCGCACACGAGCCGACCGCCCCGGCCGTCCACAGGCCGACGACCCGCCCTGGCGCCGCCCCGCCCTCGCACGGTCTACTCGTTACAGGGGGCCGTGACCCGCCGGCCGCCTCGTGCTGCCCGCATCTCGCCCAAGGGCCGGATCCACGCGTCGGCCCGGACCTCCGGGCCGGACCCGTGCGCCAGGCCTCCAGGCCGGTCCGCCATGGCGGACCGCCGGACGAGGCCGCCAGGGCGCGCACGTCACGTACCCCGCCAGATCCACCCCGATCGGGCGATACCCTCCCCCGGTTCCCCGTCGACCTCCCGCACCCGCGTTTCGGACGACCTCATCCCACCGATTCGGTACGGCGCGCCTTTCCGACCGGGCCGCCCACCGCCCACGCCCGCACGCGCGAGCCCCGGCCGGAGGAAGAAGGGGTGCGTGGTGCACGGGATCACCCCCTACCCGCGCACGGGCTTGGACCCGGCGCCGCCCGCCGCGCGCGATCCGGCACGGCGGGCACAGCCGTCCGCACGGCCCCGCCCCGCGCGACCCGACGTCAGTCGGACTTCAACGCCAGCCGCGCCACCACACGCTCGCTGTTGTGGTGCGGGGCCAGGGAGAACCCCGCGCGTTGGTACATCTCGACCGTCCCCGTGTACACCTCCGCGCTCGGCGCCCGGCCGCCCGCCGTGTCCACGGGGTAGGCCTCCAGCACCCGGGCGCCGTTGGCCCGCGCGTACTCGATGGCCCCGTCCAGCAGGCGGCTGCCGAGCCCCCGGCGTCGGCGCCTGGGCGGGAGCCAGAAGCAGACGAGCGCCCAGACGCCCGGCTCGTTGGGGTCGGCGGGCCGCAGCGACCGCGACCGCGAGAGCCGGATGAAGTCCTCCCGGGGCGCCACCGACACCCAGCCGCACGGTCCGTCACCGTCGTAGGCGATCAGCCCGGGGACCCGGCCGTCCAACGTCAGCCGCCGCAACTCCTCCTTGTTGTCCACCCCTCGCAGGGAACGCTCGCACGAGGTGCTCGCCGTGTGGTCCTTGGCCCGCCTGCGGAAGAAGGTGCACCAGCAGTGCCCGTAGGCCCCGGTCGGTCCGAACAGGTTCTCCAGGTCCTCCCACCGCTCGGCGGTGGCGGGCTCGATTGAGACGATGGACATCGGACTCCCTCGACGAGACACACGGGCCGCCACAACTGTGATGCAGAACACTAGCGCCTCATCTCCGTGGCCGAAAGCACACGGATGTCCGGAAACTACGGGATTTTCGCGTTCACCGTGAAAAAGATGCCTTGCCCGCACACACGCCGGGGGCGGTGTTCCGGCCGTCAGCCGTCGCACCGCCCCCGGGGGACTCCGTCCGCCTGTCCGGCGGGCCTAACCCCGCGCCCGGGACCCGGAGGCGACCTCCTCCTCCGACTCCCAGCACTCGATCCCCCGCAGGCCGGGCATCCGGTCCCGGGTGAACACCGGGTCCCGGCCCTCCCTCCGCTGCTGGTTGTAGTCCTTCAGCAGCCGGAACGCGATCCCCGCGAGGGGCGTGATCGCCAGCAGGTTGATCAGTGCCATCGCGCCCATCGTGGTGTCGGCGAGCGTCCAGACCAGGTCGATCGACCCCAGCGCCCCCAGGAAGGTCGCCAGCAGGAACGCGGACTTGTACCCGATCAGCGCACCGCTGCTCCTGGTCAGGTACTCGACGTTCGACTCGCCGTAGTAGTAGTTGCCGAGCACCGACGTGAACGCGACCAGCAGGATGATCGCGGTCATCAGGTGCAGCGCCCACGGCCCGAGCGACGTCATGACCGCCTGCTGCGCCAGGTCGCCCGCCAGACCGCTGTCGACCGACCCGTCGGAGGCGAGGAGGATGATGAAGGCGGTCACCGTGCACAGCAGCAGGGTGTCGAAGTACACGCCGAGCGTCTGCACCAGACCCTGCTTGACCGGGTGAGTCACCGAGGCGCTGGCCGCCGCCACCGGCGCCGACCCCAGACCGGCCTCGTTGGAGAACATGCCCCGGCGCACGCCCTGGATGATCACCGTTCCGAGGGTCGCGGCGCCGAACTCCCGCAGACCGAACGCGTGCTCGAGGATCAGCGCGAGCACGCTGGGGAGCACCTGCCAGTTCATCGCCATGATGATCAGGCCGAGGACGACGTACAGGGCGGCGAAGGACGGGATGAGCGCCTGGGCGGTGTGCGCGATCCGGCGGACGCCGCCGAAGATCACCAGGCCGGTGACCACGACGAGCACGACGCCGACGGCCGCCGACAGCCACGCGCCCGAGCCGAGGCCCAGGGTCTCGGAGGAGTTGGCGATCGCACCGGCGATGGTGTTGCTCTGCACGGCGTTGAACACCATCGGGAAGGTCAGGATGAGGATGACCGCGAACAGCGCCCCCAGCCACCTCTGGCCGAGCGCCCGCTCCATGTAGTACGCGGGGCCGCCGCGGTACCCGGAGCGGTCGCGCACCTTGTACAGCTGGGCGAGCGTCGCCTCCACGAAGCTGGCCGCGCCGACGACCGTCGCCATCGTCCACATCCAGAACACCGCGCCCGGCCCGCCGAGCGCGATGGCGACCGACACGCCGACGATGTTCCCGGTGCCGACGCGCCCGGCGGCCGAGATCATGAACGCCTGGAGCGACGACACGGCCTTCTTCCCGTCGGGCGCCTGCTCGGGCGTGCCCCTCAGGGCCCGGAACATCTCGGGCAGCATCCGGATCTGGACCAGGCCGGAGCCGAAGGTGAAGTACAGGCTCACGACGACGAGGAGGGGGATCACGCCCCAGGCCCACAGGATGTCGTTGTTGAAGTCCCCGATGGCACCGGTCACGCGCTCGTTGAGGGTGGGGTCTGCGTCTGCGGCTGACACGACGGGCGAGCTCCTTCGCTCGGGGGTACGGGTCGTTGCCGTATACCCCCGGCCCCGGGCGATTCACCCGTCGCGGCACACCTTCGCCGGAAGGTGACGCTTCCGACGCGGAAGTGTTTCCCGGCGCACGCCGGAGGAACGCGGACCCGTCGCTCAGCTGGCGCCCCTCACGCCCCCTGGACCAGGTCGCCGTAGGCCGGGTGCCGCTTCAGGAAGGCCCGGACGAACGGGCAGATCGGAACGACCTTCAGGTCGCGGGCGCGGATGTCGTCGAGGGACTCGCGCACGAGCGCGCTGGCCACGCCCCGCCCCTCGAACGCGGACTCCACCTCCACGTGGGGAAGGGCGAGCACGCCCTCCTCGATCAGGTGGTAGGCGGAGAAGCCCACCACCCGCCCGTCGGCGCTCACCTCGTACCTCGACCGCTCCGGCGCGTCGACGACGGTCAGATCCATGCCACTCCCCCGCTCCGGGTGCCCTCCGCGGGCGCTGCGTGCGCGTCGCGAACCGCGACGTTCCGGAGCCCATTCCCCCAGAAACTCCGCGCACACGAAGGAACGGGATTTTACTCCTGGAAGTTCCCCCCTTGACCCTTGCCGCCCGCCCGGGCGGCCCGTCGACCGGGCGTCCGGCGCCCCTCGTCCGAACGGGCGCGCCGCGGGGTCAGCGCCGGGTGGGGTACGGGTCGGTGATCCCGCCGGGACTCGCCAGCGCGTCGAGGTCCCACCCGGCCAGCTCCGCCCCCGCGCGGTAGGCGCTCTCCAGGAACTCCAGGACCGTGGCATGGGGGTCGGGCGCCTTGCGCGCGTCCGCGTACCGCAGCAGCGCGAGGTGCCCCTGACCGCTCTCCACCCACTCGGCCGACGTGGGAGAGAGGCGGCGTTCGGTCAGGCCCCGGGGTTCGGGCACGGTGTAGGAGTAGAAGCACGGTTCGGGGATGGAGTCGTCGCCGAACCAGAACCCGAAGCTCACCGCCTCCCGCGAGTACGCCTCGCGGATCAGCGGTCCGGCCTCCCGGGGCTGCGGGACCGGATGCGGCGAGAACCGGGTGACCGCGATGTCGAACGTGTGCCAGAAGTGGTGCACGGGGCTGGTCTTGCCGGAGAACCCCGCCGAGAACTCCTCCAGGATCAGGTTGACCTGGCTGAGGATCTGCCAGTACCGCGTGGCGTGCGCGGGGTCGTAGGCGGCGTGCTCGTGGTCGTCCACGAACGGGCGGTCGGAGTCGGGCAGGTCGAACGGGTGCGCCTCCGGGATGCTCCCGTCCACGCCGAGGCTGTCCAGGGCGGACTGGAACCGCAGGTAGAACGAGGCGACGCTGTTGCCCTGGAGCGGGAAGGACACCCGCGCGCCCTCGATGTTGGACGCGACCAACTGGTGGCGGACGAAGTCGAAGTCGACGCTGAACACCGGGTTCCCGTCCACCAGGCCCATCGGGCGCGTGGTGATCCCGGTCCCGGTCAGGTGGAAGGGCACGTGCCACCAGTGGTTGCGGCGCGGACTGTGGCGCAGGCGCGTCTTCCCGACGATCTGCTCGAAACGGTGCAGCGTCTGCTTGGTGTCCTGCCAGACCTCAAGCGGGAAGGGCGGGAACAGCTCCATCATGCCGGGTCTCCTGGGTGGTGCCGGTGGGGCGGGTTCGGGCTGGGAACGGACGGAACGTATCAGCGCGAACCGCGCGCCAGGCCGTTGGCTCCCTCGTCCCCCTCGCCGTCGTTCGTGCCCGCGGACACGCGCGTCTGCGCGTCGTCCCCGTTCCGGGGCCGCGGAACGACCGGGCGCGCGCCGCGTTCGCCGCGCACACGGAAATAGATATCGCGAGTGTAGGGTGCGCCACGCGGACAACCGCGCGACCCGTGTTCCGGGTGGTCCGGGACGATCGACGGATAATCGGCCGCGCGCGTTTCGTGGATGACGATTCCGTCCTCGACCCCCACCCCGCGCGAACACGGCCCGCAGGGGTTCACGCCGTGCGCGGAACGGTACGCACGGCCGCGTGAACGCCGCCCCTGCCATCGCACGCCATTGCTCTGAACAGCACCGACGCTCTCATCGTGATCCGCCGGGTCGGCGTCGGACCGGTGCTCGCCCCCGTCCGCGACCTCGTCCTGGGAAACTCCGCCTTGACCTCGTGCCGCCATCGCCACAACACTCCGTTTGCCTTTTCCCGGCCCGGCGGGTTCCGGCCCGGCACCCGCCACATTCCGTTAATGAATATGCCTGCTCCGGCCCGGATGTCACGTATCCCACTCCGATTTCGGCGACAATCGTCGCGAATCGACGACGAGGGGGAGTTGTCCACATGCGCACGCATGCCGCGGGACGCACGACACGGATCGGAACCGCGGGCGGCAACCTCGCCCTGGCCACCGCGGCGTTCACCCTGACCCTCTGGGCGTGGAACCTCATCGCGCCGTTGTCGCGCTCCTACGCCGGCGCCCTCGGTCTCACGGGCGCCCAGACCACCGTCCTGGTGGCGCTGCCCGCCCTGTCGGGGGCGGTCGCGCTCGTGGTGGTCGGTGTGCTGACCGACCGCCTCGGCGGCCGGGTGTCGCTCGCGGCCGTGTGTGCGGCGACCGCCGTCCCGACGTTCCTGCTCGGGGTGGCGTCGACCTCCTACGGGCTGCTCGTGCTGTGGGCGCTGCTGCTGGGGGTGGCGGGCGCCTCGTTCGCCGCGGGGCTCCCGTTCGTCGCCTCCTGGTACCCGTCGGGGCGGCGCGGGTTCGCCACGGGGGTGTTCGGCGCGGGCATGTTCGGCATGGGACTGTCCACGTACCTCACGCCGCGCCTGGTGACGGCGGTCGGGGCCGCTGGCACGCACCTGGCGCTGTGCGCGGCCCTGGTCGCGATGGGCGTCGTGACCTGGGTGTTCGGCCGTGACGCGCCCGGGTGGCGGCCTCCGCCCGGCGCCCCGCGGATCCGGGTGCGCGACGCGTTCGGGCTCGCCGTGGCGTGGCGGGCGGCACTGCTGTACGCGGTGGCCTTCGGCGGCGTCGTCGCCTTCACCACCGCCCTGCCGACGGCGCTCACCACGGACCACGCGTACACGGCGGCCGAGGCCGCGTCGCGCACGACCGGGTTCGCGGTCGTGGCGATGCTGGCCCGTGCGTGCGGCGGACTGCTCTCGGACCGGATCGGTGCGGCGCGGGTGTGCGTGGCCTCGTTCGCGGGGACGGGCGTGTTCGCCGTCGCGCTGGCTCTGCACCCGCTCGCCGGGTTCCTGGCCGGAGCGGCGTTCACCCTGGTCGCGGCCTCTCTCGGGCTGGGCACCGGCGGTGTGATGGCACTGGTGGCCGAGGCGGTGGATCCGCGGCAGGTGGGGACCGTGAGCGGCATGGCGGGGGCGGGCGGCGCGCTGGGCGGGCTCCTGCCGCCGGTGCTGCTGACCGTGGTCCACCGGGCGACGGGCGAGTACACGCTGGGGTTCGTCCTCCTCGCGGTCACCGCGCTCGCGTTGGCCGTCTACGCCGCGCGGACCGTACGGGCGCGCAGCTCGCCGGGTGGCTGACCGGACGCCCGGCCGCTCCGGGGCGCGACCGGCCCCGACCGCGGTCTACGGCGCCGCGTCGCGGGCGCGCACGAGGACCGCCGACCGGTTGCCGACCCGCACGCGTTCCAGGGCCCGTACGCCCTCCGGCAGCACGATCCGACGGGCGCGCGCCGCCACGACCACCACGGCCCGCTCGGGCAGGACACGGCCGAGCGACGCCAGCAGGCCGCCCACCGGGTCCTCCCCCGGCACGGCCCCGGACCACCGCGTCATCTCGCCGTAGGGCACGTCCGTCACGACCAGGTCGGCGTCGACCTGCTCGTCAAGGCCGAACACGTCGGCCACCGCCGCGTCGTGCGGAAGGTCCCCGCCCATCGCGGCCAGCCCGGCGGCCAGGTCCGCGGCGGCTTCCGCCCGCTCCACGAACGCCACACGTCCGAAGTCCCTGGCCGACCGGCGCAGCTCGGCCTCCCGTCCGGCGAGACCCGACGCGGTGAGCAGCTCCAGGTTGCGCGCCGCCAGGTCGACCGCGTCGGCGTCCACGTCCGACGCCCGCACGTGGGAGACGCGGTCGCGGTGCAGCAGCCCCAGCACCGTGACCAGGTAGCCGCCGCCGCAGCAGGGGTCCCACAGGCGTACCGGGGTGTCGTGTACGTGGGCCAGCGCTCGTTGGAAGAGTTCGCTGGCCAGCCGCACGGGGAAGCCCGGATACCCGGGCGCGGAGCGCAGCACCTGCCCGCTCGCCAGCGCCGAGTGGTCCGCCCGTTCGACGGCGTACCGGTAGCCCAAGGTCCCGTCATCCTCCCGTGCCCGATGCCGTCGCCTCTGAGGGGGACCTTCCCCGTCAGGCGGGTTCCACCCCACAACGACAGGAGCCCGGCACCTCGCGGTGCCGGGCTCCGGCTGCGGTCCTGACGGGATTTGAACCCGCGGCCTCCACCTTGACAGGGTGGCGAGCACTCCTAACTGCTCCACAGGACCTCGTTGCAGGAACAACTCTAGCGCGACTTCGGAGTACTTCGTACCGCCGCCCGCCTAGAGTGGTGGACGACGTCCCCGACACCGAGAGGAGACGGCGTGAGCGAGCCGTCGGCCCCCCTGCCGTCCGGACCGGAGTCGACCCGGGTGGACCGCTGGCTCTGGGCCGTGCGCCTCACCAAGACCAGGTCGGACGCCGCCCAGGCCTGCCGTGGCGGACACGTGCGCGTCAACGGCCGTCCGGCGAAGGCGGCCACCGCGGTGAAGGCCGGAGACGAGGTGCGCGTCCGGCTGCACGGAACGACGCGGCTCGTCGACGTGAGCCACGTCATCGTCAAGCGGGTCGGCGCGCCCCTCGCGACGCGGTGCTACGTCGACCGGTCGCCCACCCCGCCGCCCCAGGCGACGGGACCCGTCATCCGGCGCGACCGGGGCGCGGGCCGCCCGACCAAGCGCGACCGGCGCCAGCTCGACAGGCTGCGCGCCGACCAGTGGCCGCCCGCCGAAGCCGGACCGGGACCGGCCTGAGCCGCGCCGGAGCCGACCGGTCCGTCAGGTGTCAGCGGGGCAGCGGGTGCTCCGCCAGGAAGTCGAGGACCTCCCGGGTGGCCTTGGGCTCGACCTCGTGCAGGTAGCCGTGGCGGACACCGGGCAGGACCGACAGCCGGGCGCCGGGGACGCGTTCGGCGACCAGCGCCGCGTTGCCCACCGGGGTGAGCTCGTCGTCCTCGCCGTGCACGACGAGGGTCGGGGCGGCGATGGCGGGCAGCAGGTCCCATCCGTCGTGGCGCAGACTCGCCTCGTAGTGTCGCCGTTGGGCTCGGAGGGGGTTGTGCGGCACGATCGTTGCGACCTGGTCCGGGTGCGCGTCGGCCCAGGCGGGTGTGTAGAACAGGTGCGCGACGAGCCCGCGCCCCTCCTCGGTGTTGGCCCTGCGCAGGGCCAGCGAGGCCTCGACGGGGCGTTCGATCTCGTGCCCGCCTCCCGGGGCGGTCGAGCCGAGCACGAGTGCGCCGACCCGTTCGGGGGCCGTGGCCGCGAGCGTCTGCGCGACCTTGCCGCCCATGGAGAAGCCGTAGACGTGGGCGCGCGCGACGCCGAGGTGGTCCAGGACCGCGAGGGCGTCGCGCGCCAGGAGGTCCGTCGTGTAGGCGGAGTCGACCGGGGCGTCGCTGCCCCCGGTGCCCCGCAGGTCCATCCGCACGACCCGGTGGTGGCGGGCCAGCTCCTCGGCGACGCCGTTCCACATCGTGTGGTCGAGGGACTGGCCGTGGACGAGGAGGAGGGGTTCGCCCTCACCGAGGGTGTCGTACCAGATCCGGGTGCCGTCGGCGGCGGTCGCGTGGCTCACGTGGCCGGACACTACCCGAGTTGCGGACCGAGCGCCGCGGCCCGGGTCACACCGTGCCCGGTCCGGCCGACGGATCGGTCCGCTCAACCCGGCAGGTGATCGGGGTTGCGCACGAGCGGGGACAGGCTGGGCGTCCCGGTGACCGGGTCCGGGTACACCCTCGCCGACAGCCCGAACACGTCCTGGACCAGCTCCTCGGTGACCACCTCCCGGGGCCGCCCGGCGGCGTACACCCGCCCCTCCCGCATCGCCACCAGGTGGTCGGAGTAGCGCGAGGCCAGGTTGAGGTCGTGCAGGACCATGACGACCGTGGTGCCCTGGGTCCGGTTCAGCTCCAGCAGCAGGTCCAGCACCTCGACCTGGTGGGCGATGTCGAGGAAGGTCGTCGGCTCGTCGAGCAGCAGCAGGTCGGTGCGCTGGGCGAGGGTCATCGCGATCCACACCCGCTGCCGCTGCCCCCCGGACAGCTCGTCGACCGACCGCTCCGCCAGCTCCAGCGTGTCCGTCGCCGTCAGGGCCTCCCGCACCGCCCGGTCGTCCTCCGCCGTCCAGCGGCGGAACCACCCCTGGTGCGGGTAGCGCCCGCGGCCCACGAGGTCGGCGACCGTGATCCCCTCCGGCGCGACCGGGTTCTGCGGCAGCAGACCGATGATCCTGGCCACGTCGCGGGTGGCGATCCCGTGGATGTCCGCCCCGTTGAGCAGCACCCTCCCCGATCGCGGGGCGAGCAGCCTGGCCAGACCGCGCAGCAGGGTGGACTTGCCGCAGCCGTTCGCCCCGACGATGGAGGTGACCACGCCGGGCGGCACGCTGACCGTGAGGTCGTGCACGACCGGTTCCTCCCCGTACCCGAGGGTCAGCCCCTCGGTCTCCAGGGAGGAGAAGGCGAGCACGGAGTTCCCCGCCCGCCCGGTGTCGGCCAGAGTCATGTCAACCACCTGCCCCGGACCGGTTGGTCCGCATGAGGAGCCAGAGAGGGTACGGAGCGCCCACGACACCGGTCACCACGTCCACGGGGAGAGTGGTCTCGGGGATCGTGAACTGCGCGATGAGTTCGGACGCGAGCATGGTCACTGCGCCGACCAGTGTCGCGGGGACCAGGCCCAGCCGGCCCGCGCCGACGGTGCGCCGGGCGATCGGCGCGCTGACCAGGGCGACGAAGGCGACCGGACCGGTCACCGCCACCGCCGAGGCGGCCAGAGCCACCGACACCGACGACAGCCACAGCCGGGAGCGTTCCACGGGCACTCCCAGGGCGGCGGCCGGGTCGTCGCCGAGTTCGAGCGAACGCAGCCGCCCGCCCGACACGGCCAACGCGGGCACGAGCATCCCGGCGCAGCCCAGCAACGGGTTCGGCGTCGGCCAGTCCGCGCGCGCCAGACTACCCGTGATCCAGGTCAGCGCCACCTGCGTGTCACGGACGTCGTTCTGGGTGAGGCCCCAGGACACGACGCTCGTGGCCAGCGCCGCCACTCCGATGCCGGTGAGCGGGAACCGGTACCCGACCACGCCGCCGCGCCAGGCGAGGAGGTGGATCACGGCCGCCGCGCCGAGGCCGCCCGTGCCGACGAACGCGGTCAGCGCCGGCCCGCTGATGCCCAGGCAGACGACGCCGACCACCCCGGCGGCGCTGGCTCCGTGCGTGATGCCGATGATGTCCGGGCTGACAAGCGGGTTGCGCACCAGGCTCTGGAACGGCGCCCCGGACAGGCGCAGCTCCACGAGGACGAAACAAGCGACCTGGTCGGCGCGGCCCAGGAAGAGGTCGCCGGGCTCGGGGAGGGACACGGAGGCGCGTCCCAGGGGAAGATCCCGTTCCCGTCGCCGCCGTAGTCGTTGCGGGGCATGGCGACCGGCACAACGTCGAGGGCGGGCACGACGTCCTGGGCGGACCAGCCCCACGTGACCACGCGTTCGGGCTGCTCGGGGATGACCGCCTCGCCCAGCGCGCCGTCGATGGTGACGGGGAACGCGCCGTCGCCGCCGCCCTGTGCGGTGCCCTCGGGCTCACCGCCGGAGCAGGCCGCCAGGACGGCGGTCAGGGTGAGTCCCGCCGCGGCGTACCGTGCGGGTCTGGGCACGCGTACTGCGGACACGCGCGAGGGCTCCTCCGGGTCTGGTCGCGACCTCCGCCGATGAGCACAGGTAGGCAAGGCTGACAAAACCTTGACCCGGACCTGTCCATGCCCCCGCGCCTCCGGCGGCACGTCCCCGCCGGTCGCGGCGGGAGGCCGTCAGGAGGAACCGCCGGGTGCGGGCAGGATGCGCTCGACCGCGGCGTCGACCAGGGCTCGGGCCCGGTCCTCGGAGATGACCTCGGGCAGGGTGAGCCGCTCCAGGATCAACCAGTTCAGCGCCAGGTAGAGCAGGACGACGGAGGTGTCGTCGCCAGGGAAGCCGACACGGGTGTGAAAGTCGATGTTGGCATCGAGGTCCGCGCGGACCCGCTCGGTGAGCAGGCGGCGCAGCTCGGGGCGGCGGGTGGCCTCCAGGCGCAACTCGATCTGGGCGAGGAAGCCGGAGCGGAACTCGCTGACGCGGCCCACGATCTCGTGCATGAGCTCAGCGACCCGGGCGCGGTCGTGCGGGCCCTTCTCCGCCACGGCGACGAGGTCGGCGCCAGGCTCCAACCGCTCGTAGAACCGGTGGCCGACCTGGGTGAGCAGGTCGTCGCGGTTGGCGAAGTAGTTGGAGGCCGTTCCGCCGGGTACGGCCGCCTCCTTGTCCACGGCGCGGAAGGTCAGGCCGCGCGCGCCCTCGCGGGCGAGCACCTCGATGGCCGCGTCGAGCAGGGCGCCCCGGCGCTCGGGATTCTGCCGCATGGGATGGTGCTCCGTTCGGTGTCGATATCACTCTGGACGTAGTACTACAGTTCGACCACTCCAAGCAGAGTACGAAACATGAACCCGAGGGGTCCGGTCGTCGGGGAGTTCCCGGACACCCCGCTGACCCACGCCCGCGAACAGCCGGGAGTGGACGCCCGCGACCCGGACTTCGCCGCCACGGGCGGGGCGACCCGCGCCCCCGCTCTGGAGACCGGCACCCACGGTCCTACCACCCCGAAGTCATCACTATGGGCAATGAGTCAACTCCATTGAGTCACAGACAGACCGGTGGAAGCACCGATGCGCGGGCGCGATCGTCCGCTCCAGGATGTTGAGCACACCGGTGTGCCCCGAGACATGACGAGGGCGTCCGGTGAAGCCGTGCCGTTCCGAGACCGGGCGCGGCGACGTCCCCAGGCGCGAACCCCCGACCCCTCAGGAGTCATGTCCGTGTCCAGATCACCGCGCGCCCGGCGGCACCGTCTGACCGCCGCGACCGCCGCAGCCTGCACGGCCGCCGCGCTGACCGCCGCCACCGCACTGTGGAACCACGACGGAGGCGCCGCCGGGGCCCAGCTGACCTCGACCCAGGAGACCGCGACCCTTTCCACCTGGGCGGACATCGAGCAGCCCGAAGAGGCCACCGCCGTCGAGGACGACTTCTTCCAGCCGCCGGACCCGCTCCCCGCGGGCGAGCCCGGTGACATCATCCGCGCCGAGCCCGCCGACGCGTTCACCGACGCGCTGCGCGTCGGCCGCTTCCCCGCCGACGTGTGGCGGGTGATGTACCTGTCCACGGACGCGCTCGGCGAGCCGATGGCGGTCACCGCCACCGTCATGGCGCCGACCGCGCCCTGGGAGGGCGGGGGAGAACGGCCGCTGGTCGCCTACGCGATCGGCACCCACGGCATCGGCGACCACTGCGCCCCGTCGAACGGACTGGAGCAGGGCCTGGAGTACGAGGCCTCGCTCATGGAGCGGTACGTCGACGACGGATACGCACTGGTCGTCACCGACTACGAGGGCTTCGGGACGCCGGGCGACCACACCTTCATGGTCGGCCGCTCCCAGGGCCCGGCCGTCCTCGACTCTCTGCGCGCCGCCACCCGGCTCGACGAGGCCGGGATCTCCCCCGACGCCCCGATGGGCGTCAACGGGTTCTCCCAGGGCGGCGGGTCCGCCGTGTGGGCGGCCCAGCTCCACCCGGAGTACGCACCGGAACTGCCGCTGGTCGGCGTCGCCGCCGGCGCCGTGCCCGCGGACCTGCACCAGGTCGCCGAGTTCCTGGACGGCGGCACCTACTTCTCGCTCATGAGTCTCGCCGCGATCGGCCTCAGCTCCGCCTACCCGGAGCTGCCCCTGGAGGAGAGGATGACCGACGATGGGGCGGAGCTGATGGACACCCTGCGCGATTCCTGCACCGTCGACGCCATTCCGCACGGGATGTTCAGGACCATGGACGGCATCACCACCGCCGAACTGCTGAACAGTCCCGAGTGGCAGGCGCGCCTGGCCGAGAACCTGCCCGGGGGGACGGCCCCGACCGTGCCGCTGTTCATGTACCACTCGGCCCTGGACGACGCGATCCCGATGGGACAGGCCGAGGAGCTGCGCGACACCTACTGTGCCGCCGGCGCCAACGTGCAGTGGCGTAGGACCTACTCCGGATCCCACGTCATGAGCCTGTTCATCGACCACGACAGGGCCCACGACTGGATGGCCGACCGGTTCGCCGGCGAACCGACGAACAGCACCTGCTGAGGTCCGGGGGCGCCGGCGCGCGCCGGCGCCCCCGCGGAGATCGGTCGGACGTTCAGCTTCCCGAAGGTGTTCGGCGCGGGCGGGGACTGGCCGATGGGCAGGCCGACGAGGTGACTGGCCGCCAGGGAGCGATGTACTACGCGGCGCTCCGCCCCGAGGAGGCACGTGGAGGCACGTGGAGGAGGTCACCCCCGACGCCGGGCCCGAGTTCACCGACGACGGCACCAGGCGCGACACCCGTCGCGGTCCGAAGCAGCGCCAGATCGAGGAGGCCCTATACCGCTCCTGAACGTGGCCGCGCATTGGCCGCAGGCACCCACCGTGAGCCGCCACGGTCCACCGGCAACCACCGACACAGCAAAGCGCCCCGCTGCCTGCCTTCCCAGGTGGCGGGGCGTTTTCGTGTGTCTGCTACAGGTGGCTAGGGGCGGGGTCGAACCGCCGACCTTCCGCTTTTCAGGCGGACGCTCGTACCAACTGAGCTACCTAGCCATGCGCGCCGATCACCCGGCGGCATCTGCGGTCCTGACGGGATTTGAACCCGCGGCCTCCACCTTGACAGGGTGGCGAGCACTCCTAACTGCTCCACAGGACCTTGTTCGCTTGTCACGCCGGGTGCGTAGCCCCGGCGCGTCGCTGCGGTACTCATTCTGCCAGACGTCCGGCAGTGGTCTGACCGCGTCGTACCCCCAACGGGATTCGAACCCGCGCTACCGCCTTGAAAGGGCGGCGTCCTAGGCCGCTAGACGATGGGGGCCCGTGTGACAGGTCAAGCATAGGGGAGATTCCCACCAACTCCAAAGCGATTCGCCCACCCTTGACGGCCCCGCGCCACCTGCGCGAACGTCATCCCTCGGCCTCGCTCTCCGACGCGTCGGGCCCCTCGTCCGGCTCGCTCCCGCGCTCTCCCACCGGGCGGCCTGGCTCCGGTTCGATGTGCCGCTCGACCTGCGCGGACGTCAGGCCGATCCCCCCGAGGTCGATGTCGTCGCGCGCCTGGAGGCGACCGGTCTCCGCGTCCAGGTACAGCACCGAGGCCTGGTACGGGATCGGACGCCCCGAACCGTGATCAAGGCCACCCAGCCCCGCGCCGCCCGTGGAGCCCTGGACGAGGAACCGCGTCCCCTCCGCGCCCAACCGCGTCGACCGCTGGTGCTCGTCCCCCGTGAGCACGAGCGGCACCACCCCGTCGAAGGCCTCCGCCTGTGCGCGTGTGTGCAGCACGGCCACGTCCACCTCCTCGCCGGACCCGGCCACCGACTCCGCCTGCTCCCCGCCCAGGTCGGCGATCTCCCCGAGCCCGGGGTTCAGCCTGGTCGCGTCCGGGGTGAACCGCGGATCGCCCGCGCCGAAGAAGGTCAGGCCCGCCACCTCGTGCACGTCGCCGTCGAGCACCACGGCGTTCGGCTGGGCGGCGACCGCCCGCTGGGTTCCCATGGAGTCGTGCTGGCCGCGTACCCACACGTACGGGACCTCCAGGTCGGCGATCTCGTCGGCGAAGGCGTCCTCCGCCGCGCTCCCCCGGTCGGTCAGGTCGCCCGAGTCCACGACCACGTCGATCGCGTACTGCTGGGTCAGCGTGCCGATGATCGCCCACGACGCCGGGTTGAGGTGGATGTCGGACACGTGCAGCACCCGGATCACCGACTCGTCCTCCTCGTACACCGGGAGGGTCGAGGTCGCCTCATAGAGCATCGACACGTTGCCCACCAGCCCTGCGAGCTGCTCCTGGTACTGCGTGAACCGGCTGACGACGGCCTCGGCGCTGCCCACCACCTGCGGCGCGCCCGCGATCAGCCCCGTGTACCGGGGCTCGGCGATCGCGCTGGGGTTGAACGTGGCCGCCGCGACCGCCCCGGACGCGACGAGGGCGACCAGCGACACGGCCGCACTGCCCACGGCCCTCCACACGTTCCGGAACAGCAGCAGCCCCATGACCAGCGCGCCCAGCGCCGCGACCAGCAGAGCGCGGACCGCCAGCGCGATCACACCCGCGCGCAGGTCCGCGCCGATGCCCGCGGCCATCCGGTTGATCGACTCGGGGTCGGTGAACATCTCCTCGGCCGCGGCGAGCCGGATGTCGGAGATCGTCGCCTCCAGCCGCAGCGGGGCCCGGTGCGTGTCGAAGGTCAGCTGGCCGAAGGGCGCGACGTCGACGACGGTCTCGCCGCGCCACTGGGGAGCCAGGGCGAGCGTGACGTCCGCGGGGCCGATCGGGGTGACGACGTGGCCGCCGAGCGCAAGCCCCAGCCAGCCCCCGACGAAGCCCGCGGCGACCACGCACGCCCAACGCCACGCACGCCCGGACCGCGCCCGGGCGAGGGCGCCCCGGAAGTCGTACGCGCGGACCGCTCCCCAAGACAACACATCCCCCATGATGCCGCCCCGGGGAGCCGTTCCCAATGTTTCCTCCCGTCCAGAGTGTTATGTCTCCCCCGGATCGCTTCCGGCCCCGCCGGGCAGGCAGCACAATGTCTGTGTGGTGGAACTGACGCGCGCACGCTTCGAGGAACTGGTCGCCGACGCCCTGGACGAGATACCCCCGCACCTGGCGCGGCTCATGGACAACGTGGTCATCACAGTCGAGGACGAGTCGCCCGACGGGCTGCTCGGGCTCTACGAGGGCGTCCCCCTGACCGAGCGGGGCGACACCTACTTCGGCGTGCTGCCGGACCAGATCTTCATTTACCGGCGTGACATCTGCGCGATCTGCCAGACACCGGAAGAGGTCGTCGAGGAGGTACGCGTAACCGTCATTCACGAAATCGCGCATCATTTCGGGATCGACGACTCCCGACTCGACGAGCTCGGCTGGGCCTGAATTCTCCGGAACCGGGGCCCAGGGCACACGCCGGACCAGGGCGTACGCACTTCGCGACAGTAACCCAGCGCAACGAATCAGACACGAAATCCCCAAAGGTGGTTGCGACAACACCTCCAATCAGGAACGGTTGGTCACCGGGACGCGACACAGCGTGAATTCAACCCTGTAAAAATGAGGGAGCGCCGGGTGACAAATCCGAGCCTCGACAAATCGCCTGACCACGGGGGCCACGAACCCTCCAGCACCTCGAACGACACCTGGCGGAGCAGCTACCGCGAGGTCATGCGCATCGGCGAGTTCCGCTCCATCTGGCTCGCCCACGCCCTCTCGATGATCGGCACCAACGTGCTGAACATCGCCACCAGCATCCTCGTCTACCAGCTCACCGAGTCCGCGTTCGCGACCGGCGTCACGCTCGCGGTCACCTTCCTGCCCCCGTTCATCGCCGGTCCGCTGCTGTCCGGGCTGGCCGATCTTCTCCCACGCCGCCAGGTCATGGTGGCGTGCGACCTGATCCGCGCGCTCGTCGTGCTCCTCATCGCCGTTCCGGGCATGCCGGTCTGGGCGATCTGGGCGCTGCTGTTCTGCTCGGTGCTGCCCTCGATCCCGTTCGCCGCCGCGCGCGCGGCCCTGATGACCGAGATCGTCCAGGGCGAACGCTACGTGGCCAGCACGGCGATCATCCAGCTCACCTCGCAGGTGGGCATGTTGACCGGCCTGGTGGCGGGTGGCGTCGTCGTGGGGCTCATCGGCCCGCACGTGGCCGTGGCCGCCAACGGCGCCGTCTTCGTCCTGTCCGCCGTGATCGTCCTGGCCGGTGTCCGGTCCCGCCCCGCCGCCCGCACCGACGACCAGGACCGCCCGGGTTTCCTCGCGATGACCCGCGACGGCGCCAAGCTCGTCTTCGGGGACTCACGGCTGCGCACGCTCGCCCTGCTCGGCTGGCTCGCCGGCCTGTACTCGATCCCCTACGGCCTCGCCAAGCCGATCACCACGGAGATCGGCGCGGGGGACGCGGCGACCGGGTTCATCATGGCGGGTTCCTCGGTCGGCGCGCTGATCGGCGGGCTCGTCCTCACCCGGCTGGTGCCGCCGCCCACCCGGATGCGGCTGCTGGGCCCGCTGGCCGTGCTCACCTCGGTCCCGTTGCTGCTGTGGCTGTTCCACCCGCCGCTGTGGCTGATGGTCACCGCGCTCGCCCTGGTGGGGGTCGCCGGTTCCTACCAGTTCGTCGCCAACGCGGCGTTCGTCCTGTGCGTGCCCAAGGAGGGGCGGGCACTGGCCTTCGGGCTGGTCGCGGCCGGGCTCCAGGTCGCCCAGGGTCTGGGCATCCTCGTCGCCGGGTTCTGCGCGGAGTTCTTCAGCACCGGCTCCGTGATCGTGGTGGCGGGCGGTCTGGGGGTCCTGGCCGCCGCCGTCCTCTCCGTGCCGTGGGCCCGGGCGGCCGGGCCCACGATCGAGCGGATGAACGAGACGGAGCGGACCACCTAGGTCCACCCGGCGATCCGGCTCCGGCGGTTCAGTGGTGGAGCCACTCCTCCCGGCGCAGCGTGCAGGGGTTGCCGCCCTGGAACGCCAGGCGGTGGCGCTCCAGGTCGAGCCCGACCGTCATCAGCGTCCGCCAGCGCGCGTCCGGCGTGTCGCCGGCCTCGGGGTGGCGGCACAGGGCCGCCCCGTCCCCGCGGTGGTGCGCCAGGGCGGCGGCGCGATCCGCCACGTCGGCGCCGGCCAACCCGTCGGCGAGCCGCGCCAGTGCCGCCTGCCGGTCGTAGGTGTCCTGGTCGTCGACGCCCAGCGCCTCGCCCTCGGCCAGAGCCGGGTCGAGGAAGTGGTTGGTGTGCCACAGGAACCCGTCCGGCCGCACCGGCAGAACCGCGACCCCGGCGGGTGAGACCTCGAACGTCGCCGCCTCGGAGCGGTCGCCGTCGTGGGCGACCACGGTCAGCGCCACCGACGCGGTCACCGGCGCGGAGCGGATGACGCGCCCGGCCTCGGCCACCGAACCCGCCTCCTCCAGGACGCGGCGGGCGACGACGTGCACCGGCACGCCGTCGACGCCCCCGTCCGCGCGGTGCTTGAGCAGGTTGAAGTGCAGGCCCAGTCCGGCGCTGTTCACGCCGATCTTGGCGAGCACCCCGAACTCGGTGAACGTCGAGACCGTGTGGCCGGGGCGGGGCCGGTAGCTCCACACCAGCCGCCCGTCCTCCATCCCGTCGATCCAGTCCCACGTCTGGACGGTGCGCGGCAGCCCCTCTCCGGGCAGGTACACCGACACCGAGCACTCGCCGGGCGGTGCGGGGCGGACGTGCGCGAGGACCTCCGACCGGGCGTTCAGCGCGCCCGCCTGCCAGGGCTCCAGTCCGGCCCCCTCCGCGATCCCGTGGATCTCCTCCGCCAGACGGGGCGCCCACGCGGCCACCCGGTCGAGGGCGCCGTGACCGACGTCCCGCACGAGCCGGGCGGCCAGACCCAGGTCGGCGAAGTGCCGCTCGTACCGGTCCCACGTGGCCCGGACCCGTTCGCCCCAGGTGCTCCCGAGCGTGCGCCCGCGCGCCGTGTGGCCCCCGTCCGGTGAGGTGAACACACTGACACTCATGAAGCGCCTCCGTCCGGCGCGGCCGACGTCGTCGGACGCGCGGTGGCGGCGAGCGGCGGGCGGGGGTCGGACGGGCGTGGTGTCATCGGTTCTCCGGGTTCGGTCGACGCGGCCGGGGCAGCCGGAGCGGCCGGAGCGCTCACGAGGCCCCTCCACGATAGGCCGACCACGGGTGGAGGGCGTGGGCGAGGGAACGGGCGCCACTGTGGCCTCCGCCTTCACCGGATCCCGGAGGAGGGGCGCCCTCCCGTGTGTGCGAGAGTGACCGCACCGCCGGACGGGTCGCCCCGGCCCGGCTCACGACCAGTGACGAAGGAACACCGTGAACGGACTGCGCCGCCGACGCCTCATGGCCAGGCTCGAGCCCATCCTCGAACCCGGAGAGCGGGTGGAGGTGACGACCATCGTCAACCTGGCCACCGTCTCCGTGGGCCGGACGGCGGCGTTCGCCGCGGCGTCGGCGGTCTTCAGCGGCGGCGCCATGGCGGTGGTCCCGGTGCCGACGCCCATGTACCTGGCGATGACCGACCGGCGGTTCCTCGTGTTCCGGGCCGACCCGGTGTTCCCCGCGCCCAGGGAGCACGTGACGACCATCCCGCGCGCGGGACTCGTGCGCTCGGAGATCCGGGAGCGCGTGCTCAACTCCTCGTTCGTCGTCTCGTCGCCGAGCGACGAGCAGGGGTTGCGCGTCGTCTTCCCGTTGCTGGGGCGCGGTGACCGCGACACGGTCGCGGCGGCCGTCCCCGTGGCGGGCTGAGCGCCGCGCGAACGGTCGGGCGGCCGGCGGCGGTCACGGGCGCGCGGGGCGGACCGGCTCCAGCCGGGGCCGCTTCGCCGTCCGGCCGTCGCCCGACGAGCGTCCGCGCAGGCGGCGCAGCAGCCAGGGCCCGAGGAAGGCCGTCGCCCAGGTGAGCTCGGCCGCGGCCCGCCTCCAGGGAGGCACGGGCGCGAGCGGGGGGAGCGGGTCGGACCAGGAGGCGTCACCGCCCGGAACACCGAGCGTGTGGGCGACCGCCGCCGCGATCCTCGTGTGCCCGAGCGGCGTGGCGTGGATGCGGTCGGCGCTCCACAACCGGGGATCCGTGGTCACCGGGTGGGGGAAGGTGTCGACCACCACGGCGCCGTGGAGCCGGGCCATGGCGCGGACGCGGTCGTTGAGGTCCAGGACCCGCGGGCGCAGGCGTCCCACCAGCGGGGCGATCCGTGCGATGTCGGGGAAGGTGAAGGTGACCACGGTCGCGCCCGAGGCGGTGAACGCGGCCAGCATCGCCTCCAGGTCGGCGGCCGTGGCGTCCGCGTCGAACCCTGGCCTGACCAGGTCGTTCATGCCCGCCATGACGGTCACCAGGTCCGGTTCCAGGGCGAGCGCGGGGGCGGTCTGCTCGGCGCGGATCCGCGCGGTCAGCCGCCCGCGCACGGCGAGGTTGGCGTAGCGGAACCCGCGTTCACGGGCGGCGAGCGTCTCGGCGAGCCGGTCGGCCCAGCCCCGGTATCCGGCGGTCTCGTCGCCGTCGTTCAGTCCCTCGGTCTGGCTGTCGCCGACCGCGACGTAGCGCAGGTACCCCACCCGGCTCACACATCCGCGGCGCGCACGGCGGCGCGCCGGTCGAGGACGGCCAGGACCCGCTCGCCCCAGCGCAGGTTCTCCCGCTCGAACTCCAGGCCGCGCATGAGGGTCAGGTAGGGACCGATCCGCTCCGCGTGCTGGAGGTACTCCTCCTCGTCCCGGCCGTCCAGGAGGCGGTCGCGCAGCCTCTCGTAGCGCGCGATCTTCGCCCGGGCCCAGTCAGCGCGCTCCCGGACCGACTCCCTGACCGCCGCCGCGTCCCCGACGTCCAGCGCCTGCACCTGGACCAGGAGATCCTCCCGCGCCACGCCGGGCCTCGGCGGCGCGGCGGTGAAGTCGCGCAGCGCCCGGCGCCCGGCCCCGGTCAACGAGAACAGCCGCTTGTTCGGGCGCTTCCGCTGGTACACGACGCGCGCCTCGACCAGTCCCTCGGACTCCATCCGGTCCAGCTCCCGGTAGATCTGCTGGGGTGTGGCCATCCAGAAGTTGGCCACCGAGGCGTCGAACCCCTTGGCCAGGTCGTATCCGGACGCCTCACCCTCCAGGAGCGCGGCCATCACCGCGTCGCGCAATGCCATGGTCCCAGAGCCAACCACGCGGATCATTCCATTTCAAGACTAGTCAACTATGTGACTATCCAGTAGCCTCCGACACACCTATTCAACGAGTTGCATAGGAGGACACATGCAACGGTTCCGCGAGGCGGTCGAGGCCGGGGACGCGACCGCGATCGAGGCGCTGCTCGCCGAGGACGTCGTGTTCACCAGCCCGGTGGTCTTCAGGCCCTACCCGGGCAAGGCGATCACGGCGGCGATCCTGCGCGGGGTCATGCGGGTCTTCGAGGACTTCCGCTACGTGCGGGAGTTCACGGGGGCCGACGCCCGCGACCACGCGCTCGTGTTCGAGGCGACGGTGGACGGCCGCCAGGTCCACGGCTGCGACTTCCTGCGCGTCGACGACGAGGGCCTGATCGCCGAGCTCACCGTCATGGTGCGGCCGCTGTCCGGCGCCAGGGCGCTCGCCGAGGCCATGGGCGCGCAGTTCGAGCGGATCGAACGGGAGGCGGCCGACGGCTGAGCGGCGCGGACCTCCGGCCGCCGCTCCGTGACCCCCGCTTTCCCGGGCGATGGCACTACCGCGAACTCCCCCGGGAAACACTCTGTGTCACCACACAAGGACACATCGCAATCATGGGGGAACGGATGGCGCACCTCGTCGTACTCGGCGTGGCCGACACCAAGACCGCTGAGGAGGCCCTGGAGATCGCCGCCGACCTGGGCCGCCAGGAACTGCTGAAGCTGCAGGACGCGGCCTACGTCTACAAGGACGCCAAGGGCCGCCCGCGCATCCACCAGACCGTCAACCTCGCGGGTGCGGGGGCCGTGGGCGGCGCCTTCTGGGGCACGCTCATCGGGCTCCTCTTCCTCGCGCCGCTGCTCGGCATGGCCGTCGGCGCCGCCTCGGGCGCGATCGCGGGCAAGCTCAGCGACGTCGGCATCGACGACGACATGATCAAGCGGATCGGCTCCGAACTCGACCAGGGCCGGGCCGCCGTGTTCCTGCTCGCCCAGTCGGCCACCCGGGACAGGGTCGTCAGCGCGTTCAAGCCCCTGCACCCGACCGTCATCCAGACCAACCTCACCAAGGACGACGAGCAGGAGCTCATCGAGGCCCTGCGCGACTGACACCGCCGCGGAGAGGTCCCCGGCGGGAACCGGCCACCGTCGTCGGCGGCCGGCCCGCCGGGGACCTCATCCTCTGCCCAGAGGACGGGCGCCCGAGGGGAGTTTCGTCCGCGGCTCCGCCCGTCGGGGCGGAGCCGCGGCGAACGCCGCCTACCGCCGGTGCGCCTCCAGGGCCGCGATGACGCGCGGACGCAGTTCGGCGGCGCTGATGACGGCGTCCACCGAGCCGACCTCGACCGCGCGGTGGATGTCGTGCACGCCGTCGAACTCCGCCGCCACCTCGCCGAGCTTCTCCGCACGGACCGACACGCGGAGCTCGTCGAGTTCCGCGGTCAGCGCGGCGCGCTCGGTGCCCGATGCGGCGGCGACGCGCGCTTCCAGGTCCCGTACGCGCGGGTCGGCCGCGGTCCGGGCGTTGACGTCGGCGGAGAACACCACCGCGGCGGCGGGGGCGCCGCCCAGCACGGAGGCGTAGGAGCCCTCCAGCGCGAGCACCGTCATGTTCGGGTTCAGCGCCTTCGAGAACACCACGAACGCGCCGCCGTGGTACCGCGAGATCACGCAGAACACGATGGGCCCCTGGAAGTTCACGATCGCGCGCCCGATCTCGGCGCCGTACTCCAGCTGGAGCTTGCGCATCGACTCCGGCGAGCCGTCGAAGCCCGACAGGTTCGCCAGCACCACCAGCGGCCGGTTGCCGCTGGCCGCGTTGATCGCCCGCGCGGCCTTCTTCGACGAGCGCGGGAACAGCGTGCCCGCGGTGTAGGTGTCCGGACCGTCGGTGGGCGGGAAGCCGTGCCGCTGCACCGACCGCGACTCGATGCCGAGCAGGCAGACCGGCATGCCGCCGAGGTGCACGTCCTGCACCGCCGCCGTGTCCGCGTCGGCCATGCCGGCCCAGCGCTCCAGCACCGCGTGGTCCTGGTCGGAGAGCGCCCGCATCACGGTGCGGATGTCGAACGGCTTCTTGCGGTCCGGGTTGGCCCCGGCGGAGAAGATCTCGCCGACCGTGGTGAAGTCGCTTCCCTCCACGGAGTGCGGGAAGTCGGAGACGTCGCGGTCGACGGGGTCGGTGGTCGTGGCCCGCCGCGGCGCGTCCTCGCCCGGCGCGACGTAGGCGTGGTCGTAGTGCGACATCAGCACGTCCCGCGCGGCGAGCAGGTCCGGCGCCCAGTACTGCGCCTGCCCGTTCGGGCCCATGACCCGGTCGTAGCCGCCGATGCCGAAGTTGTCCTCGGCCGAGACGCCGCCGGAGAAGTCGAGCGACTGCTTGCCGGTGAGGACCATCGCCGAGTCCGGCGTCATCACCAGGATGCCCTTGGTGTGCATGAGCATCGTCGCCTCGGCGTTCCAGTACGGCTGCGCGCCGACGTTGATGCCCGCGACCACGATGTTGATCTCGCCGCCGTCCTGGGTGAACTCGACGATCCGCTTGAGCGCCGCGGCCACCCAGTCCATGTTCTCGGTGCCCGACTCCATGGAGATCCGGGCGCCGGCGGACAGCGCGTACCACTCCAGCGGCACGCCCATCCGCTCGGCCAGGTCCAGCGCGGCGACCACGCGGCGGCACTCCGGCTCCGAGAGCGCGCCGAGCGACTTCGTCGGGTCGCCGAGCAGCACCACCCGGGTGACGCCCTGCGGGTGCCGTTCGGTCGGCGTGGAGACCACGCCCGCGACGATGCCCGCGGTGTTGCGGCCCTTGGGCCGGTCGACGGGCACGAGCGCGTGGTTCTCGTCGAGGTCGTGCTCGACGAAGTCGCCGAGCAGCCCGGTGAGCTCGTACGGGTAGACGGTGTTCCGGCTGCTCGCGCGCAGCACCTTCTGGCGGTAGTCGTCGACCGGCTCTACGGGCTCGTCCGACGGCTCGCCGAGGGTCAGCTCGGAGCCGCCGGTGGCGTCGAAGGCGATGCGCACGGCGACCTTGGCCAGCTCACCGGTCTCCGGGTCGCGCTGGCGCGCGATGAACAGGATCTCCTCCAGTCCGGCGCCCGCGGTCGTCGGACGCACGCGCCCGGCGATCATCTCCAGCTCCTCGCGGGTGATGCCGACCGGCGGCCAGACGTAGACCACGATCCGGTTGGTGTTGAACCGCTTCCGCGACGGCCGCCGCGACTGCGCCCGGCGGATCGAGTCCAGGCACGCGGCGACGGTGTCCTCGGCCGTCGGCAGCGAGACCAGCCTGCCGTCGTGCTCGCGCAGCTCGGTCAGGTCGCGCACCTGCGCGAACGCGATGAGTCGGTCGTCCGACGGGTTCTCCTTGGCCACGCACTGGAAGAGGTAGACCTCCTCGTCCGAGGACGGCAGCCGCGTGAGGTCGAACTTCCTCAGCCGCTCCATCTGCATCCGCTGCGCGATGTACGGGTGCAGGCCGCGGATCAGCCGGTCCTCGGCCAGCCCGGTCGGCGACGGGCGGAACGTGAAGTGGTGGTGCATGACGGCGCCGTCGCGGCCCGCCACGGTCGCGGTGAGCCTGCGGACCTGGTCCGGCAGCGGGTGCACGCTGAACACCTCGTGCAGCGCGGCCGCCATCGCGTCGAAGTCCTCGGGCTGCTTCTCCCAGGAGAGGTAGATGTCGGCGTCGACGGCCTCCCCGCCGTTCGCCAGCTCCGCGAGCCCGCGCAGCGCGACGCCCAGCTCCTCGAAGGCCACCGCCGCGGAGACCACGCTCGACTCCGCGCGCTCGGCGACCACGAACGCGCACCCCGCGACCTCCCGGGTGCGGACGTCCGTCAGGCCCTTGTTGCCGTAGTACCGGCGGGTCAGCACCTCCAGCATGACCGTGTTGTCCACGTCGGCGCGGCCCAGCCGCTGGCCGAGCAGGCGCACCAGCGGCTCGGTGCTGCGCACCATCTCGGCGACGCGCTCGGCGCGGTCCGAGGCGTCCGGGTGCGCGTCCAGGTGGCGCAGGTGCCTGCGGACGTTGGCGTAGACGCGGGCGCGGTTGCGGCGCAGCAGCGGCTGCGCGAACCACGCGAACACCACGCCGCGCGCGAGGTCGGCGACCGCGGGGAAGCGGACCTGGGTCGCGGCCACCAGCCGCTCCAGGGTGAGGCCGACGCGTTCGCGCAACGACTCGTCCGGCGGCGACTCGTTCAGCCAGGCGCGCAGCAGCGCCGTGACGACGGCCACGTCGGCCGAGACCCGCTGCTGGGCGAGGAAGACGCGGAACACCGCGGCCTCGAGGCCGGGCGTGCGCTCCAGGTCGGCGACGCCGTAGTGTCCGAGCGCCGTGGCGAGCTTGGCCTGGAACGCCTCCGGCAGACCGGCCCGCTCGACGTCGAGGCTCTGCAGGTAGGTGTGGAAGTACTCACGGGCGCTGTGCACGCGGGTGTCGCCGCCGTCTTCGCCCGCCGGGCGGTTGCGGCTCAGCTCGGCCAGGTCGGCGAACACGTCGACGAGTGCGAGCTCCTCGGCGAGCGGCCGACGGCCCTCCTCGATCGACGCGCGGCGCGCGGCGAGGTAGTCGTCGAGCACACGGCGCTCGTCGTGCGGGTCGACGTCGAAGCCGAGCAGCAGGCCGCGCAGGTCCTCCTGGCCGCGCGCGGTGCGCTCGCGCGCCGGGACGGTCGCGGGGGCCGCGGGCAGGTCCAGCTCGACGGAGGCGGACTCCGAGGCGTCCTCGGCGTCGTCGTCGGCGATCGGCTCCAGCCGCAGCAGGGCGGCGCCGGTCTCGACCTGGCTGCCCACGGACACGGCGCACTCCTTCAGCCGTGCCCGGAACGGTGCGCGCAGCACCGTCTCCATCTTCATGCTCTCCAGCACCAGGACCGGAGCGCCCGCCTCGACCTCGGCGCCGGCCTCCAGGGGCGTGGCGACGACCAGCGCGGGCGCGGGCGAGCGGACGACGCCGCCCTCGTCGCGGCTGACCCGGTGCGCCACGCCGTCCACCTCGACCAGGTGGATCGGGCCGTGCGTGCCGATGATCAGGCGGTACGACGCTCCGTTGACGATGATGCGGCCGGTGTGCTCGTCGAAGCGGTCGAGCTCGACGTCGGCGGTGCGGACGTCCTCGCCCGCCTCGACGCCGACGCGGAAGCGGTGGGCGCCGATCCGGGCGACGCGGACGCGATAGCCGACACCGCGCAGCTTGAGGTCCAGGGGACGGCCGCTCTCGTGCTGCACCTGCGGCCGGCCGCCGAACGCGGTCGACAGCAGGCGCTGGCGCTCGGCGCGTTCCTCCTCCTCGTACGCCTCGATGGCGGCGGCCGCCAGGGCGACCGCGGAGTGCCGGTGCGCGACGAGGCCGCCCTCGGCGCGGACGCGGTCGATCCAGCCGGTGTCGGCGCTGGCGTCGATCACCTCGGGCCGGTCGAGCAGGTCGAGCACGAAGCTCTTGTTGGTCGCGCCGCCCTCGATGATCACGGTGGTGCGCGCCATCGCCCGGCGCAGGCGGCCGAGCGCCTCGTCGCGGTCGCGGCCGTAGGCGATGATCTTCGCGATCATGGAGTCGAAGTCGGCGGGGATGGTGTCGCCCTCGCTGACGCCGGTGTCCACGCGGATGCCCGGCCCGGCGGGCAGGTCGAGCCGCGCGATGCGGCCGGGGGAGGGGGCGAAGTCGCGGTCGGGGTCCTCGGCGTTGAGCCTGGCCTCGATGGCGTGGCCGCGCTCCGCCGGGGGCTCGCCCTCCAGCCTGCCGCCGGAGGCCACGTGCAGTTGGGCCCTGACGAGGTCGAACCCGGTGGTGGACTCGGTGATCGGGTGCTCGACCTGGAGGCGGGTGTTGACCTCCAGGAAGGCGAACATGCGGTCGCCGGGGTGGTAGAGGAACTCGACGGTCGCGGCGCCGCGGTAGCCGACCGCGACGGCGAGCCGCTCGGCCGAGGCCTTGAGTTCGGCGGTCTGCTCGGGGCCGAGGACCGGCGAGGAGGACTCCTCGATGATCTTCTGGTTGCGGCGCTGCACCGAGCAGTCGCGGACGCCGAGCGCCCACGCGGTCTCGCCGTCCGCGATCACCTGGACCTCGACGTGGCGGGCGTTGGTGACCAGGCGCTCCAGGAAGACGATGCCGCTGCCGAACGCCCGCGCGGCCTCCTGGCTGGTGCGCTCGTAGGCGTCGGCCAGCTCGGCCTCGTGGTTGATCACGCGGATGCCGCGCCCTCCGCCGCCCGCGGTGGCCTTGAGCATGAGCGGGTAGCCGATGCCGGCCGCCGCCTCCAGCGCGGCGTCCAGGGTCTCGACCGCGCCGCGGCTCCACGGAGCGACGGGGACGCCGACCTCCTCGGCGATCAGCTTCGCGCCGATCTTGTCGCCGAGTCTGCGCATGGCGTCGGCGCTGGGTCCGACGAAGGTGACGCCGATCCGCTCGCACAGCTCGGCGAAGGCCGGGTCCTCCGCCACGAAGCCCCAGCCGACCCACGCGGCGTCGGCCCCGGTCTCCACCAGGGCGCGCTCCAGCGCCTTCATGTCGAGGTACGGGCGCGCGGACGCGGGACCGAGGTCGTAGGCGATGTCGGCCTCGCGCACGAACGTGGCTGTGCGGTCGACATCGGTGTACAGGGCGACGGTCTCGATCCGTGTACCTGTCTCCGCGGCGATGTCCCGTACGGCGTGGATGAGCCGCATGGCGGCCTCACCACGATTGACGATGGCGACACGACTGAACACGCGTTTGGGCCCTTCCGTTGATCATCGTTGCGCGCGCCGCGACACGACGGGCAGTGCCATCCTGCCGACCGCGGCCCGACAGCGCCATGTCGCCGACCGAGGACTCTGCGCGGCATCTTTGTGGAGAACGTCCAAAAGCCGTCGGCGGCCCCCGACGGCATCGGGCGGAGGCGCCTCCCCGGGCGTTCCGCCCCGCGCAGTGTACGGGGTCGGCGGGACGAGGGCATCCGTGATCATCCAGGTCAGGGCGGTCGGACCGGGGCCGTGACGGCATCGGCGGAGGCCGTGTCCCGTCCGGTCGCCGCCGTGTTCTCCGAGGTGTTGACCGGCCCTTGGCGCTGGACCCGAGCGGCCGGGGGTAGGTGGTGTTCCGCATCTCACACCGGGCCGGCGGCCGACTCCGGCCACGCACGACGGGAGGACCACGTGGCGCACAGGACCAGGACGGGCGGAACCGGAGCCGGCGTCCCGCGACCGACGGCGGCGGCCGACGACACGGACCGCGCGGGGCCGCCGTTCGCCGACACAGCGGACTTCGACGACGCCCGCCGAGGATTCCTCGCACCCGTGCCGCGCACCGTGACCGACGCGCGGGGAAGGACGGTGTGGGACCTGGGCCGGTACGACTTCCTGGCGGAGGCGGACGACGCCGCCCCCGGCACGGTGCACCCCCATCTGTGGCGCCAGGGCAGGCTGACCGCGATCAGCGGCCTGTTCGAGGTGACCGGGGGCGTCCACCAGGTACGCGGCATGGACCTGTCCAACATGACGCTCATCGAGGGACGCGACGGCGTGATCGTCGTGGACCCGTTGATGTCGTCCGAGGTGGCCGCGGCGGGTCTGGCGCTGTACCGCGAGCACGTCGCGGACCGCCCCGTGAGCGCCGTGATCCACACGCACACGCACGTCGACCACTTCGGCGGGGTGCTGGGCGTGGTCGACCCCGGCGACGTCGCGTCCGGCGGGGTCGCGATCGTGGCGCCGGAGCACTTCATGGAACACGCCGTCTCGGAGAACGTGCTCGCGGGTCCGGCGATGGTCCGGCGCGGCAGGTACTTCGCCGCGGACGCCGTCGAGCCGGGACCGGCGGGGCGGGTCGGCGTCGGGCTCGGCCTCGACTTCTCCTCCGGCCAGGTCGGGCTGCTCGCGCCCACGCTCGACGTCACCCGTACGGGCCAGGAGGAGGTCCTGGACGGGGTCCGGTTCGTCTTCCACATGACCCCGGGGACCGAGGCTCCGGCGGAGATGAACTTCCACCTCCCCGGCTCCCGCGCGCTGTGCATGGCGGAGAACGCCTGCCACACCCTGCACAACCTGGGCACCCTGCGCGGGGCCCAGGTCAGGGACGCCCGCCGGTGGTCGCGCTACCTCAACGAGGCGATCGAACTGTTCGCGGACCGCTCCGACGTCGTCTTCTCCTCCCACCACTGGCCCACCTGGGGCGCGGAGGACATCCGCGACTTCCTGTCCCAGCAGAGGGACGTCTACGCCTACCTGCACGACCAGACCGTGCGGCTGATGAACCTCGGCTGGACCGGCAGTGAGATCGCCGAGGACCTGCCCATGCCGCCCGGGCTGGAACGGGCGTGGCACGCGCGCGGCTACTACGGGTCGGTCTCGCACGACGTCAAGGCGATCTACCAGCGCTACATGGGGTGGTTCGACGGCAACCCCGCCCACCTGTGGCAGCACCCGCCCCAGGCCCAGGGCAGGCTCTACGCCCGCGCCATGGGCGGAGTCGACGCGCTGGTGGAGCGGGCGCGCGAGTTCTCCGACGAGGGGGAGCTCCGGTTCGCCGCCGAGCTGGCCTCGCACGCCGTCTTCGCCGATCCCGACCGCGAGGACGCCAGGGAGCTGCTGGCCGACGTGCTCACCCGGCTGGGCCACGGGGCCGAGTGCGCGACGTGGCGCAACTTCTACCTCAGCGGGGCCGGGGAACTGCGGAACGGGGTGGCGCCCAGGCGGATCCCGCCCGCCGAGGGCATCGTCCGGGCACTCGACGTCACCCAGATCCTGGACTCGGTCGCCGTGCGGATCAACGGGCCCCGGGCCTGGGAGGAGGAGCTGTGCGTCGATCTGCGGATGGCCGACACCGGTGAGCGGTACCGGGCACAGCTCTCGAACGGGGCGCTGATACACCATCCGGACCCGAAGGGAGGCGGCGCCGACCTGACGCTCACGCTGACCAGGACGCAGCTGCTGTCGGTGCTCAGGGAGGGAGACCTGGAGGGGGTGGAACACCGGGGTGACCTGGGCGCGCTCCAACGGCTGGCCGCTCTGGTGGACGGGACCGATCCGGACTTCCCGATCGTCACGCCCTGAGTCAGGGCCCCGAGAACGGAAAACACCTTCCGCGCGGGGCGAGACGCGCGTCATACTCGTCGGGCGACACGGTGCCGTGGCGCGCATCGGGCGACGGCGGCGCCGTGTCGTGGGACACGCCGCGGACTGCACGGCCCCCGTGCGGTGTTACAGGGCACGGCGCGGTGTCGCGGAACACCGCGAGGACCGGACGAGGGAGACGCATGGCGCAGTCGGCGGGATCGGGGCGAACCGTCATCCTGACCGTGGACGACGACCCGGGGGTGTCGCGGGCCGTCGCCCGCGACCTGCGGCGTCGCTACGGAGACGCGTACCGGATCGTGCGGGCCGAGTCCGGGGAGGCCGCCCTGGAGGCGCTGCGCGAGCTCAAGCTCCGCGGCGACCAGGTGGCGGTGGTCCTGGCCGACTACCGCATGCCGCGCATGAACGGCATCGAGTTCCTCGAACGGGCCATCGACGTCTATCCGGGAGCGCGGCGGGTCCTGCTGACCGCGTACGCGGACACCAACGCCGCGATCGACGCGATCAACCTCGTCGACCTCGACCACTACCTCCTCAAGCCCTGGGACCCGCCCGAGGAGAAGCTGTACCCCGTCATGGACGACCTGCTGGAGGCCTGGCGCAACGACGGCCAGCGGCCGGTGGACACGACCAGGGTCGTCGGCCACCGGTGGTCGGCGCGGTCGTCGGACGTGCGGGAGTTCCTGGCCCGCAACCAGGTGCCCTACCGCTGGTACTCGTCGGACGAGCCGGAGGGCAGGCGGCTGCTGAGCGCCGCCGGGCACGGCACGGAGCGGCTTCCGCTGGTGATCGCCCCGGACGGGACGGCTCTGGCGGAACCCGAGGACACCGAGCTCGCCGCGCTCGTGGGACTGGCCACGACACCGGCGGAGGAGTTCTACGACCTCGTGGTGATCGGCGGCGGCCCCGCCGGGCTCGGCGCGGCCGTCTACGGCGCGTCCGAGGGGCTGCGGACCGTCCTGGTGGAGCGCTCCGCCACCGGCGGGCAGGCCGGGCAGAGCTCGCGGATCGAGAACTACCTCGGCTTCCCCGACGGCGTGTCCGGCTCGCAGCTCACCGACCGGGCCAGACGGCAGGCCACGAAGTTCGGCGCGGAGATCCTGAGCGCGCGCGAGGTGTCGGGTCTGGAGGTGAACGGGGGCTCGCGCACCGTGCGCTTCTCGGACGGCTCCGCGGTCGCGGCGCACAGCGTCCTGCTGGCCACGGGCGTGTCCTACCGGCAGCTGGACGCGCCGGGGCTCACCGAGCTGACCGGGCGCGGGGTCTTCTACGGCTCAGCGCTCACCGAGGCCCCCTCCTGCCACGGCCACGACGTGTACATCGTCGGCGGCGCCAACTCCGCCGGACAGGCCGCCATGTACCTGTCGCGGGGCGCGAAGTCGGTCACCCTCGTGGTGCGCGGGCCCTCGCTGGAGGCGTCGATGTCGCACTACCTCATCCAGCAGATCGAGGGCGCGCCGAACATCCGCGTCCGCACCGGGACGGTCGTCGACGCGGCGCACGGGACGGACCACCTGGAGCGGCTCACCCTGCGCGACGTCAAGAGCGGCTCCACCGAGGTCGTCGACACGCAGTGGCTGTTCGCGTTCATCGGCGCGGCCCCGCGCACCGACTGGCTGGAGGGCACCGTCGCCAAGGACGAGCGCGGGTTCATCCTGGCCGGGCCGGATCTGAGCGCGGACGGCCGGCCGCCGGGGGGCTGGCGGCTGGACCGGCCGCCGTACCACCTGGAGACCAGCGTGCCGGGGGTGTTCGTGGCGGGTGACGCCCGCGCGGAGTCAGCCAAGCGGGTCGCCTCCGCCGTCGGCGAGGGCGCCATGGCCGTGATGCTCGTCCACCGCTACCTGGAGCAGTCATGACCGAGCAGCCGACGCGGTGCGACGAGGAGGAGCTGAGCACGCTCTTCCTGTTCGAGAAGCTGTCCGACGAGCAACTGGGGCGGCTGTGCCGCGAGGGCCGGGTGGAGGTGTTCGAGCCGGGCCCCGTCTACCGCGAGGGCGACCCGGCCACCTGCTTCTACGTGCTCCTGGAGGGCACGGTCGTCCTGTCGCGCCGGGTCGGACCCGACGACGTGGAGACCGTGCGCACTTCGCACCGGGGGGCGTACGCGGGCTCCATGCAGGCCTACCTCAGCGGCGCCGAGGACCAGCGCTACCGGGGCTCCCTGCGCGTCACGGAGCCCTCGCGGTTCTTCGTCCTGCCCGCCGAGACCTTCGCCGAGATCATGCGCGACTGGTTCCCGATGGCCGTCCACCTGCTGGAGGGGATGTTCTACGGAACCCAGAACTCCCAGCAGAAGGTCAACGAGCGGGAACGGCTCCTGGCGCTGGGCTCCCTGTCCGCGGGGCTGACACACGAGCTCAACAACCCCGCGGCCGCCGCCGTGCGGGCCACCTCGGCGCTGCGTGAGCGGGTGGCCGGGATGCGCCACAAGCTGGCGAAGCTCACGGCGGGCCCGTACTCGCGCGAGACGCTCGACGTGCTCGTCGACATCCAGGAACGCACCGCGGAACGGGTGTCGAAGGCCGAGGCGCTCAGCGCCCTGGAGGCCGCCGACCGGGAGGACGCCCTCGCCGACTGGCTCGACGAGCGCGGGATCACGGGCGGGTGGGACCTGGCGGCGACGTTCGTGCAGGCCGGACTCGACGCCGACTGGTTGGACCAGGTGGCGGCCGCCATAGACGAACAGGCCCTGGAGGGCGCCGTCCGCTGGCTCGGCTACACCGTGGAGACCGAGCTCCTGATGAACGAGATCGAGGACTCCACCGCCCGCATCTCACACCTGGTGGACACCGCCAAGCAGTACTCACAGCTCGACCGCGCGCCCTTCCAGGTGACCGACGTGCACGAACTGCTGGACAGCACGCTCGTGATGCTCTCCGGGAAGATCGGCTCCGGCGTCCGGGTGGTCAAGGACTACGACCGGGCCCTGCCCAGGATCCCGGCGTACCCGGGCGAGCTGAACCAGGTGTGGACCAACCTGATCGACAACGCCGTCTCGGCGATGGACGGCGAGGGAACGCTGACCGTGCGCACCGAACGCGACGGCGAGCAGCTGCTGGTCGAGTTCGGGGACACCGGGACGGGTGTGGACCCCGAGATCCGCGACCGGATCTTCGTCCCGTTCTTCACCACCAAGCCGGTGGGCGAGGGAACGGGGCTCGGACTCGATATCTCGTGGCGGATCGTCGTGAACAAGCACCACGGGAGCCTCCAGGTGCAGTCCGTTCCGGGCGACACGCGCTTCCAGGTGCGCCTGCCGCTGACGGCGCCGAACGAGACGGAGGCGGAGGCGGCCACCCAGGGGTAGGGCGCTCCCGTGCTCAGGGGCGCGGTTCCACCAGGAGGAGGGCGGCCCCGGCGGGGATGTCGTTCGGGGTTGCCCGGCCAGGTGGGAGGCGCGGCCAGGGCTGGGGAGGGGGCTTCGGGCGGGCGACCGGCCCCGCACACGCGAAAACCCCGGGTCGAGCAGCGCGTGTTTCCGCTCTGACCTGGGGTTTCTCGAGGTAGGCCCCCAGGGGCTCGAACCCTGAACCCACGGATTAAAAGTCCGCTCCCGTCAATTCGATACGCCCCTCTATGCCCCCATAGCTGCCCCACCACCCCGCAGCACCGACACCACACAGGACCACCCCACACCACCGGAGACCACCCCGTCCCCCAGCACCGGAGCAACCACCGAGCAACCGCCCCACCTCGCGAGCCACGGACCGAATCCGTCAGCCCCTCGGCGCGGCGGCGGGTAGGGGTCACGGACCCCCAAGGGTGGGTGCGGTGTCCGCCGGACAGCTCCGACACGTGCTTGTACTGGGCCTTCCCGCCGGGTTCCCTGGCAAGTTCAGCGTGTCGAAGTGCGGTACGTGGTCCTTGGTATGTGTCGGCAGTGGTTCCGGAGGACCCGGTCGGCCGCCCGCGCGGGAGGGCGGCCGACCGGGTCCTGTTCATCCGATTCGGTCCTGGCCGACGGTGGTAGCGGTCAGAGACCGATGTCGGCCAGCCACTGCCCGGTGGTGCGAGGGGTGACGCCGAGCAGCTTCTGGGCGGAGTTCTCAGGCGAGATGGAGCGGTCCGCGAGCGTGCGCATGGCCGTGTAGGCCCCGGCCACGTCGGCGGCGGGTTCCTCGCCGATGAACGGAGCGACGGAGGCGCGGAACTGCTCGGGGGTGATCGGTTCGAAGACCACCTGCTTGCCGAAGTGGACGCCGAACACCTCCGCCAGATCCGGTCCGGTGATCGCCGGGTACTGGCCGACGGAGACCGTGCCAGTGACGTCCGGGCGCTCGAACAGGGCAACGGCGGCGTCGGCGATGTCCAGGTGCGAGGCCCAGGAGGCGGGGAAGTCGGCTCGGATCGGGTAGGGCAGCATGCTCCGTTCGCGGACCGTGTCCATGACGAACGGCATGAGCAGGTTCTCCAGGTAGAACGTGGGCTCGATCACCGCGTGGGACACCCCGGCCTCCGTCAGGCCGGCGGCCAGCACCGCGGCCGCGCCGCCGGTGTCGGGGTCGATCGGGGCACCGCTGGTGGAGAACACCACACGGGCCGGGCGGGCTTCGCGGACGGCGGCGAGGATGTTGCGCGCATAGGTCCGGCGGTCCTCTTCGGAGACCACCGGCAGGTGGACGAACACCCCGTCGGCACCGCGGTAGGCCTGGGTCAGGTCGTCGACGGAGTCGTATCCGGCGACCACCACGTGCGCGCCGTCCACGACGGCGTCCGGGTTGCGGGTCAGAGCGGTCACGGACTTGCCCGCGGCTGCGAGAGCTGCGACGACGGGGGCACCCTGGGCGCCGGTGGCGCCATGGATCACGTAGGTCATGGCTTCATTAGTGCATACGATGCACTGGTTACATCAACTGCACTAATAGGGTACGGTGAAAAATGTGACCGATCCCTGTCTTCCCGAGTGCGGTGTCGCCCGGTTCCTCGCCCTGCTCAACGGACCCTGGGCCACGCTGATCGTGCGCGAGCTGCTGCACGGCCCCCACCGCTTCACCCAGCTGCGCGAGGCGCTGCCCGGCATCAGCCCGCACACCCTGACCAGCAGGCTGCGCCAGTTCGAGCGGCACGGCATCGTCACCCGCACGGCCCACGCGGAGATCCCGCCGCGGGTGGAGTACGAGCTGACCCCTCTCGGCGAGGGGCTGCGCGATGTCCTGGAGGCCATGGGCACCTGGGCCATGGCGGTGCCCGACCCCGGCTCCCAGGCCACCACCGCCTCCTGACCCCAGCCCCGGACCAGCAGCGGCGTGGTCACGGCGAGGACGCCAGTCTCTGCCTCAGGGCGTCGTTGTCGTCGTGGTGGACCACCTCTTCGAAGCGCAGTCGCATCCCGTGCTCGGCCAGCAGGTCGGCGACGATCGCGTCGAGCCGTTCGCGGTGCTCTTTGGTCCGCGCCTGGAGATAGGCCTCGCGGACCTCTTCGGGTTCGTCGGCGAGCACCTGGTCCATGCGCTCGCGGATGTATCGCTTGAGGTTGATGTGCTCCATGAACACCTCGTTCACGCCCGCGTCGGCGAGGCGGCCGAAGAGGTCGTCCAGGAGTTCGGGCCGGGTGGCGAAGTGGGGCAGGAGCGGCCCGACGAAGGCGTAGGTGGGGATACCGGCCTCCCTCAGTTCGGCCAGGGTGCGCAGGCGGCGGGAGGCGAGCGGGGCGCGCACTTCCAGCCAGCGGCTGACCTTGTCGTCGGCGGTGGTGACGGTCATGCCGACCTCGGCGCGGGGCAGGCCGGCGAGCAGGTCGATGTCGCGAGTGACGACGGGCGACTTGGTGAGGATGCGGACCAGGCCGGGGTAGGCGACGGTGTCGAGCTCGTTCAGGATGCCGCGGGTGAGGCGGTACTTCGTCTCGTGGCCCTGGTAGGGGTCGGTGACCGAGCTGAGCAGGATCGTGCCTTGGCGCTTGTGCTCGGGCATCTTCGCCAGCTCCGTGCGGGCGAGTTCGACCGCGTTCTTCTTCACGTACAGGTAGTCGCCCCACTCCTGGACCGATCGGCCGAACTGGCGCCCGGCGAAGCTGGCGAAGCAGTAGGCGCAGCCCAGTACGCAGCCGGTGTAGGGGTTGATGACGTAGTCGTTCGACGGGGTCTTCGACTTCTGGATCAGGGTCTTGGCCTCGATCTCGACCGGTTCCATGGCCGACGTCCTTCCTGGTGACCCGCCGTTCGCGTTCGGGGCGGCGGGTTCTGTGTGCTGTCTGCGGGGCGGCTGCACGCCGCCGCACCCGATTACAGGGAACAATAATCCCAGGAAGTTGATTCCATGGAATGAAAGTGGTTTGCTGGAGCACCGGCCACCCCCGGGGGGGGTCTTTGACCGCCGCCGCCATAGGCCCGACCTGCGAAGTCTCCCGCAGGACGGTCACGGTTCCCCGGACACGGCCTGCCCACAGAGTCGTCGTTGCCCCGCCATGGGGGCGCAAGGAGTGAGTGCCATGACCGGTCCCGCCTTCAACTCGGTCGCCTGGTTCGAGTTCGGCACCGGCCAGCCGGACAAGGTCAAGGAGTTCTACGGCGAGCTGTTCGACTGGAAGTACGTCCTCAACACCAACACCCCGGGTGTGACCTACCACGCGGTGATGCCGCCGGGCGCCCAGCAGCCGGCGGGCGGGGTGTGGGAGTCAGAAGGGAAGTTCCCCGACTACGCGATCTTCTACGTCCTGGTCCAGGACGTCGCCGCGACCGTCGAACGCGCCGAAGAGCTGGGCGCCGAGGTGCTCATGGCACCGGTCTCCGACGCTGCGGGCCTCACCTTCGCCCGGCTGCGGGATACCGCGGGCCACCACTTCGGCGTGTTCTCCGCCCCCGCCCCCTGACCGGCTCCCCCAGACCACGTCCTCACCATCCACCACCTGGAGGTTTTCAATGTCAGGTGCCGACACCACCGGCGAGAAGATCCCCGTCCGCGTCTACGGCGGCCCGACCGCGCTCATCGAGTACGGCCGCCTCCGGTTCGTCACCGACCCCACCTTCGACCCGCCCGGCGAGTACCCCATGCCCCTACCCGGCGACCACAAGCTCGTCAAGACCGAACCGTCACCGGTCACCGCCGCCGACCTGGGCCGCGTCGACGCCGTCCTGCTCTCCCACGACGGACACGACGACAACCTCGACGACACCGGCCGGGCCCTCCTGCCCGAAGTACCGGTCGTCTTCACCACGGTCAGCGGCGCGACCCGCCTGGGCGGCAACGCCCACGGCCTCGCCTTCTGGCAGACCGCCGAGCTCCAGCGCCCCGACGGCGGCACCGTCACCGTCACCGGGCTGCCCGCCCGCCACGGCCCCGAGGGCTGCGAGCCGATCTCCGGCGACGTCGTCGGCTTCATGCTCACCTCCGACGACCTGCCCCCGGTCTATGTCAGCGGCGACAACGCCAACCTGGGGCATGTCAAGGAGATCGCCGGGAAGTTCGCCCCGGTGGACACCGCGATCCTCTTCCTGGGCGGCGCCCGCATGGACTTCGCCTTCGACGGCGCCCTGCTCACCCTCGACAGCGCCCTGGGCGCCGAGGCCGCCGGGATACTCGGCGCGCGCCGGGTCGTCCCCGCCCACTACGACAGCTGGGCCCACTTCACCGAAGGCCGAAGCGAGATCGAGGCAGCGTTCGACAAAGCCGGCCTCGCCGACCGCCTCGACTTCGCCCGATAGCCACCGAACCGCACAGAACACGCACAGGGGAAGGCATCATGACCACCACGAACACCGACATCGCCCGCACCTACTTCCAGGCCGTACAGACGGGGGACATGGCCGCCCTCGGCGGACTCCTCGACGAGGCGGTCGTCTGGCACCAGCCCGGCGCCAACCGGTTCTCCGGCGAGCACCAGGGCCGCGACGCCGTCTTCCAGCTGCTGGGCCGGATGATGGAGGCCAGCCAGGGCACCTTCGCCATCGACACGGTCCACACGCTCATGGCCAACGGCGACCTGGTCGCCGCCACCATCGGCTTCAGCGGCCGCCGCGACGACGCGTCGATGAGCATGGACGGCGTCGACCTCCTGCGCATCACGGACGGCAAGATCACCGAGGTGTGGCTCTTCTCCGCAGACCCGGCAGCCGAAGACGCCTTCTGGGGATGACCGCCCCGGGTGTCCGGGGCCGGGCCGGCCCCGGACACCCGCGAGTCGACCCGCACGAACGCGAAAGGCACCCGCATGCGAAAGATGACCGAGCAGCAGTGGCGGGCGTTCGTCACGCACGGCACCCGCACCGGCAAACTGTCGACCGTCCGCGCCGACGGCAGCCCCCACCTGACCCCTGTCTGGTTCCTCCTGGACGGCGACGACATCGTGCTCACCACCGAGAAGGACGGCGTCAAGGGCCGCAACCTCGCCCGCGACGGACGGTTCGTCCTCTGTGTCGACGAGGACCGGCCCCCCTACGCGTTCGTCCTGCTCCGAGGACGCGCCGAGATCTCCGAGGATCCCGACGACATGCTGCGGTGGGGCGGTCTGCTGGGCGCCCGCTACATGGGCCCGGACCGCACCGAGGAGTACGCCGCACGCAACGGCGGACCCGGCAACATCCTCGTCCGCGGCCGCATCGGCAAGGTCATCGCCTTCGACGGCATCGCGGACTGAGCCGGGCAGGCCCTTTCTCACACCGTCAACCGGACGGGCCGCTTCCCGGCGGGCGCCGAGGTCCTCCCGGCGGCCTTGCGCTCCGTATCCAGGGCCCGTCCGGCCGCCCTCAGTGTGCTCAGGACGGCCGTCACCTCGCGCACGGACTTGCCGGGGATCACCGTGCCGATCCGCAGTTCCAGCTCCTCCTCGAAGACCGCCAGAGCCCCTTCCGTCAGTCGCCGCCCCTCGGTCGTCAGTTCGACGATCGAGGAGCGGCGGTCGTCGGGGTTGGCGCGCCGCTGGCACAGGCCCGCCTTTTCCAGGCGGTCGACCACCTTGCTCGCACCGCCCACGGTGATCGAGAACTCCTCCACGATGTCCTGGATCCGCACCCCGGGCCGGCACAGGAGCAGGTGCAGCACCTCGAACGAGGTCAGAGGCAGACCGTACTCGGCCTGCAACCGGCCCTCGATGCCGTTCCACAGCTCGATCTCCAGCGAGACCAGTTCCCGGTACAGCCGTTTCAGGTCGGACATCACTCATCTTCCGAAGAATTATCTTCCATGGATTATTTATCGTACGGCATTTCAACTCCCAGCCGGGCGAATCCGGCAATCAGCCCCCTCGGCATGTGCCGGGGTTCGTAGAGCCGAGCATCCGGACTCTCAAGCCGAGCGATAGGCAATTACCGCATCGGTGTACTGCTCGGTGGTGAAAGCGTCCTCGCCGATACCCAACTCGGCCAGGACGCCCCGTACGGCAGTCAGTCCTTCGGAAAGGTCGGCCTCTTCGACGAGGGTCTCGACCTCGATGAAGGCCCCCTCCAGCTCGGGGACCGTCACCACGGTGGCCAGGCACTCCCGCCCGGTGGTGGTGGTCAGGGGGAAGTCGGTGCAGTACTTGGTGAGTGCCACCAAGTGCTCATAGCCGAGGCCGACCAGGATGTTGTCCAAGGCCTGGGCGGATTCGGCACGGGTCTCGTGCTCGGGTTTGGAGCCGGTCTCCTCGTCCACCACCGGGGCCTTGTAGGTGAACACCACTCGCTCCGAACCACTGCGCTCGATTACCCGCACCCGCAACTCCCGCCCCTGAGCGGTCAGCGAGCGGTCCGGGAGGTCGTAGTAGATGTCCCGGTACACGGCCTCCTCGCCCAGAGCACGCTCACGTAGCGCGGCCAGCACCTGCTCCGGGTCGTCCACCCGTGCCTTCACCTCGGCCTCGATCACCGGCGACATCCCTTCATGAGCATCACAGGAGGCGTCGCGCTCCACGCTGGAGACCTTCACCGCGCATGAATTCGCGGGCCGGAAAAGATCATCTGGTCGGGGCCAGGTGGTGGCCGTCGTGGCTGCGGACGTGGGAGGTGTTCGGGTCCAGGGCGTCGAGGAGGCGGATCGCGTAGACCTCGCCCATGCGCTCGGACAGCTCGTCGGGGGTGAGCCAGGCGACCTCGGTCGATTCTGGGGAGGGGCGTTCGGTGCCGCCGGAGGGTTTGCAGCGGAAGACCAGGGCGACGACGCCGCGAGTGGTGTTCTTGTAGACGCCGGTGAGCCGGTCCACCTCGACGTGGATGCCGGTCTCCTCCCAGACCTCGCGGCACACGCCGTCCTCCGGGGTTTCCGCGAGTTCCAGGACCCCGCCAGGGAGCTCCCAGCGACCGTTGTCAGCACGGCGGATCACCAGAAACCGGCCGTCCTCGTCAAGGACGGCTCCGGCGACGGACACCGAGTGCAGCGGCGTTGACGGCCTGTCTTCGGCGCTATTGCTCATACTCAGGAGCCTATGACGCACAGCGGAACCAGGCCGGGCGTTACAGGAGCGCGCCCCAGTCGGCACTGGCGGTCAGTCGGTGTGCAGGCCTCTGAGGAAGTGGGCCCACGCTCCTGGGGTGAAGTCCAGCGGCTGCATGCGGAGGTTCTGGTTGTCGCGCACGCGCGTCACCAGGCCTTCGGAGACCTCCACGCAGGTCCCGGCCTCGTTGCTGTGGCTGGACTTGTGCCAGGGGGTGCTCTGGGTACTCATGTGGGGAACCTTCCTCAGTCGAGTTCGGCGATCCGGGGCCGAATCAGGTCGCGGAACCGCTCCGGGGACAGCGCGTCGGATCGGCGATGGTGGGACCTCGGTTTCTCGTGCCGGTTGTGATGGAGACTCTGGTGTGTGCCGAGTTTCGGACCACTCTCAACTGCTACCGGTCAGGAGATGAGAAGCTCTTCAGCCAGACGTTGGGCACGCGGTTGGAGGCGGGCATGGAGGGGGTCGCGGTCGGCGGCCTGGATGATCTCGGCGCAGATCACCCACTGCGCGAGCCGACCGGACGGGGTGTCGAGCATGTCGGCGAACACCTCGTGCACCCGCGCCGCCGTCTGAGGTTCGGTGAGGGCGTAGGCGTGCAGGACCGCGGCGTCGTACCCGGCCGGGGCGCTGCCCCAGCCTTCCCAGTCGATGATCTGGAGCGGGTCGGTGGTGAGGTTGGCCCAGTGCAGGTCCCCGTGGGAGGTCTCCCACCGCTCCACGGTCAGATCCCGGCCCTGGAGGGCAGGGATGAACCGGGGGATGCGGTCGATGTAGTCCTGCGTCACCACCCGGCGTCCCGATGGGGTCGGCGCCCGGTGCAGGTGATCCAGCGCGGTGCGCAGGTCGTTCCACCACCGGTCGGTGACCCAGATCGGGGTGTCCAGGTTCGGGGTCAGGGAAACAGCCTCTCCTTGGAGGCGCTCCCACAGGTGGACCTGGAACACCAGGCCGTTCTCGTCGTTCCCGGTGAGGTCGCCGAGTAGTGCAGGCCGGGGGATCTCCTCCGGCAGGAGGACGTCGGCCAGGTTCGTCCCCTCCCAGATCTTGCCGCCCGCCCGAGGCACCACCGTGACCCGCAGCCACCCCTGGACGTCTTTGACGATGACCGGGCCGCCGAGGGTCCTGCCGCCCATCCCCGCACGCAGCCGCCCTCCAGGGTCGGGAGTGGCGGCGAGTTCGCGGGCAGCCCGATGCCAGGGCCCGGTCAGGTCAGGGAACGGGTTGGAGGAGGTCACAGAGGTCCTTGAGTCGAAGCGGCGACAGACGTGGGCCGGTGACCGTCTCGGCGGCTTGGCGCCAGTGGTTCGTGTTGGTGGTGCTGAGCAGGACCCCGGTGAGCCCGGGGGTGGCGGCCGCGACCAGCAACGCCGCTCGCGCCGGATCGGTGCCAGTGGCGATGTAGTCGGCCAGGTGGTCGTTGATGCGGGCGGGTAGTTCTCCGCCGTGCAGCGGCGCCGATCCCCACACCTCCCATCCTGCATCGCGCGCCGCGATGATGGGTCCGGTTCCGGCAAGGGCGTGGCGAATCGGATCGATCTGCACCATGGACACCGGCAACTGCACCGCTGCCAGTCCGGTGCGAGGGCCGCCTGCCGCTTCTTCGGCGAGGCACGCCAGTTCGGGGACGGTGAACGCGCTGTCCCGGAACCCGGACCAGGTGGCGACCCCGTACCCCAATAGCAGGCCCTCGGTTCGGGCCTCCTCCAGGGCGGTAAAGGCTTCCCGAATCCGGGCGTGCAATCCCTGTCGGTCGCCGTTGTGGTGGTGGTCGGGGTTGTGCAGGTACACCAGGTCCAGCATGGGGCGCTGGAGTTCGGCTCGGCTCATCCCTACCTGGTGGCGCGCATAGGCCGGGGCGATGCTGTGCCGGGTGGCGGCCTCGTCCTCGGTGAGCACCCCGCCGACCAGGGCTGCGCAAGCCTGGCCGGTGGTCATGTGCCCGACCTTGGTCGCGATCCGCACCCTGGGGTGCTCTTTGAGGATCGGGGCCAGGGCCGCCTGGTGGGTGCCCTTGCCGTAAGCGGGGGCGGTGTCGATGAGGGGGCATCCGGCCGCAGCCGCGATGGCCGCCGAGGTGACCACGTCGCGACTGCGGTAGGTGCCCAGGCCCAGCAGGGTCATCCCGCCTCGCCCTCCCACACCAGGGCCCCGTCCTCCAGCAGTCTGCGCAGCAGGTCGACCAGGGCGTCCCGCGGAACGGCGGGGACGAGCTGGGCCAGTTCCTTGACCGTGGCCGTGCCGGTGTCGGCCAGGTACGTGAACACCGGAGCGGCTGCGGGGGCGATGCGCCAGCGGCGTCCCTGCGCGGCGTAGACGGCCTCGCCCCGGCCGGTGGTGAGGGTTCCGCGCAAGGTGGCCAGACGCAACAGAGAGGTGTCGGTGAGGTGCCCCGTCACGGCGGCGGGGAGGCTGAAGGCCGTCCGGGCCGTGGCAGTCTCGTTGCCGCTCCGCCAGTACTCCGCCACCACGACCGGGTTCTGAAGACGGGCGGTGAGCAGTTCGCTCATCCGGTAGGACCAGTCCGCGAACACGGCCGGGTCCCGCGGCACGTCGGTACGGACCTGTTCGTGTTCGACCATGCGGGAGGTGAGCCAGGTCAGGAAGTCGGCCCCGGTGGTGGTGTTCAGCCCGCAGGTCAGGTGCAGGCTGGGTTCACCCTCGGAGGCGGCGACCGCGTGCCAGCAGCCGCGGGGGACGTGGAGGATGTCGCCGGGTTCCATGACGAACTCATCGATCGGGTCGGTGGGCGGGTCCTCGTCGAACTCGACGTCGTGGTGCAGGGGTGCGGTGCGGGTGGTGCCGTAGATGCGCCACCGCTTGCGGCCCAAGACTTGGAGCACGATGACGTCGTGGTCGTCCCAGTGCACACCGAACCCCTCCTTGGGGGTCCAGCTCGCGTAGGCGTTGGTCTGGATGCCGGTGCCCAGCCAGGCCTCCATGCCCGCGACGAGGTCGCCGATGGGCGGATGCATCTCATCGATAGCGTCCACCACCAGGGTGGCGCCCTCACGGAGTTGGCGGTGGAGCAGGTGGGGAACGGGGGCATTCCAGTCGGGCATGCGCCGGTACCGGCGCCGCTGGGCGTAGCGGCCGACGTCGATTGTCTCTCCGGCCGAGAGCCGAACCCGGGGGTTGTTGATGCGGTGGGTGGCCAGGAGCCGGTTCAGGTCCTGCCAGGTGAGCAGGTCGGCGAAGACGTCCGGGTTGCCTGCGGGGGCGGGGTAGCGCTGGTGGTGGCGGCCGAGGACCTGGGCGGGGAAGGTGTCCCCGCCCAGGCGGCCGCTGATCAGATCAGCGGACAAGGGGGCTCCTCAGGGGTTCCTAGTGGAAGCCGTCGTTGGTGTCGGAGCGGCCGGTGCCGCCGCCGTCGGAGGGCTGGTCGCCGCGCGAGCGCAGGGCGGCGATCTCCTCGACCGCGATGAGCAGGCCGTTGTCGGGGGCCGTCCGCGGGGCGGGGGCCTGGGTGGTGTCCGTTGCCATCAGGGGTTCACTCCTTGGATGAGGGTTCGGTGCCTGCCGGGTCGGTAGCGCCGAAAGGGGGTGCTCGGGCCATGGCCATGGGTGACGGCTTTCTCATCGCGGGAGGTCTCGTGGACTCCGGTGGCGGTTGCCCCGGCTCACCGTGCGATCTCCGCGTACACCCCGGTCCCGACCGTCAGCACTCCCCACTCCAGGCACAGGGCCTCGACCAGGAGGAGGCCACGACCGTGGGTCGATGAGGCGTTCCGGGGGCGCATCCTGGGGGTGCGGCCGGGTTTGGGGCCGGCGTCCTTGACCGCGACCCTGATGCGGTCCTGGTGGACATAGAGGCGGAGGGTGACGTTCTCGCCGGGCAGGCCGCTGCGGGTGTGAGTGAGAGCGTTCGTGACCAGCTCCGATGTCACGAGGGGCAGCATGTCGGGGACCGCGATGTCCCAGGTGCGAAGGGTGGACACGACCCAGGTGCGGGCGAGCGCGACCGTGGTGAGGGTTTCTCCCGGGAAGGTGCGCCGCGCCTGGTGGAGCGCCTGCCGAACCGGAGCCGTCGCGGTCACCGCCCTGCCCGCTCTCGGTATGCGGACTCGGCAGCCAGCGAGAGTTCGAGAGCGGCCACGGTCGGTGCGAAGAGCGCGGCCCGGAAACCGCAGGCGATCTCCTCGGCGGTGAGCGGTGCCCGGTCGTAGGCGACCCACTGCCTTTCGGGAATGGCGCGGGGCAGAAGGCGCACCACCCACCCGGGGTAGTGGAGGCCGACGATGTGGGTCAACGTGCGCAGCCCTGGAGGGACGGCGTCCAGGACGGTAGAATTCGGCATGTTCTCACCTCTGGTGTAGGGGTGAGGGCCGTACCCGGGGCTGGTCGCACAGCTGCCGGGGTTCTTATTGCACCCTCACCGAGAAGCGATTCCGTGGCGCTTTCGTGCCACTCGGTACGCACACCCTCGCTGACCAGCACCGCAGCGTCCAGAGACGTGCCATTTCTGGAGAGCGAATCGAAGAACCACTATCAAGGTGATGCTTTCCGTGGTTATCTGTTTCCATGGCAGGGAAACGCGTCAATGTCGACCGAGTAGCACTGGAGCAATTTGCAACTGAACTGACCCGCTTGAGAACTAAATACGATTTGTCGCAAAGATCCCTCGGGAAGCTCACGCGAGTCTCTGGCCAGCAGGTAGGCGCGATCGAACGCTGCCAGAGAAGCCCCTCCAAAGAGTTCGCGGAGATGGCCGACGAAGCACTAGGTGCCAACGGAGCGCTACTGAACCTGTGGCCATCAGGTCGCAGCGCCCCGTCGCGGTGGCTTCAGAAGTATGTGGACCTGGAATTGAAAGCGCAGGTGATCCAGCAGTTTCAGGTTCAGGTGGTACCTGCGCTGCTGCAAACAGAAGACTACGCTCGTGCGACCTTGGAGGCGGCGTACCCGCCCAGCCCTCCCGCGAAGGTCGCCGAGTTGCTCAACTCACGGCTTCAGAGGCAGAAGCTGCTGGACAAGGAGACACCCCCGATCGTCCAGTACGTGGTCGATGAGGCCGCTCTGCACCGGGTGATCGGTGGACCCGACACCATGAGGGCACAGTTCCTGCACATGCTCGATGTCATCGCGGTTCGGCCGTTCGTTACGCTGCAAGTCCTGCCCTTCAGGCGGGGAGCCCGGGCAGCACTGGAAGGCACCTTCACACTGCTCGGCATGACGCTGGTGGAATACCTGGCGTATGGCGAGACTGCTGGTCGTGGCAACATCTACACCGAGCCAGAGATCGTCGCGGTGAACATGCACCGGTTCGGGGCGCTCAGGTCATTCGCGCTGGACCCGGACGAGAGTGCACAGATGATCCGATCACTCGCGGAAAAGGAACCGTCATGAACTCCCCTCAGCACCCCTGGCACAAGTCGAGCTACAGCAGCAGCACCGGTGAGTGCGTTGAGGTCTCCGAGGGGCGGGAGACCCTCATGCGCGACACACGGAACCGAGAGCTTGGACAAGTCTCCGTGTCGGCTGCGGAGTGGTCGGCGTTGATCAACGCCATCACCAAGTAGGGCTTCGACCTGACGAGGGTAGGTCCCGCACCAAGCGCGGTGGTGCGGGACCGATCCGTATCCGAACCGTCTCGGGCCGTCCAGTGCGAGCCTGGGTCTTCAAAAGGGGTTGGAGCGATGAACAAATCACCGGTGTCGCCTGGCACGGACTGGCACAAGAGCAACTACAGCAACGGGGGCACCAACTGCGTCGAGGCGCGTGAGGGCTCGCAGGGAGCCGACCTGCGCGACTCGCAGAACCCCCTCCTGGGTCACCTGAGTTTCGCCTCCCCGGAGTGGGCCGGGCTCCTCCAGGGCATCAAGACCGGCCTCCTGGCCTGACCCACCGCACACTCACCACCAAGCCCCGGAACCACCGCTTCCGAGGCTCCTCCGCCCTTGCTCCCCTTTCACGCGGTGGCACCTCTGACCTGCGGGGATGGAGTAACGGATTATGCGTCCGCTGGAAGTGGGCGTCCGCCAACGGATTTCCGGAGGAGCGGAGCGAAAGCTCCCGGATCATCCGGGTTTGGAAGGCGCTGAACAGGGGTGTTGCTCCGGGTTGCTCGGCGAGGTGGGAGACACGGCGAAGACAATGGAGCACGTTCGGAGCAATCGGCGGTTGCCGGAGACGAGAAAAACCCAGGACAGGCGCCTTGAAAAGGGCCTCTGACCTGGGGTTTTGTGGGTAGGCCCCCAGGGGCTCGAACCCTGAACCCACGGATTAAAAGTCCGTTGCTCTGCCAATTGAGCTAGGGGCCCGCGATCCGCCTCGGAGCCACGGTCCGGGCGTTCGCCGCAGACTACTCTACCCCAGCAGCACGGGATCCGGGCGGCTGGACCGATCGGCGCGACGGGGGCCGCCCGGCGCCTCCAGCGGCGGGCGGCCCCCGTTCGGGCGGGGCGTCCGTGGCGCCCGGGCGCCACGCGCGCGGAGGTCACCCGACGGTCTCGTACCGCTCCATGGGGTCGTACTGCTCGCCGGTCACCGGGTTGGTGGCCAGCCCGCTGACAGGGTCGTAGTTGACGTCCATCCCGAGTTCGGGGTCGTAGTACAGCCCCGTGCCCGGGTTGCGCGGCAGACCCACCTCGGGGTCGATCTCCCACCCGGTCGTCGGGTCGACGCTCGGGATCTCGGGGGACGGCTCCTCCGAGGGTTCCGGGGAGGGCGTGGCCTCGGGCGTCTCCTCCGCCGGAGCCGTCTCCTCCGCGTGGACCTCGCCGCGGCCGGGCTGCGACTCGGCCCCGCCCTGCGGGTTGAGCACGCCGAAGCTGACCAGGGTCAGGATGAGGATGCCCAGCCCCACGCGGTAGTAGACGAACGGCATGAAGCTGTGCGTGGAGATGAACTTCATCAGCCAGGCGATCACGGCGAACCCGGAGACACCCGCGATCACGGTGCCCACGATGGTGGCCGTCCACCCCGCGTACTCGTTGCCGCCGATGTCGGTGAGCTTGTACACGCCCGCGCCGAACACGGCGGGCAGCGCGAGCAGGAAGGAGTACTCGGCGGCGTCCTTGCGGTTGAAGCCCAGGAGCATCCCGCCGGTGATGGTTCCGCCGGACCGCGACACGCCCGGGATGAGCGCGAGGGCCTGGAAGAGTCCGAAGGTCAGGCCCCGGCTGACGGTGAGGTCCTCCAGGCTGCGGTGCTTGCGCGAGTAGCGGTCCACGACGCCGAGGACGACGCCGAAGACGATGAGGGTGAGCGCGATCAGGCGCAGGTCGCGGAAGACGCTGTCGATCTGCTCCTCGAAGAGCAGGCCGAGGACGACGATGGGGACCGAGCCGATGATGACGTACCAGCCCATGCGCGCGTTGATGTCTCCGCGCAGCTCCCGGTCGACCAGGGACCTGAACCACGTGGACAGGATCGCCCAGATGCGTTTCCTGAAGTAGATCACCACCGCGATCTCGGTGCCGATCTGGCTGACCGCGGTGAAGGCGGCGCCCGGATCGTGCCAGCCGAAGAGCGCCGAGACCACGCGCAGGTGGCCGCTGGAGGAGATGGGCAGGAACTCGGTGAGCCCTTGGACCAGGCCGAGGACGATTGCTTCGAAGAGGGACACGGAGGGGTCTGCTCCTGGGTGTATCTGCTCCGGTCCGGGTCGCTGGTGGCAACGTCGAAGGGGCCGGGCGCGTTCGGTGGGACAAGGGGGACAACGGGCAGCTTACTGAGGTTCCCGGTCCACATGTCGACACGTGCGCCCACCCGGACCCGTTCGGGTCGCGACCGCCGCGCCCGCGGGGGGCACGCCGAGCCGTCCGCCTTCTTTGCGCTCCCCCCGCCGATTGGTCTACTCGGAGTCGTCAACCCAGCCGACGAGGAGAGCACACCATGGCAGTCGTCCCCGAGGACCGGCAGGACATCCTCACCAAGCGCGCGTTCGGGCACGTGGCCACCATCGGCCCGCAGGGCGAGCCCCACTCGAGCCCCGTCTGGATTGACTGGGACGGGGAGTTCCTGAAGTTCAGCCAGACCAGGTCCCGGCAGAAGCTCCGCAACCTCGACCGCGACAACCGGGTCGCGGTCTCCGTCGTCGATCCCGACAACCCGTACCGCTACGTCGAGGTGCGCGGGGTCGTGGACCGGGTGGAGGACGACGCCGACCTGGCCTTCATCAACGCGATGGCCCAGAAGTACCTCGACAAGGCGGTCTACCCCTGGCACCGGCCCACCGACGAGAGGGTGGTGGTGTACGTCCGGCCCGTGCACACGACGACGATGTAGCCGGACGGGCACGGTTCGACGGCTCCGCCCTCGGGTGGGGCCGTCTTCCGTTGCGCGAAGTGAAACAATACACATTGAGAAAGCTTGCATGGCATGCAACTATTGGACGTGCACGGGGGAGGACACCATGGGACTGCGTGAACGCAAGAAGCAGGCCACGCGCCGCGCCCTGCAGGAGGCGGCCGCCAGGCTCACGCTCGAGCGCGGCCTGGAGCACGTCACCGTGGAGGAGATCGCGGCCGAGGCCGACGTCTCCACACGCACGTTCTTCAACTACTTCGCCACCAAGGAGGAGGCCGTCGTCGGCGACGTCCCGACGGCCCCCGACGAGGAGACCCGGCGGACGTTCGTCGAGGGCGGGCCCAGCGGCGTGTTCGTCGACGACCTCATCACCGTGCTGACCGACACCCTGCTCAGTTCGGACGACCTCGCCGCGCACCGCGCCGCCATGCGCGCGCGCAAGCGGCTCATGGAGCACGAGCCCCAGCTGGTGCCCGGCATGCTCAGCCGCTTCCACAACCTGGAACTCGAGCTCGGCAGGGCCATCGCCGAGCGGACGGACGCCCCCGACGGGGACGAGCGCCCGCACCTGGTCGCCGCGACCGCCATGGCGGTGATGCGCCACACCCTGAAGTGCCTCAACTTCCGGGAGGGCGAGGGCGCCGCGGACGTGCGGGCGGTCCTGCGCGACGCGTTCCGGCACATCGGCCGGGCCTACGCACCATCCGACGACTGACGCGGAGCCACACCGCCCCAGGGACCTCCCCGGGGTCGTTCTCGAACGGAGTTCCATGCCTTCCACACAAGCAGGGCCCGAGGAGGGCGTCAGCCGCTCACGGCTGCGCTGGATCCTTCTCGCGATCATCCTGACCATCCTCCTGGCCTCGCTGGACCAGACGATCGTGGCCACGGCGCTGCCCACGATCGTCGGCGAGCTGCACGGCCTGGAGCAGCTCTCGTGGGTGGTCACGGCGTACATGCTCGCGGCCACGGTCGGCATGCCCATCTACGGCAAGGCCGGGGACCTCTTCGGCCGCCGCCACGTGTACGTCTTCGCCATCGCGGTGTTCCTCCTCGGCTCCGTCCTGGCCGGCCTCGCCCAGAACATGCCGCAGCTCATCGCCTTCCGCGCCCTCCAGGGCATCGGCGGCGGCGGCCTCATGATCAGCGCGCAGGCGATCATCGCCGACGTCGTCTCCCCGCGCGAGCGCGGCAAGTACATGGGCGTCATCGGCGCCGTGTTCGGCGTCTCCGCGATCGCCGGTCCACTGCTGGGAGGGTTCTTCACCGATCACCTGGACTGGCGCTGGATCTTCTACATCAACCTGCCGCTCGGCGCGATCGCCCTGGTCACGGCGGCCACGATGATCCGCCTGCCCCAGCCGACGGGCCCCCGGCCCAGGCTGGACTACCTGGGGACCATCCTGCTGGCGACGACGAGTGTGTGCCTGGTCCTGCTCACCAGCTGGGCCGGGACCACCTACGACTGGGTCAGCCCGCAGATCCTGGGGCTGGCGGCGGGCGCGGTCCTGGCGGCCGTCCTGTTCGTCGTGGTGGAGCGGCGCGCGGCCGAGCCGATCATTCCGCTGCGGCTCTTCGCCGACCGCAACTTCGTGCTCACCGCCCTCATCGGCGTCACCGTCGGCATCGCGATGTTCTCCACGGTCTCCTATCTGCCCACGTTCCTCCAGATGGTCAACGGCGCCACCGCCACCGAGTCGGGGCTGCTCATGCTCCCGATGGTGTTCGGAATGCTCACCAGCACCATCACCACCGGACGGCTCATCAGCGCGACCGGACGCTACAAGCACTGGCCGATCATCGGCACCGCCGTCATCGCGGTGGGCCTGGTGCTGCTCTCCCAGATGGACGCGGACACGCCCTACCTCTACAACGGCCTCGGCATGCTGGTGCTGGGTCTGGGGGTCGGCATGGTGATGCAGAACCTCGTGCTCATCGTGCAGAACTCGGCGCCCCGCAGCGACCTGGGCTCGGCGACCTCGGCGAACAACTACTTCCGCCAGATCGGCGCGTCCTTCGGCATCGCGGTGTTCGGTTCGATCTTCGTCTCCCGCCTCAACGAGCGGATGGCCGACCTCCCGGGCGGCGGTCTGGCGTTCGAGGGCGGCGAGGCCGGGATCAGCTCCATGACCCCCGAGATGCTCCAGGGCCTGCCCGATCCGGTGCGCGAGTTCGTCGTGGAGGCGTTCGCCGGGGCGCTCCCGCCGATCTTCCTCCTCGCCGTCCCCATCGTGCTGGCCGGCTTCGTGCTCAGCTGGTTCGTCCAGGAACACCCGCTCGCCACGACCGTCGGGGAGCCGGAGCAGCCCGAACCGGAGAAGGACACCGTCCCGGCGGCCTGACCGGGGAGGCCCTGGCGGCCCGGACGGCACGCCCGGGCCCCGGACGCCCCGCGCCCGGGCCGGTCGGCCCGGGCTCGGGGCGGCTCCGGCCGAGCACCGTGCGGCGGTACTGTCGGCGGTGTCTCCAGCACCAGGAGCGCACCGGGCGGTGCCCGGGCCGCGCCGGGCGTCAGCCGCGCATGTGCGGGCGGGTGCGGTCCAACGGGGCCAGGGCGCCGCTCAGGTGTTCGGGCCGCAGACCGATCGCGACCGCTCTGCCCGCCAGCCGGGTGAAGCCCTTCCAGTGGCGCAGGACCCGCAGGGGCGCAGGCATCCGCAGTGGTGCCGCGGGCGCCTCGGCGCCGCCCAGGGAGTCCGCCACGAACCTCCGCTGCGCGGCCCGCTGCGCCGCCTGGGTGAGCACGGTGGGCAGCCACCGGCGCCGCTGCACGCGTCCGAGGTCCCTGTCGGTCACGTGCCCGCGCCGTAGGGCGGGGGTCAGGTGGCGGGCCGCCGCCACCGCGTCCTGGATCGCCAGGTTCACGCCCACGCCCGCGATCGGCGACATCGCGTGGGCGGCGTCGCCGATCAGCAGTGCGCCCGGCACCCACCAGCGCGGGAGTCGGTCGATACGTACCTGCAGCACGGCGATGTCCTTCGCCCCGATCGCGGCCATGCGGTCGGCGAGGTGGGGCGCCAGTCGCGTGACGACCGCGCGTACGGAGGCGCCGTCATCGGCGCGCGCCGCCTCGGCCCGGCCTTTGCCGATCAGCAGGGCCGTCTGCCAGTAGTGGCCCCGGTCGATCAGGATCAGGCCGCCCGAGGCGGAGAACCGCAGGACCGTGTGCCCGGGGTCGCCGAGCTCGCGCGGAACGCGCATGTAGAGGACGTCGTGCGCGGCGCCCCAGTCCTTGGGTCGCAGGCCCAGGCGGTCGCGTACGGTCGAGTGGCGCCCGTCGGTCGCCACCACCACAGCGGCCCGCAGGGTGTGCTCGCGGCCGGTGTCCCGGTCGGTGTACCGCACCCCGCGTACGGTCTCCCCTTCCCGGATCAGGTCGGTGACCTCGGCGTCGCGGGCCAGGTGGAAGCACGGCGACTCCTCGGCGGCCCCGGCGAGCAGGTCGAGGAAGTCCCATTGGGGCACCATCGCGATGTGCCCGTGCCGACCGGGCAGTCGGCTGAAGTCCTGGTGGAACTCACCGTCGTCGAAGCGCATGGTGAGGGTGCTCAGCCGGCGCTGGGGCAGTGCGGCGAAGCGCTCGCCGAGGCCGAGTTCGTCGAGCAGCGCGAGCGTGGAGGCGTGGACGGTGTCGCCGCGGAAGTCGCGCAGGAAGTCGGGGTACTTCTCGAGGACGGCGACCTCCACGCCGGAACGGGCGAGCAGCAGGCCCAGCATCATCCCGGCCGGGCCGCCGCCGACCACGACACAGGGCACGGAGGTCTTCGTGATGGCTCCCATGGCCACCTCCCGAATTAACTGGGGATATTTTCCCCGCTTAGGTCGGAGCGTAGCACAAGCGGGGAGATCGTCCCCGGATACAATCCTCTCGACACTGATCCGGGGAGGCCCCATGAACGAACGCCCGCCACTGCGCGCCGACGCCCGGCGCAACCGCGAACAGATCCTGCGCGCCGCCCACGCGGCCTTCCTCGAACAGGGCCCCGAGGCGCCCCTGGACCGGATCGCCGACCGCGCTGGCGTCGGCAACGCCACGCTCTACCGGCACTTCCCCACCCGCGCCGACCTGGCCACGAGCGTCGTCGTGGAGTCCATGGCGCGGGTCCGGGCCGCAGCCGAGGAGGCGCTGGAGGACGCACCCGACCCCGGGGCCGCACTGCGCCGGTTCGCCACTCGGGTGGTGCAGGGGCGCCTGGTGGCGATGCTGCCCGTCCTGGGATCCCACGTCGACGGCGGCGCGACCTTCCACACGGCCCGTGCGGAGGTCCTGGACGTGCTGGACCGGCTGATCGACGCTGCCCGCACCGACGGCCCCCTGCGGGCCGACGTCGACTCCGGCGAGCTGATCCTGTTCCTGACCGTGCTGTCCCGGCCGCTGCCGGTCCTGTCGACCGGGCTTGACGAGGCCCTGCGCGCACGGATGCTGTGCACGCTGTTGGACGGGCTGTGCTCACCGGATCCGACCGTGCTGCCCGGCGCCGCGCTCGATCCCGACCTCATCACCGAGGATCTGCTCGAACACGACCGGAACGGCGCCCCGCCCGGCGAACCCGGCCCGCCGTGAGCGGGCGTCCCGGTGAGCCCGGCGCTGCCGGGCGGTGCCCGGGGAGTCCGCGACGAACCGCCGCCCGGGTGGACACCGCACGGTGCGCGGGGTGTGCCCCACGCCTCAGGAACGGCGTGTGCCCCGCGGCCGTCCAAGACGGTGCGGGGGCGCGTCGCGGCGCCCCCGTCCCTCCCCTCCCGGGGCTCCGGGGGATGTCAGGGGCGGCCCAGGGCTGTCCCCGATGGGAAACGTCGTCGGTGACCGGCAGGCTGGAGACATGAACGGAAAACTCCAAGGACGCCTCGTCCGCAGTGACTCCGACCGCCTCCTCACCGGTGTCTGCGGCGGCATCGCCGCCTTCCTCGGTGTCGACTCCACGATCGTCCGCGTCGCCTTCGCGGCCTTCGCCCTGCTGGGCGGCGGCGTGTTCGTGTACATCCTCGCGTGGCTGCTCATGCCGGCCGAGAGCGAGAGCCACTCCTTGTTGGAACAGATCATCCGCAACTTCCAGGGAAAGCCGAGCGTGAACTGATGTGGACCCTTCGAGCCCAGCCGGGCTGGCAGCGCCGTGACCTGACGACCCAGCGCGAGGAACGGGAGACCGAGGAGGCCCGCGAGCCCGCCGCCGCGTGCGGCGCGGAGGCCTGAGGGACCGGATCCGCCGCGCCAGGAGCGGCCCGAGCCCTTGCACGGGTCCGTTTCGGTGCGCCCGTCCCGTCCCGTTGCGGACAGACCCGGAGTCCGTAACCCACAGCTTCCACCCGACTACTTTTCGTGCGATCGGGGGCGGGGTATACCGGCCGCGTTCGGTTCTCCTCGCAGTTCGGGCGGCTCGCATGACCCATGGCCACGCCTTCCCTCCGATGACCACCGTCGGCCCCGGCGACAAGCGCTACCCGGCGCTCGCCCGCGGCTTCAACCAACGCTGGATCGCGCGTCCCGACTACGTCCGCCTGGTCGGCTCCCCCGCCGGCGCCGTCCGGGCCCTGTCCGAAGCGGTCAACCAGCACCCCGCCGACCCCACCCGCACCCGGATCACCGTGCGCTCCGGCGGACACTGCTACGAGGACTTCGTCTCCGGCGACGACGTCCGCGTCATCCTCGACGTCAGTCCCATGTGCGGCGTCTACCGCGACCCCGACCTCGAAGCCGACTGCGTGGAGGCGGGCGCCACCAACTGGCACGTGTACAGCCACCTGTACCCGCTCACCGGCCGCGCGCTCCCCGGCGGGTCCTGCTACTCCGTCGGCACCGGCGGCCACGTCACCGGCGGCGGGTTCGGACTGCTGTCCCGCCAGTTCGGCCTCACCGTCGACTACCTCTACGCCGTGGAGGTGGCGGTCGTCCGCCCCAACCGCACGGTCGACCTCGTCGTGGCCACCCGGGACGACCCCGGGACCAACCTCAGGGACCTTCTGTGGGCGCACACCGGAGGCGGCGGCGGGAACTTCGGCCTGGTCACCCGCTTCTGGTTCCGGGACCTCCCCCAGCCGCCCAGGAAGGTCCGCCTCGCCGCCCTGGCCTGGAAGTGGTCGAAGTTCGACAAGGCCGAGTTCGGCAAGCTCGTCTCGGCCTACGGACAGTACTTCCGCGACCACCAGGACCCCGACGAGGCGTCCGGGAAGCTGTTCGCGATGCTCAAGCTCAACCACGTGAGCAACGGGGAGATCGGCCTGCTCGCCCAGGTCGACGACGACGATCCCGGCGGCGAGGAGGCGCTGGCCGACTTCCTCCGCGCCGTCGACGGCGCGATCAGGCCCACCTCCGGTCAGATGAACGCGCCCATGGGTGAGCACCCGCCCCTCCGGGACATGCACACTCCGCGCGTGCTGCCCTGGCTCACCGCCACCCAGGCGCTCAACGGCTCGGGCGAGAACCGGTGCGGCAAGTACAAGTCGGCCTACATGCGCAAGCCCTTCACCACGGCCCAGATCGACGAGATGTGGGCCTACCTGGGCAACGTCCACTACAAGGACTACGTCAACGGGGAGGCGCTCATCCAGATCGACTCCTACGGCGCCGCGATCAACCATCCGCCCCGGGACTCGGCGGTCCCGCAGCGCGACTCGATCATGAAGATGCAGTTCCAGGTGTACTGGAAGCGCACCGAGTCCGACAGCGCGGTCAAGCGGCACGAGGCGTGGATCCGCGACATCTACCGCAAGACGTTCGCCACGAGCGGCGGGGTCCCCGCGATCAACGACCTGACCGACGGCTGCTACGTCAACTACCCCGACGCCGACCTGGGCAGCGGTGAGTGGAACGCCTCCGGCGACGCGTGGCACACGCTCTACTACAAGGACGCCTACACCCGGTTGCAACAGGTGAAGAGGTGCTGGGACCCGCTCGACGTCTTCCGCCACCGGCAGTCGGTCCGGCTGCCCAAGGCCCGGGGAGAGGCGTCCGGGCCGGAATAGCGGTCACGCCAGTCGGTCGACTGATGCCCCGTCGGACGGCTGATCCCTAATGTCGTCCCCATGAACGAGACGAACGAGGGAACGTACCTGGTCACCGGCGCCACGGGCAGGGTCGGAGGACAGGTCGTACGACAGCTGCTCGACGCGGGAGCGACCAATGTGCGCGCGCTGGTGCGGGACCCGTCGGCGGCGCGCCTGCCCACCGGGGTGGAGGTGGTCAGAGGCGACCTGTCCGACCCCGCCTCCCTGGACGCGGCGCTCGACGGCGTGACCCGCGTCTTCCTGGTCTGGCCCACCCTCCAGGCCGACGCCGTCGCCCCGCAGGTCCTGGCCCGGATCACCGATCGCGTCCGCCGGGTGGTCTACCTGTCCTCGATGGGAGCGGGCGCCGCCGATCCCCAGGACCCCGTCAACGGGTCGCACGCCCGGATCGAGCGCATCCTGCGCGAGTCGGGGGTGGAGTGGACCTTCGTGCGCGGTGGGGGCTTCGCGGGCAACGACCTGGCCTGGGCCGAGGAGGTGCGCGACGGGGGTGTGGTCCGCGAGGCGTTCGCGGGATGGCGCAGGTCCGTCGTCCATGAGGCCGACCTCGCCGCCGTCGGCGTCCGCGCGCTGACCACCGACGACCACGTCGGCGCGGTGTTCGCGGTCACCGGACCGGCGGTGCTGAGCCAGGCGGAACGCGTGCGGATCATCGGCGAGGTCACCGGTCTGGACCTGCGCTTCGAGGAGCAGACCCCCGAGGAGGCGCGCGAGGCCTTCCGCGCCTGGCTGCCGGAGGACGCGGTCGAGGACACCATGACCGAGATGGCGACGATGACGCGCGTCCCCGAGCCGGTCACCGCCGACGTCGCCGAGGTGCTCGGCCGCCCCGCGCTCCCCTACCGGCGGTGGGTGGCCGACCACCTGGCGGACTTCCTCCCCGTGGACGCCCCCGAAGGCGTGCCGTCCACGGCCCGGGTGGCGGCCCCGTAGGCGGAGGCGATCGCGCGCGGCGGCTTCCGGACGGTCCTCGACCGCCTGACCGCGCCGGACTGCGTGTGCGTCGCCTCGGACGGCATGACCGGTCCGCCGGTGGTGCTCGGGGTGGAGGACAGGGAGCGGCGGCTGGGCGCCTCCGCCGAGATCTCGCTGTACACCGTCCGGAGCGGCCGGGTCGTGCGGGAGGAGGTGTCCGTCCAGCGACCGCCCGCGGTTCGGTAGCGTGGCCACGTGCTGTGGGGACGGAGCGGGGAGACGGCGAGGATCGACGCGGTCCTCACCCGTGCCCGCTCCGGTCTCGGCGGCGCGCTCGTCCTCAGGGGCGAGGCCGGGATCGGCAAGTCGGCGCTGCTGGAGTACGCCCGGACCAGGGCGACCGGCATGCGTGTCCTGCGCGGAGCCGGGGTCGAGACGGAGAGCGAGCTTCCCTACGCGGGTCTGCACCTGCTGCTGGGCAGGGCCGTGGACCGGGTGGACGCGCTGCCCGGCCCCCAGGCGAGGGCGCTGCGCGGCGCGCTCGGGTCGGCCGACGGCGACGCGCCGAACCGGTTCCTGGTCGGGCTGGCGGTCCTGACCCTGCTGGCCGACCTCGCGGAGACCGGCCCGGTGCTCTGCCTGGTCGACGACGCTCACTGGCTGGACCAGGCCTCGGCTGAGGCGCTGCTGTTCGCGGCCCGGCGGTTGGAGGCGGAACGGGTCGCCGTCCTCTTGGCGGTCCGGGAGCCGCACGCGCCCCAGCTCGCCACACCCCACCTCGACGAACTCCCCGTCCGGCGGCTCCCCCTCGCGGACGCCGAGGAGCTGCTGCGGGAGCGCGCCGCCGACCTCCCGCGCCGGGCGAGGGAACGCGTGCTGGCCGAGGCGGACGGGAACCCGCTGGCGCTGCTGACGCTGTCGGGCGACGGCGGCCCGCACCGCCGGTCCGGCGAACCCGACCGGGTCCAGAGCGCCTTCGCCGAGCGGGTCGCCGCCCTGCCCGAGCCGACGCGCACGCTGGTCCTGGTCGCCGCGGCCGACGACTCCGGCGAGATCGCCGCCGTGCTCCGTGCCGCCGCGGACCTGGGCGCCCGCCGGGACGACCTGCGCCCCGCCGAGCGCGAGGGGCTGCTCCGCGTCGCCGAGGGCCGGGTGGAGTTCGGCCACCCGCTGGTCCGGGCGGCCGTCTACCAGGGGGCGGCCTCGGACGCGCGCGCCGCCGCGCACGGGGCGCTGGCGGCGGTGTTCACGTCGCGCCCCGAGTCCGCGGACCGTCGCGCCTGGCACCTGGCGGCCGCGGCCACGGAACCCGACGAGGACGTCGCCGCCCTCCTGGCGGAGACCGCCGAACGCGCGCGGACACGCGGAGGGCTCTCGGCCGTCTCGGCCGCCTACGAACGCGCCGCCGCGCTGAGCCCCGGCCCCCGGGACCGGAGCCGCCGCACGGTCGCCGCCGCCGAAGCGGCCGTCGACGCCGGCGACCTCGCCCGCGCGGCAGACCTGGTCTCCCGCGTCGACCCGTCCCACGGGGACCTGGCGGAGCGCGCCGCCGCGGCCCGGCTGCACGCGCGCCTCGCCGTGGCCGACGGGAAGGCGGACGAGGCCCATCGGATCCTCTTCGGCGCCGTCCTGGCCGCCGGGGTCGCCGGTCCCGGTTCCGGGGCCGCCGGTCTGGGTGCCGGAGCGACCGGCGGCGCTGCGGCGACCGCACGGGGCGGCGGCGCCGGGGCCGCGGAGGCCGGGGCGCTGTTGGCCGACGCCGTCCGGGCGGCGTGGGTCGCCAACGACTTCGACTGCGTGGCGGGCATCGGCGCGTACGCCGCCCGTTTCCCCGAGGGGGACCTGGCCCGGGCCCTGGCCAGGGCGGCGCTCGCGACCAACCGGCTCGACGACGGGCACGTCGCCGAGGGCGTCCGCGAACTGCGCTCCCTGCTCGCCGAACCCTCCCCGGCCGCCGAGGCGTCGCACGACCGCGTGACCCGCGCCCGGCTGCACCTGGCCGCGGGCGATCTCCACGGCGCCCACCGTCTGGCCGCCGACCTCGAACGCGAGTGCCGCCACCAGGGCGCGTTGGCGGTCCTGCCAGGGGTCCAGGTGGTGCTCGCGCACACCCAGACCCTCCTCGGCCGCCTGCGCGACGCGCACGCGACCGTCGCCGACGGCCTCCGGAACGCGGCGGAGACCCGCCAGGACCACGCCCGTGTGGAGCTCCTGGCGGCCGGGGCCCAGATCGCCGCCCTCCAGGGGGACGACGACCGCTGCCGCGAGCTGGCGTCCGAACCCCTGGAACTCGGCACGGCCCCCGCCTACGCGCAGGCCGCCGCCGCGCTCAGTCTGCTCGACCTCGGTCGCGGCCGCTACGAGGAGGCCGTGGTCCGGTTGGAGGCCGTGGTGGCGGGCGACCGGCCCATGGGGGTCGTCGGCAGTCTGCCCGTCCTGGTCGAGGCGGCGTTCCGCCTGGGACGGCCGGACCGGGCCGCCGACGCGGCCGACCGGTACGCCCTCTGGGCGCGGGCGACGCGGCAGCCCTGGGCCCGGGCGGTGGCGCTGCGGTGCCAGGCCCTGGTCGACGGCTCGGAGGCGGACTTCCAGAGGGCGCTGGAGCTGGACTCGCTCCCCTTCGACCTGGCGCGGACGCGGCTGCTCTACGGGGAGTGGCTGCGCCGCCGGCGGCGGATGACCGAGGCCAGGCGGCATCTGCGCACGGCGTCCGAGGACTTCCTCCGGTGGCGGGCCGAGCCGTGGGCGGCGCGGGCCCGTGCCGAGCTGCGCGCGACGGGGGAGGTCCGCGCGGCCGACACCCTCGCGAGGGACGGCGCCGAGGAGCTGTTGGACCGGCTCACTCCGCAGGAGCTCCAGGTGGTCCGGCTGGCCGCCACCGGACTCAGCAACCGGGAGATCGGCGCGCGGCTGTTCCTGAGCCCGCGCACCGTCGGCCACCACCTGTACAAGGCCTACCCGAAGCTCGGCGTCGCCTCGCGGACCGAGCTGGGCGCGCTGGGCCTGCACCGCCGACCGCCGGAGCTCGGCGCCGCGCGCGCCCCGGCGGGGTGACCGGACCCGCGGACGCCGGGTTACCCCCGGCCGCCCAGGAGGCCGAACAGCAGGTCCCAGTTCCCCGGCAGGGAGGCGTCCGGCGGCCACTCGTCCCAGTGGCCCGTCAGCGTACCGAGCAGGTACCGCAGGTGGCTGTGCCTCGGGGGCATCGGCTCACGGCTCAGCCGTTCGGAGGTCAGCACCCGGTCGGTGTCGTAGCACAGCCCCGACTCCCGTACCGCGTCGTCGACCAGGTCCCTCCAGTAGGCCGCGTCATGGGCGCCGTCGGTCAGGAGCATGTGCTCGCTCGCGAACGCCGCCATCGCGTCGGGGTCGTCGATCAGCGGGGAGACGACCATGTCCCCCTTGTAGTCGAAGCCGAAGTAGTAGCGGCGCCCGTCGATGGTCATGGACTCGATGCCGCCCACGTGGCCGTCCCTGCCGGGCAGCGGCGCGATCCCGCTCGGTGATCCGTTCTCGCTCATGGGGAGTGACCCTAACCGCCGGAGACGACGGGACCGCCCCGGGCGTCCTGCGGCTCCCTCTCCCCGGGGACGTGCCCGTCCCCGGCCTCGCCGGCCGGGACCTCGGCGACGGTCGTCTCCCCGCCGAGGCCCTCCAGGCGCACGCCCCGCAGTGCCCACAGGACGACGAGTCCCACCGGGACCAGCACCGCCGCCGTGAATCCGTATCCCGTCTGCACCGCGACCGTGAACGCCGACCGCGCCGCCTCCAGCAGCTCGGTCCCGATCCCGCCGGGCAGCGTCCCCGCGACCGCCGTCGCACCCCCGACGCTCTCCCCCGCCGCCTCGACCGCGCCGGCCGGGACCTCCTCCAGCCCCGCGCCGTCCAGCAGCCGCCGGTAGACCACCGCGGCCAGGCTGCCCAGGAAGGCGAGGCTGAGCGCGTTGCCGAAACCGCCCGCGACGTCGCCCATCGCGGCGGCCGACCCCGCCTTCCTCAGCGGCGCGGACGCGATGATGAGGTTGTAGCTCAGGGTGAACAGCGGCCCCAGCGCCAACTGGATCACCACCGCCGCGACGACGATCCCCGGCAATGACTCGCCGCCGACGAACCACACCATGGCCACGGCCCCGGCTCCCGCGAGCAGCAGCGCGAACCCCATGACGAACCCCGGGCGCGCCCACCGGTTCAGGACGGTCGGCAGCAGACCGCCGACGATCGAGCCCAGGGCGGGGGCGATCAGCAGGAGACCCGCCCGCCCCGGCGACATCCCCTCCACCGCCTGCAGGTACTGGGCCAGCAGCATGTCGGCCCCGCCCGCGCCCAGCAGCATCAGCAGCATGGCCACCAGGGACACCGAGAACGCGGGCGTCGAGAACAGCCGCAGGTCGAGGAGGGGTTCCGGCGCGCTCAGCTGCCGCCGTACGAACAGCGCCCCGAGCGCCAGCCCCGCCGCGACGCAGAGCAGGTACGGCCACACCGGGGCGCCGGACCCGCTGGCCATGTCGTCGGCCATCTCCTGGAGCCCGAAGATCACCGCGATGACGGCCAGCACCGAGAACACCACGCCGAGCAGGTCCAGGCGCTGTGCCCGTTCCCCCTCCACGCGCGGCAGCAGCGGGGCGAACAGCAGCAGGAGCACCGCCACGGGGACGTTGATGAGGAACACCGAGCCCCAGGAGAAGTACTCCAGGAGCACGCCGCCCAGCGGCGGTCCGATCGCCATCCCCGCCGAGAACGAGCTCATGACCACGGCGATCGCGGCGGAGAACTGACGCGTGTCGGGGAACATCACCCGCAGCAGGGAGGTGATGCTCGGCAGCAGGGAGGCCGCGGCCATCCCCATCACCGCCCGCGTCGCGATGAGCATGAGCGGGTCGAACGAGAACGCCGCGACCAGGGAGGACACGCCGTACACGGCCACCCCGGCCGTGAGCAGCCGCCGGTGCCCCATCCGCGGCCCGAGCCACCCCATGGTGAGCACCACGCCGACCTGGAGGAACGAGGCCACGTGCAGGATCCACAGCAGCTGCGTGCTGCTGGGGGCCAGGTCCGCGGCGATGGCGGGCAGCGCCAGGAACAGGACGGTCATGTCCGTGGCCGACATGAGCAGCGGCAGCGTCAGCACCGCCAGGCCCAGCCACGCACGCCAGGTCGCGGTTCGGGGGATGTCGGTCGCCACGTCGTTCTCCCATGTTCGGAGGGGTCCCAGCGCCCCGACCGTAAGACCTCAACAATGGTTTCGATCAACGCGGCCGAGCGCGGTGTGACGAGCGTCACGCGACTCTGCGCGACGAGACGAGACGAAGTCCCGGGAAATTCTCGCCGAGAGTGAGCACAAAGGCACAAGCCCAGTGCCTTACGGGTTCCCGTGCATTATCGTCTCGTCACATGGGGCACACACCGAGACATGCGCTGATGGACACCAAGGACCGTACAGGTCCCCCCGAACCACACGCGACACTGTCCGCCTACTTCGGAACGCCGCTCGCCCCCCGGGAGTTCACCCTCCCGGGCGGCGTCAGAGTCGGCGTGGACTGCGCGGACGACACCCCCACGACCGTGCTCGGGCAGTGTTACATCCACTGGGGACAGCTCAAGTCGAACCAGCGCAACAAGGTCATCGCCGACGCCTTCAAGCTCGCCTGGCTCCGGGACACCGGGTTCCCCGACGCACGGGCCGTCCTGGCGCTGAGCACGCCCTTCACCCGCCTGCTGGGACGCGGCGCCTGGCTGCCCGCGGCCCTCGCCGCCCACCGGATCGAGGTCCTCCTGGTGGACGAGGGCCAGAACGTGCAGCGTATGGATATCGTCCCGTGACCACTTCTTCACAATTCATCCATTTTTCGTCCCTAGCTTTGACGGGTCAACGATCTCCGCGGGCCGTCGACGATCCTGCTTCCGCCCGCTCTCCGTCGAAGTCTCCGGTTCCCCGCCGGAGGAGTCTTGTCTGGAGGGTGTCCCGTGGGCTCATCCCATGTGGTAGCGCTGGTAGGTAATCCCCGATCGGGCTCTCGCACCGCCCGCGCCGCGGAGCACCTCGCCCGTCTGCTCTCGGGCGCGGTTCGGGCCGACGCGCCGGTCACGACCGTCGACCTGTCGACCTACGGCCCGGCCGTGCTCGACCCCCGCGCCGCCGACGTCGACTCCGCCGTCGACACCGTCCGGTCCGCCGACCTGCTCGTCGTGGCCAGCCCCGTCTACAAGGGAACGTTCACCGGCCTGCTCAAGTCCTTCCTGGACCGCATGCCCCCCGAGGCGCTGCGCGGCACCGTCTGCGTGCCCCTCATGGTCGGCGCGTCCGACGCGCACTCGTCCGCCCCCGAGGCGTCCCTGCGCCCGGTCCTGGTCGAGCTGTCCGCCATCTGCCCCACCCCCGCGCTCTACCTCAAGGAGGCCGTGCTCGGGGAGCTGGGCAGTGACACCGACCCCGCGCTGCGCTGGTACGACCGGCACGCGCGGACGCTCTCCTCGGTCATCGACGCACTCCCGGTACGCACGTGATCCGGCAGACTCCACCGTCCCCCGGCTCGGCCGCCGCCCCCTTCTCCGCGGCGGCCGAGCGCACGTGTCCGTCCCCTGAGGAGCAGGCTTGACCTTTCCCGAACCCAGCCCGCACGCCGCCGACGTGCACAGCGACCCCGCCGCCTTCCGCGACGGTCTCGCCCGCATGGCCACGTCCGTCTGCGTGATCACCACCGAGGTCGAGTCCGGCCGCCACGGCTTCACCGCCAACAGCGTCGTCTCGGTGTCCTCCGACCCGCCGCTGATCGGGGCCTTCCTCGCGACCACCGCCGAGTGCCACGACGCGTTCGTCCACGCGCGCACCCTCGCCGTGAACGTCCTGTCCGACGGGCAGGAACACCTCTCCACCCTCTTCGCCACCCGGGGAGCCGACAAGTTCGGCTCGGCCGAGTTCGCCCGCGGCGACCTGGGCGCCCCGGTCCTGCCCGGCGCGGCCGTCATCCTGGAAGGCAGCGTGCACGCACGGCACTCCGCGGGGGACCACACGATGTTCCTCGTCGACGTCGCCCGTGTCCGCGCCGGGAACACCGCCCCCCTCGTCTACCAGGGCCGCCGCTTCCGAAGGTTGGCCGCCGCGTGACCAGAGAACGCATCGAGGTCCGCGGGCTCACCAAGACCTACGAGGGCGGCGACCCGCACCGGCCCACCCTCGACCGCATCGACCTCGACGTCCCCCGGGGGCAGTTCGTCAGCCTCATCGGCCCCAGCGGCTGCGGCAAGTCCACCCTCGTGCGCGTCATCGCCGGGTTGGAGGACTACGACGAGGGCTCCGTGACGGTCTTCGACGCCACGCCCCGCCAGATGTGCGCGGCCAAGGCCGTCGGCTTCGTCCCCCAGACCCCCGCGCTCCTGCCGTGGCTGAACGTGCGGCGCAACGTGTCCCTGCCCGCCCGGGTGAACCGCAGGGCGGGCAAGGGCAACGAGCACCCGGACGAGCTGCTGAGGATGGTCGGGCTGGAGGACGCCGCCCGCAAGTACCCGTACGAGCTGTCCGGCGGCATGCGGCAGCGGGTCGCCATCGCGCGCGCCTTCGGTACGCGCCCCGACCTGCTGCTCATGGACGAACCCTTCTCCGCGCTGGACGAGTTCACCCGCGAGGCGCTCCAGTGGCACCTGCTGCGCCTGTGGGAGCACATGTCGACGACGGTCCTGTTCGTCACCCACTCGGTCCGGGAGGCGGTCACGCTCTCCGACCGGATCGTGGTCATGTCCGCCCGCCCGGGCCGCGTGCACGAGGTGATCCCCGTCGACCTCCCCCGACCGCGCGGCGACGAGGTGACCGGTCCCGAGGGGCGCGCCCTGGAGGACCGCGTCCGCGCCTCGCTGCTCGGCGCCTGGGAGAGCGGCGCCGCCCCCGACGACCTGATCCCGCAGTGACGGGAGGAGAGAACGTGGCCACCGTCAGCACAGCGGCGGGCGTCGACCCCCGCCCCGCGTCCGAGAGTCCGCCCGGCTCCCGGAGGCCCAGGAGGCGTCGCGCGCGCCGGTCCCCGTTGTCCCCGCGCGTGTGGCTGCCCACCGTCGTCGCGGTCGCGCTGGTCGGCGCGGGGTGGTCGTGGGTCGCCGCCGAGCACCCCTACGTCCTGCCCACGCTCTCCGAGGTCGGCGAGACGCTGGTCTCCGACCCGGTGCTCTTCGTGGAGAACGCCTGGTCCACGCTCCAGATCGCGCTGCTCGGCGTGGCCTGGGGCGCGGGGACGGCGTTCGTCCTGGCGCTGCTGATGTCGGAGATCCCCGTCCTGCGCCGGGCGATCATGCCGCTCGCCGTCGTCCTGAACGTGACCCCGGTCGTCGCCCTGGCGCCCGCCCTGGTGGTGGCGTTCGGGTTCGGGATGACCCCCAAGGTCATCGTCACGGCGATCGTCACCGTCTTCCCCGTCCTGATCAACGTCACCACCGGACTGCGCTCGGTCCCGGGTCCGCCGCTGCACGTGTTCAGGACCCTGCACGCCTCCCGGCTGGAGGTGCTGCTCAAGCTGCGCCTGCCCAGCAGCCTCCCCTACGCCCTGGCCGCGCTCCGTGTGGTCCTCCCGCTGTCCATCGTGGGCGCGGTCGTCGCCGAGTTCGTCGCGGCCGGGTCCTCCAGCGGTCTCGGGACGATGATCCGCAACGCGGCGGCCAACGCCCAGCTGCCCCATGTGTACGCGGCCATCACCTGCCTGGCGACGATGGGCGTGCTCATGCTCGCCGTCACCACCCTCCTCGAACGCAGACTCCTGTTCTGGCACGAGTCTCAACAGAGAAATCCCTCATGATCGGAGCTGTCCGCATGTCCACCCCCATCGACTCTCCCCGGCCCCGGTACCTACGCGCGGCGGCCTCGGCGGCGGCGGCATCCGCCGTCCTGCTGGTCTCGGCGTGCGGCGGGGGGCAGGAGGACGAGGCGCCCGCGGCCGCGACCATCATCGACGACGAGCGGTGCGCGACCAACGAGGCCGCCGGCACGGTCACCTACATCACCGGCTACCAGTACCAGGCCTCGGTGAGCATCCTGGAGGCCATCGCCGCCGACGCGCTCGGCTACTTCGACGCGGTCTGCCTCGACGTCGAGATCCAGCCCGGCACCGGCGACACGATCGGCAACGCCCAGTTCGTCGCCGCGGGCACCGCGCAGTTCACCTCGCTGGGCAACGAGGCCGAGATCCTCCAGGCGAACGCGTCGGACATCGGCGTCATGGGCATCGCCACCTACGGGCACGTGCCCATCGCGACGCTGCTCACCGGCACGGACGTCGAGGAGCTCGGCGACCTGGAGGGCGCCACGCTCGGGCACAAGGGCATGCTGCCCGCCCCCCTGGAGGCCATGCTGGTCGCCGAGGACGTGGACCTCGACGAGGTCGAGCAGGTCGAGGTCGGCTACGACCCCAGCGTCCTGCCGCGCGACCAGGTCCAGGCGCTGACCGCGTTCCGCTCCAACGAGCCGTTCCTCCTGGAGGGCATGGGCGAGGAGTTCACCGAGTGGCGGCCCGAGGAGTTCGGCGTGGCCGGCTCCTTCGGCGTCATGGCGACCTCGCCGGAGTTCGCCGAGGAGAACCCGACCGTCGTCGAGGACTTCCTGCGGGCGCTGTCGCGTGCCTTCGAGTACTGCGTGGAGAGCGAGAACGGTGAGGAGTGCGTCGGGTACGCGGCCGAGCTGAGCGAATCGGGCTACGACGTCGAGCACAACCTCCGGGTCTGGCAGACCGAGAGCGACCTGGCCACGGGCACGACCCGGGAGAACGCCCCGGTCGGGTACATCGACCTCGACGCGACCGAGGCCGAGGGCCAGACGCTCGTGGACGCGGGGCAGCTCGAGGAGCTGCCGGAGCTGGAGCCCCTCTTCGAGCCGAGCTACCTGGAGGGCGTCCACACCAACGGCGAGGTGACCTGGCCCGCCGAGGGGCAGTGAGAGCACGGAAGCGACCAAGGAGTCTGAAGGAATGACTGAACCAGGCGTGACGGCGCCGACGGAGTACGGTCTCTTCCTGCCGATCGGCAACGGCGGGTGGATCATCTCCGAGACCGCTCCGCACCCCGAGGCGAGCTACGAGTACAACCGGCGCTCCGCCGTCCTGGCGGAGGAGAACGGTTTCGACTTCATCATGTCGATGGGCAAGTGGCGCGGCTACGACGGCGCCACCGACCACTGGGGCCGGACCCTGGAGTCCATGACCATGATGTCCGGGCTCGCCGAGGCCACGGAGCGGGTGAAGGTGTGGTCGACCGTCCACACCAACCTGTTCCACCCCGCCCTGACCGCGAAGATGTTCACCACCCTCCAGGAGATCAGCGGCGGCAGGGCCGGGCTGAACATCGTGGTCGGCTCCTACGTGGACGAGTTCGCGCAGATGGGCCTGTGGCGCGAGGAACTGTCGCACGCCGACCGGTACCGGTTCACCGAGGAGTGGACCACGCTGGTCAAGCGGTTGTGGACCGAGGACTCGGTGACCTTCGACGGTGAGTTCCACCGCCTGGAGGACTGCCGGTCGCGTCCGCACCCCGACCCGGTGCCGACGCTGATCAGCGCGGGCCGTTCCGAGACCGGCCTGGACTTCCAGGCGCGGCACTGCGACGGGTCGTTCCTGACCGCGTCGACCCTGGAGGGCCTGCGCGACGCCAGCCGCGACGTGCGCGGGCGCGCGGAGGCGCTGGGTCGGCGGATCAGGACGTACTCGATGCTGACCGTCGTGATGGACGAGACCGACGCCGCCGCCGAGGACCGCCGTGCGGAGTACGGGCGGGGCGCGGACATCGACGCGATCGTCAACATGAAGCGCTCGTGGGGTCTGCCCGCGGACAAGGCGCTCTCGCTCACCGCGGAGAAGCCGGAGGACGAGGCGTTCCAGACGCCGTTCGTCGTCGGCTCGCCGGACACGGTCACCGAGCGGATCCAGGAGATCGTCGGGTTCGCCGAACTGGACGGGTTGATGCTGATCTTCCCGGACTACCACGCGGATCTGGCGGCGTTCGGCGAGGCGGTCATGCCGCGCCTTCGCCCCGACGTCGTCACGGCCACGAGCCGCTGACCGGCACCGTTCCCCGCCCCCGTACCGGGGCGCGGGGAGCCGGGGCCGCCGTCATCCCACGGCGGCCCCGCCCTCGACACCTCGTGACGAGCGCCACATGACAGTGGGTGACGATCGAGCGCGTACTCCCACGTAGCCTTCGCCCACAGTGACTAGCGTGTCGCACCCCCTATACCACAGGGGTTTGAGTCCACTAAAGTCCTGATTCATGCGGCACACTACCCACGCTGAGCAGGCACGCACCTCGGGCTGACCACCACAGCCACCCCCCTTTTCGTTACCGTCCGTACACATGGTGGCCGTGTCCGACCGTCCGAGCGTCGGCACCCCCACCTTCCCCAGCCCCTGGGCCCCTGCGGGTCGACGCGAGCCCCGTCCGTTACGGCACGCGATCGGCCACACACTCCGAAGCACGGCCTGTCGTGTGCCGCGCCTGTTTCCGCCCCGGGGGCATGTGCCCCCGACACGAAGGAGTCACCGGCCATGTCCACCCCCCACCCCCCTGCCCCACGGCGACGGTCGCGCGTCGGCTCCGCGGCCGCGGTCTCGGTCCTGTTCCTGAGCACCGCGTGCGGCGGCGCCCAGGAGGACGAGGAGCCCGGGTCGGCCGCCGTCATCAACGAGGAGCGGTGCGCGACCAACGAGGCCGCGGGCACGGTCACCTACCTCACCGGTTACCGGTACCAGGCCTCGGTGAGCATCCTGGAGGCCGTCGCGGCCGACGCGCTCGGCTACTTCGACGACGTGTGCCTCGACATCGAGATCGTTCCTGGCACCGGCGACACCTTCGGCAACGCCGCGGCGGTGGAGAGCGGCGAGGCGGAGTTCACCTCGATGGGCAACGAGGGAGAGATCCTCCAGGCCTTTGAGCAGGGCATCGACGTGATCGGTGTCGCCACCTACGGGCACGTGCCGATCGCGACGCTGCTGACCGGCCCGGACGTGGAACAGCTCAGCGACCTGGAGGGCGTCACCCTCGGGCACAAGGGCGCCCTGCCGCCGCCCATCGCGGCCATGCTCGTCTCCCAGGGCGTGGACCTGGAGTCCATCGAGCAGGTGCAGGTCGGCTACGACCCCTCCGTCCTGGTCGACGAGGAGGTCGACGCGCTGACGGCGTACCGGTCCAACGAGCCGTTCCTGCTGGACGACATGGACGCGCGGTTCATCGAATGGCTGCCCGGCCAGTACGGCGTGGTCGGGTCCTTCGGTGTGATGGCCACCGACGCCGAGTACGCGGAGGCCAACCCGACGGTCGTCGAGGACTTCCTGCGGGCGCTCTCCTACGCGTTCGAGTACTGCCGGGACCACGTCACCGAGTGCGTGGAGTTCGCGGCGGCCCTGGAGGACGAGCAGGAGTACGACGTCGAGCACAACGCGCGCATCTGGCAGGAGGAGTACGAGCTGGTCAGCACCTACACGGTGGAGGGCGACCCGCTCGGCAGCATCGACCTCATCCGCACGGAGGACGAGGCGACCGTCCTGGTGGAGAACGGCCAGCTGGAGGAGATCCCCGAGCTGGAGCCGCGGTTCGAGCCCCGTTTCCTGGAGTCGGTCCACCCGGCCGGCGAGGTGAGCTGGCCCCGCGGGGAGTAGCCGCCCCGCACGGGCCCGACACACAGGAAGCCGCTACCCGGGAGGGTGGCGGCTTTCTGTGTAGGCGTACTCAGTCCGTTTGTCCCCCGTGTCGGCATAATGCACGAGATAGGGCGGTACGAGCGGTACCCGTCCCAGGGTCGGCGCGGGAGGCGGGAGATGAAGTTCGAGCTGGTGGAGCCCCCGGATTGGTCGGACACCCCGTCGACCGACGCACGCCAGCCAGCCCGCGGGCACACGGAGCCCGGGGCGACAGGGAACGTGGTCCCCGTCACGTCCCTGGACCGCATGCGCGACCGTTCGGACGACCACGCGAAGGCGATCTCCCAGGCCATCGCCGCGATCCAGCCCTCCCTGACGCGGATGAACGCCCGCATCGCCGAGGTCGGGCGCGAACTGGCCGACACCGGCCACACGGGCGACGACCCGCCGGACGGCTTCCGCCCGGACCGCTTCTCTCCCCGACGAACCCGCATCGCGCCCCAGGAGTCCCCATGAGCGGATGGAACATCGACGCCCCCGGGGTCGGCGGCGTCCTGAACGCGGTCCTCACCCACCTCGGCGACGGCGAGGGCAGCGGTCTGGACGGGACCGTCGGCAGGGTCCAGGAGGGGATCGTCGACGCCGCCGCCAGTGCCGTCAGCGCGCCCGTGGAAGCCGAGCTCTTCAACCTCCTCGAACACGTGGGCGCACTGTCCGGGGAGATGTTCGCCCGCGCCGGATCCGCGTTGGAGGGCTGCGCGAACGCGGTGGACGCCTATCTCGTCGGCAACCACGAGATGGCCGAGGAGGCCCAGCGCAACGCCGGTCGGATCGACGAGTCGGACCTGCCGCCGAACGTGTGACCCCGCCCCCCTTGACTTGGAGCCCCCGTGCCTCCCGTTGACGTCAGCCAGCCCAGTCCCGACGCCAGGTTCCAGCAGCCCATCGACCCGGACCCGCTGACGCTCGTCTACCCCCCGGCGATCCCCATCCCCGGAACCACTCCCGAGTCCCTCCAGGCCGCCGCGGCCGACATCGGCGCCGCGGCCTCGGAGATCTCGCAGGGCGCGAACGACATCAGGAGCACGTGGCAGGGGCTGCAACCGCACTACTCAGCCCCCGAGGCCGAGGACCTGTTCGCCGTCATGGATCCCGTCGCCGCGAAGGGGGACACGATCCAGGACGACCTGGCGGACGCGGTCAGCGCCCTGGAGGAGTTCGCCGAGGCCGCCGAGACCGCCAAGAGCCAGCTCAGGGAGCTCAGGGACAGCGCGTGGGGGTTCTACGAGGAGAACAAGGACGACGAGTTCTGGCACCTCAATCCGTGGAAACTCGGTGAGAACAGGGCGCTGAAGCTCGCCGTGAACCGGGTGTGGGCCAGATTCCAGGAAGCCGAACGCGACTGCGCCAACCGGATCGTCGCCGTGTACGGCGGCGACACCACCTACACGGCGGCGAGCGCGGGGGAGCCCGGGGCGAACGAGATCGTCCACGGCATCGATCCGGACGACATCCCCGACACCGACTACGACCTGACGTCGTTCGAGGACTGGCAGCGGGTGTGGGAGGACGCGAACCACATCGCCCGCGACTCCGCCAAGCCTTGGCCCCTGGACTGGGCCGCCGACGCCTACTACGCGAACTGGGACAACTTCGGCGGCGGGATGGTCTGGGACACGGCGGTGGGCGCGGTCGCCGCGACCGGGCTGTGGCGCGCGGGCAGCGGATGGGCCGAGACGCCCGGCGAGGCGTTGGACAACGCGGTCCAGCACCAGGAGGAGCGGCTCCAGGGGCTGGGCGCGCTGGCGGGGGTCTACGGCGAGGACGGGTGGATGAACCCGTTCTCCGGTCCCGACGCGGGGACCTGGGACGGCGACATGTGGCGGGAGAACGCCGGTGCGGCGTGGACCGAGGTCGCACACGAGTTCCTCCCGTGGCGGGAGTGGGACGACCGCCCCGCGTACACGGTGTACACGGGCGCGGGCAACCTCGCGCTGACCGTGGTGGCCTTCCCGGTCCGGGGCGGAACGATCCTGGCCCGGCTGGGCAGCGGCGACTTCCTCGACGGTGGCCGCGTGCCCGACGACCTGTCGCCGGGGGACATGCCCACCCACTGGGAGAACGGTGCGGCGGGCCGGGTCGACTTCGACCTGTCCGAGCACCTCGCGCCCGACGGTGGGGGTCACGCGGGGGCGACGTCGATCGACGAGCTGCTCCGGGGCCTGAGCACGGACTTCGAGGCCCGGTTCGGGGGTCCCGGCGGCGGCGCCCCGCACGGGGACCGCCACCACGACGGCGCAGCGTCGGAATCGCCGTCCCCGGAGATTCGCTCACCCGCCACGACGGGAGACCGGACGGACACCGCGGACCCGTCCTCGGAACGGGTGGAGGACGACGAGCGGATCGAGCGCCAGGCGGGCGAACTCGTCACCGAGGTCGATGCGCGGTACCGCGACGAACTCAACGGTAGTCAGGGTGAAAGTAACGCCCGCACCCCCGATCACGCATCTTCCAAACCGGATACCACTCACGAGATAGATCGGATTGGCGCCAAGACCCCCACAAGCCACACTGACAACTACGGACATCGCACTGACCCAAGCCAGTCGCCACAAAGCCAAGGAGACGTTCACCAAGACGAACCCGACACAGGGGACCTGGAAACAGCCCGGGAAGACACTCCAGAATCTCTGGATCCCTCGCATGACGGCCCATGGGAAGAATCCCTCGACAATCGGCAGGACTTCCCCTACAGCATCCCTGAAGACATGCCAGCCGATCTGGCTTCAGAGGTAAGCGACACCGTTTCCCTCCTGGAATCGGTACACAGGTTTCCAGAGAATATGCGCACAGTCAGATTCGAAACCGGGCCATTGCCTCCCGGAGTTCTCGGTAGATATGAGATGCGAACGCGAACGATCACATTTGACCCTGCCGCACCCAGGCTCCGCGAGAACTTGATCCATGAGATCGGCCACGCACTCGATCATTTGGCCTCTCCGAACCCTGGCGTCGCGTCAGCCGTGCCCAAGACGACACAGATGCGGGACTGGCGCAGGGCCGTGGTGGAGTCCTGGTCGTATCACCGACTGGACGCTGAGCCGAGCACCAGGTACCAGAGCTACTTGTTGCGCAACACCGAGATGTGGGCCCGCTCCTACACCCAGTGGGTTGCCGAACGTTCGGGGGACGCCCGACTGCGGGACGAGCTCCGACAGCATCTTTCGGGACCAGCGCCGAGCAGGTATCGTCAGTGGGAAGACGAGGAGTTCCAGCCGATCGCAGAGGCGATTGACAAGGTAATCGAAGAAGATTGGGGACTGCAGTGATTGCTATCGTCAACGACCCGGAGAACTACACCCTCGATGAACTGGTCCAGATGTACATGGACGAAGGATTCGACGAGGAGAGCGCTCACGTTTATGCAGACATCCTAAAGAACCCCATCGAGGAAGAGACCAACTAACTCCGAAGACTGGTGAAAACGATATCAAAGGCGACCCAGACTACCTTGGCGACCGCATCCGAGATCGTCGAATCCACCAGCAACGAAGCCTTCGGAATGAATCTGGGAAACTTTACTCGCACCGGGGAAAACATTCCTGAATGACTTCGGGTGGAGATGCGACGAACCGAGTGTGAGGCCTGAGGACCGTCACCCTCCAGCCGCCCCCAGGTAGTTCAACTGCGCCCGCACCAGGTCCATCGCGCGTCGGGCCTCCGACACTCCGCCGGGAACGGGGCACCAGACGGCCCGGTGCTCCCCCTCTCCCAACAGTGTGCCTGCCATGGGCCCCGCGACTGCCCCCTCCTCCCCGACCCGGCCCACCCCGTCCGGGCCGAGGGCCATGCCCACCGGGACGGCCAGCCCGTGCCAACGGGGCCCGTACGTGAGGTCGGCACGCCCGCGCATCCGGCGCACCTGGAGCACGCCCAGCAGATCCCGGGCGGCGAGCGCCTCCACCAGTCCGGGCAGCGCGTCGGTCGGCAGGTCGGCCTCGTCCTCGAAGCCCACCACCATGGAGACCCGCTCCGTGGCCCGCTCCCCGTCCCACGCCACACGCACACTCCCCGCGCACGGGTGTCCGACCCCCTGGGGCCCGGAGAAGTGCGCCACCGTCGGTCTGGGCACGCGGTGCCGCGCCAGCCGGATCAGGCGCTCCGGCTCCCACGCCGCGAGCGCGGGCTCGTGCGGTCCCCACCCGGCGGGTGAGCACCCGGCCAGATGTTCCGTGACCGCCTCGGCAGCCTGCCCCAGGGGCGGCGCGAACTCCTCCTGGTGGCGCACCGACAGGTCCAGGACGAGCTGAGCCCCCAGCGGCGCGTCGTCGAGGAACCCCTCCGGCGGCGCCGCCGACTCCTCACCCCGCACGGGCACGTAGCCGTGCTCGTCATCCCAGCGCAGGGGAAGCCCGCTGACTCCGTCGAAGCGGGTGCCGTCCTCCGCGCGCACGACCCACCTGGCCATCGACGACGTGACCAGCGTGCGCAGGGCGTGGGTGAGCCGCGCCGAGGGCGGCGTGAGGACCTGGAGCCCCGTGCCCCGGGCCCAGGACACCGCGTCGGAGATCCACGAGGAGAGCGGGACGACGTCGCGGTCCTGGGCGATCACGACCGCCTCGGCCGCCGTGCGTTCGGCCGCCGGGTGCCCGGTCTCCTCCCACTCGGAGAAATCCGCAGGGCCCGACGTCCACACGGTGCCGCCGGATCTCAGGACCAGGAGGTCGGCGACGCGGTGCGCCGCCTCCCGCCCCTGGTCGTCCGGTCGGGCCCGTACCTCCACCCACCAGCACGGATCCGGCAGACCGATGGCCGCGTCCGGGCCGAGCAGACGGGCGACCTCGTCCCGTGCCTCCACCAGCTGCGCGCGCTCGACGGAGGCCAGGACGCGCCGGTCCGCGTCGCGGATCTGGAGGATCCCGCCGTCGTGCAGGGGACGGACCCAGAGGTCGGGGCCCGCGTCGTTCAGGGCGTGCGCGATCAACCGCAGGTCGGGGTCCCTCGCCGACAACGCCACGACGTCATAACTCACCGGTTCTCTCCCCGCGTCGGTCGGTCACGTCCCGCCGGGAAGCATAGACACGACGCGCACGGGCAGGTCTTTCGACCGTCCTGTCGGAGGCGGGGGCCAGAGTGGGGCCGACGGCACCGGACGAAGGCGGGGAACCACATGGCGATCACGAACGAGCGGATGGCGGGACACGAGTTCCTCCGGGCGATGTACGCGGACGGCTGCTATCCGGACCACGTGGTGGACCAGGGCAGGGACATCCTGGTGCGCCTGTGCGAACGGATCGAGGCGGAGCGGCCCGCGGACCTGGCGGCGCTGTACGCGCTCACGCACGCCGCGACGGACGGGTTCAACGCCTTGGAGGCGGAGTTCGAGGCCGCGGGCAGCGAGATCGAGACCGTCGCGCGCGAGGCGATCGCCGAGGAGTTCTGGCTCGTGGCGTCGGCCTACGGGTTCGCGGGCGCCGACGTGGAGGAACTGATCGCCACCCGGGAGTGGTGACGGCGACCGGCCGTTCGCGGGTGGGTCGCCGCGACGGCCGACACGGCGGAGGTGCCCCCGACCGGGCGGCCACCGGCCGAGCCGTCCCCGGCCGACGGCCGCGTCCGATCCCTCACCTCCTCCGCCGTTCGCGGAGCGGGGCGCCCGCCGCGTGCATGTGGGCGAGCGCCTCGACGTGTGAGCGCACGAAACCCGTCTCGTGGTACGGCACGCCGATCCGCTCGCAGTACCCGCGCACGATGGGTTGGGCCCGCCGCAGGTGGGGGCCGGGCATGCTCGGGAACAGGTGGTGCTCGATCTGGTAGTTGAGTCCGCCCAGGGCGATGTCGGTGAACCACCCGCCGCGGACGTTGCGCGAGGTCAGCACCTGCTTGCGCAGGAAGTCGAGCTTCTCGCCCCTCTTCAGCGTGGGCATGCCCTTGTGGTTGGGGGCGAAGATGCAGCCCAGGTAGACGCCGAACAGGCCTTGGTGGACCGCGACGAACGCCAGCGCCTGGAGCGGTTCCAGCACGGTGAGCACCGCCGCGAGGTAGAGCACGAAGTGGGCGCCGAGCAGGGCGCCCTCCAGGAGACGGTGTCTGGTGCTGGAACGGAACAGCGCGCGCACACTGCCCACGTGCAGGTTGATGCCCTCCAACGTGAGGAGCGGGTAGAAGAGGAACGCCTGCCACCGGCCGAGGAACGCGGGTAGCCCCCTGGCAGCCCGCGCCTGGTCCTGTGACCACACCAGGAGTTCGGGTTGGACGTCGGGATCGAGCTCCTCGTGGTTGGGGTTGGCGTGGTGACGGGTGTGCTTGTCCTGCCACCAGCCGTACCCGAGACCGATGCCGAGGTTGCCGACGATGCGGCCGACGAACTCGCTGGGGCCGCGCCGCCGGAGGATCTGGCGGTGCGCGAGTTCATGGGAGACCAGGCCGACCTGGCCGAACACCGCCGCCATCGCCACCGCCGTGGCGAGCTGCCACCACGAGTCGCCGACGAGGACGAACACCGCCCACGCACCGGCGTAGGCCAGACCGATCAGCGCCAGCCGCACCCCGAAGTACACGGGGGTGCGGTCCATGAGCCCCGCGGCCTGGATGAGCCTGGACAGTTCGGCGAAGTCGCTGCCGCCGGGGCTCCGGGGCTCCGGGGCGCTGCGCGCACTGGTGAGGGGCATGGGAGGTCTCCCTGGGGTGAGGGTGCCGCGTGTCCCACGACGCTAGGCGGGTACCGACGACCGCCGCCATGGCGCTCACAGGTGGATGTCCAGGGGTGCGTGCACCCGTGCGCCGCCGCCTCCGGGCGCCTCGTACCGGCGAGTCACCCACTCCCCGGTGTCCCGGACCCGGTGGCGCCGCCCGACGGGTCCGCCGCGTCCGGGGGCCGTCAGTCGAGCTCGCGCAGGAGTTCGGCGACGCGTTCGGGCCTCTCGTGCAGGGCGAGGTGCCCGGCCCCCTCCAGCACGCGCACGTCCGCGTCGAGCAGGCGGCGGGCGGGCCCGTGCAGCCTGGCCGGGGAGAAGAAGGTGTCGTCGGACCCCGTGGTCACGAGCCGGGGGACGTCCGACCACGGCCGCAGGCACTCCATGGTCAGCGGCCCGGGGGCGAGGCTGGTCCGACAGTGCCGTGCGACCAGGGTCATCCACGGAGCCAGCGGGTGCACGCCCGCGCTGACGTGCTCGGGTCCGCTCATGGAGTTGAGCAGCCGGGTGCTCTTGCTGTCACGCGGCCCGATCATCCACGGCAGCACCGCTCGCATCACCTCGGGGGTCATCCCGGCCGCGGTGAGCCCCGCGGGACACACGAGCATCAGTGCCTTGGTGAACGCGGACGGTTTGGCGGCCAGGGCGATCGCCGCGCCCAGCGAGTGCCCCAGGACGATCACCGGCTCGTCGGTCAGCTGGGGCAGCACCTCGTCCAGCCAGGCTCCGTAGGCGGCGGTGCGCGGCGACCGGGGACGGACGCCGCAACTGAGACCGGGCTGGCCGGGGACGTCGACGGAGATGACGGTCCGGTCGCGGGCCAGGACGCGCAGCGGTTCGACGGAGCTGGCCGTGTTGAAGTTGGTGCCGTTCAGGACCACGACGGGGGTGCCCGTGTCGGCCGCCCCCGCCGACGCGCGGAACGCCCGCGTGGTGCCGAGCTCGGAGGTGACCACGGGGAGCGGAACGAGGCCGGTCCACCCGGAGATCTCGTCCTCACACCAGCTGCGCACGGTCCGCGCACCTGATTCGGATCGGTAGACGTGCGCGCCACGCACGTGGGAGTCGAGCATCAGCCGCCTGGTTTCCAGATAGGGGTGTTCAACGCCGACCAGTCTTCCCGGCACTCCATCTTCGGACTGTACGCGGGTGACGCGTGTCACGCCAGACCCGTCGCGTCCGGCGGCACCGGCCCTGGCGCCCGGGTCGCGGAGGCGGATCACGCCGCTCGGCCCGACCACCCATGCTAACCGTGGACCCCCGGTGACCAGGGATCGCGCATCGCGACCCCCGTCTCCCCGGACGCACGGAGCACGAATGGGACGCGCGTCACATTTCTCGTCTCCGGAACACGAACATCAAAGCGCCGCATTCGGGTAGGAGTTCCCGTCGTCGGCGCAATCCCGCCGCGCACACCCCGAGGGAGCGCACGCCAGTGGTGGACGTCACCGAGGAACCCCCGGGCCGCTCGCCCGAATCATTGACATATGATGCCTGGTGCCTGTTATCGCAGGACCTGAAGTCCACCGTGTAGCCAGCGGGACTCCAGGCAGGGACACGACTGGGCCGACAACCAACCAACCCGTTGGTCCCAGTCACCGGCGGTGGTCCCCACCGCCGCGCTCCCCGCCTGCCCGACGGCTGCGCGACCGCCCGTGCGCCTGCCCGACCGGATCGGGACCAGCGCGGACACATGCCCTCTGGGCTGGACATCCACCCACGGGTCCGTGAACATGGGCGGGGCGCCGAGCGCCAGAGGTGTGCCGGGAAGACTGGTCGGCGAGTCCCTGTCGAGTCACGTCCTGGAGCGTCGCACATGAGCATCGACCCGATCGAGCACCCGACTCCCTCGAGCCCACTGCTCAGCCGTTTCGCGGACACTCTGCGCAGCGACAGCGTCGGCGGCTTCATCCTCATCGGCGCGGCCCTGCTGGCGCTCCTGTGGATCAACTCGCCGTTCGGCGAGGCCTACGAACACCTGCGCGAGATCCGGTTCGGCCCCGAGTCGCTCCACCTGAACCTCACCCTGGAGACGTGGGCGGCGGACGGACTCCTCGCGATCTTCTTCTTCGTCGTCGGCAACGAGCTCAAACAGGAGTTCGTCAACGGCGAACTACGCAACCCGCGGCGCGCCATGCTGCCGATCATCGCCGCCGTCTGCGGCATGGTCGTCCCCGCCGCGATCTACGCCGCGGTCAACTTCTCCACGCCGGAGACCATGTCGGGCTGGGGCATCCCGATGGCCACGGACATCGCCTTCGCCGTGGCGATCCTCGCCGTCATCGGCCGCTGGCTGCCCCCGGCGCTGCGCACCTTCCTGCTGACCCTGGCGATCGTGGACGACCTGGGCGCCGTCATCGTCATCGCCGTCTTCTACACCGCCGAGATCCACTTCGGCTCCCTGGCCCTGTCCGGCGTCGGCCTCGCGGTGTTCTGGTACCTCCAGCGCGGCAAGGGCCTGGCCGCCAAGCTCAACGCCTCCGTGATCCCGAACTGGCTCGTCTACGTCCCGCTGGCCGTGGTCATCTGGGTCCTCATGCACGAGAGCGGCGTCCACGCCACGATCGCCGGCGTGGCCATGGGTCTGCTCATGCGCACCTCCAAGCGGCCCGGTGAGCACCACGACCCGAGCCACGGTGTCGAGCAGCTGCTGCGCCCCTGGTCCGCGGGTCTGGCGCTGCCGATCTTCGCCTTCTTCTCCGCCGGCGTCGCCTTCGACAGCATGGGCGCCGTGTTCACCGACCGCGCCGCGCTGGGCATCATCCTCGGCCTCGTGGTCGGCAAGGTGGTCGGCATCGTCGGCGGCTCCTGGGTCATGACCAAGCTGACCGCCGCCGAGCTCAACCCCAGCCTCAGGTGGATCGACCTCATCGGCATGTCGCAGCTCGCGGGGATCGGCTTCACCGTGTCCCTGCTCATCACGGAACTGTCCTTCGCGAGCTCGCCCGAGCACCTCACCCACGCCAAGTCGGGCGTGCTCATCGCGTCGCTCATCGCGACCGTGCTCGCCGTGGTCATCCTGGGCGCCCGCAACCGGCACTACCGCGCCCAGGCCGCGATCTCCCCGTCGGAGGCCGGGAAGAGCTCCTGACCCCGCTCTCCTGACAGACGACGGGACGGCCCCGCCACCTTCCGGGTGGCGGGGCCGTCGGCCGTCCGGGGCCGTTCGGGACCGGACGGGGCCTGGTCCCCGCTCCCCCGCCGCCCGCGGCGCACGGCGGGTCCGCGCGGTGCGACGGGACCGTCCCGCCTTCTATGAAATACCGAGCCACTCGGTTTTGTTTTAGGAGAGTGCCGGGCGCAGAACCGCGCCCGGCCCCAGACCCCCCGAAAGGACTCCGCCTCCCATGCGCTACGCAGTTCTCGGCACCGGCACCGTCGGCCGGACCATCGCCGGAAAGCTCGCCTCGCTGGGCCACGAGGTCGCCGTCGGCACCCGCGCCCCCGAGGCCACCCGAGCCCGCACCGAGCCCGACGCCCACGGCAACCCGCCCCTCACCCAGTGGCTGGCCGAGCGGCCGGGGGTGCGGCTGCTGCCCTTCGCGGGCGCCGCCGCCTTCGGTGAGGCGCTGGTGAACACCACCTCGGGCACCGCCTCGCTCGCGGCGCTCGCGGCCGCCGGGCGCGACCACCTCGCGGGCAAGATCCTGATGGACATCGCCAACCCGCTGGACTTCTCCGCCGGGATGCCGCCGTCCCTCGACCCGGTCAACACCGACAGCCTCGGCGAGCAGATCCAGCGCGCCTTCCCCGAGACGAAGGTCGTCAAGACCCTCAACACCATGACCGCCCTGGTCATGGTCGAGCCGTCCCGCGTGCCCGGCCCGCACCACGTCTTCGTCTCCGGCGACGACGCCGACGCCAAGGAGTTCGTCACCGGGCGCCTGGTCGAGTTCGGCTGGCCCGGGGAGAGCGTGATCGACCTCGGCGACATCACCACCGCCCGCGGCACCGAGATGCTTCTGCCGCTCTGGCTCCGCCTGTGGGGCGCGCTGGGCCACGCTGACTTCAACTTCCACGTCCAGGGCGCCCCCACCGGCGCCTGACCCGAGAACCGGGTGGCCCGGGCACCGGGGCGGCGCCGAGCCCCGGCGCCCGGCCCGCCCCGGTGGCCGGGGAGGTCCGCGACACGGAACCCGGACCGAACCGCTCGGTCCGGTGGACCCCTATCCTTCGGCAATGCGCGAAACAACCACAGGCAAAGGCGCCGGACGGCCCCGGTCCGCGGAGAAGGACGAGGCCATCCTGCGCGCGGCCCTGGAACTGCTGGCGTCCCACGGCTACACCCGCATGAGCCTGAGCCAGGTGGCCGCCGCGGCCCAGGTCAGCAAGTCCACCATCCACCTGCGCTGGAGGACGAAGGCGGACCTGGTCACCGCGGCGCTGGAGGCCATGCGCATGGTGGACGCGCCGCCCGCGAGCGGGGACACGCGGGCCGACCTCGTGGCGATCCTGCGGGACTTCGCGGCGACGGTGGAGCGAGTACGCGGCATGGCCCTCATCGGCACCTGCCTCGCCGAGGAGGCGCACACCCCGGACCTGCTCGCCCTGCTGCGCGAACGCACCGTGCTGCCCCGCCGCGCCCTGCTGCGCCGGGTGCTCGAAAGGGCCCGGGACCGGGGGGAGATCCGCGACGGCGCCGACCTGGAGGCCGCCGTCTCCGCCCTCCTCGGGCCCTTCTACGCCGACTACATGGCCGGGCGCGGCGGCCGTCCCGGGTGGGCGGAGCAGGCCGTGGACCTCACACTGGCGGGACTGCGTCCGACGGGCGCGTGATCCGCCACTCCCGGGCGAGGACCGCCCAGATCTGTGTGTCGTGGCGGCTGCCGTCGTAGGACCAGCTCTCGCGCCGCACGCCCTCGAGCGTCATGCCGAGCCGTTCGGACACCGCGGCGCTCCGCTTGTTGTCGGCCCGGCAGTGCCACTCGGCCCGGTGCATCCCCCGGGTCCCGAACGCCCAGTCCAGGAGGACTCGGCACGCCTGCGTGACCAGGCCCCGGCCCTCGGCGGCCGGTTCCAGCCAGCAGCCGATCTCGCATGAGCCCGAGGACGCGTCGAAGTCCGCGAACAGCACGCCGCCGACCAGAACCCCGTCGAGCCAGATGCCGTAGAGGCCGGCCCCGTCCGCGGCCCGGCGCTCGGCGTACCGGCGCAGCGTGGCCCGTGCCCCGTCGAGGTCGTCGGTGACGAACGTCCGCCCGACCCAGGGCCGGATGTGCTCGCGGGCCCGGTCCATATGGACGGCGAACTCCTCGGCGTGCCACAGCTCCAGGGGACGGAGCTGGGCGTTGTCCCGGAGGGGGAGGGAGAACATGGCGACCCCGCATTCACATAACAGGCGTTACGGTTATGTACCGTAGCAGCATGCCACGCACCAAGGGAGACCACGAGGCCCGTCGCCGCGACGTCTCCGAGGCGGTCTGGCGGGTCCTGGCCGCGCACGGTTTCGGCGGACTGACCCTGCGCGCCGTCGCCACGGAGCTCAACGCGACCACCGGCCTGCTCACCCACTACTTCCCCACCAAGCGCGATCTGGTGACGTACGCCCTCGACCTGCTCGAACAGCGAACCGAGGCGCGGCCCCGAACCGTGGCCGGGCAGGGGCTCCCCGCCGTCAGGGCGGCCCTGCTCGACATCCTGCCGCTGACCGCCGAGGCCACCTCCAGCAACCGGATCTGGGTGTCCTCCTGGGACGCCGCGCTCGCCGACCCCGAACTGAGCGGCGACCACGCCGGGAGGTACGCGCGCAGCCGCGACAGGCTGCGCGACCTGGTCGCCACCGCCCAGCGGACCGGCGAACTGCCCCCCGGCGATCCGGCGCGCATCGCGGCCGGCGCCCAGTCCTTCGTGCTCGGCCTGGTGGTCCAGGCTCTGTTCGACCCCGCCGCGTTCCCGCCCGACCGCCAGGTCGGGCAGCTCGACGACTACCTGGCCGCCCTGGCGTCCCGGCCGCCCTCCCCTGCTCGGTGACCGATGCCCACGAGTTCGCCGGTGGGGAGGGTCGGCCACGGAGCCGTCCTCACGTCAACGGCCAGCGGGGACCGTCCGGGTTCTGGAACCACACCCACTGCTCCGAGGAGTGCGCCGTGACGCCGAAGTGCGACCAGTCCGGTTCGCCGTTGGCCATCCACCACGCGTGGGTGTCCTCCAGCACGCTCCACAATCGCCTCGGCCCGCCCTGGGACACCGTGAACCCGCCGTCGGCCGGTGCGGTGTCGACCTCCGCCCACGCCCCGTCCGCCCCCTCCAGGGCGAGGAACTCGGTGCCGTCGTCGGCGACCCTGAGCACGGTGTGTGCGTCGACCGTGGCGAGCTGGGCCACGAACGCGAACGCCGGTTCGCTCACCAGGGAGGGGTCCAGCGCACTCACACCGGACTCGCCCTCGTCGTCCACCGTCACGCGAGGGCGAGGGTTGTGGCTACGTGCGGGCATGAACCCCGCCCACTCCGGCAGGAAGCGGCCCTGTGCCCTGCCGTCGTCGCCCACCCGGAGCTTGAGCATCGCGACCCCGGTACCGCCCGCGATGTTCACCAGGACCAGCCCACCGGATGCGACCTGGTCGATCCACGCCACCGGTACGTGGGTGAAGGCCGTGGTGGAGATGATCCGATCGTGGGGAGCCCGGTCCGGGAATCCCTTGTGGCCGTCGTACTCCGCGACGACCGGGTGGTAGCCCGCCCTGCGTAGGCCACCAACGGCTTACCGGACACCGCTCGGCCCCTTCCGGTCCACGGCCACCATTCGATCGGCGGGCAGCCGGTACCAGGTACTGCCGAGCCGGACATGGACGTGTCCGAACTCGGGCGGGCGAATGTCGGTGACCACGCGCAGGTGCCCCGCGTGCATCAGCACGATGTCGTTGCGCTTGAGCCCGTCGGCTCGGCGGTTCTCCCACTGGGGCACGGCGCTACCTCCGGTGCTGCGCGGCGTGGAGACGGGATCCGAGCAGCTCCACACGGGCGGCTCGGATGACGTCGTCAGACCGGCCGGTAGAGGGGTCGGTGTGCACCGCGATGAACCCGTCTTCGGCGCGGGAGATCATCCATCCGGGATGGAGTGGGCGGAGGGCGGCGAGGGCGGTCGGCTCGGGGCTACCAGAGTTCGTCATGTAGCCCAGCTCACACCTTCGTAACGCTGTGTCGCGACCTAATGACGAGCCCGTGCAAGCTCCGTAAAGTCCATGGCATGGAGGGCAATGACTTTTGCACGACGCTCACGATCGCACGCAATAACGCGGGCCTCAGCAAAGCTCAGTTGTCCCGAAGAATCCCGTGTTCTCCTGCCTTGGTCACCAAGTGGGAGCAGGGAAAACACTTGCCCAGCTGGGACAACGTCGCGCGCCTGGACGAGGTGCTGGGTACCCGGAATCACCTGGTGCACCTGTGGCAGGTGGCGATGACGGGGTCGTTGTTGAAGCCGTGGGAGGACTCCATCCCGGAACTGGAACAGGGGTCCCACACCATCGAACTCGGCTCTCCCTGGGTAATCCCCGGCCTGCTCCAGTGCCCGGCGTACATGGCGCTCATGTTGAGGGAAGGTCGCTACCCAGAGACGGAGGCGGAGATCAAACGGGAGGTATCCGCACGTAGCGGCAGGTACGATGCGCTCGCCAAGAACGGCACACCTTGGGTGACAGCGGTGTTCCCGCTGGGTGCACTGGCCTGCCTACCCGGCGATGTTCGCCAGGATCAGGTGGAACACCTGTTGAAGCTGATCAGTGGTCGCCGGGTGGAGACTCACCTGATCCCTGACCGAACCGTGATCGGTCTGGTCTCACCGATGTCCGTCTTCCGCCTCCGTGATGGGCGGGTGATCACGGCCAGCGAGCACAACCGAGGGGTTGTCATCCACTCTGACCCAACAGGAGTAGAACGGATGACCACTCGGTTCACCCGCGTGCTGGGCTCCGCCCTACCGCCCCGCGATTCGGTGCTGAAGATGAAGGAGATGATGGCGTGAACGACTGGCACAAATCGAGCTACAGCCCGAGCGGCTCCGAGTGCGTCGAGGTCCGCGAGCACGAGTCCGGTGCCGAGGTCCGCGACACCAAACACCGCGAACACGGCTCCCTGGCCTTCGACACCGACCAGTGGGTCAAGCTGCTCGCCAGCGTCTCCCGCTGACGCCCCGGTTCCCCGTGAACGGACGCATGTCCACGGGGCACCGGTCTGGCCGGGTCAGAGCCGGTCGAGGTCGAACGCCGCCCAGACCTGGGTGGCGTAGCCCGACCACTCGGGGAAGGCGTGGAACCCCCAACTGGTCGCCAGGTTCTCGACCAGCAGCAGCCCGCGCTGCCCCTCCGCGAAATCCCACTCCTCGGCGGTCCGTTCGACGGGGACGCGCGGCCGGGTCGGCCCACCGGGGTCGCTGACGGCCACCCGCAGGGTCCGCCCGTCCAGCAGGCACATCGTGCGGATGATCTCGCCACCGGGGCGGGCGTACTTGGCGGAGTTGGCCACGAGTTCGCTGGTGACGAGTTGGACGGTGTCCACCAGGTCCGGCTCGAACCCGATCAGGTCGCGGCCGAGGTCGGCCCGGACGCGGGCGAGGTCGGAGAGCCCGCGGGAGTAGGCGCGGTAGGGCCAGTAGACACCAGGCAGGGTGATGTCGAGGGTGCTCACGCCGCCACCGCCGCACGCCGCTGAACCTGCTCGGTCCGCTGCCGCTGCCAGACGCGGACCAGGGCCGCGAGTTCGTCGAACTCCCCCGGCGTCGGCCGCACAGGGTCGGCGAGCAGGTCACCCAGGGGAACGGGCGGCGTCTGCTTCGGGATCCAGCCGTGCAGGCGGGCGGTGGCCTCGGCCTGGGCTCGGGCGGGATCGACGGCGGGGACAGGCTTCGGGACGGGAGGCGCGGTGGCCTCGACCGGGTCGGGCGCGTAGGGGCGGACCCGGGTGGAACGACGGCGGCGGGCGGCGGGGGCCGCGTGACGGCCGCGTGCGGGGGTGAACAGCGCCTTCAGGTACATCCCGAGCAGGGCGAAGAAGGCCGCGCTATAATCGCGCATGCTGGCAATTCCTTTGCGTTAAAGGGTTGAGGTTGCTGGCCACGACCCCGGACGTTCTTCAATCGTCGCGGGGTCTTCCGTGTATGAAGTTGGGTGTTCGACAGCAGAATAGGGGGGCGGGAGGAGCGGTGGGGGACTTTCCGCGAAGTTCTTCGGAGAAAGCTCACCAGGAGGGGTGTCATCCCAGCTCAGAGCCATCAGAATAAAGTAGGAACCCATATTGCTTCAGAGTCGGAACAATCCCGTTCGCCCGAAATGAATGGCTTTGATGGGCTACCCCGGAGCGCAGCGGAAAGCCCCCGTCCGTCGCGCGACGAACGGGGGCTCCACACGCGGCTCAGCCCTCCAGGGACGCCCGGTAGGCCAGCCAACCGCCGTGCTCGCTGATGTCCTCGGCCCCCTCGACGGCCGACGGCTCACAGCCGAACCCCACCACCGACCGGCCGTCGGCCAGCGTGACCGATCCGAGCGTCATCGGCGCGGGCAGCGCGGCCAGGAACGCCCCCAGGCCCGCCGGGGAGATCCGCCAGACCTCGCAGCGCACCGCGACCCCGGCGTCGGACACCCGCTGGAGCCCCGGCTTGGGCGGCGTCGTGGCCAGCGCGTACATCCGGTAGTCCGCGCTGGTCTCGGTCGCCTCGACGAACCGCGCCCCCAGGTCGGTGAGCTGGTGGTTGAGCGGCTGCCCGCGCAGGTGCGCGCCGAACACGGCCAGCTCCGCGCCCGGCTCCGGGTAGGCCTCGCCGGGGTCGTCGCCCGTCAGCAGCGCGGCCAGGTCCAGGCCCACCTGGTCGTCGAAGGCGTCGCTGACCAGGCTCACCCCGAACGTGTGCCCGTCCGCCGTCCCGGCGGGAACGGCGACCGCCGCCATGTCCAGCAGGTTGACGAAGTTCGTGTACGTCCCCAGCCGCGAGTTCTCCCCGACCGGGTCCGCCGCCACCTCCGCCAGCGTCGGGTGGCCGACCGTCGTCGGCAGCAGCAGCGCGTCGAAGCCAGAGAGCAGCTCCCGGGCCGACGCCCGGTAGGCGGCCAGCCGGTGCTGGTCGGCGGCCAGAGCGTGCGCGGGCAGGTCGGCGGCGGCCAGGATGATCCCGGACACCGTGGGGTCGGCTGACTGCGGCCCGCCCGCGAGGAACTCCCCGACGGCGGCGTACCGCTCGGCGACCAGCGCGCCGTCGTACAGCAGCCGCGCCGCCTCCAGCAGGGGCGCCACGTCCACGGCCTCGACCTCCACGCCCGCCGCGCGCAGGACGTCGGCGGCGGCGTGGAACGCGGCGCGTTCGTCGTCGCCCAGCACCGCGATCCCGTCGGGCGCCGGGACGGCCACCCGCGCGGGGTGGCGCGGGGCGAGGCGCACGTCGGACGGCCAGTCCCTGCTGTACGGGTCGGCCGGGTCGGGTCCGGTCATCACCCTGAGGGCGGCCGTTCCCGTCCCCAGGTCGCGGGCGAACACGGTGACGCAGTCGTAGGGCTGGGCCGCCGGGACCACCCCGGTCGCGGGCACGAGGCCGAGCGTCGGCTTGATCCCGACGATCCCGTGCAGCGCCGCCGGAACCCGTCCCGACCCGGCCGTGTCGGTGCCGAGCGCGACGTCGGCGATCCCCAGCGCGACCGCGACCGCGGACCCCGAACTCGATCCGCCGGAGATCCGCTCCGGGTCGAGCGCGTTCCGCACCGCCCCGTACGGGCTGCGCGTGCCGACCAGCCCCGTGGCGAACTGGTCCAGGTTGGTCTTGCCGAGCACGAGCGCGCCCGCGTCCGCCAACCGCCGGACGGCGGTCGCGCTCGTCTCCGGGGTGTACGCGAACTCCGGGCAGGCCGCCGTGGTCGGCAGCCCCGCCACGTCGATGTTGTCCTTGACCGCGACGACCGTGCCCGCCAGCGGCAGGTCCTCCCCGGCCGCGAGCCGGTCCTCGACCGCCTTCGCCTCCACGAGCAGGTCCGCCTCGGGGCGCAGGGTGATCCAGACCTCGGGCCGGTCAGCCTCGGCGATCCTCCGGTAGGCGTCGTGGACGCGTTCGGTGGGGGTGGGCATCAGGAGGCTCCTCCTTGCGTGATGACGGCCATGGCGCGCCCCGGGTCGAGGTGCTGTCCGGGTGCGACCAGGATGTCGGAGACCGTACCCGCGCGGGGCGCCCGGACCACGACCTCCAGCTTCATCGCCTCCAGCCGGACGATCGGCTGGCCCTCCTCGACCGTGTCGCCGGGGCGGACGTCGACCTTCCAGACGGACGCGGACAGCGGGGACTCGACCAGGGCGGCGCCGGGCGGCAGGTCGACCCCGCCGACGTCGGCGACGGGCTCCGGTTCGGGCCGGTCCTCGAACTCGCCCGCCGCCTCCCACGCCTGGCGCTCGGCCTCGAAGGCCTCCGCCTGGCGGTCCCGGAAGGCACGGATGGAGTCGGCGTGGTCGACGAGGAAGCGCTCGTGGTCGGCGAGGACGAACTCGCCGTCGGCGACCTGGAGCCCGTGCCGTCCGGCGAGCAGGTCGGCGCGGATGTCCAGCAGTTCCTCGTGACCGACCGGATACCAGCTGATCCGGTCGAAGAACCGCAGCAGCCACGGGGTGCCGGGCTCGAAGGGGCCGTACTGGCGCAGTCCCGACCAGATCGGCACCGTGCGGCCGATGAGCTGGTAGCCGCCGGGGCTCTCCATGCCGTACACGCACAGGTACGCCCCGCCGATGCCGACCCCGGCCTCCGGGGTCCAGGTGCGCGCCGGGCTGTACTTGGTGGTGACCAGCCGGTGGCGCGGGTCGAGCGGGGTGGCGGCGGGCGCGCCCAGGTAGACGTCGCCCAACCCCAGGACCAGGTAGGAGGCGTCGAAGACGATGTCGCGGACCTGGTCGACGGTGTCGAGGCCGTTGATGCGCCGGATGAACTCGATGTTGTCGGGGTTCCAGGGCGCGTCGTCGCGCACGCCGGTCCGGTACCGGCTGATCGCCTCGTGGATCGACGGGTCGTCGAAGGACATCGGCAGGCGCAGGGTGCGGCTCGGCACCCGCAGCCGCGAGGTGGGCGGCAGTTGTCCCTCGATCTCCTGGAGGAGGTCGAGCAGGGTGCGCAGCGGCAGCACCTCGGGGTCGGTGTGCAGGTGCAGGGAGCGCACGCCGGGGGTGGTGTCGACGATGCCGCGCGGCGCGGCCCCGTCGAGCGCGGCCATGAGGGCGTGGACGCGCATGCGCAGGCCCAGGTCCAGCGCCATCGGCCCGTACTCGACCAGGATGTTGTCGTGGCCGCTGCGGCGGTAGGTGACCTCGGGGGCGCCGTCGGCGGCGGGCAGCCGCGCGAGCACTCCGTCGTCGCCGTCGGAGCCGGTGGCGCGCAGGAGCGGTGCGGCGGTGGGCACGTGGTGCAGCTTCTCGGCGGCGGCCTCGGTCACGGGGTGGAAGCGCACGGTGTCGCCGGGGCGGAGCTGGCCGACCTTCCAGCGGGAGCCGGTGACGACGGTGACGGGACAGACGAACCCGCCGAGGCTCGGTCCGTCCGGCCCCAGCAGGACGGGCGTGTCGCCGGACAGGTTGACGGCTCCGACGGAGTAGGCGGTGTCGTGCACGTTGGACGGGTGCAGACCGGCCTGGCCGCCGTCGGGTCGGGCCCATCCCTGCTTGGGTCCGGAGAGGCGTACGCCGTTGCGGGCGGACTGGGGGTGCACCTTCCAGGCGGTGGCGTAGAAGTCGGCGAGGCCCTCGCGGGTGAGGAACTCGGGGGCGGCGTGCGGTCCCTCGGAGACCTCGACGTCCCAGTGGGACGAGGAGCCCTCGCCCGCCTCCGCCGGGGCTCCGAAGTCGGGGCGGTCCGCCTCCGGAACGGGTCGCGGTGTGACCGGGTCGGCTGCCGCGCCCGGGGTGACGCGCGCAGCGGGCGTTCCGGCCGTGGCGGCCGTGGCTCCCTCGGGGCGAACGCCGAGCGGAGCCTTCGGCCGGAGCACGTCCCCGAGCCGCAGCGCGCGTCCGCTGTGACCGCCGTACTCCCCGGCGGTGAACGTGGCCGCGCTGCCCAGGTAGCCGGGCACGTCCAACCCGCCGCGGACCAGCACGTAGGTGCGCATGCCGGGGCCGCGCGCGGGGCCGACGTCGAGCACGCCGCCCGCCGGGACCCCGACCGGCTCCCACTGCGGCACCGGCTCGCCGTCGACCGTGACCTCGGCGGGGGCGCCGGTGACGCACACGGTCGCGGCGGCGCTGAACCGGAGCGCCGGACCCTCGATCGTGCACTCCAGACCGGGCGCCCCCTCCGGGTTGCCCAGAGCGGTGTTGCCCAGCCGCAGCGACAGGTCGTCCATCGCCCCCGACGGCGGCACGCCCACCTGCCAGTACCCGGTCCGGCCGGGCCAGTCCTGCACGGTGGTGAGCGTTCCGGCGCGCTCGACCTCGATGCGCGGCTCCGGGTCCCCGACCGTCCCGCAGGTGGCCGTGGTGTGGTCGACGGCGCGCACCTCCGGGTGGTCGGCCAGGGCGCGCAGGAGGCCGAGGTTGGTCTGGAGGCCGTCGATCCGCACCTCGGACAGGGCGCGGCCGAGCCGGTCGAGGGCGTCGGCCCGGTCCCCGCCCCGGACGATGACCTTGGCGAGCATCGGGTCGTAGTCGCTGGTGACGCGCTGGCCGGTCTCGACCCAGCCGTCGACGCGCGCCCCCGCGGGGAACTCGACCCGGGTGAGCAGGCCGGAGCTGGGGCGGAAGTCGTGCGCGGGGTCCTCGGCGTAGACGCGGGCCTCGACGGCGTGGCCGGTGCGGTCGGGGCCCTCGGGGGGAACGTCGGCGAGCACGTCCTCGCCCCGGGCCAGGCGCAGCATCCAGGCGACGAGGTCGACGCCGGTGATCTCCTCGGTGACCGGGTGCTCGACCTGGAGCCGGGTGTTGACCTCCAGGAAGGAGGCCTCGCCGCGCTCGACGTCGTAGACGAACTCCACCGTCCCCGCGCTGCGGTAGGACACACCGGCGCACAGGGCGCGGGCGGTGCGGTGGAGTTCGGCGCGCAGGGCGTCGGGCAGGCCGGGGGCGGGCGCCTCCTCGACGACCTTCTGGTTGCGGCGCTGGAGCGAGCAGTCCCGGTCCCCGAGGGTGACGACCCGGCCCAGGCCGTCGCCGAAGACCTGCACCTCGATGTGGCGGGCGCGGGGGACGAAGCGTTCGACGAACACCCCTCCCCCGCCGAAGTGTGTCTCCGCCATGCGGCTGACCTGGTCGAACGCTGCGCGCAGCTCGGCCTCGCCGTGGCAGGGGAACAGCCCGATCCCACCGCCGCCGGAGGTCGACTTGAGGATGACGGGGTAGCCGATGCGCGCGGCGGCCTCGGCGGCCTCGTCGGCGTCGCCGAGGGTGTCGCTGCCCGCGACCATGGGCAGCCCGGCCGCCGCGGCGGCCTTGCGCGCGGTGTGCTTGTCGCCGAACTCCTCCAGGTGGCGCGCCTGGGGGCCGACGAACACCAGTCCCGCGTCCTCGACGGCGCGGGCGAACGCGGCGCTCTCGGAGAGGAAGCCGTACCCGGGGTGGACGGCCCCGGCGCCGGTGGCGGCGGCCGCGGCCAGGACGCGGTCGATGTCGAGGTAGCTCTCGGCGGCGGGGGCGGGACCGAGGCGGACGGCCTCGTCGGCGAGCCGGGTGTGCGGGGCGCCCGCGTCGGCGTCGGAGTAGACGGCGACGGTGCGCAGGCCGAGGGATCGGGCGGAGCGGACGATGCGGCAGGCGATCTCGCCGCGGTTGGCGACGAGCACGGAGTCGAACACGCTGTATCTCCTTCTCTCCCAGGTCAGAGCGCCGGGAGGAGGTTCGCGGTCACAGGATGTCGGAGTGGAGCGCCATCTGGGTCAGGGCGCGCTGGGCGCGTTCGAGGACGACCTCCATGGAGGCGCCCACGTGGTCGTGCATGGCGCGGTAGGCGCAGTCCAGTTCGCGGGCGAGGAGGTGCTCGACGATCTGGATGTGTTCGCTGATGGTGGAGGTGATCCGGTCCTCGGTGAGGAAGTCGTACATGCGCACGCGGCGGATGCGCTGGTTGACGGAGACGAGGGACTCGGTGAGGGCGCGGTTGCCGGAGGCCCGGGAGAGGGCGGCGTGGTACTCCTCGTCGAGGAGGACGAAGGAGGGGTCGGGGGCCGGGGGATCGGCCCGCAGCTTCTCCCAGCGCTCCAGCTCGGCGGCGAGGATCCCGGGGTCGTGGACGACGGTGGGGTCCTCTATGGCGCGGGCGATGCCGCGCAGTTCGAGGGTGACCCGGAGTTCGTAGAGATCCCGGAGTTCGGCGAGGTTGGGAACGGTGGCGTAGAAGCCGTTCTCGCGCCGCTCGACGAGGCCGTCGGAGTGCAGGCGGGCGAGGGCCTCGCGGACGGGGGTCCGGGAGACGCCGAAGCGTTCGGCGAGACGGACCTCGCCAAGGCGGGTGTGGGGACCGATCCGCCCGCTCAGGACCTCCTCGCGCATGAGGGCGTAGACCCGGTCCCGACGCGAGGTGGCCGTTCCGTCGCTCCCCGGGCCGGGCCGTGTATACATCGGTGTGTCCATGGGGCCCGACGGTAGGAACACCGTGTTTCGGAAGCCATGTCGCGCCGTGAAGCCTGTGTTTCCCCGTGTTTCGCCGCGTTTCGCGCCTGGTCGGGCGGGGCGGCGGCCGTTGAGGGGGGGTCGGGTGGGCGGACGTCCCGGGGCATGGCATATTACGAGACAAGTCGTTCCGAAACGGATCGTTCCATAAAGGAGCCGTCATGACCCCCACCCGTTCCGCCCGCGCGGCCGCCCCCGACGCCGCCGCACCGCTGCGCCCGGTCGTGGTCGCCGGATGGTGCGTCACGGTCCTCGGTGTCGCCCACACCGTGATCGGCCTCATCCTGACCGCCGCCCACGTCCCCGGCTGGTTCACCGGCACGCTGTGGGGCGTCGGCGGGAGCCTGGCCTCCCCGGCCCCGACGCTGGGGGCGTTCTGGCTGACCGTCGGGTCCTTCGGGGTGCCGCTGGCCACGCTGGGCCTGGTGATCCGGTGGATGGGCCTGCGGGGGATCGTCCCCCCGGCCGTCGTCGCGTGGACGCTGGCCGTCTGGTGCACGGTGGCGGGCGCGATGTTCCCCTCGCCCTTCCCCCTGCTCTGGATTCCCGCCGTCCTGCTGATCGTCCAGGCACGGCGCGCGGCCCGGGCGGGCGACGGCCCCATGCGGGCGGAGGCGGCGCTCTGATGGCGGGACGTCCCAGGGACGAACGGGTCGACCAGGCCATCCTGGCCGCGACCAGGGGGGTGCTCGCCGATCAGGGCTACTCCAGGCTCACCGTGGACGCCGTCGCGGCGGCGGCCGGGGTGGGCAAGGCGGCCATCTACCGCCGGTACGCCTCCAAGCACGAACTGGTCTTCGCCGCCGCCGTCCACGACGTGGACCTGGAGCCGCCGCCCGACGGGGGGTCGCTCACCGCCGACCTGACCGCGCTCGTCCGGGAGATCCTGGACACTCTGGGCACCCCGACCGCCCGGGCCGCCGCCCCGGGTCTGATCTCGGACTTCCTGGGCGATCCGGCCCTGGCCGACCGGTTCGAGGAGACCTTCCTCGCCCGGGAGCGGGCGTGTGTACGGGCCGCCCTGGACCGGGCGGTCGCACGGGGCGAGATCGAGGCGCCGCCGGAGCGCGACCTCGCCCACTCACTGATCCTCGGGCCGGTGTTCGCGTGGCTGTACATCTTCCGGCGCCAGGAGGAGGAGTCCTTCGCCCGGGACCTGGTCGTGCGCGTGGAGGCCGCGCTGCGGCACATCCCGGTCTAGGGCGCCGCGGATCCGTCCGCACCCTCGGCTCCCTCGGCCGCCCGGGCCCGCCTGCGGGTGACGGAGAGGCGGAACCCGAACGCCGCCAGCGCGCTCAGCGGCAGCCAGACGGCCAGGACCGCCCAGAGGTTCTCGCCCAGACCGCTCGTCAGGACCGGGGAGACCAGCCCGATGAAGAACACCGCCACGGCGAGGCTCATCGTCGCGCCCATCCCGTCGGTCGGCCCGGGTTCGTGGAGGCGGGCCAGTCGCCACAGGCCCGTGGCCGCCAGGAGGAGGCCGGTGGGAACGGCGATCAGCGCGCCGATGAGCACCCGGGTCCGCCCGTCGTACGGGGCGTCGAGGGTCTCCTGGAAGTCGTCTCCGAGCGCGATCCCGGTCAGCCGGCCGCGCCAGACCGTCCCGGTGACCCGGTCGCCCTCGTCGAGCCGGGGCACGACGGGGCCGCGCTGGGCATAGGCCGACTCCCACTCCGCGCCGTCGTCGCCGGTCAGGACCGTGGTGGTCGAGTCGTTCCGGTGGCCGCGACGCGACAGGTGGACATCCGACACGGTGAGCTCCTCCGTCCACAGGCAGTCGGAGGGCCCGGCGGGAGCCGAGGAACACGGCCCCGCCGCCTGGTAGGCCTCCAGTTCGACCGTGCCGTCCGGGGCGGTCGCCGCGACCGCGAGGGTGGGGAGCGCGACGATCCCGAGACCGAGCAGCAGAGTGAGGAAGCTCGTGAGACCGTTGCGCAGGAGCCAGTGGGTCATGTCTTCATTGTCCAGTTTGCGAAGTTCGGCGGCGTACCGCCCCGCTCCCCCTCAGACGGGATCCCGTGCCCCCGCGTTGCATGGCCCCGGCGGTCATCCGGCTGAGGACGCGCCGTCCGGGGCGGGCCGGTAGCAGAGGCGGACCACACCCGAGGGGAAGGTCGTGGCGCCGGTGAACTCCAGCCGGACGGGCCCGATGCCGTCGAGGATCCGCGGCCCGGTCGCCCACAGGTACGGGCTGACGGTGAACCAGAACTCGTCGACCAGGCCGCGGGCGATCAGGTCGCGGGCGAGTTCACCGGCGGCGGGATGGACGATGTCGCCGTCGTGTTCCTCCTTGAGCGCCCTCACGGCGTCGGCGAGGTCCCCGTCGAGCAGGGTGGCGTTCCACTCCAGCGGCGCGCTCAGCGTTCGGGACGCGACGTACTTGGGCATGCCGTTCATCCGGGCCGCGTACGCCTCGAACCCCGGAACGCCGGCGAGTCCGGGCCACACCGTGGACAGTCCCTCGTAGGTCCTGCGGCCGAGCAGCATGGCGTCGGCCGCCCGCCACATCTCCAGCGAGGCCCGCATGCTGTCGGGGTCGGTGACCAGCCACCCGCCGTTCGACGCGGGTGCCGGCGCCTCGAAGGCTCCGTTGACGGTCATGGCGGTGTTGACGATCAGTCGTCCCATGGGCTTCTCCTGTCGGTGCTGTCGGTGCTGTCGGTGTCGGGTGTGTCCGCGGCGATGAGCGCCGCGAGCTGGTCGAGGCACTGGCCGAAGCCGATCTCGATGCCGGCGACGAAGTCGGCGGACTCGACCGTGCTGTCGGTGATCCGGTAGCCGACGTCGAGATCGGTCCCGGTCCCGGTGGTCCGGAGGGTGACGGCGACGTGGGCGGTGAAGGCGGAGCCGCCGTCGGGCAGCAGGGGCGAGAGTCGGTAGAGGAGGCGCTCACCGGGGACCGTCTCCTCGACGACCCCCTCCGCGCGCCCGGCGACCGGCTCGGATCCGTCCGTGTCCTCGGCGTCGCGGTACTCCTGGAGGATCCGACCGCCCGGGCGCGCCTCGAAGACGAGTTCGGAGGTGCGCAGGCTCTCGGGCGTCCACCACCGGGCGAGCAGGGACGCCTCGGTGAGGTGACGCCAGACCGTCTCCGGGTCTCCCGCCAGGGCGCGGCGGAACCCGAACGAGCGCCCGTCCGCCCACCCCGTCCCCTCCTCGGCCGCGAGCCGCTCGGTGCCCATGCTGAGCCCGTAGCGGTCGAAGGCGGCCTGGGGGCCGTCGGCCCGCTCCGTGGCGTCGGCGAGCCGCCCGAGCGCGGACGCCAGGTCCCGCAGCGGACCGGGGCGCAGCGCGTAGACGCGGCGCTGACCGGTGCGCTGGGAGACGACGACCCCCGCACGCTCCAGGGTCTGCAGGTGTTTGGTGGTCTGCGGCTGGCGCGCCCCGGCGAGCCGGGCGAGGACGCCGACCGACCGGGGCCGCTCGGCCAGCAGGTTCACGAGCCGCCACCGGGCCGGGTCGGCCAGTGCGGCGAGGAGTTCGTCCATGCCGAGAAGTATTCTCCATGGAGAATATTCGTGTCAAGGAATATCTTTGGTTCCGTACACGCGAAGGGGCCGTGCACGGTGGTCGCCGTGCACGGCCCTGGGAACGGGCGGCCTGGTCCGGACGGTCCGGGAGGGAGTAGGGAGTTCCGTCCGGCCGGGCCGCCCCTCGGGTCGGGGACGTCCCCGCGGACCGGGTGACCCGGTGGGGCGGATCACCCCGGGACGCGTGCCCGACCCCGTTGGGAGGGGGTCCCGAGCGCCCCTAGAACGGGATCCCCAGCGCCCACCCGGCGAGCGCGTACATCCCGAGCAGGATGACGAACAGCGCCGCGAGGTTGAGGAACACGCCGCCGCGCATCATCTGGTTGATGTTGACGTAGCCCGACCCGAAGGCGATGGCGTTGGGCGGCGTGGCGACCGGCAGCATGAACGCCATGGACGCGGCCATGACCGCCGGGACCACCAGGACCAGGACGTCGACGTCGAGCCCGGCGGCGATGCCGCCGAGGACCGGCAGGAAGGTCGACGTGGTGGCGGTGTTGCTGGTGAGCTCGGTCAGCAGGAGCACGATCCCGGTCACGCACAGGACGAGCACCCAGACCGGCACCCCGCCGAGAGCGGAGACCTGACCGCCGATCCAGGCGCTCAGGCCGGACGAGGTGAACTGGCCGGAGATCGCGATGCCGCCGCCGAACAGCAGCAGGATGCCCCACGGCAGCTTGACCGCGGTGTCCCAGTCCATCAGGCGCGTGTTCCGGTCGGCCGGGATGAGGAAGAGCGCGATGGCCACGGCCATGGCGATGACGGGGTCGGTGATGCTGCCGAGCCACGGCAGCACGCCGCTGACGGCCTCGCTCTGGGCCAGCATCGGCACGAAGATCCAGGCCAGCGCGGCCGCGGTGAACAGGGCCAGGACCAGCTTCTCCGGCCGCGAGATGGGCCCCATCTGGCGCAGCTCCTCGCGGATCAGGTCCTGGGCGCCCTCGATCCGCCTGACCCCGGGGCGGAAGAGGAGGCGCGCCAGCAGGATCCAGGCGAGGAAGAGGAAGACGGCCGCGATCGGGAGGCCGACGATCATCCACTGGCCGAACCCGATGGTGATGTCGTGGAACTCCGCCAGGTAGGCGACCATCAGCACGTTGGGCGGGGTGCCGATGAGAGTGGACACGGAGCCGATCGAGGCGGCGTAGGCGATGCCGAGCATGAGCGCGGTGGCGAAGTTCGCGTCGGTCCTACCGCCCCGGAACTGGGTGATCAGGGCGATGACCGACAACCCGACCGGCAGCATCATCACGGTCGTGGCCGTGTTGGAGACCCACATCGAGATGAACGCGGTCGCCACCATGAACCCGCCGACGAGCCCGACGGTGTTGGAGCCCACCTTGGACACGATGGTCAGTGCGATGCGCTTGTGCAGGTTCCACCGCTGCATGGCCAGAGCCAGGATGAATCCGCCCATGAACAGGAAGATGGTGGCCGATCCGTAGGACGGAGCGACGTCGGCCACGTCCGTGCCCTCGATGAGGATCGGGAAGACCACCAGGGGCAGCAACGAGGTGACCGGGATCGGGATGGCCTCGGTCGCCCACCAGGTCGCGATGAACACGGTGATGGCCGCGACCATCCGGCCGTTGACCGCGAGGTCGCCCATGCCCGCGCCGTCGGGCAGCGGCAGCGGCATGTCGGGCAGCAGGAAGTAGGTCAGCAGACCGAGCACCGGCCCGAGGACCAGCCCGATCCTGCGGGGGAGCGGGTTGGTTTCGCGGTTGCCGCTGGCGCGGTCCTTGTCCGGGGAGACGGAACCCCCGGGAGCGGGTTCCTGGGAGACGGGCACGCTGTCGCGTGTGCCGACACCGGGGTCGTCGGTGGCCATGGTGTTCCTCCTGTGCGGGCGGGGGGTGTGGCTGTCGGTGCTGTGCACCCGCCGGGCGAAACCTGGAGCGACGGCGCTGTTGCCCGGAGGTTTCCCTGCGATGACACGGTCCTGATGGAGTGATGGTGGTCACGTGGGTACGTGACCTGCAATCCACGTGAGGAAGAGTTGGGATTCCCCTGACATTGCGGCACCGTGCGCACCCGAGGCGGCACACACCGTCATCCGAGGGCTCGCGTGCGTCCGCCCCGCCCGTGGTCACCTGGGTCTAGGCTGCGGATATGCGAGTGAGGGGACCGGACCGGCGGAGCGTGCTGGTCGGCGCGGCGGCCGCCGCCGTCGGCGGGCTCACCGCGTGCGGGCGCGGTGGCGTGCCCGCACCGCCGGAGCTGGTGATCGCGACCGGGCCGCCCGGCGCGGTGTTCCGGGAGATCGGCGGGGCGTTCGCGCAGATCCTGGGCGAGCGGATGCCGGAGACCGACGTGCGGTCCGTGGAGAGCGGCGCGTCCCTGGACAACCTGCGGCTGCTCGCCTCCGGTGAGGCGCAGCTGGGACTGGCCAGTCTCGACCTGGTGACGGCGGAGGAGGTGACCGAGGACGAGGGGATCTCCGCGATCGGCCGCGTCTACGACAGCTTCCTGCACCTGCTCGTCATGGCCGACTCACCCGTGCGGGAGCTCGCCGACCTGGAGGGGCTGCGGGTGTCCCTGGGCGCGCCCGAGTCCGGCACCGAGTTCACGACCACGCGGCTCGCCGACGCCTTCGGGCTGACCATGGACGCCGTCCTGCTCAACCAGGCCGACTCCGCCGACCTGGTGAGCCAGGGCGAGCTCGACGCCATGCTCTCGCTGACCGGGATCCCGACCCCGGCCATCGCGAGCCTGGCGCTGCGCAGGACCGTGCGCCTGATCGACCTGAGCGACGCCGCCGACGTGCTGGCGGAGTCCTACCCCGAGGCGTACTTCCCCGCCTCGATCCCCGCCACCACCTACGAGGGCGTGCCCACGACGCCGACCCTGTCCATCCCCAACCTGCTCCTGTGCCGGAGCGATCTCGACGAGGACCTCGCCTACCTGGTCACCGACACCCTGTTCACCCGCTCCGCGCGGCTGGCGGCCACCCGGCCGGAGGCGGCCCAGATCAACGTCCGCACCGGGATATCGACCGGGGACGTCCCCCTGCACCCGGGGGCCGAGCGCTGGTTCCGCGACAACAAGCCGATCTGACCAGGGACGCCACCGCCACCGCTCAGGAGTCCAGGTCCCCTTCCAGACGGGCCCTACTCCGGCGACGCCGCAGGGAGCGCGAGCACCGCGCCGAACCCCGGGTGACCGCCCTCCGCCAACCCCCCCTCCAGCAGGAGCTCCCCGCCCGCCTCCCGGGCCAGGTCCGCGACGATCGCCAGCCCCATCCCCGTGCCCTCCACGTTCTGGTGCCGCGACGACCGCCAGAACCGGTCCACGGCCGACCGCCGCTCCTCCTCCGTCAGCCCGACGCCGTCGTCGAACACCCCGATCCGCACCCGGTCCCCCTCCCCCGTCGCGCCACGCTCGGTCTCCGCCCGCACCTCGATCCGCGTTCCCCCCGACAGCCGGAACGCGTTGCTGACCAGCTCGTCGAGGATGCTGCCCAGACCGCCCGCCGGAGCCTGCACCCACACCCCCTCCGGGACGTCCGTGACCAGGGCGAACCCGCGCGTCTCACACAGCGCCCGCCACCGGTCCACGCGCGTGCCCAGCACCTCCGCCAGCTCGACCGCCTCCGTGCCCGTCACGCTCTCCAGACGGGTGGCGGCGAGCAGCGAGTTCAGCATGCGGTGCATGTGCGTGGCCTCGTCGATCGCGACCTCGTGCGCCTCCCGCGCCTCGGGGCCGCTCAGGTGCGGAGCGAGGTTCTCCACCGCCAGCCGCAGGCTCGCCAGGGGGTTGCGCAGCTGGTGGGAGGCCTCGGAGACGAACGCGCGCTGTCGGTCCAGGGCGCGCCGCACGACCTCCACCATCGTGTTGAACGACTCCGTCAGACGCCGCAGCTCGGGCGGACCGCCCGCGGCGTCGACGTGCACGTCGAGGTCGCCCGAGGCCACCGCGGTGGTGGCGGCGTCGAGGCGGCGGATCGGCCTCAGCACCCACCGGGACAGCGGCAGCACCGACGCGGTCAGCAGCGCCAGCGGCACCAGGCTGGCCGCGGCGATCCAGCCCCACGCGGTGAGCACGTCCGAGGCCAGCCGCTCCGTCGGCGCGACCAGCACCACCACGCCGACGACCTCGCTGTCCCGGCCGATGGGTTCGGCGATGACCATCGGATCGGTCGTCCACGGCCAGACCGCGCCGGGCGGTTCCGGGCGCGCGCCCGCCATGGCGGCGGTGATGCCCGTCCGCGTGGTCACCCCCGCGATCACGTCCTCCAGCCGTTCGACGCTCCCCGAACCGCCGACCACCTGCCCGTCCGGGGCGACGATCGCCGCCGGGACGCCGTACAGGTGCTCGTAGCGGGCCATCTCCTGGGTGAGGGCGTCGGTCCGGTCGGTCTCCAGCGCCGTCCTGGCCAGTGCCGCGAACCGGCCCGCGTCAGCGAGGAGGTCGACGTACACGTTCTGGGTGCGCTGCTGGGCGATCACCCCGCCGATGGGCACGGCGACCGCCGCCACCAGGACGAACACGGCCGGAAGCAGCAGGGTGATCAGACGTCGGAGCACGGCGTCACGCCTCGTCGAGCAGGTAGCCGACGCCCCGCACGGTGCGGATGCGCACCGCCGAGCCGAGTTTGGCGCGCAGCGAGGCGATGTGGGTGTCCAAGGTGCGCGACGACGCCTCCCAGGACGCGCCCCAGACCTGGTCGAGGATCTGGTCGCGGGCGACGACCGACGGCGAGCGCGACGCCAGCAGGGCGAGGAGGTCGAACTCCTTGCGGGTGAGGTTCAACTCGCGATCGCCCATGCGGGCCTCGCGGGTGCCCGGGTCCAGGGTCAGGGGGCCGACGCCGACGGCCGGTTCGGTGTCGCTCGCCTCGCCGCGCGCGACCCGGGTGCGGCGCAGGACGGCGTCGATGCGGGCGAGGAGTTCGGCGACGCCGAAGGGCTTGACCACGTAGTCGTCCGCGCCCGCCCGCAGGCCGCGTACCCGTTCGCGCTCCTCGCCCCGGGCGGTCACGGCGATGATCGCCGTCTGGGGGCGCTCCCTCAGTCGGCGCAGGAGGTCGATGCCGTCGGCGTCGGGGAGGCCGAGATCGAGCAGGACGACGTCGGCGGGCGGGGCCGACAGGGCGCGTTCGGCCGTGGCGACCCGGTGGACGTCGAAGGAGGCCGATCGCAGCGCGGTGACCAGACCGCGCGCGACCCGGTCGTCATCCTCGACCACGAGTATGCGCATGTCCTGGATGTTAGGCGCTGGCGGCGTCCCCGTGTCCGAGCAGGGCGGGGAGGGACCGGAGGGAGTCGATCAGCCGGTGGATGTCGGCGGCCTCCTCCGTCGCGCCGATGCTCAGGGCGAGGCGGTGCACCTCCGCCAGGGACGCCACGGCACCCGGGATCGGGAAGGGTTCGCCCGAGGTCTGGGCCACGTCCGGGCGGCGCTCGATCAGGGCCCGCACCGCCCGGGCGAGGTCGCGCAGGCCGTCGTCGTCGGGCAGGGGCTCCCCGTCGTGGTCGGGGACCGGCGTGCGGGTCGGAGAAGGCGGGTTCATCCGCGTGCGGTGGCGGCGGGGCAGGGGTGGGCGGTCGGCCTGTGCGTGCGGGGGCATGGGCGGCTTCCTGGGTCTGTGGCTGGGAGCGCTCTGAGAACGAGGCGCACGTCTGATGCGACGGGTCAGTGCCGCGCCGCAGGGGGCAGCGGGCACGGGCTGTGGAACATGGCGTTGACCGAGGTCCATGCGCATCCGGCAACCGGGCAGCGCCAGTAGGACGCGGGATGCGTGCGGGAGATCGCCGACTGCGCTCGACGGATCCGCTGTTCGAGGGCCTCCGGCGACGCGGCGCGGATCGGTTCGACGTCGGCGTCGCCCTGGTAGAAGGCGAAGTACCGGCGTGCTCCGGGGCCCCACATGACCCACCACAGGCGGCGGTGCCGTTCGTGCAGCCGTTCGGCGGCGCGATACTGCGCGTGGTCATCGCTCACGTGCCAGGCCACCGTGTTCACCGTGCTCCCTTGCGTCCCGTTTTCGGGGGTATGCGTGAATGCACGACCTTGCACGATGGATACCGTTCACGCAGGTCGCAACGCCGTTTCCAGAAAGCGTCGCAGCACTTCGGGCACCTAGTCTAGGGTAATCGCAAATGTCGATCTCATTCGTATTGCCTGCGATGAGATGCGATCACTCGGCGATATTGGCGGTGAGGAAACGATGAATAGCGATCCCGCAAAGCAGCGGTTCGGGGCTCTGCTTCGCAAGTACCGCAACCGAGCTGGGATGACGCAACAGTAGCTGGCCAAATCGGCGGCCGTCTCGCAGAGCGCAGTCAGCGAACTTGAGACCGGCGCAAAAGGGGCGACGCGTGACTACGTGGCGCGACTGGACAGTGCCCTTATCGCTCACGGAGCACTTGTCAGCGCCTGGGACGCGTACTTCTCTCCTACTGGGATGACTGACTACTTCCGAGAGATCGCGGAGTACGAGCGATCCGCCACGGAGATCCGACAGTACGCAATGGGCATCATCCCCGGACTAGCCCAGATGGAGTGCTACGCCCGGACCATAACCCAGTTGGCCCTTCCTCACGCCCCACCCAAACAGATCGACGAGATGGTCGCAGTGCGTATGCACCGGCAGGAGATCCTGGAACGAGCGCACCCTCCTGTGTTCACCGTGGTCCTAGACGAGAGCATCCTCTATCGCACCTTCCGCGATCCCGGGGTGATGCGAGCACAGATCAACCGTTTGGTCGAGCTGTCCTACCGGCCGCGCATCACCATCCAGGTGGTGCCCATGATGACCGAGGGACACCCCGGTCTGGACGGCTCCTTTAGACTGATGACCGTCCCCGACAGCGGTGATTTCGCCTACATCGAGGGGCGGGAAGTGGGCTTGCCCATCAAGGAGCCCGAGCTCGTGCAGAACTACGAACGAGTGTTCGCCGACCTTCGGAGTGCCGCCCTCCCCGTCCTCGACTCACGGGCGCGGATGGAAGAGATTCGAGGAGCACTCCCATGATCAGCGAGCGCTGGACCAAGTCCAGCTACAGCAACGGCAAGGGCGGCGAATGCGTGGAGGCCCGTGGCGTCCTGGCGGCCTCGACCATCGCCATGCGCGACACCCAGAACCGTGACCTCGGCTCCCTCCGCTTCCCCAGCGGGGAGTGGACCGCCCTGCTCGACACCCTCAGACAGCGCGGCTAGCAGCGGACCTCAGGGGGCGGATCCCGGCGGGGGTGCCGCCCCTCTTCCATGCCCACGACCCCCATGCCCACGACCCGCCGACACGCGGCGGGGGGCACGGCACGAGTGCGGCACGTCACTGTCGGCCGGAAAAAACAAAGGCAAGGAGAAAAATTCACTCCCTGCCACTCTTAATGTATAGCGCACCCCGGGGCTTGCGGCAAGACCCAGGTCGTGTTGCACAATCTCCAGCCGAAGCCGGAACCCGCGGAAATCGAGACCCGCGAACCTGGCTGGAATGCGACACATGGGGGGGTACATGATCGACGTGATCGTGGTCGGCGGCGGGCCGACCGGCCTGATGCTGGCCAGTGAGTTGAGGCTGCACGGCGTGCGCGTGGTCGTGCTGGAGACGTTGACCGAACCGACCAAGCAGTCCCGTGCCCAGGGTCTGCACGTGCGCAGTATCGAGATCATGGACCAGCGCGGCCTGCTGGACCGCTTCCTCGCGCTCGGCAGGCAGATCGTGACCGGCGGCTTCTTCGCCGCCATCGACAGGCCCTGGCCCGACCGGTTGGACACCGCGCACTCCTACGTCCTCGCCATCCCGCAGCAGGACACCGAGCGCCTGCTGGCCGAGCACGCCGCCGAACTCGGCGTCGAGATCCGGCGCGGCAGCGAAGTGGTCGGGGTGAGCCAGGACGGGAACGGCGTGACGGCCGAACTCGCCGACGGCACGCGGCTGCGCTCGCGCTACCTCGTCGGCTGCGACGGCGGCCGCAGCACGGTACGCAAGGGGATCGGCGTCGCGTTCCCCGGCGAGCCGGCCAAGGTCGAGACCCTGCTCGGCGAGATGGAGCTGACCGAGGATCCCGAGACGCTGGCTTCCGTGACGGCCGAGGTCCGCAAGACCCACCTTCGCTTCGGCGCCGTCCCCATCGGGGAGGGGGTGCACCGCGTCATCGTGCCCGCCGACGGCGTGGCCGAGGACCGGGCGACCGCGCCGACCCTGGAGGAGTTCCAGCGGCAGCTGCGGGCCTTCGCGGGCACCGACTTCGGCATCCACTCACCGCGCTGGCTGTCCCGGTTCGGTGACGCCACCCGGCAGGCCGAGCGCTACCGGGTCGACCGGGTGTTCCTGGCCGGGGACGCGGCGCACATCCACCCGCCGACCGGCGGCCAGGGGCTCAACCTCGGCGTGCAGGACGCGTTCAACCTCGGCTGGAAGCTGGCCGCCGCGGTCAACGGCTGGGCTCCGGACGGGCTGCTCGACAGCTACCAGGCCGAACGGCACCCCGTGGCCGCCGACGTGCTGGACAACACCCGCGCGCAGATGGTGCTGCTGTCCCCCGAGCCGGGTCCCCAGTCGGTCCGCACGCTGCTGTCGGAACTGATGGGCATCGAGGAGGTGAACCGGTACCTGATCGGGAAGGTCACCGCGATCGGGGTCCGCTACGACTTCGGCGAGGGCCATGACCTGCTCGGCCGGCGGCTGCGCGACCTCGGTCTGAAGCGGGGCCGACTGTACGGGCTGACGCACGGCGGGCGCGGACTCCTCCTCGACCAGACCTGCGGGCTGTCGGTCGAGGGTTGGACGGACCGGGTCGACCACGTCGTCGACACCAGCGAGGAACTGGAGGCGCCCGCCGTGCTGCTGCGGCCGGACGGCCATGTGGCGTGGGTCGGTGAGGACCAGCGGGACCTGGTCGGCCACCTGCGGACGTGGTTCGGCTCAGCCGACGACTGACCGCGCGGCCGCGGCCCGGCGTCGGTGCGCGGCACCGGCGGACACGGCCGCTCTGTGAATAGTTCTCACAAAGAAGCAGGGGTGGCGCTTCCCAGGGGCGCCACCCCTTTCCCGTGCCCGCGACCCACGTGCGTACCGCCGAAGAACATTTCCCTTCATTCCAGACAACCGGGATTCTTCCGACTCCCCCGCCCAATAAAACCCACCCGTTCGAACACACACCCTGACCTGGACCGACAACCCTCATCGCGAACTTCCTCCCCACGATTTCGCGGAAAAGTTCGCACCCACCCTCCCCATCCCCTATTCTCCTACCCAACAACTGAAAAAGACCTCGCGACGGTTGACTACCGCCCGAGGTCGTGGCCAGCAATTCACCCGTTGAACAAAAGGATTGCCATAGGGTTGGCCGCCCGGCGAGGTATCTGCCATTTGCAGACCCTTTTCCGAGCGACCTCCCTCCGAACCACGCATGCCAGTTTCCCGGCACTTAGCTCTCCAGTAACTCACACCGCGCTAACCGCAGGTTTTTCACTCCCGTGGACACGGTCATGGCACGCCGAACAGAGAACAAGAGTCTTTCGTC